>JBGANK010000009.1:0-83140 GCA_044222395.1 Hyphomicrobiaceae bacterium | reverse complement strand
GAGCAGGTAGGCCGGTCGCTTGGTGCATCGCAGCTTGCCGGACCGCGGCAGTCGTCACTGGTGCGCACGATCGACCGCCGGCAGTTCTCGGGCGAACTGGCAAACGGAGTTGTCTGTCATGCGGATGCCGGCCGGTTCCTGCCGTCCGGCACGCTTTACCGCGCGGGGATCGGGGGCATCTACCGCGACAGCCTGCAGCCGTTCCGGGTTGTCGATGCGACGCCCGACGCGATCGTTGCTGACCTCAATCCACCGTTCGCGGGGTTCGATGCCAGTGTGTCTGTCACCGTTCGCGACATTAAGGACAAGCTCTCGGATGTCGGCGGGCGCTGCCAGGATTGGGGCGAAACGCTCATCAGCGGCGCCGGGATGCAGGTGCGCGCCGACAACCGTCCGACGCAATTCTTCGTGCGCAATTGGAACGAGCGGATCGCGGAGGGTGACGACGGCGACTTCTACGCCAATGCGCGCTTAGTGACCCACCTCGACCGCGCGGCCATCGCGGTGGTGACGGAGCTTTACGCCGATCTCATCCAACCGGGCGACAGCGTGCTCGACCTGATGAGCAGCGTCGCGTCGCATCTGCCTCAAGGCTTGTCCTTGCGGCACGTGGCCGGGCTCGGCATGAACGCGGAGGAGCTTGCAGCCAATCCGGCGCTCAACGAGCGCGTCGTCCACGACCTCAATGTGCAGCCGGTGCTGCCCTTTGAGACCGGATCGTTCGATGCCGTCATTTGCACGGTGTCGGTGGAATATCTGGTCGATCCGCTTGCCGTGTTCGCCGAGGTGGCACGCATGCTGAAGCCTGGCGGGGTGCTCGCGGTCACATTCTCCAACCGCTGGTTTCCGCCGAAGGTGATCAAGGTGTGGCGCGATGCGCACCCCAATGAGCGGCTCGGTCTGGTGCTCGAATATTTCCTGCTGACGGGGCGGTTCGAGGATCTGCACTCGCTTTCCGTCGAGGGCCTGCCGCGACCGGAGGACGACCGGCACATTGCGGAGAGCAGCGTATCGGATCCGGTGTTTGCGATGTGGGGGCGGCGCGCGCGGGACGTATGAGCACAGTCGCTGCTATCACCGCTGGCTCAGCAAAGTTGTTTCCGGAATTGACAGGCGAGATTTGGAGCGGGCGATGGGAATCGAACCCACGACATACAGCTTGGGAAGCTGTCGTTCTACCACTGAACTACGCCCGCAGCGGTCAATGATCTAGCACATGGGGAACTGACGGGAAAGATGCGGTGGCGGCAAGCCAACGCCACGCTGTGGCGATCACCGAGAGGTGAAAGTCACTCGCCAGGGCGACCGAGGACCGGCGATCGCGGTGGCCTGCGCTGCTCGTTGTCGCTTGCGGAATTGCCAAGGCCGGTTATCTCGTAGGATCACCTGCTCGTGATATGGTCCCGCGTACTCTTGACCACATTTCCGGCACTGCACCCCGTAACATTCGGCGCCGGACAACCGTAGTGCTGTTCAACGCCGTCACGAAATTCCTGGTGGAGCCCAACGACATGTCCATGCGCAGCGGTGCTTTGCTGAACGCCGAAGCGACAATCGAGAAGTTTTCCGATCCTGACCGGACCGCCAACGGAGAGCCGCGCGCGAAGGTTGCGCTGAGGCGGCTCGACACGCTTTGGATCAACACGGGCAGCTTGTGCAACATCACCTGCGCCAACTGCTACATCGAGTCGAGCCCGTCGAACGATCGGCTCGTCTACATCAGCGCCGAGGAGACGCGAGCATTTCTCGCAGAAGCGCGCAATGCGGGAACGCGCGAGATCGGCTTCACCGGCGGCGAGCCGTTCCTCAATCCGCAGCTCATCGAAATGCTCGGCGATGCCCTTCGCATGGATTTCGAGGTGCTGGTGCTCACCAATGCGATGCAGCCCATGCTGCGGCCGGATGTGAAAGCAGGTCTCATCGAGCTCAGTCGGCAGTATCGCGACCGGCTGACAATGCGTGTCAGCCTCGATCATCACACGCAGGCGCTGCACGAGGCAGAGCGCGGCGCGCGGACGTGGGGCAAGGTCCTGGAGGGAATCGATTGGCTTGCCGGCAACGGCTTCAAGATCACGGTGGCTGGGCGTACCTGCTGGGGCGAAAGCGATGCTGAGGCGCGGGCGGGATTTGCCGCGCTCTACCGCGACCGGGGCTGGCCAATCGACGCTGATGATCCCATGGCGACGGTGCTCTTTCCCGAAATGGATGGACTGCACGACGTGCAGGAAGTGACTACCTCGTGCTGGGGCGAGCTTGGGCTTTCGCCCGGCAGCATGATGTGCGCCACGTCGCGGATGGTGGTGAAGCGGAAGAGTGCAGAGCGTCCTGTGGTGGTGCCATGCACGCTGCTGCCGTACGAGCCCGACTTCGAGATGGGCGAAACGCTCAGGCAAGCGGCGCGCGCGAACGGCGGCATGTTCGATAAGGGCGCCGTCAAGCTGTGCCATTCCCATTGCGCAAAATTCTGCGTGCTGGGCGGCGGCAGCTGCTCCTAACAATGAACTTGGAGCAGAGAACAGGTTGCATCCGCCCCTGGAGTGACGGAGACATGAAATGAAGACACCCCGAAACCTGGGTTTCGGGGTGTCTTTCTAGGTCGCGTTCACTTCGAAAAGAATCGCGAACGCGCTCCATCTTTTTCAGTTGAGCATGTTCTTCACGCTGAACCGCTCACACTTCAGCTAAACATGCTCCAATCGAGCAATCATGCGTCGCCTGCCGCTTACTTCCTGACGGCGTCGCGGATTTCCATGAGCAGCTTGTCGGTCGAAGACGGCTCTGCCGGAGGAGCGGCAGCCTTTTCCTTCTCGAAGCGCTTCTTCAGCTCGTTGATGGCCTTGACCAGCATGAACACGGCCCAGGCGATGATGAGGAAGCTGATCACGTTGTTCAGGAAGGTACCGATGTTCATGGTGACAGCGGCCTTGCCTTCCGCGGCGGCCTTGAGCGGAATCTTGATATCTGAAAAATCTACGCCGCCCAACATCATTCCGATCGGCGGCATGATGACGTCCTCGACCAGCGACTTGACGATCGTTCCGAATGCGCCACCGATGATGATACCGACGGCCATATCGATCATGTTGCCTTTGACGGCAAATTCCCTGAACTCCTGGAGCATCCCCATGGGCGAATCCTTTTCGATTTGTGCCAGCCGGCGCGATTGCAACCGAATACTACCGACTGGTGAGCTGCCGTGTCTGCAAGTCGGCCCCCGAAGACGAGATTCGAATCGGACCGCGCACTGAAATTATTTAAGAAATCGCGGGCGGGCAATCGGCTTGGCCCATATTGTTAACGGCCAAGTGCAACATCGAAGAACGACCGAAATACGCACTTTCGGCAATTCTCGCAGCTGCCGGAGCGCTGCTGAGAAATCTTACAGGTGCCCGGTTGCGGATGCATATCCATGAAAAGCCCTGACTTTTCTCCTTAGGCAAGGCAGAATGCCTGCTGCGAGCGCTAAGCCTGGACCCTGGTGCCACCAGAAGTTGGGCCGAACCGGACCCAATCACATGGCTCTAATGAGTGTTGCGTCGATTACGACAGTCCGATGATTGAAAGCTGGCTTATCGTCGTTGTCGCGCTGCTCTACCTGAGCGGGCTGTTTGCAATTGCCTGGATCGGTGACAGAACGCTGCGGTTGGCAGATGCGCATTCCGGCCGCCCCTATATCTACGCGCTGTCGCTTGCCGTCTATTGCACCTCGTGGACCTTCTTCGGCAGCGTCGGCCTGGCGGCAACGACCGGCTACGACTTCATACCTGTCTATCTCGGACCCATCCTGCTCTTCACTGTCGCCCACCCGTTGCTGCTGCGCATCGTGCGCATTGCCAAGAGCCAGAACCTTACCTCGGTCGCCGACTTCATCGCCGCGCGCTACGGCAAGAGCCAGGCTGTGGCAGCAATCGTCACGATCGTCGCCATTCTCGGTTCGCTGCCATACATCGCACTTCAGCTCAAGGCGATCAGCGTTTCGATCGAGACCGTGCTTGGAGCCGACGCGCTGTCGGTCATCGCCGTACCGCTGCTGGGCCAAGTCGACACAGCACTCCTGATAACATTGCTGCTTGCGGCATTCGCGATCCTGTTTGGCACACGTCACGTCGACGCAACCGAACATCAAGACGGTCTCATGCTTGCCATCGCCGCCGAGTCGGTGGTCAAGCTGGTGGCGTTCATCGCGGTCGGCCTGTTCGTTGTCTTCAGCTTCTACGGAGGACTAGAGGGCTTTATCGCCCGGGCGTCCGCGAGCGACCTCGTGCGCAACACGTTTGGCCAAGGCCTCAACGGCGGTATGTGGCTGACGGTGACGCTGCTGAGCTTCGTAGCGGTGATCCTGCTCCCGCGACAGTTTCACGTGACGGTCGTCGAGAACAACTCGGAAACCGAGGTCAAGCGCGCGGCCTGGCTGTTCCCGCTCTATCTGCTGCTGATCAATATCTTCGTTGTTCCGGTCGCAGCGGGCGGACTGATCTCGCTGAACCCCGCCACCCATGATCCCGACTTCTTCATGCTGTCGGTGCCGATCGCAGGCGGAAACAAGGCACTGACACTGATCGCGTTCCTGGGCGGTCTATCGGCGGCGACGGCGATGGTGATCGTCGAATCGGTTGCGCTTGCCGTCATGGCCTGCAATGGTCTCGTCATTCCGCTGCTGCTCAGGCAGAACTTGATCGGGGCGCCGAAGCACGAGGACATTGCGAGCTCGCTGCTCTTCATCAGGCGCATCGCAATCGCCGGACTCCTGCTGCTCAGTTATACGGTCTACCAGTCGGTCGGACGATCGCACGGTTTGGCCGCGATCGGCCTGCTGTCGTTCGCGGGCATCGCGCAGTTCGCGCCTGCCTTCTTCATCGGCCTCATCTGGCGCAAAGGCACCGCGCGCGGCGCCATTGCCGGGATTTGTGCAGGTACGGCGATCTGGGCCTACACGCTCGTGCTGCCGTGGTTCGCAAAGGCCGGCTTCCTGCCCATGTCGATCGTCGACGATGGCCCCTTCGGATTCGGGCTGTTGCGGCCGCAGACGCTCTTCTATCTTCAGTTCGAGCGGCTCACGCATGGCGTGCTGTGGAGCATTTCGGCCAACGTTCTTACCTATCTCGCGGTTTCCCTGCTGCGGCCGCCCGAGCCAATCGAGCGGATCCAGGCACAACTCTTCGTGCCGGACGAAGCCCCGCGGGCCAGCGCGACGGCTCCGTCGTTCCGCTTGTGGCGCACCAATATCACCATGGCGGATCTGGAGCGCTGTGTCGGGCGGTATGTTGGAATCGACCGCGCCGAGCGCTCGTTTACGGAATACCTTGCGAGCCGCAACCTTGGAACGGCGCGCGACGGTGAAGCCGACATCCAGGCCGTGCGCTTCGCGGAGTATCTGCTTTCAAGCGCTATCGGCTCGGCCTCGGCGCGTCTCGTCCTGTCGCTCCTGTTGAAGCGCGGCAGCATGTCGAGCCAATCGGCGATGAAGCTGCTCGATGATGCATCGGATGCCCTGCAATACAATCGCGATCTCTTGCAGTCGGCACTCGATCAGGTGCGGCATGGGCTATCGGTCTTCGACAAGGAGATGCGGCTCATTTGCTGGAATCGCCAGTTCAGAGAGCTGCTCGAGCTGCCGCCAGAGATAGGCCGGGTGGGCACACCGCTCGACAAGATCCTGCGGGTGGCGGCGGAGCGAGGCGATTTCGGATCAGGTGACATCGACCAACTGATCGAAAGCCGGCTCTACCGTCTGGCAGTCAGAAAGGAAACGTTCCAGGAGCGCATCCTCGACGGCCGGCGCCACATCGAGATCCGCACGAGTTCGCTGCCGCAGGGCGGACTCGTCGCGACCTTCTCGGATATCACCGACCGCGTCGCCGCCGCCAATGCCCTGGCGCGCGCCAATGAGACACTGGAACGACGGGTGCGCGAGCGTACCGCCGAGCTGCTCGAGGTGAACGCAGCGCTGGCGATCGCAAAATCCAAGGCCGACGAAGCCAATCTCGACAAGACGCGGTTCCTGGCCGCAGCGAGCCACGACATCCTGCAACCGCTCAATGCTGCGCGGCTCTATGCGACGAGCTTGTGCGAGCGGTCGCTTGCCGAGGGCGAGCATCAACTTGCCCGTAACGTCGACGCCTCGCTTGCCGCGGTGGAGGAGATCTTCTCGGCGCTGATCGAGATCTCGCGCATGGATGCCGGGCGGCTCGAACCCGACATGAGCGAATTCCCGCTGGCCGAGGTCTTTTCGCAGCTGATGGTCGAGTTCGAGCCGATGGCGCGCGAGAAGGGTCTGCGGCTCAGTTCAGCAAAGACGTCTTTGTGGGTGCGATCCGATCGCCGGCTGTTGCGGCGCGTGCTGCAGAACCTGGTGGCAAACGCCATCAAGTATACGCGCTCGGGTTCGGTGCTGCTGGGCGCGCGCCGGCGCGGCGCAGAGGTCGAGGTGCAGGTGCTCGACACCGGACCAGGCATTCCCGCCGACAAACAGACCGTCATCTTCAAGGAGTTCCAGCGATTGGAGGGGCCGGGGTCGAACGTGCGCGGACTGGGGCTCGGCCTGTCGATCGTCGAGCGCATCGGCCGCGTGCTGAACCATCCGGTCCACCTGAACTCCGTACCGGGCCGCGGCTCGACCTTCTCGGTCAGGCTTGTGCGCGCGGAGAAGCGGGCAGCTCCGATCGTACAACCGGCGGCCCAGGCTCGGCCGGGCAGCCTTGCAGGATTGGCGGTCTTATGCATCGACAACGAGGCTGTCGTGCTGACCGGCATGGAGGCACTGCTGACGGGCTGGGGATGCTCGGTCAAGACGGCCCCAAGCGCGGCCGAAGCGGTGGCGCTGCTCGCGGAAGGGCGCATCGACCCGGAGATCGTGCTCGCCGACTATCATCTCGACAGCGGAACCGGCGTCGATGCGGTGCAGCGAATCCGCAAGACGCTCAATCGCAACGTGCCTGCGGTCATCATCACGGCCGATCACTCGCTCGACGTGCAGCGGGAGGTCAAGTCGCACGAATTCCAGCTGCTGCGCAAACCACTCAAGGCGGCAGCGCTGCGCGCGATCCTGACACAGCTGACGACGCGCCGGCAGGCCGCCGCGGAATAGCGTTTCGCGTTGATTAGCTTTGGTGGGGCAAGTTTCGCCGGCCGTCGGACGGCGTCACTGGACTGCAAACTGGGCTGCAATCAGTTGGCGATCTTCTGCCAGGAGCCGTTGTCGATCCTGTTGACAGCAATGACCGCCTGGGTGCGGCTGTCGACTCCGAGCTTCTGAAGTATGGCGGATACGTGGGCCTTGATGGTGGCTTCCGACACACCCAGCTTGTAGGCGATCTGCTTGTTGAGCAGGCCCTCTCCCAGCATCATCAGGACGCGAACCTGCTGCGGCGTCAGTGACGACAGGCGGGAGATGAGGTCGTTGGTCTCCTCATCGCTGGCGGTGGAGAGGTCAATGTCGGGCGGCGACCAGATGTTGCCATCGAGCACGCTGCGTACGGCGGCGCGGATCTGGTCGACCGGTTGCGACTTCGGCACGAAGCCGGAGGCTCCGCAATCCATGCAGCGACGGATGGTGGCCGGGTCGTCGTTCGCCGAGACGATCATGACCGGGATCTCGGGATGCTGTCCGCGCAGGAACACCAAGCCGGAAACGCCGTGCACGCCGGGCATCGTCAGGTCCAGCAAGATGAGATCGGCCTCGAGGCCGGCCGCCAGTTTCTCGGTCAACTCGTCGAGTGAACCGGCTTCAATAATCTCGGAGCTTTCCAAGGCTGCCGACAGTGCCTGATTGAGCGCACCGCGGAACAGAGGATGATCGTCGACGATCACGATCCGGTAGGACAACATATCACCTCCCGACTATCATCCTGCCGCTGCCCGCAAATTCAATTCGGCGCCCACCAAACAGAGCGATCATGGCGCACCTCATGAGTAACGTCGCCAAACTTGCGACGCTGCGTCGCAGTTCTGACACAGATCCAAATTTAAGCAAGGGACTGAGTGGCCTTTCGGGCCGGGAAAGTTGGCGGCCCTCATGTTAAGAATACCATTGGTCGCTGTGTGAGGATCCGAATGACCACATCCGGGGATGCCTGGCCAGGGAGCGTCGGCGAAGGTGCGGGCGACTGATGATTGCCTGGTATGCCAGTACACAGCGGAGGCTGTGATGCCGGCGAGCCAGGGGTTGTGGCACTCATGCTTGTGCGGCAGGCGATCGGAATGGCTACCCGAACCGGGCGAAGTGCGCCAATGCGCCCGGGAATGACAACAGAAGGCGAGATGCGACAGGAGCTGACATGATCGAGCGAAAAGAGCGAAAGCCCTACTGGCGGCACACCAAGACGCAGATGCTGGCGAGCCTGCTGCCGTTCCTGCTCGTGATCATCGTATTGCCGCTCTACAGCGAGCCGCTCAACGCGGAGCGCTTCCTGGGTTTCCCGATCGGCTACTTCATCACGGCGCACGGGATCTTCGTCATCGCGCTGGCGACGGTGGCGAGCTTCGCCAACCGCCAGGATGCCGTCGACCACTGGCATGGCGCGCACGAAGATTCCTGATCTCATAGGCGCCATTGCCGTCGCCGCTACTCAGGGCAAGCGGCCGGCCCTGGGACTTTTCGCGACGTTAGCGACCCAATGCCCTCAAGCCGCGTGCCATGATCGAGCCGAGCCCCGCATGACGTTCACGCCTCCTACCCGATTCGTAAATCCGCGCCTGGGAACCTATTTCGGGATCTTCGCCAGCGCGCTTGCGGCGGTGTTCTTCCTGACGGCGATCTTCGAGCAGCTCGGTATGTCCGACGTGGTGCTGCGCTGGATGATGATGATCGGACCGATTGTTCTTTACGGGGCCATCGGGCTCGCCTCGGCGACGCGGCAACCGATCGACTACTTTGCCTCCGGGCGAAGGGTGCCGGCGGTGTTCACGGGGCTGGCACTGGCCGTGTCAGCTCTGGGTGCAACGGGACTCGTCACGCTGACAGGCGTCTTTTTCGTCAGTGGCTTCGATGGCCTAGCCATCACCATCGGCGGGCTCGCCGGGTTCGTGGTGATGGCGATCCTTCTGGCGCCATTCCTGCGCAAGTTCGGCGCCTACACGGTGCCAACCTATCTCGGCCGCCGGTTCGAGAGCCACTTCCTGCGGCTGCTCGCCGCCGTGCTGCTCGCCGTGCCGATGATGCTGTTGATCGCGGCAGAGCTGCGAGTTGCGAGCAGTGTCGGGGCCTGGCTCACCGGCACGCCGGCGGCAACGCTGCTGCCATTTCTTGCGCTTACGGTTCTGGTGACGATCGTCCTGGGCGGCATGCGCTCGCTGTCGTGGGCCAATTCGGCGCAGGCGATCACGGTCCTGCTCGCCTTCCTCGTGCCGGTGGCGGTGGTGGCGGTGATGGTGAGCAAGCTACCACTGCCGCAGCTCACCTATGGTCCGATCGTGCGCAACCTCATCCGGCAGGAAGCGGCGTTGGCATTACCTGCGGTTGCCGCTTCGCCGTTCGGATTCGAGTTGCCGGGCGAAGGGTATGCGATCATCGCCAAGCGGTTCGCAACGCCGTTCGGCGGGATCGGGCCGGCCGCGTTCGTGATCACAATGCTGACGGTCGCGGCAGGTCTGGCTTCGGCGCCGTGGCTGTTGCCGCGCGTTTCGGCAACGCCAGGCGTGCACGAGGCGCGCAAGTCGCTCGGCTGGGCGACGTTCTTTTTCGGACTACTGGTTTTGACCATGACTTCGGTCGCCGCGTTCATGAGGGCGCCGGTGATGGACCTGCTGCTTTCGACCGAGACAACCCAGATGCCGCATTGGCTCGATGACCTGCGGCGAACAGGGCTGGCGCAATTGGCACCCAAGTCAGGACAGGTCACGGTCAGCTCGGTTTCGTTCTGGCGCGACGGCATCTTCCTGGCGCTGCCGATGGTGAGCGGGCTGCCCGTTGCGGTGATCTATCTGGCCGCTGCGTCGGCAATGGCAGCGGCTCTCGCCAGCATCGGCGCTGCCGCCCTGGCACTTGGCAATCTGCTTTCCGAAGACATCATCAACGGCCTAACCTGGGAGCCGCCGAGCGATACGGTAAGACTCATGATGGCGCGTGCGATGCTGGCAGCGGCGCTTGGCGCTGGCGCATCAATCGCGCTTGTCACGCCGACCGACCCGCTGTCGCTGCTGTTGTGGGCCGTCACGATCACAGGGGCGACTGCGTTCCCGATCCTTGCTTTCTCGGTGTGGTGGAAGCGGCTGAACGGCTTCGGAGCGCTGGCGGGGATGATCGCGGGCTTCGGACTGTCGGCGGGAGCAATCATTGCCAGCGAGGCGGGCTGGATATCCACTTCAGGAATTGTTGCGGCGGGAATAGCGCTGCCCGCGGCGGCGATTGCGGCAATGGTGGTTTCTGTGATGACGCCGAAACCGAGCCGACACGACCTGGAACTGGTACGCGACATCCGCGTGCCCGGTGGCGAAATACTCTACGATCGCGAGATGCGGCGATTGCGTTTGAAGCAGCGTCGCAGCGCAGGCTGACGGCGCGCGACACGACCGGTCTCGACACAATCTCAGTTGCAGACGCCGATAAACTGCAGTGCGACCTCGCGGGTGTGGGGGTGGGCGCGGTGCTCGACCACATAGATCCCCTGCCAAGTTCCGAGACGCATGCGCCCAGCGCTGACGGGAACGGCCTGCGAGACGGGCATCACCATGGCCTTGATGTGGGCCGGCATGTCGTCAGGCCCCTCGCTGTCGTGTCGATAGTGCGGGCCTTCGGGCGCCAGCTTCCGCAAGGCGTCGACAAGATCGCGCTGAACGTCGGGGTCGGCGTTCTCCTGGATCAAGAGCGATGCCGAGGTGTGGCGGATGAAGAGCGTCAGCAGCCCGTCGCGCGCGCCGCACTGCCCGATCCAGGATGCAACCTCATGCGTGATGTCGTAGCAGCCAGGCCCTCGCGTCGAGATGCGTAGCGTGCCGGACTTCTGGGTCAACGGCGCCGAAGCGGCATGTTGCTCGCCCGATGGCGGCGGCTGGCGTGCGCTGCTCATGGACTGCCGTGTTGCATAGACCTGTGATGCAAGCCGCTCGTCATAGCGGCACACCATTGCCGCCCGGCTTCTCTTCCATCTTCTTCAACCGCTCGCGAAACTTCTTGAGCAGGCCTTCGAAGTAATCGAATGCCTGATCGACGTCCTTCTCAGAGGGCAGCTTGAACCCCTTGCCGGGTGGGGCGGAGGGCGCCTGGTCCCCCGGAGCAGCGGGTGCGGAGTCGGCCTTGGGCTTGTCGGGATTGAGCCCCAGCACGTCCTCGAGCCGCTTGTTCTCCGCTTTCAACGCGCGATTCTCCTCCTCGAGCTTGGTGACGCGATCCTGCAAGGCCTTCTGATCGTCCGGCATGGCCCGGCATGCCCATTGACCCTCGCGACCGGAGCACATCGAGATCGAGCCGGTCTGCGTATCGAGGCGGATGAAGCCGCCCTCGGTCGGCGTCATGGTGAAGCGGCCGGGCGCATCCTCGGCGGCGGCGTGTGCCACCGGCAGACCCAAGCCGGCCAGAATGACGATAGCCGAGGCAACTGCGGCTCCAACTCGACGCGGCATTGCATACCTCCATAAGAGCGGTTCCGTAGTCTGTTCGGCCGGATGCCCGAGCCCCGGTCATGTTCGCAAATCGGCCGCTGCGGAGATAGTCCCCGGGCGGATTTCAGCGAATCAATCGACAGCGCCGCCCATGTCGGACGGTGCCTTACCCCCAAATGGCGCCGGGCCTTGTGTTCAACAAGGCCCAATATGCGGGACTTTGCGGGTCCGGAATAGCCTTTGAACGCCACTTAACCGAACATTTACTGGCCGCTGCGAGCTTCGGAGCGATGGTTCTTGCTCGTGCCGCGTCCGAACCGGCGTTGATCCTGAAATGGCCTGATCCGAACGGCCTGGACCCGTTCGGCTCCCCCGGTTGGGGTTGTCTCTTCAGGACGACTGAAGCGGGTGAATACGGGGAACAGAATGTCGACGCATTTCGGTGGCGGCGGGAGCAATGGCGGCAGTGGGGACGGCGATGCGGGAGAGAGCCGCGGTCGGGCGGACGACTTGCGTGTTCTCATCGAGCGAATTGCCCAGCAGCTGACCGACGCCGATCACCGTCAAACTGCAACGCTGAGCCAGATGCTGGCGCGGGTCGAGGCGCTCAGCGCGGAAGCTCGTTCCCACAAGACCCGGGTACCGAAAGAATACCTGGCCGCCTTCGAGCGCATCGAGGACGGCGTCAACCTGCTCGCCGAGCGGATCGCGGCTTCGCATTCGGACTTCGCACGTGAGGAATTCGCGGCGGCTCAGGTCGCGAAAGTCGTCACAGCACCCATTGAGCCGGCACCCATTCCCCAAAAGCCCGCCGGACTCCCGGCCAACAAGGTTGCCGAGCCTGCTCCCGAGGCACCTGCGACTGCGGCAGCAGTGGCTTCAACTGCAGCGGCGACCGCGCCATTCATGCCCGAGCACACAGCCGACACCGTGCTTGCCAACGACGACAACGCCTGGGACCAGGCGGCGGCGGACGCACTTACGTCGCACTACGAAAACGCGTTCGGCAATCTTGCCGGCGAGATCGACAACCTGCACGAACCGGCGGGCGATATTTCCGATGCCGCCGTCACCGCAAACTTGCCACAGGCACTGATGGCCGTACTTCCAAAGGATTTGAAGGCCGGGCTGCTCGATAGCGAGCGCGACTGGCTCGAGGAACGTTTCGTCGAAATCGCCCGCAAGGTCGAGGACACGCTCGCTGGAGCGCGCCCAGATCCGGAGCTGCACAATCTTGGGGAGCGCTTCAACCAGTTCGAGCAGCAGTTCGGCGCCACCATGAGCGGGGTCGCCACGCGCTCGGATGTGCTGGGCCTACACGAGCTGGAATCCCACATCGCCGGCCTGACGCAGCAGTTCGAGGAAACGCGGTCCCAGCTCGGCCGCCTCGACAACATCGAGAATTCACTGGCCGCCGTCATCGATCGCCTGACCGACCCCAGGTTCGACGACGCGCTGGACAGACATATCCCGCCGGCCGAGAACATCGAGCCGCTGATCTCGGCGGCGGTCCAGCAGATCTCCGCAGAACTCAAGGCAAGCCAGCCAAGAATGCCTGACTTTGCCGACATTGCCGATGCCGCTGCAGAACGTGTCGCCTCGCGGTTCGCCGACATGGGACCTGCCAACGTGGCTGGCAACGGCGAGGACGCGCACGCAATCCGCCAGCTGCTCGAGCAGTTCGTCACCGAACGGCGCGAGGGCGAAGAACAAACCGCAGCGATGCTTGATACGATGCAGCGCGCCATGATCCGCATGCTCGACCGGGTCGATGCTCTGGAGATCAATAACGTCAAGGCCGCGCAACAGGATTTCATGCGCGACCAGCCCCGCTACCCGAGCGAGGCGAGCACTGCGGTCCATGCCATGCCGACAGCGCATCAGCCAGCGGGCAACGTGCAGCCGCCGCGCGTGCAAAGTCATGACGCCGAATATGCCGCTGAGCCGCGCCAACATGCGGGCCCGGCAGCTCCCGTGAGCAACCCGGCTGCAGCGGCGGCGGCGGCGACACCGAGCTCGCCCGCCACTATCGAGCGCCTGCGGCAGGATTTCATCGCCGATGCGCGACGTGCCAAGGCCAAGATCGCGAGCAGTGCCCCGTCCGAGCATGAAATCGGCGCTGAGTTGACGCCGCGAACCCCGATTTCCGATCGCCTGTCGACGTCGGCGCCGTTGAGCAAGCCACGCCCCGCCGTCGCTGAGAGCACAGGGCAGGAAGCAGCGCGTGTTTCGGCCGTCAGCCGGCTGCGCGCGCCATCGCGCAAGCTGCTCGTCAGCGCCATCGTCTTGATGATCGCCATCCCCGGCGTTCTCATGATGCTGAAGAAGAAGCGCGCGCCGGAGGCCACCCCGGTCGCCATCGAAAAAACGCAAGCGCCGTCCGACCGCTCGATCACGCCCGTCAAACCGGCCGCGCAGACCAATGAAGCCGTGCCGCAAGTCACGACGCAGCCGATGCAGCCGGAAGGGCCGAAGTCGCCACAGAGCGCGCCGCAGTTGGCACCGAAGGGCGAGATGGCCCCCAATCCGGAAAGCACGCCTAGAAGCGACAAGTCGTCGAGAGGCGAGACGATGGCGCCGACCCAGGCTCCGGCGGCGGATATGAAGCCCGCCCAAGCGCCGGTCCAAGGCGAGGGGGGTGCAGCGCCGCGTGTCAACAAGGACGACCTGTTCCGCACCCATCCGAAGACGCGGACGCGTGGCCTGGACCAGGACCTCGAGGTTCCTGCAGAAAACTATGCGCCGCGCAACTCCAGCCTGGAGCAGGCGCCGTTCGACGCAGAAGGTCCACCGCCAGGCATCACCGTCGCGCATCCGAAGAACCAGCCGACGCTCGAGCAATTGCGGCGCCTCGATGAACGCCTGACCACGGCGCAGCTGTCCAACCAGCTGGGCGCGGCTCAAGTTCAAGCTGTTCCGGCTGCACTCATTCCCGAATTCATGCAAAGCGGAAGCAATGCTGCGAGGTCAGGTACTGCATCGGCACCGGTCGTATCGGCGCCGGTCATGTCGGCACCTGTCGCGACGGCACCGGCAGCATCGGCTGCCACCGCCCAGCTCAGCGATGCGCATCGCAAGGCGCTCGACTTGCCGCCTGCGGCTGTCGGACCTCTGTCGATGCGACTGGCGGCTGCCAAGGGTGACGCTTCAGCGGAATTTGCCGTCGCGGCCCGGCTTGCAGAAGGCAGCGGTGTCAAGCAGGATCTTGCCGAGGCGCTGCGCTGGTATCAACGCTCCGCCGCACGCGGTTTCGTACAGTCACAATATCGTCTCGCGACGTTCTACGAGCGCGGTCTGGGCATCGAAGCAGACATGGCGCGCGCCAAGAACTGGTATCAGCGCGCTGCCGAGGGCGGCAACGTCAAGGCGATGCACAATCTTGCCGTGCTCAGCGCAGGACGCACGGCCAAGACTCCCGACTACAACAGCGCCGCGCGCTGGTTCCAGGCGGCTGCCGATCACGGACTGGCCGACAGCCAGTACAATCTTGCGGTCCTGTACGAAAACGGGCTCGGCGTCGCCAAGGACCTGAAGCAGGCGTTCCATTGGTACGCTCTGGCTGCGCGCAATGGCGATGCAGAAGCGCAACGGCGGCAGAAGGAGCTCGAGGCATCAATGGCTGGCGGCGAACTGGAAGCTGCGCGCCGGCTGATCGACGCCTGGAGGCCCAAACAGGCCGAGCGCATCGCGAATGATGCGGTCGCCGCCGCGGAAGCGTGGAAGGCGCGGGCGACAGCGGACGGCGCAGTTTAGTCTGGTGTCGCATGATCGCCAGATTTACGGTTGCGAGCCGGCAGGCCGGACATCTCACCAGGCAGGGGCCGAGGCATGATGCCACGTCCCCAGTGTTGCACTTTCGTACAACGTGGACTCGCGCTGACGTGGATGCACATGGTCGCATTGACGGTAACGGCATGACGCGCGAAACGTAGTCGCGAGTGAAACCCGTTCCTTGTGCGGTCCGGTGCTCCGACGGTGCCGCCGAAGTGGCCGTTGCGCTGACAGCGATCTCTATCGAGAAAAAGGCAATCAACACGCTCCTAACCGGCGTGGAGTGGAACCATTCATGAGCTTCTATCTACCTATCGCCGAGATGTCCGCGAACATCTTCATCTTCCTCGGCATGGGTGCGGCTGTCGGCTTCCTATCGGGAATGTTCGGCGTCGGCGGCGGATTCCTGATGACGCCGTTGCTGATCTTCTCGGGAATTCCGGCCGCGGTCGCGGTCGGCACGGAAGCCGCCCAGATCGTAGCCTCTTCGGTATCCGGCGCGATCGCCCAGTACCGGCGCAACAACGTCGACATAAAGATGGGTATCGTGCTGCTCACGGGCGGCATCGTGGGCTCGATGATCGGCGTGCAGGTGGTGAAGATCCTGAGGCAGATCGGCCAGTTCGAACTGTTCGTTTCACTGAGCTACGTCACCTTCCTCGGCATCATCGGCACGTTGATGCTGATCGAAGCGCTCAACACCATGCACAAGTCGCGTGGCGGCAAGGCGGTTTCGGCGCGGCGGCCGGGCCAACATAGCTGGATCCACGGACTGCCGTTCAAGATGCGGTTCCACCGATCCAAGCTCTACATCAGTGCCATACCGCCACTGTTGATCGGGGCGTTCGTCGGATTTCTCGGTGCCATCATGGGTGTCGGCGGCGGCTTCGTGATGGTACCGGCGATGATCTACCTGCTGCGGGTGCCCACCAACGTCGTCGTCGGCACGTCGCTGTTCCAGATCGTGTTCGTGACAGCGGCGACGACGGTCATGCACGCCAAGCAGAATCACACGGTCGACATCGTTCTTGCCATGCTGCTGATGATCGGCGGTGTCATCGGCGCGCAATTCGGCGCGGTTGCGGGCGAGAAGCTCAAGGGCGAACAGCTGCGCGCCCTGCTCGCGGCACTGGTGCTGCTGGTCTGCCTCAGGATGGCCTTTGGACTGGTCGCAACGCCCGGTGAGCTGTTCTCGATCGGCGGCGTTCTGGGGGGGCATTGATGATGACGTTCCCCTATCGCAAACTTGCAACCGCGGGATTGATCGCCGGCCTTGCCGTGCTGGCGGTCGCGAGCCTGCCGGCCCTCACCAGCGTGGCCCAGGTGCAGCCGTGGCCAGCGCCACCAGCGCCACCTGGCATGCCGCGACCAATCATTCCGCAGCAGGGGCCTGTGCAGCAGGCGCCCGTGCAGATGGCTCCGGTGCAGCAGGCTCCGGCGCAGAAGATTCCGAACCAACAGGCGCCAAACGAACAAGCACTAAACCAGCAAACGCTGGCTACGGCGCCGGGTGCATCGCGCCCGCCCGAAGCCGTTGAAGCGGACGTGTCGACGCGAAGCGTTGCCGTCACGTCGAGTTTCACCGGAACCGAGATCATCATCTTTGGCACAGTCCTGCACAGCCGCCAGCCCACCGCCGAGTCGGGCTACTACGATGTCGCAATCGTGCTCGACGGCACGCCAACACCGCTGATCGCGCGACAAAAGGCCAATGTCGGCGGGCTGTGGATCAACGCGCAGTCGGTGCGTTTCGAGAATGTGCCGAGCTACTACACCATCAACTCGACGCGCCCGGTCGAGGAAATCGCCGAAGCCAACGTGCTCGATGCGAACGGGATCGGCTTCGAAAGCGTGCATATGGGATTGTCGCCGAAATATTCGCAGCTGCATCCCGATCAGCTTGCCAACTACCGCCGCGCTGTGATCCGCTTGAAGCAGAAGGACAAGCTCTACCAGAAGAGCGACTACGGCGTGGCCTTCATCGGCCGCAGCCTGTTCCGCAGCACGATCTCGCTGCCGGCCAACGTGCCGGTCGGCCCTCTGGTCGCGCACATCTACCTCTTCAAGGATGGCAAGCTGCTCAGCAAGCACTCCAATCGCGTCACGTTGCAGCGCGAGGGCCTGGAGCGCTACCTGCATAGCTTCGCGTTCGATTTCCCGCTGCTCTACGGAATCTTCGCGGTGCTGATCGCAGTTGCCTCGGGCCTGATCGCTTCGGCGCTGTTCAAGAAGGGCAGCCACTGAGAACGCGCGGGCTCTCATGCGCGTCAGGCCATCCAATTGCCCGAAGCGGGTGACGCCTCAGTCGGCGCGCAGCAGGCGCGTTGCGACGGGATAGAGCCCTTCCTGGCCAAGCAACCAGATGGCAGTGCGGTCTCCGGGGAAGATGCCGGCGATGGCATCGTCGAGCACGTTGAGGCCGCCGGTGTAGCTGCCAAAGGCTGGAAGGACGAGGCGCAGTCCGTTGCCGACGAAGCACGGCTTGCGCAGTGTCAGGCCGTTGAGGCTCAACTTCGCCGCAGGGTGGAGATGTCCGGCGATCTCATGGGTCGTGAAGGCCGGGCCAGGCTCGTGCCGCAGCGTCAGGCCCTCGACGGTGATCTCAGGCATGACATGGCCGCCCAGGTGACCTGTCGCGGCGGGATCATGATTGCCGGTGATCCAGATCCACTCGCAATGGTCCTGCATCAACTGCAAGCGGGCGAGATCGTCTTGGTGCATGCGGCGCGGACCGTCGGCATCATGGAAGCTGTCGCCCAGAGCAATCACCGTCTCGGCCTGGAAGCGATCGATCGTTCGCGCCAGTCGATCGAGCGTGTCGCGCGTATCATAGGGCGGAAGCATCTGGCCCTTGCTAGCGAACGCAGAGCCTTTCTCCAGGTGCAGGTCGGCGACGATGAGCGCGCGTTCTGCCGGCCAGTAGAGCGCGCCCGACATGTCGGCGCGGAAGCGCTTGCCGCAGACGACGATCGGCTGCTCGATGAAATCATCGAGCCCCAACCGGTCGGGCTTGAGTTGCAGCATGAACCCCGTCTCCCCGCACTTCGCCTACTCGACTGTAGCGCCTCAGCGCGAGGCATCGCGAATCAACATCTCGGCGGCTTCCCTCAATACATCCTCACGGGCACCCGAGGCGACCATCTCGCGGCCGATTTCCAGAAGAATGGGAACCGAAAGCGGTGACGCGCGAGGAAGTGCAACATGCCGGATGCGGCCCTTGATGCGTAACAGGAATTCGCTCAAGCGAGCGAGGTCGAGCAGGCCCGTTGCCGCGTCGGCCCATGCCGCCTCCAGCAGAACATGGCCCGGATCGTGACGACGCAGGACATCGTAGACGAGGTCGGTCGACATGGTGACCTGGCGGCCCGATTTCTCACGTCCGGGATGACGGCGCTCGATCAGACCGGCGATCACCGCGGCCAGCCGGAACGTGCGCTTCATCAAACTTGATTCGGCGAGCCAGGCGTCGAGATCGTCACCCAGCATGTCGACATCGAAGAGCCGCGACAGTTCAAGGCGCCCGCTTGCGATCATTTCGGACAGATCGCGGCCGCACCACAGCGACAGGCCATAGTCGTTGGCGACAAAGCCGTGCGGCTGGGCACCTGAGCGGTGCAGACGGCGCGTCAGCAACATACCGAGCGTCTGATGCGCGAGGCGTCCTTCGAACGGGTAGGCGACGAGATGATAGCGACTGTCGCGCGGAAACGTCTCGACCAGCACCTCGTCGACGCGCGGCAGCACGGACCGCTCGGCCTGCAGCGTCAGCCACTCCGCGACGGGCGTCGGGAATGCGCTCCAGCCCTCGCGGTTAGCGAGCATGCGGCGGACGCGCAACGCGAGATGAGTCGAGAGTGGAAATTTGCCGCCGCCGTAGCTCGGTATCATCGGATCAGTCGCGCGCGTGCGCGACACGAACGCCTCTGTGTCCTTCAAACCCTCGAAACGAACCACCTCTCCGGCGAAGACGAATGTGTCTCCGGGTTTCAGCTGCTCGACGAAATACTCGTCGACCTCGCCCAGAACCTTGCCGCCTGCCAAAGCACCTGCGGACGCGCCACGCCTTGCGCGGCGGGCGCCGACAAGGCGAACTCGTATCACGGGGCTGTCGACGATGGTGCCGACGTTGAGCCGGTACTGGCGGGCGATGTGCTGGTTTGCAATCCGCAGAGTGTCGCCGTCGGCAGGCTTGAGCTTGGCGAACCGCTCGTAGGCTCGCAACGCGTAACCGCCGGTGGCGACGAAATCGACAATGCGGTCGAAATTTTCGCGCGACAGTGCAGCGTAGGGCGCGGCGGAGCGCACCTCGGCGAACAAGTCATCGGGCCTGAAGGGAGCCGAACACGCCATGCCGAGAACGTGCTGCGCCAGCACATCGAGGCTGCCGGCGCGCGACAGCACGGCATCCTGCGCGCCTTCGTCGGCGGCCTCCAGCGCGGCGCGGCATTCGAGCACCTCGAACCTGTTGGAGGGGACCAGAATGGCGCGCGAAGGCTCGTCGAGGCGATGATTGGCGCGGCCGATCCGCTGCGTGAAGCGGCTGGCACCTTTGGGCGCGCCGACGTGCACGACGAGATCGACGTCGCCCCAGTCAATGCCCAGATCGAGCGTCGATGTGGCGACGACGGCGCGCAGCTCGCCATTGGACATGGCCGCCTCGACCTTGCGGCGACGGGCAGCATCGAGCGATCCGTGATGCAGGGCGATGGGAAGCGCATCCTCGTTGACGCGCCAAAGCTCCTGGAACACAAGTTCGGCCTGCATACGCGTATTGACGAAGACGATCGCCAAGCGATGGTGCTTGATCGCCGCGTAGACCTCGGTCGTGGCGTAGCGCGCGGTGTGACCGGACCAGGGCAGGGGCGCCTCGGTTTCCAGGATCGCCACCTCGGGACGCGCGCCCTTGCCAGCATCGATCACATCGGCGAGCAAGATCCGGTCCTCTGGCGAAGTCTGTGGCATCAGGAACGCGCGCAGTTCGCTTGGCCGTGCCACAGTTGCCGATAGCCCGATCGTCATCAGGTTGTCACTCAGTTGCGCGAGGCGCGCGAGATCGAGGGCCAGCAGGTCGCCGCGCTTGGACGCCGCCAGCGCATGAAGCTCGTCGAGGATCACCGTATCAAGGTCTGCAAACAGGTGCGCAGCATCGGTGTGGCTCAACAGGAGTGCCAACTGCTCGGGTGTCGTCAGAAGCATGTCAGGCGGCTTCACGCGCTGACGCTGCCGGCGCGCGATCGAGGTGTCGCCGGTGCGCGTCTCGGTGCGGATCTTCAAGCCCATCTCGGTGATGGGCGTCATGAGATTGCGGGCGACGTCGGCGGCAAGCGCCTTCAATGGAGAAATGTAGAGCGTGCGCAAGCCGGCGCCCTTGTTCACCAAGCGCTTGCCGGAAAGGCGAATCAAACTGGGCAGGAATCCGGCGAGCGTCTTGCCGGCGCCGGTCGGCGCTATGAGGAGCGTGGAGCGCCGCGCCTCCGACGCGGCCATCAACGCCAGCTGATGCGGGCGCGGCTGCCAGTGGCGTGCACGGAACCAATTCGCAAACGGGTCGGGAAGGTCATCAGGCGCGAGCTCATTGGAAGGCGGTGAGCTTGGCTCGGTGTTGGCGGGTGCCGGTCGGGAAACCGCAATCCGGGCTGAAGGCGGGGACTTTCGAAGTGCGTCCATGCGCTTTGGCTTCAGCGGCTTGTCTGCCTGATAGCGCATTTGTCCCGGCCGATCCCACTCAACACGGCTGCCTTGGCAGTGCCTGCACACTATGGCCAGTCCTGGGCGCTCGCTGTCGAATACGGCTCAACTCCAGCCATCGCCGACGACGGTGGCCTGTGGTAAAGCGTGCAGGTCGGGCCGGCCACCAGGCAAGACCTGCCCCACCTGCACGATCATCGCCCGGCGACCACTCAACGCAAGGATACCACGCCCATGGATCACAGGACGATATTCGGAGGCAACCCGCTCGGCGTCATCATCCGCCTGGCACTGCTGTCGATCGTCGTTGGGGTGGTGCTGTCGGCGCTCGGCATAACACCGCGCAACTTCTTCTACCACATCGAGGTTCTGCTGCGACGGATCTACGACCTGGGATTCAATACGTTCGACTGGCTGCTGCAGTACTTGATCCTTGGCGCGATCGTCGTGGTACCGATTTGGATCATTGCCCGCCTGTTCGGTGCTTTTGGACGCCGCAATCCCGAGTAGGCGAGAGTGTTGCCCGTAGGGGACACCGGCCGCATGGATCAGAACCCGTGCGGCCAAATTCAGTGCATGGCCCAGGCGATTCTTCTGGTGATAATGCCGTCAGGCAAAATTCGAATCAGCATGACAAATGTCTATTCTGAGGGGGAGCCCCGCGTGAGTGACGGGGAGGCGTCTCATTACTTGCGCACGCTGGAGCGATGTTTTCGCTGCTTGAGAGCCGGCGGCAATTTCCCGCAGACCCTGGCACACGGGTATACGCATGAGATTTCGTGGACGGCGCATTGAACTGCTGACCCTGGCATTGTGCATGATGCCGATTGGCGCAGCTGCGGCTGGCGAGCCGTCACCGCTGGAGCGCGGTGTCGAAGCGATGCGGAAGGGGCAGCATGCGCAGGCGGCGCAACTCTTCACGACAGAGCTGAAGGCGGCAGACCGGCCCGCAGAAGTGCGTGCACGCGCCTTCTACCTGCGCGCCAAGGCCAACGTCGCACTCGAGCGGCCGGCCCTGGCGCAGTCCGACCTCAACATCGCGCTGTGGCTCAACAAGCTGTCGCCGGCCGATGCTGCCGACGCCGAAAGCCTGCAGCGATCGCTGAATGGCAAGAGCGCGCCTGCCGAAAGCGCTGCTGCGACACCAGCAGGCGCAATTCAAACGCTAGGCCCGCGCGATGCCATCCCAGCGGCATGGTCAACCGCCTCTGTTGCGAGGTCGCAGGCAAGTGAAGCCGATCGCGGGGAGCCTGCGGCAGGTGATCAGCGCATGGCAGCCGCAAAACGTGAGCATTCGCGCTCACCTGGCGAAATCGTATCGGGAGGGCTTGCGACAACGCAAGAGGCGATGCCTGCAAGCCGGTCCGCGACTTCAGCGTCCTGGAATTCGCGCGTGAGTGCTGCGCAGGGTAGCCAGGATCCGGGGCCGATGAAGACTCGTGCGAATTCCGATGAAACTGGAATCGAGGATCAGCGGACAAACTCCGGCGCGACATCAGAGTCAGCGTCATCGATCTTCAGCTTCCCGGCGCTTGGAAAGCTCTTTGGTGCAGGGGCGTCGCAAAAGCACGGGGAGAATACCGAGGCCAAGGCTACCCAACAGATCGAGCAATGAGACCCGGGACTACGACTGTCCAGCGATCTCCTTCACGCCCTGATCGGCCCAGGCGATGTTCAACCATTTCATCCCGCCATCTCGCGCGTCAGTAATCCGTCTCAATGTAGAGGCCCATGAGGGCGATGCCGATAACCGAGCTGGTGCCGCCGACGCTCATCCAGCCTTTCGGCGCCATCAATGTCGTCGTTGTCGGGATATTCGTTGTGATCGTACCTGTTGCCGTGGCGCCGCTGACGAGATCAGTCACAAGATATGTCACCGACTGCGTTGTCCCCGGCGGCGCGAACATCGCCAGCTCGTAGACCTTGGTGCGATCCGCTGTCGGCACCGGGAAGCTGGCGCCAAGGTCGATCTTGGTCGCCGTTCCACCAGCGTTGTGCATCATCTGGATATTCGTGTCGGCCGCGTCCCAGCCCATGCCGATCATAAAGATGACCGACGACGGCTGGACATCGGTCGGCGCGGTCGTGCTGTTTACAAGACCGACGAATGCGCGATTGGTCGTTGTCGAGACGCCCGTCGCAGGACCCCAACGGCAAATAAAGTGAAAGCCGCCAAGTCCCGCGGAAGGACCACCAATCGAATACTGGGCCGCGGTGGACCTGAACCCGGCAACAGCCGTCGTCGCGGCCGTCGTCACCAGATACTCGATACGCTTCATGTAGGTGTAGAGATTGCTCGTCCCGACGTTGGCTGCCGTACCACTTCCGGTTGCGGTCAGACCTGCGGCCCGCGTTGCCGAGATCGTTGTCGAGTTGCCAGCGGGCTCCCACTTGACGACCGCGTTGCGCCCGAAATGCGGCTGCAGGCTCGTATCGAGACCGCTCGGCCCCATGATAGCCAGCATCATGCGGCCCGCAACATTGCGGGCAAAGGCCTTGACTGTTCCCGCAGCCGGCGTCGTCGGGCTTGCGTTCTCTATGTAAACGAGATCGCCGCCGTGGATCTCGACATTGGCCGCACCAGCAAACGCTCCAGCGTTGTTGTACTGGATCTCACCTGAGTTTCCGCCAGGCGATCCGCCGCCGCCGCCGGCCGGCGCCGCCCATGTGCCATCGGCACGCAGGAAGTTGGTCGTGCCACCACCGGATGCCGGCGTCAGGCCCTTCAAGGCCGACGTGAAGGCATCGAGACGGGCTGTCGCTTCTGTGCCTGTCAACTCTTCAACGCTACCGGCTCCAGCTGTCTTCCGTCCCAAGAACCGATCTGTCGCCGACACGTTCTGGATTTTCGCAAACGTGATGGCGGCATTGTCCACCGTCCACGTCGCGCCCGATCCGGACACCGTGATGTCGCCCTTGTCGCCATCGCTCACGCCACCGCCGCCGGCCGGCGGAACCGTCCACGTTCCATCGGCCTTGAGATACTTACCCGCCGCTGCGTCTCCCGCAGCGGGCGCGGGAACGAGGCCCTTGGTGCCGCCGGCGCCGGCATCGCCGACCATGGCGTTGATAAGCGCGGTCGCTTGCGTCGCCGTCAGGTCTTCCGGCGATCCTGAGCCCGCGGTTGTGCGGCCCTTGAAGGTCTGCGTCGCCATGTTGGCGAGCTTGGCGTTGCTGACGACGCCCGCCGCGATCGTGGTGGCACCGTCCGCCACGCTGGTCACGTCGCCGGAATGGTTGGGATGCACGTAGGCGTTGGCGCCATCGGCGACGTTGATCAACGTGCGCACCTGCGCCGCTGTCAGATCGGCGGCATTAGCAGCGGCGCCCGTGTTGTTGCCCTTGATGGTGTTGGCGGCCATCTGCGCCGCCTTGGCGTTCGTCACCGCGTTGGCGGCGATCGTGCCGGCACCGCCACCGGCAGCGAAAGACACGTCGCCAGAACCGAAGGCCGGAAGCCTTGCGGCGCCGAGTGTACCGGAGGCTATGTTCGAGGCATTGGTCGTATCGGTGGTCGCCGATGCGGCTAGGCCGGAGACGTCGGCTGCAGCGATCGCGAGCAGAGCCTTGGTCTGAGCCGCGGTCAGGTCGGCGGCATTGGCCGTGGCGCCGGTGTTGTTGCCCTTGATGGTGCTGGCGGCCATCTGCGCCATCTTGGTATTGTCGACGGCGTTGTTCGTGATTTCAGCGGTGGCAATCGTCGTCCCCGCAGACCATGTATCGGCCGCCGTGCGGCGCACGAGGCCAGTCGCTGCAAGGCCCTCGACTGCAGCCAGATCGTTGGCAAGCGCCAACGTCGGATTGCCTGCAACGCCATTGCCGTTGCTGACGGTGATGCCGGCAGCCGGGCCTGTCAGCGTGCGGCCTGTAAACGTGTCGGCAGCGGTTTGCGTCAGCAGCCCGCTGGTGTTGTAGGCCGCCAGCGCCGCCAGAGTTGCATCCGATGCCTGAGCCCCGACATCTGCCGCCGTGTAGGCCAGCAGCGTCTTTACCTGTGCCACCGTCAGGTCGGCGGCGTTGGCCACCGCGCCGGTGTTGTTACCCTTCAAGGTGTTGGCGGCCATCTGCGCCGTCTTGGCGTTCGTCACTGCGTTTGCTGCAATCGTCGTGCCGAGCGCGCCGGCCGTGGTCGTGACGTCTCCGGTGAGCGCTGGAAAGCGCGCAGCGGCCAGCGTACCCGTTGCCTTGGCGCCGCCCAGGTCGATCGAGCCACCGAGGTTGCCGAGCGTCAGGTTGGCTTCGGCGACGTCAACGTCGACTTCGTTGTTGGCGGCATCGAGCGCGACGGAGATCTTGTTCGAGCCAGCGTTGATGCCGCGGAACTCGAGATTGACGCCGGTCTTCTGCTTGTAGAGGCCGACGCCGCCGACGTTGACGTTGGAGGCCGTGTTGGCTTCGCCGCCGCCGCCTCCGGAGGTGAACGGAATGGTGACGGCGCCGGTCGAACGGTCGATCTGCAGCGCGTCCTTCCACGAGGACCCGTCTGGCGACACCTTGATATGAAAATTATCATCGCCAGTGAGGCCGAACTCTGCACGGCCGGAGAAGTTCGTCTGATAGAGCTGGCTGGCGGTATCGGTGGCCGCCGCCTTGTTGATCTTCTGCTGGTGGCCGTTGCCGGCGTGATTGAAGAGGCTCGCCGCCGACGATACCGCCAGTCTGTTCGTTGCATCCGGCGTGGCGTTGGCGCCGAGCATGGGCGCCTGCGCGGCCGTCGTGAACGAGGGATTGTCGAGCGGTGCCTTTTCTGTGTCGAGCTCGTTGATCGCACCTTGCACCGTGGTCGCGGCGACGCCGCCGGCAGGCGTGTTCGTCACCTGGCCCGCCGTATAGTCGCCGGCTGTGGCAACGACGACACCTGTGCGACCGAACACGCTGTCAACCGCGCCGCCCGCGCCCGGCGGCGGCGCCCAGTTGGTACCGTCGAATGCGTACAACGTGTTCTCGTCGGCAACCCACGCGAGCCAACCTTCGCGCGGCACATAGAAGGCCCATGCCCCGTCCTGAAATGCTGCAAGACGACCGGCCTGACCTGACCACGCCCCGGTTGCGGCCGGACCGACGATGTAGCGTTGGCCATTGGTGGGCGAAGGTGGAGGCGCCGTGAGATCCTTGTCCTCGACGCTGATCTGAACGAGGGCATCAAGCGCGCGAATCGCCTCGTTATGCGTGACGTGCTTTTGCGCTTGTGCGGCCATCAAGTACGGAAGAGAGAGATTTGGACTAACGTCCATCGGGTGGCCCTTTGACGGTTTTCGGTTCTGCGACCGATAATGACCGTCACGCCGACGTCGGGGATAAACTTGGTGCGTTTGCGAATTCAATCGACCAGCGGCATCTTCACAGCGCGGCGCCCATGGTGCGCCGTTGGTCGTCTTGTGTCGCGTTGCCGGACGTCACCCGATCTTCAAGCCTTGTAGTAATCGCGGTACCATTCGACGAAGCGGCGAACTCCGTCCTTGACCTCGGTCGCCGGCTTGTAATCGATGGCGCGTACCAGCTCGGACACATCCGCGTAGGTATCGGGCACATCGCCGGGCTGCAGCGGGAGCAGGTCAAGAACCGCCTTCTTGCCCAGCGCCTCCTCGATCGCCTCGATGTAGGCAGATAGCTTCACGGGTGCGTTGTTGCCGATGTTGTAGATGCGAAATGGCGCGTTCGAAGTGGCCGGATCGGGAGTGTCACTCGACCAGTCCGGATTGGGCGTTGCCGCGCTGTCGCTGGTCCGAATCACACCTTCGACAATGTCATCGACGTAGGTGAAGTCGCGGGAATGGTTGCCGTGGTTGAAGACCTTGATCGGCTTGCCTTCGATGATGTTTTTGGTGAACAGGAACAGCGCCATATCCGGACGCCCCCACGGCCCGTAGACGGTGAAGAACCTGAGACCCGTGGTCGGCAGCCGGAACAGGTGAGAGTAGGCGTGCGCCATCAGCTCGTTGGCGCGCTTGGTCGCTGCGTAGAACTGCAGCGGGTGATTGACGCCGTCGTGCTCGGAGAACGGCATCGCAGTGTTGGCGCCGTAGACCGAGGACGTCGATGCATAGGTCAAATGCTGGACGTCGTTGTGGCGGCACGCTTCAAGAATGTTGGTGAAGCCGACAATGTTGGATTCCACGTAGTCGTGAGGATGCGTCAGGCTGTGCCGCACGCCGGCCTGGGCCGCGAGATTGATGACCCGGTCCGGCTTGTGCTCTGCAAATGCGCCATAGACTGCGTCCCGATCGGCAAGGTTGGCGCGCACAAAGGCGTAGCCTGCGTTACTCTTGCGCGCGACCTCGTCGAGAATCTTCAGCCGCTCTTCCTTGATTGCCGGATCGTAGTAGTCGTTGACGACGTCGATGCCGATGACCGTATCGCCGCGCTTGAGCAGACGCTTGGCCGTGTGGAAGCCAATGAAGCCGGCGTTGCCCGTGATGAGGATCTTCATGGTCACAGCTTTCCGTTTCTCTCGTTACGACCGGACACGGCACTCACGCCAATCAACAGGGAATTTGTACTGGCCGCTGCCCGCCCGACCCAAGGTGCCCTGCCAGCAACGGTCGCCCGGCGGATCGGCGTCGGACGGCATAGTCCGGCCGGTCGTACCCCACGGCAACGACGGACAAAGTTCGACTCCTGCCCAAATACAAGAGAAGTCATGAAGAATCTGTCAGTGATGGCGGCGGAGGCAGTCTGGCGCGAACCTGTCTCCGACGCGGCAGGCATGGAAACTGGGCCAAGTTCACGTGTTTTCGACGGATTTTGGGGCGGCGGAAAAGGTCTAACGACGGCTGACGAGACGCTTTCTCGTGTCTTTTCGGCATGTTGTCCAGTCTGGCCTGCCAGAATGCGCGGCCCGGAAAACACGCGCATAACACGGGCCGAACAAGCGCCAAACGGGTGCCGAAAGCGTGCCAAACGGGCGCCGAGCACGATGCCAGCAGGCGGCTATCACGTCGAACACGGTCAAACTGGGGGCGGGCAGCACTGCCCATCCTGACGAGGCTCGGCGCGGCCGAGACGTCTGCGCACGGCACACAGGGCCGGGCCCTGCCGCGCTTGGCCCCTACCAAATCCGGCCCCATTGCAGGTTTCATTGGTGCGCCGTATATTGACCCTGAATGATGCTTCTTTTTCATCCGGAGCCGAGGTTGGGCAACGTCACCTACAAGCGCGGACAGGTCGAATGGGCGTTGTGGCGCACATTCACGCTGGCGCGCAGCCCTGGCGACGGCCCGCCGCCAATATTCCGGACCCGCATCAAGCGCCTGCTCGATCTCGACCGTGAGCTCGATGCTGGCAGTCTGGATGTCCCGCCGCCCTGCACGTCCGCCTTCGTCGAGCCCGCTGAGGGCGGCAGCGGCGTCGAGGCCCAGTACACGCCGTTCGACGCCTTCTGCCTGGCAATCGCGCTCGACCTGCTCGACGTCGGCTTCAAGCAGGGTGAGATCGTGCTGCTGATGCGCCACCTGCGGGACACGCTGGCCGACTGGTTCGACGATCTCCTGAAGCGGCCGTCGCTGATCGACCGGCAGTCGCATCCGGCGAAGCATCATCCCGGCCTTCCCTCGCTCGCGCGCAGTGGCGGCCGGGCGCCGATCGCGGACGCGCGGGTGTTCCTGATTCTCAATCGTATCGAGATGACCGAGCTGATGCCGGCGATCGAGAGCAGGCCCGGCCAAGCCGTGTTTCTCGAGCCCGAGGTCTGTGAGGGCATCTCCCGCCTGCAGCAGCGCCTCGACGCGTTGATGCCGCGACACCGTCGGACCGTCATCATCACGGAAATCGCCGCGACCGCGCAGGCCGTCGCAATGTTCCTCGACGCTGCCCCGCTCGTTCCCCGTGGCCGGCCGCGGCGCCAACAGACATAGGAAACAGTACAGAGCGGAGAACCGCGCCTTTTTGAAGTATCGAAACGGGTTGTATTCGAGCGGCGGGGCCGCAGCGCCGACGCCGAGCCTTGTGGAGTGAGTGCCATGTACGACGACGATAACAGCGGTCGCGACCGCAATGGCCGCTGGAGGAAGGGTCACTGCCCGAACCCGAACGGCCGGCCGCGCAAGAAGCCGGAAGTCAGCCAGGCCGACGTCAACGAGTTCAAGGAGACGCTGGTCGATGCCGTGATCCAGGGCAAGCCGGCCAAGCTGACGCGCCACGAGCTGCTGCTGCACAAGATGTACGAGCAGGCGCTCAAGGGCAGCGTGCTCATTCAGCGCAAGCTGTTCGACCGCTTCGAGCAGTCCGACGACACGTACGAGGAAGGCGAGTTTCACCTGCGCCACCTCGGCAAGCAGATCCTCGCCCACCACGACAAGACCGGCCAGATCCACGAGGGGCTCTACGACGAGTATCGCCGGCTCTATTTCCTGCTGCGACGACGGGAGCACCACGAGGCCGTGAACGAGCCGATCCGGCAACCGCGCAACCGGACCAAGGCGGCACCGGTCACGCCGACGTGGCGCAAGGGGCCCAAGCCGCAGGCGGTTCTCGACCTCGAGCGGGAGTGGGCTGCGGCGGAGGCGGCCGAGAAGGCCGCACGGGAACGCGCCGACGACGACACTAACGAGAGCTGAGCCAGGGACTCCATCCGGACGCCGCCCCCGCAGGATCGAAAGCACGAGGAACTGAGACCATGACCTTGATCCATCACGACCACATCGAGCGGCTCGCGCCCGCGACCCTGAAGCCCTATGCTGGCAATGCGCGCACGCACTCGAAGAAACAGATCCAGCAGATCGCCCGGTCGATCGAGCGGTTCGGCTTCACCAACCCAGTGCTGATCGACGATGCCAACGGCATCATTGCCGGTCATGGCCGCGTGCTGGCCGCCAAGCTCATCGGCCTCGAACAGGTGCCTTGCCTGCGGCTGTCGCATCTCACCGAGACCGAGAAGCGCGCCTATGTGCTCGCCGACAACAAGCTCGCCTTGAACGCCGGCTGGGACAAGGAGCTGCTGGCGATCGAGCTGCAGGGCCTGATCGAGGCCGACTACCAGGTCGAGGTGACCGGTTTCTCGATCGGCGAGGTCGACGCGGTCCTGCAGGAGGCGAGGGAGGCCTCACCCACCAGCTCGGATTCGCGCGACGATGCCTGTCCCGAGCCATCGGCAGTCGCGGTGACGCGCGCTGGCGACATCTGGCAGCTCGGCCGGCATCGGCTGATCTGTGGCGACGCGCAGGATGCAAGCGCCTATGCGCAGCTTCTCGATGGCGACAAGGTCGACGCGGTCTTCACCGACCCGCCGTACAATGTGAAGATCGACGGCCACGTCTCGGGCCTCGGCGCCACCAAGCACCGCGAGTTCGCATTCGCCTCGGGAGAGATGAGCAAGGAGGTGTTCACGACATTCCTCACGACGACGCTCGGCCATGCCGCGGCGGCCTGCGGCGACGGCGCGATCGCCTTCGTGTGCATGGATTGGCGGCACATGGGCGAGCTGATCACGGCCGGCGAGGCAGTCTTCACCGAGCTCAAGAACGTCTGCGTCTGGAACAAGAGCAACGGCGGCATGGGCACCTTCTATCGCTCGAAGCACGAGATGATCTTCGTGTTCAAGGTCGGCACCGCTCCGCACACCAACACGTTCGGCCTCGGCGACGAGGGGCGCTACCGCACGAACGTCTGGGACTATGCGGGCGTCAACACGATGAAGAAGGGCCGCATGGAGGAGCTCGAGATGCACCCGACCGTGAAACCGGTCGCACTGGTCGCCGACGCGATCCTCGACGTGACCCGACGCGGAGCGCTCGTGCTCGACCCGTTCGGAGGATCCGGCACCACGCTGATCGCGGCCGAGAAGACCGGCCGCACCGCGCGCCTGATCGAATTCGACCCGCACTACTGTGACGTCATCGTCCGCCGCTTCGAGGCCTACACCGGCAAGCGCGCCACGCTCGCCGCAACCGGCGCGGCGTTCGAGGAGGTCGCGGAGGCGAGGGCGGGCGGCACAGAGTTGCGTTGAGCGCCGGAAGCGTTCGTGTCGCCGCGATGTTCCGCATCACCGCATCACCCCACGCGATCCATGAGCCACTCGAACAGGCCGGACTTGACGGCGACGTCGGCCAGGTACTCGCCGGTCCAGAGGTGCACGCCGGGGGCGCCACCCGTCGAGAGCGTCCCGTCGGGCGAGTGGCAGACGAAGAACGTGCGCGTCAGGCCGCTCGAGGCGAAGTAGCTGATGTGCTCGTCCAACGCCGCCTAGCTGGCGCGGGACTTGACCTGGACCGAGGCCACCTCGCCGATGGTCGGCTGCTCGATCAGCAGGTCGATATCCGCCATCATGCCGAAGGCGTGTTTTCAACACGACGTTCCGCCGAGCACCGATGTGCGCTGCCAACCGCCGCGGGCGAAGATGAGGTCGACCATGATCTCGAAGTCGGCGCAGTGCAGCTCGGCGATCATCTGCCTCGCCGACGTGAGCATCGCCGCCCGGGCCGAGGTTGCGACCGCCACGACCGGCTCCTCTTCGGCGTTGATCTTGCGGACCAGACAGTCGGCTGCCCGGACGGCGCAGATCGTGCCGCGGTAGTTGGCGACCTGGGTCAGCCGCGTCGGCAGTTCGTTCATTTGCAGCGGCTCGCCCAGAGTATTGGTGCTGCGCCAGCCGCCGATCATGCGCCGAACCCGTGATGCCGAGCGGTTGTGATCGGTTCCGAGCCACGTTACCTCGGGTTCGGCGAAGCCCCACCAGAGAAGGCCGCCTGCGAACGTGATCCAGAGACAATCGGACCCGAGCGTGTAGCAGTCCTGGACCTCCCGCAAAGAGTCCTTGGCCTTGCCGATGCTCCTCCGGATGCTCGTGAAGTGGCCGAGCACCTTGTCCCAGTCGCCTGCGGCGCAGAGATCGTGCGGAACCTCATGGTAGCCGAGTTGAAGCTCGCCCTGATCGAGGCTCGAGCGGGCGAAGCTGCCGCCGGCGCCGAGCTTGATGTAGCGGACGGTGGTCGGGGCGATCGGGTGCATCTGGGTCGTCTGGTTCATGGATGAGACTCATAGGGTTCATTACCGGGAACGCCAGATCGCTTCCTTCGGCTGTGAAGTCCAGACAAATGAGACTCATCGTCTGTAGATTGATCGACTAAGGTGTCGAAACCCTGTCCGGCATGGACGTGCGCCGCCGGCTAGGGCTGAACCTCAAGAAACTGCGGGAGGAGCAGGGCTTCTCGCAGGAGAGCTTTGCCGACCACTGCGGCCTGCACCGGACCTACATCAGCGGCATCGAGCGCGGCGTCCGCAACCCGACGGTGCTCATCCTCGACAAGATCGCCAAGGGGCTGAAGGTGCCGGCGGGGCAGCTCTTGGACGATTTCCGCGTTCCTGGCCGCAAGCAATAGCGTCCCGAACCCGCAAATAGCGATCTTGACACAGCGTCGACGCAATCGCAGATCAGGGATTGCGTGTGGCGGGTACGCTATTGACTTTCATCTCGATTCCATCGCTTCATCAGCATATGCTGCGCCGTTGGAGCACATTGTTAGCTGCCTTGCTCGTCGCCGCCATTGTTGGCTTGGGTGCGAGCATGTTGCCGTTGGCACCAACCGATGCATTTGCGACAACGTCAGTGGCTGCAACAAAGGCCAATCCTTCGGACGTTCAGTCGGCAACTGCCCGGCCCGCTCAAGTAACCCACCAGCATGGGCACTCTCACGTCCATGATGACGGGGCCCATGGACCCGCCCCAGACTGCCCGGACTGCAACTGTGCCGTGTGCGGTGGCTCCGCCGTGGGCCCGTTCCTCCTGCGGACGCCAATCGAGCTATGGTTGGCTCACAGGATCGAGTTCGTGTCGGCGGGACACGACAACCGCCGCCATCTTCAAGTCCTTTTCAGCCTCCTCAGGCCTCCCCGAATCGCTGCTTGATGTTCCTCGCGTCTAATGACGCGTCTGTCGAACTCTAAGCAGGGATTCTACGCATGAGATGGGCACGATTGTGCCTCGGCCTCATCGTCGCTGCCAGCAATCCGATCTCGGCCAACGCCTCCACTCTGACGCCTGCCTTCGAGGCAGCTGTTGAGCGGAGCGCGGAGATCCAGGCGCTGGTTGCACGCATGGGCGAGCAACTCGCCAAGCGTGATGCGGCCGGAGCACTGCTGCCGGGCGGCTGGTCGGTCAGTGTCAGCACGCAGTCCGACGCGCTGACGACCCGGAGGGGCGCACGCGAGGTCGCGACCGAAGCCGCGTTCCCGATCTGGCTGCCGGGAGAGCGAGGTGCCAGCGCGCAAGCGGCAGACCTCGCATTGGCAGGTATCGAAGCGGAGATCGGCAAGCGTCGCCTCGACGTGGCGAAGATCGTCCGCGACGCCTATTGGGAGCTAGCCGAAGCACGCGAGAAGCTGGCGTTGGCGGAACGCCGCCGTGCCATTGCCAAGGCGCTGGCAGACGACACCAAGCGCCGAACGGCGGCCGGCCAGTCATCCCAGATCGATCAGCATTTGGCCGAAGCCGAACTGAACGACGCGGAGGCTGCCGTGGAAGCTCGGCGCAGCGAACTTCGAGAGGCGCAGATCCGCTTTGAAGGGAAGACCGGCAGGAAGCCTCCCGGGCACTTCAAAGAGTCCGCGGAAGCTCGAAGAGCCACCCACCCCAACGTGTTGGCACTGAGTGCGGCCGTTGCCCGAGCAGAAGCGGAACGACATCTGGTCGAGGTTGTCGACCGGGATCGGCCCGAGTTCGGGCTGACGACCCAGACGGATCGCGGCGACCGCAGCGAAGACTACAACACGCAGCTCGGCGCCCGGCTCAAAATCCCATTCGCCTACGAGGCCGTCAACGCACCGAAGCGTGCTGCGGCCGATGGGGCGATCGTTGCTGCGCGGGCGGAGCTGGTGGCCGCCGAGCTGGCTCTGAAGACCGAGGTCAATGGAGCTCGCGCCCGACTATCAGGGACTAGGCAGCAACTTGCTGCGCTCGAGAAGCGGTACACACAGCTCTCGGCGGCGGTCATCCTGATCGAGAAGGCCCAACAGGCAGGTCAGACGTCACTCAGCGAGCTTATCCGCGCGCGTGTCCAGATGTTCGACGCCGCCAACGCGCGTGCGCTCGCCCGCATCGCTGTCGACCGCGCCCAATCCGACATCAATCAAGCTCAGGGTATCGAGCCATGAAGCTTATCTCCGCCTTCGTACTTGCTTTCGCTTGCTTCTCGTCGCTGGCCTACGCGGGCCCCGGGCACGACCACGGTGACGGAGGGGCTTCGGTGCAGGCGAGTGCGGATATACCGCGGCTCTCCAGCGTCACGGCCGATCTCGAACTTGTGGCGACCGCCGAAGGCCACAAGCTGACGGTCTATCTCGACAACCCTGCTACCAACGAGCCGATCGACGGCGCGACGATCGAGGTGACCGCCGACGGCAAAGGCAAGGCCATGGCGAAGCCGGTCGGCCCGGGTGTCTACGAAGTCGACGCGGACTGGGTCGACACGCCGGGCGTCAAGGCGCTCGTGTTCACGGTGACGACGCCGAAGATTGCCGACCTCCTCAATGGCACACTCGACATCCACGGCCCCGAGCCGGCAGCGGCTGCACCGCCGCTCGACTTCAAGGCCCTGATGGGACGCGTGGAACTCTGGGTCTGGTCGGCGATCACGGCGGCGCTCGGCTTTTTTCTGTCCTTCGCTTTCCGTCCCATGCGGGCACCGGATGACGATCCAGCGGCGGCTGCGCTGCGGATCGAGCCCAATGTCGCCGGGTCCATTCGCCAGGCTGCCGCCCTTTTGATTGTCATGGCAGCGGGATTGGCATTGGTGTCGAACCCGTCGTGGGCTGGTCCTGGGCACGATCACGGTGGCGGAGAGAGCGCCGCACCGACGGGCGGCAACGTTCCGAGACGCCAAGCTGACGGATCGGTTTTCATGCCCAAGCCCGCGCAGCGTCTGCTGCGCATCCGGACGCTCGAAACCTCGGCGACGACCGCACCGCGAGCAGTGGAACTGCTCGGAACCGTAGTGTCCGATCCAGCGGCATCAGGCCGCGTCCAGGCGCCATTCGCCGGGCGCATCGAATTGACGAACGCCGGCATCGCGTTCGTCGGACAGCGGGTCAAGCAGGGCGACGTGCTCGCAGGGCTGGTGCCGACGGTGAGTTCGGTGGAGCGAGGATCGGTGCAGCAGCAGCTTGCAGAAATCGACGGCAATATTGCACAGGCTGAGCAGAAGGTCTCGCGTCTCGGCAAGCTGGTCGGCAGCGTGCCACAGGCCGAGATCGATCAGGCACGCGCCGAACTGACGGCACTGCGCGAACGCCGCAAGGCGCTGTCACCGTCGCTGTTCGGACAGGAGCAGTTGCGCGCTCCCGTATCCGGCATCATCGCATCGGCGAACGTGCGCGCGGGGCAAGTGGTCGATGCCCGTGAGGTGCTGTTCGAGATCGTCGATCCGGACAAGGTATGGATCGAAGCGATCGGCTTCGCGAGCGTCGATGAGAAAAGCATCACGGCCGCAAGCGTTGGCGGTCAAGACAGCGCTCCCATCGAATTGAAGTTCCTCGGGCGCGCGCCCGAGCTGAAGCAGCAATCGCAGCCGCTGCTGTTCAGCGTCGAAAAGCCGGGCAGCGGGCTCGCGATCGGGAAGTCGGTGACCGTGGTCGCTCGGTTGAAGGCCACCCAGCCCGGCATCGTGCTGCCCGAGGCCGCTGTCGTCCGAGCGGGCAACGGTCTGCCGCAGGTCTGGACCAAGTCCAACCCCGAGCGGTTTGTCGCCAAACCCGTGCGTACCGAACCTCTGGACGGGCAGCGCGTGCTGATCACCGACGGTCTCGCTCCCGGCTTGCGGATCGTGACCGAAGGCGCCGAGTTCGTGAACCAGGTGCGGTGAGGGTTCAACATGTTCGACGCCATCGTTCGCGGCAGCCTAGCCAACCGACTGTTCGTGCTGATCGGCGCGATCGTCATCATGCTCTATGGCGCCCTGACGCTGACCAAGCTACCGGTCGACGTGTTCCCCGATCTCAACCGGCCGACCGTGACGCTGATCAGCGAAGCCGAAGGCCTCGCGCCCGAGGAGGTCGAGCTTCTCATCACGACGCCGATCGAGACGGCGATGAACGGGATGCCAGGCGTAACGCGCGTCCGCTCGGTCTCGGGCGTCGGTCTCTCGATCGTCTACATCGAGTTCAGCTGGGCGACCGAGATCTATCTGGCGCGCCAGCAGGTGGCCGAGAGGATGCAGCTCGTGCGCGAGCAGCTGCCGCCCAATATCCACGCCCAGATGGGGCCGATCTCCTCGGTCATGGGCGAGATCATGCTGATCGCCATGTCGAGCACGACCGAAAGCCCGATGAAGCTGCGTGAGCTTGCCGACTTCGTGGTGCGTCGCCAGTTGCTCACTGTACCCGGCGTCTCGCAGGTCGTGCCCATCGGCGGGGAGGTGCGCCAATACCGTATCGTCCCGGATATGCGGCGGATGGCCAGCCTCGATATCAACTTCGAGGCGATCGAAAAGGCGCTGAAGTCGTTCGGCGGCAATACCGGCGGCGGTTTCGTCGATCAGCAGGCGCGCGAATTCCTGATCCGCAACATTGGCCGCACCACCAAGATCGAGCATTTGCAGAACCTGGTGGTCGTGTACCGCAAGGGTCAGCCGATACTGCTCAATCAGGTCGCCGAGGTGGATTTCGCGGCCAGGACCAAGCGCGGCAATGCAGGGCTCAACGGCCAGCCGGCCGTGATCCTCGCCGTTCAGAAGCAGCCGACCGGCGATACGGTGACGATCACCAAGGAGATCGAGCGCATGCTGCCGGAGTTGCAGCGTGTGATGCCGGCGGGTGTGCGGGTTACCGACATCCAGTTCCGTCAGGCGACGTTTATCGAGACGTCTATCAACAACGTGAAGAAGGTGCTCGTCGAGGCGCTCATCGTCGTAGCCGTGGTGCTGTTCGCGTTTCTGCTCAACTGGCAGACCACGTTCATCTCGCTGATGGCGATTCCGTTGTCCGTACTGATGACTGTCATCGTGTTCCAGCTCTTCGGGTTGTCGATCAACACCATGACGCTCGGCGGCCTCGCCATTGCCATCGGCGCGCTGGTCGACGATGCCGTCGTGGGCGTCGAAAACATCTACCGCCGCCTGAAACAGCATCGCGCCGCATCCGGCCATGACCACAGGTCGGCAATGGAGGTCGTCGCATCGGCCACCAACGAGGTGCGCTCGGGCATCCTCTACGCCACGGCCATCATCATCTTCGTCTTCATCCCGCTTTTCGCGCTGTCGGGCATCGAGGGGCGCCTGTTCTCGCCGCTCGGCGTCGCATTCATCGTGTCGATCGTCGCGAGTCTGTTCGTGTCGATCACGGTGACGCCGGTGCTCGCATACTGGCTGTTGCCGCGCATGAAGCGCATGGCCGAACACGAGAGCCCCGTCGTGCGTATCCTGAAGCGCTGGCAGGAGCGCGGGCTCGAGTGGTGCTTCGATCGCCCGACCTTCGTCGTCGGATTCCCTATCGCGGCAGTGGCAGCCGCAGCATTCGCAGGCACGCTGCTGCCGCGCGCGTTCCTGCCCTCCTTCAACGAGGGCACCGTGCTTGTGAGCGTTATCCTCCAGCCGGGCATCAGCCTCGCCGAGAGCGACCGCATCGGCGCCATTGCCGAGAAGATCGTCAAGGAGGTGCCAGAGGTTCACTCGGTCGGCCGCCGCACGGGCCGCGCGGAACTCGACGAGCATGCCGAGGGTGTTCACAACAGCGAGCTCGATGTCGATTTGAAGCGATCAGAACGCAGTCGCGAGGCTGTCCTCGCGGATATCCGGAACCGGCTGTCGGTGCTGCCGGCCAGCATCATCGTCGGCCAGCCGATCGCCCACCGCCTGGATCACATGCTGTCGGGCGTGCGTGCCCAACTCGCGCTCAAAATCTATGGCGACGACTTCGACACGCTCCTGGCTCTGGCCGCCGAGTTCGAAAAGCGGCTCAAGGGTGTTCGCGGCGTGGTCGACCTGCAGACCGAGAAGCAGGTGCGCATCCCGCAGCTCCAGGTGCGCGTCAACTACGACGCCGCCGTGCGCTACGGCTTGACGCCCGCTGCCGTCACCGAGGCACTGGAGACGCTGTCCAACGGCCGTGTAGTGTCTCAGATCATCGACGAAAGCCGCCGGTTCGACGTGGTGTTGCGCCTCGCCGACCGCGATCGGACGACCCGTGCCTTGGCCGAACTTCTGGTCGAGACCCCAGCGGGTCGCGTGCCGCTCAAGACATTCGCCGAGATTATCGAGACCGACGGCCCCAATCAGGTCCAGCGCGAGGACGGACGCCGCCGCATCGCCGTGTTCGCCAACACCGATGGCTCCGACATGGCGGCCATCGTGGCTGCGATCCGCCGGGAGATCGAAGCGACGAAGCTGCCGCAGGGCTACTTCACGCGGCTCGAAGGACAGTTCCAGGCGCAGGAACAGGCTTCGCAGCTCATCGCGGCGCTGTCCATCATCTCACTGCTCATGATCTTCGTGGTGCTCTATTCGCGCTACAAGTCCGCCGTGCTCGCGCTCATCATCATGGGCAACGTGCCGCTCGCGCTCATCGGCAGCGTCATAGCGCTGTGGATCGCCGGGCAGCCGTTCTCGGTTGCGAGCGCCATCGGCCTCATCACACTTGCCGGCATCGCAACCCGCAACGGCATCCTCAAGATCAGCCACTACATCAACCTCGTCTTGTTCGAAGGCGAGCGGTTCGGACGGCGTATGATCATCCGAGGCACTTTGGAACGGTTGACGCCCGTGCTCATGACGGCGCTCGCCGCCGGAGTGGCCTTGATCCCGCTGATGATCGGCGCCGACGAGCCAGGCAAGGAGCTGCTCAATCCGGTTGCCATCACCATCTTTGGCGGCCTCGTCAGCGCAACGCTGCTGGATGCCTTTCTCACGCCGACCTTGTTCCTTCTCTTCGGTCGAAAGCCGCTCGAGCGTCTGCAGGAGACCGAGGGGGAGCTGGCACACGCCGAAGCCTTCTGACGTTCAACCAAGGGAGTACCACCATGCTTCGCAAGTTAACATTTGCCGCAGCCATCGTCGCCACATCGGCTGTCGCTGCTTTCGCCGCTGGAGACCACAAAGGCAAGCACGGCGGCAAGGTCGTGGAAAGCGGCCACCATCATCTCGAGCTGATCGCGGCCGATGGCTCGCTGACGCTCTACGTGCGTGACGAGGCGGACAAGCCCGAGGACGTGACGAAGGCCAAGGCCTCTGCGACCGTACTCGCTGACGGCAAGACCGAGGCGGTTGATCTGCAGCCGGCTGCCGGTGGCGTTTTCAGCGGCAAGGGGGCGTTCAAGGCCGCCAAGGGCGCGACCATCGTGATCACGCTGACCATGCCCGATCACAAGCCGGAGCAGGCACGTTTCAAGCTCGACTGACCAACCGATGATGTCGCGCCCTCGAAGGGGCGCGACATCCTTCTGAAGTGGAGAACAACCAAGATGCCAAAGATCATCAGTCTTGCAGTCTTGACGGGGCTTTCGCTGCTCGCGGTGCAGGTCACCTCCTATGCGCACGAGCTTCCCTGGCGCGCGGGAGAGCTCCGAAGAATCCCCTATGGTTCGTGTGCCAAAGGGCCCTGCATGTATCTTGCTGACTGGAGCCCGACACGTCCTCACTGCCACGTCGACGGCGCGGTAGTTCGGGAAAAAAAGGACTGCGAACGAGCTGGGCTACCCTGGCGGTCAGGGGCGCGACCGGACGATGATCATGGCACTCACGCTGGCCGCTTCCGGTAAGCAGGGGGATCAGCACAGTTACCTAATGGTGACTGTGCTCGTGCCGCTCGCCGCTGGGGAGGCCGCTATCACCCTTGCCTCTGAACTCCGAGAACGCCTGCCGCAGGATAAGGAACGACGAGTTCAGGAACAATGCGGCCATCGCGGCGGCCACGATGAGGTCGGGCCAGGCCGAAGCCGTTGCCCAGACCGCAACGGCGGCCATCATCACGGCGATGTTGCCGATCGCGTCATTTCGCGAGCAGAGCCAGACCGATCGGACATTGGCGTCGCCGTCCTTGTAGCGGCGGAGCAGCAGCACACTGGTGACGTTCGCCGCCAACGCCATGAAGCCGATCGTCCCCATGATTTCGGCTCGCGGAACGCCGAGGACGAGGACGTGATAGACCGTCGATCCCGCGACCCACAGGCCCATCACGGTCAGGCTGGCCCCCTTGAGAATAGCGGCCATCGCCCGAGTCCTCAGGCTTGCGCCGATCACGGCAAGGCTGAGGCCATAGGTCAGCGTATCGCCAAGGAAGTCGAGTGCATCTGCCTGCAACGCTTGCGAACCAGCAAGGTGTCCACCGGCCGTCTCAACGACGAACATGCCAGCATTGATTGCGATCACGATCCACAGCGCACGCTTGTATCGCGGGTCAATGCCATCGAAACTGGGATTGCCGGAGCAGCCGCACGCTCCCGCCGCTTCGCAATGATCGCTCATGATGCGTCTCCTCGAAAGTCCAGTGATGGCACCCTACGTCCTACAGTCACTAGAGGATCAAGAGGTGAGTAATGGCCACTTACGCGATCGGTGCGGTAGCGCGGCGGACGGGCGTGAAGGTCACGACGATCCGCTATTATGAGAGCATCGGGCTCTTGCCACGTCCGGAGCGCACGGCATCCAATCGGCGCACTTACGGTGAGCTGGAGCTGCAACGTCTTGCCTTCATCCGCCATGCGCGCGAACTCGGGTTCGAGATCCCGGCGATCCGCGATTTGATCGGTCTCGCGGACACGCCCACCGCATCATGTGCGGACGCTGACAGTATCGCCCGGCAGCATCTTCATGAGATCGACAGCAAGCTCGAGCGATTGCAGGCTCTTCGGGTCGAGATCCAGGGCATGGTCGATGCGTGCTCGAGCGGTCGGGTCGCCACGTGCGGTGTGATCGGGGCGTTGTCGGAGAAATCCATCGATAGTGGGCGGGCCGTGGTATCGGCAGATGAACGATGCGGCCCCCGCACAGATCTGCCGCTGGCCAGCAAGCCGGTTGAAGCGGCGTGTGGCAAGGTGGTCAGACGGTAACATGATTACTTTCCGCCTAACCATTTCTGGCATGCGCGCGACAACGTGAACGCAACCTGCTGCCGAAACCTTGACCTCGGACGCCAAGAGAGGATGATGCGGGCTGGGAGGCATGGTCTCGTGTCCTTGCTGCGTCTCGTCGTTGTCTTGCTCGTCGCGCTGGCGGTAGTCAGCGCGCCGCTTGGCTCTGCCCTCGCCGGACCACATCTGGCGAAGCACGGGGCGACCGATCAAAGTGCGGCCACGCCAGAACATCACGACATGTCCGACATGGCGGAGATGACCGACTGCGAGAAGATGATGGGCAAGTCGGATTCCTCCGATTGTCCTTGCTGCGATACCGGAAAATCCTGTCCGCCCGAGGCTTGCCTCGCCAAGTGCTACAAGATCTTCGGCGACTTGCCTCGTCCGCCCCTGGTGCGATTGCTCGTCGCGCGGTCGCCCGTATCGGCCGAGCCCGACCGGCCGCCGAAGCGATCCATCCCGCCTGCGACGCCGCCTCCCCGAACCTGATCCATCGATGACGGGCCCGCTGCTGCGGGCATCGGCGCATGGGCGTGTGCCTCTGCGCCGCGCGCGTCCGGCATGGTGCCGGCGCGCGTCAACACTCATTCGATAGGATCAGCCGATGACCCTTCACACAGCCCTTCGCGCCGGCCTGATCGGTCTCGCGCTCTCGGCGAGCGCCGCAAGCGCGCTCGCCGGCGCAGCGGACTACGAGTTCCAGCCGCTCAAGGTCGACGTCAAGAACGGTGCCGGCAGCGAGCTCGCCGTGCGCTTGGTGCATAAGCCGACCGGCAAGCCCGTCCCTGGTGCGGTGCTATTCCGCACGCGCCTCGATATGGCCCCCGACAACATGGCCGACATGACGGCCAACCACGCGGCCATGCCGTCGGCCGACGCAGGCGTCTACGCCTTCAAGGCCGATCTCACCATGGCCGGCGGCTGGGCCTTCCGCATCATGGCCAAGGTGCCGGGCGAGGCCGAGACGGTCGAGGGCGTCGTCGTGTTCCGGGCCAAGGACTGAGGGGCGGACATGCGAACGCCCGTCAAGCGGGGGATCGCCGTTGCGGCGATCCTCACCGCGCTCCTTGCCGGCTACCGTCTCGGAGCCGGCAAGTGGCCCGATCCGCGCGGTTCCGATACGAGCCCGAAGCCCGACGTCGCAACCAAGTCCCCTGTGCCGCCGAGGGATCGCAAGGTGCTCTACTGGAGGCATCCCGACCGCGACACCGAGTTCGCCCCGGAGCCCAGGAAGACCGGCGACGGCCGCGACTACATGCCGGTCTACGACGACCAGGAGGCCGACTTTGCCGTAGCCAAGCCGAAAGCGCCACCGAAGCCGGCCAATGGCGCTCCGCCGAAGATCCTCTACTACCGCAACCCGATGGGGCTTCCCGACACCTCGCCCGTGCCGAAGAAGGATCACATGGGCATGGACTACATAGCGGTCTACGCCGGCGAAGCGGAGGATCACGGCACCGTCAAGGTCAGCATCGCCAAGATCCAGCGTTCCGGTGTCCGCACCGAGCCGGCGGCTTTGCGCCGCCTCGTGCGGCCGATCCGGGTGCCGGGCGTCGCCAAGCCCGACGAGCGCACGCTGCTGACCGTCGCGCTGCGCGCCGACAGCTTCATCGAGAAGCTCCATGTCAACGAGACCGGGCGGCACGTCAAGAAGGGCGAGCCGCTGTTCCGCGTCTACAGCCCGGACATGGTCAAGGTGCAGGTCGACTATCGCATCGCGGTCAACGCCAGCGGCAACCGCGACGAGAAGGGCTCGTTGCAACGACTGCACAACCTGCAGCTACCGCAGGCGGTCATCGACGAGCTCAAGCGCACGCGCGAGCCCGTCATCTCGTTCGACTGGCCATCACCCGTGTCCGGCGTCGTCATGCAGAAGAAGGCGATCGAAGGAATGATGATGAAGGCGGGTGACGAGATGCTGCGCCTCGCCGATCTGTCGTCGATCTGGGTGGTCGCCGACGTCGCCGAGCAGGATCTGGCCCAGGTCCGCATCGGCTCCAAGGCGAAGGTCACCTTCCGCGCCTTCCCGAACGAGGCGTTCGACGGGCGCGTCAGCTTCATCCTGCACGAGCTGGAGATGGCGACCCGCACGGCCAAGGTGCGGGTCGAGGTCGCCAATCCCGATCACCGCATCAAGCACGAGATGTTCGCGGACGTGGAGATCAACGCAGGCGACGGCGAGCCCGAGCGCCTCTCGGTGCCGGTGTCCGCCCTGATCGACAGCGGCAACCGCCAGGTGGTGATCGTCGATCGCGGCGAGGGGCGCTTCGAGCCCAGGCCGGTCAAGGTCGGTCTGCGCGGCGACGGCTACGTCGAGATCGCCAGTGGCATCAAGGCCGGCGACAGCGTGGTCGTGGCCGCGAATTTCCTGATCGATGCCGAGAGCAACCTCAAGGCGGCGCTGTCGGGCTTCACCGCCGAACCCGCTTCGCCACCCCGGGAGCGCAAGCCATGATCGCGCGTCTCATCCGCTGGTCGGCTTCGAACCTGATGCTCGTCCTGATCGCGACCGTGCTCGCGACGGGAGCGGGGCTCTATGCGGTGACCAAGGTGCCGCTCGATGCCATTCCCGATCTCTCGGACACGCAGGTCATCGTGTTCACGGAGTTCTCGGGCCAGGCGCCGCAAGTCGTGGAAGATCAGGTCACCTTCCCGGTCTCGACCGCCATGCTGTCGGTGCCGCGATCGAAGGTCGTGCGCGGCTTCTCGTTCTTCGGCGTCTCCTTCGTCTACGTGATCTTCGAGGAAGGCACCGACATCTACTGGGCCCGCTCCCGCGTGCTCGAATACCTGTCGGCGGCAACGCGGAACCTGCCGCAAGGCGTGGTGCCGACGCTGGGGCCCGATGCTACCGGGGTCGGCTGGGTCTACCAGTATGCCGTCATGGCCAGGAAGCGGACCCTCGCCGAGCTCAGGACCACGCAGGACTGGCAGGTGCGCTTCGCGGTCGCCAAGGCCGAGGGCGTGGCCGAGGTCGCGAGCGTCGGCGGGTTCGTCCGCCAATATTCGGTCGTCGTCGATCCGCGCCGGCTGCGCGCCTTCGACATCCCGCTCGCGAAGGTTCGCGAGGCGATCCGCGAGTCGAACATGGACGTCGGCGGCCGCGTCGTCGAGCTGGCCGAGACCGAGTTCATGGTGCGCGGACGCGGCTACCTCGAGGGCATCGCCGACATCGAGTCGATCGTATTGAAGGCGGAAGGCGGCACGCCCGTGCTCATCAAGGATGTGGCGCACGTCGAGCTCGTGCCCGACGAGCGGCGCGGCGTCACCGAGCTCGACGGTGAGGGCGAGGTCGTGTCCGGCATCGCCGTGCAGCGCTACGGCCAGAACGCGCTGTCGGTCATCGGCAGCGTCAAGGACCGGCTCGCCGAGATCAAGGGCAGCCTGCCCGAGGGCACCGAGATCGTGCCGGTCTATGACCGCTCCGATCTCATCCATCGTGCGATCGCGACGCTCAAAACCACGCTGATCGAGGAGAGCGTGATCGTCGCCCTCGTCTGCTTCGTATTCCTGCTGCACGCCCGCAGCGCGCTGGTGGCCATCGTCACGCTGCCGCTCGGCATCCTCGTCGCCTACACCTGCATGTGGGCCTTGGGGCTATCGTCCAACATCATGAGCCTCGGCGGCATCGCGATCGCCATCGGCGCCATGATCGACGCGGCGATCGTCATGATCGAGAACGCGCACAAGCATCTCGAGCGCGCGCCTCCCGACAAGCCGCGCACGGAGGTGCTGATCGAGGCGGCGAGCGAGGTGGGTCCGTCGCTGTTCTTCTCGCTCCTCGTCATCACCGTCTCGTTCCTGCCGATCTTCGCGCTCGAAGCGCAGGAGGGACTGCTGTTCAAGCCGCTGGCTTGGACCAAGACGTTCGCGATGGCGGCCGCCGCCATGTTGTCCGTCACGGTGGTGCCCGCGCTGATGATCCTGTTCGTGCGCGGGCGCATCGTCCCCGAGCACCGGAACCCGGTGAACCGCATCCTGATCCGCGCCTATCGGCCGGTCATTCAAGTTGTGCTCAGAGCGAAGGGCGTCACTATCGCTGTTGCGCTGGCCACACTCGCCGCCAGCGTCTGGCCGGCGACGAGGCTCGGCTCCGAGTTCATGCCCAACCTGAACGAGGGCACGATCATGTACATGCCGACGACGCTGCCCGGGCTGTCGATCACAAAGTCGGCGGAGCTCTTGCAGATCCAGAACCGCATCATCAAGACCTTCCCCGAGGTTCAGAGTGTGTTCGGCAAGGCGGGACGAGCCGCAACGGCCACTGATCCGGCACCGACAGAGATGTTCGAGACGGTCATCAACCTGAAGCCGGAGAGGGACTGGCGGCCGGGCGTCACCATCGACAGCCTGATCCAGGAGATGGACAAGGCGCTGCAGTTCCCAGGGGTCTCCAACGCCTGGACGATGCCGATCAAGGCCCGCATCGACATGCTGGCGACCGGCATCCGCACGCCCGTCGGCGTCAAGGTGATCGGGCAGGACCTCAAGGTCATCGAGAGGCTCGCGCGTGAGATCGAGGCCGCGATCAAGACCGTGCCCGGCACGTCGAGCGCCTTCGCCGAGCGCATCATCGGCGGCTACTATCTCGATATCGAGCCCGACCGACGCGATCTCGCGCGCTACGGCCTGACGATCGCCAACGTGCAGCAGGTCGTCGCGTCCGCGCTCGGCGCCGAGACCGTGACGACGACGGTCGAAGGGCGCGAGCGCTATGGCGTCAGCGTTCGCTATCCGCGCGACGTGCGCTCCGACCCGCAGGCGATCTCGCGCGAGGTGCTGGTGCCGCTCGCCAACGGTGCCTCGATCCCGCTCGGACAGGTCGCCAAGGTCTCGCTCGTCCAGGGTCCGGCGTCGATCCGCACCGAGAACGCGCAGCTTGCCGCCTACATCTTCGTCGACGCCCGCGAGCGCGATCTCGGCAGCTATGTCGCCGACGCGAAGCAGGCCGTGGCCGCGTCGGTCAAGTTCCCGCCCGGCTACTATGCCGTCTGGAGCGGCCAATTCGAGTACTACGAGCGGGCGAAGAAGCGCCTCGCGGTCGTGGTGCCACTGACGCTGCTCGTCATCCTGCTGCTGCTCTACCTCAACTTCCGGCGCATGACCGAGACGCTGATCGTCATGCTGTCGCTGCCGTTCGCGCTCGTCGGCGGGCTGTGGCTGATGTGGTGGATGGGCTTCAACCTGTCGGTCGCGGTCGCGGTCGGCTTCATCGCGCTCGCCGGCGTCGCCGCCGAGACCGGCGTCATCATGCTAATCTACCTCGATCACGCATGGCAGGCGCAGCAGGTGAAGGCGGCGGCCGAGGGTCGTGAGGCGACGCGCGCCGATCTCGCGGCCGCCATCATGGAAGGCGCGGTCGAGCGCGTGCGCCCGAAAATGATGACCGTCATCGCCATCATGGCCGGCCTGGTGCCCATCCTGTGGAGCCACGGCACCGGCTCGGAGGTCATGCAGCGCATCGCCGTGCCGATGATCGGCGGCATGGTCTCGTCGACCATCCTCACCCTCGTCGTCATCCCGGCGATCTACGCGATGGTGAAAGGCTGGCGGCTGTCCGCACCGGCGCAGAGTGAGCTGTCGGCGCAACATGGCCGACCGACGGCGTCCTGAATTGATCTGGGCGAGCTCGGTGCGGCCGTCGCCGCGCCGGGCCCGCGTCGAGCGACCTACATCATGCAGCCCATGCCGGTCAGGAGCTGATCGGCCTTTTTCTGCTGATCCGCGCTGAGGCCGGTGTACAGCGCGGCCAGGGCCGGCTTGATCTCCTTCAGCGCCAGCGTGCGCTTCTCCATCATGGCGATGCGTACGTCGAGCCGCTCGACCGGCGATTTCGCGTCCATCATCGACATCATGGTTTTCTGCATGTCCTGCATGCCCGTCAGGTTTTTCCGGATTTGTGCTGCGTAGGCTTCCCACGCCGCGTTCTGGGCCTCGGTGATGGCAAGCTCAGCCTTCAGGAAGGCGATCCGTCCCTCGGCATGGCTCGTGCCCCCGCCCATCATCGGGCAGTTGGCCATCATGTCCATCATGCCTGGTCCCATCATCCCGCCACCCATCATCCGGCCCATCATGCCGGGACCCATCGTGCCGCCTGGCATTGGGCCCTGCGGCTGCGCCTGGGCTGCAGCACCACCCGGGTGATGCGGATCAGGCGCAGGCTGCGCCAATGCGGTGCCGCTGATTAGAAGTCCCGCCAAGACAGCTACAGCGGTGAATTGTGTGAAGAATTTTTGCATCACGATCTCCTTCGGTTGGTCTCGCAGGGGGCGACGGGCTGTGTTTGGTACGTCGTCGAGCCGATGGTTTACGGTACGTGTGTAGTTTGTGACCTCTGTATTAGGGCTGGGTGCCACACCCACCGCTCCCAGTCGCCTCTACAGTGACAGGGAGCCGGCCCCGAGGACTCTAGCCGCGCGCCGGTAACCCAGCGTGTCGCGTCTATTACAAATTGTGTCAGGCCAGCTTCGCCGGGATCGTCACTTCGCGGCGGCACTCTGATCGCGCCACGGTGCGCGGCCGACTGCGAGCCACAGAGCCAAAGTAGGCACGATGATCCACTGGAACAGAGGCGCCAACCCCGTGCCCAGCACCGGCAGCGTCGGCATGAGATCCGAATACGCCCAGCTCCTGCGAACACTGACGTTCAGCCATTCGCTGTAGATCGTGTACCCGACGCCGAGAAGCACGATCAGCAGCCACACGCGGCGGCTTCCCGCCACCGGCCATGTCGGTCGACCGAGAATCGCGAGTGATACCAGCAGGGAGAGCCCAGCGATCATCAGGTCGCCCACGGTGCAATGGACGACGGCGAAGGCCTGTTCGCGAAGCGTGCCCTTGGTCCACAGTGTGTAAAGCGGCAGTTGCAGGATCTCCCATACGAGGTGCAAAACCAGCGACGCAGCAAGATACCGGCGCAGAGCAAGCGGCCAGTCCGGGCATTGCCCATCCTTGAGGTTCATATCGGCCCCTTTGTCTGAGCTATGCTTCGTGCGGCACTGGCGCGAAGCCGAACATGAGTGGCAGGCCACGTCGGGACAAGTCGGAACCGCGTTATGAAACACTTTGAAACAGGACCGATACCGGGCGATACGAATGTTGCGCTAAGATTCCGGCGCCACAACTGACCGCTAGCCATGACAACCAAAGATCCCGAACTCAGCTCACAGCCCTCTCCTGCAGGTAGCGACGGGCACATCCTGATCGTCGATGACGACGCGCAGATCCGTCAGCTCGCAGGAAAATTCCTGCGCGAGCATGGGCATCGCGTGACCATGGCCCGTGATGGCCGAGAGATGCGGCAGGTCCTGGAGACGGCCGCCATCGACCTCGTTCTGCTGGACATCATGCTGCCGGGCGGCAACGGTCTCGATCTTTGCAAGGAGATTCGTACCCGCTCCTCCATCCCCATCATCATGCTTACGGCACGCGGTACGGAGACGGACCGCATCGTCGGGCTGGAGATCGGTGCCGACGACTACGTCGCAAAGCCCTTCAACCCTCGCGAGCTTCTGGCCCGGATCAATTCGGTCCTGAGGCGCACGCGCAATCAACAGGGCGCGGGACATGAAGGTGGCGGTCATTTGCTGCGGTTCGAGGGGTGGTCGCTCGATACGCGACGCCGGGAGCTCAATGATCCGAACGGCGTGGTCGTCGACCTTTCGACCGGAGAGTACGACCTGCTGCTGACGTTTCTCGAACTGCCGCAGCGCGTTCTCACGCGCGATCAGTTGATGGACAGCGCCAAGCACCGGATGGCGACCGGCTTCGACCGGGCCATCGATATCCAGGTGAGCCGGCTGCGCAAGAAGCTCGGCTCGGACGAGGACGGCCAGAACATGATCAAGACCATCCGAGGGTCGGGCTACATGTTCGTGCCGGCGGTCACCCGGGCATGATCCGCGCGCTCGATACGATCGTGGCGCGCGTCATCCTGGTGTCGCTGCTCGGCATCACGCTGGTGCACGTGTTGAGTCTCTGGACCTACCAGAGGGCCTTGGATCAGGAATTGTCGCGCGCGCATGAAGCGAGCCTTGCCGAGCGCCTCATCTCGATCCAGCGCAGCGTCGCATTGGCACCGCGCGACCAGCGGGAGGCACTTGCGCACGACTTGTCCGGCGGGCCCATCGAGGCGCATTGGAACTCGAGCAGGGGGGCCGTTGCAGGCGGTCCCGGCGTCGAGGCCTGGACCGGCCTCGGCGAACAGATCAGGAGGTTCGCCGAGAACATGACGAGTGGCGACGTCGTCATCGGCACCAGCACCGATCCGCACGTTGCGCTGCTCTCGATTCGGTTGCCCGACGACAGCTGGCTCAACGTGAGCCTGTTCGCGGCGAGCCCCGCTCGCGGGACCGGTCACGGCACGCTGCTCTCGACTAGCCTGATGGCGCTCGGGGTCGTGCTCATGTCGCTCCTGATGGCGCGCTGGCTGACCCGTCCGATCCGGGAAATTGCCGATGCCGTCACGCTGCTGTCGCCAGATGACGCCGCGTCCTCCGTCCCCGAAGCTGGCCCGCGCGAAGTGCGTCACCTCGCCCGGTCATTCAACGACATGAGACGGCGCATTGCAGAACTCGTCACGCGCCGGACGCAAGCGTTGGCAGCGGTGTCGCACGACTTGAGAACGCCGCTGACCCGGCTTCGGCTCCGACTGGATGATCTTGCGGATCCCGCACTACAGCGTGCCATGGCGACCGACATCGACGAGATGGAAGAGATGGTCGAGGCTACGCTCTCGTACCTCAAGGGGGACCAGCCGGATGAACCTCGACGCGCTGTCGACCTGGTAGCGCTGCTCGAGACGATCGTCAACGACGCACGTGACATGGGTCGCGACGCAGAGCTGACGGCGCCGGCTCATCTCGTCGTAAACACCGGGATGCTCGGCATGAAGCGGGCCCTCTCCAATCTCGTTTCGAATGCCTTGCGCTACGGCACGCGGGCTCGGGTCGAGGTCCGCCACGTTGGCGATGACGTCGTCGTGACAATAGACGACGATGGCCCCGGCATTCCGCCTGAAAAGCTCGATGCGGTTCTCGAGCCCTTCGTGCGTCTCGAAGAGTCTCGCAACTTGACCACCGGCGGCGTCGGGCTGGGGCTCACCATCGCAAAGAACAATATCGAGGCGAACGGGGGCAAGCTGCGTCTGGCCAACCGCGATGAGGGCGGTCTTTCGGTGACGGTCGTCCTGCCGGCCGCAATGTGAGCAAGAGGTTTCCGGCTGCATCAAGCAATGCCGATGCAGCCGGAATAGGGTGCCCTAACGCCGTTCTTGACCTCAGCCACCGCTCTTTGTCTGATCCTCGAAGTAGCAGTCCGACCACTTTTTGCAGTGATCGGCACTCGCCGCAGTGGCGACGCCGGTGAGCGACAGGATCAGAATGGTACCAACGAGAATGCGTCTCATGATGAACCTCCATTTGCGGCGTGATTGTTGCTGCTCCGGCAAACTGCACCACACCGTCAAAGAGAAACGGTGAGCATCTGCGAAGCCTGGTCACAATAGCAAAGCCCTGTTTCACCGTTATTTCTGCCGCATTCCAAATTGTTTCACGGTTCGCTTTGCTGCGATCACCCGGGTCGCTGCCCGTCGCGGAGGCGGCGCGAAACAATTTGTTACAGTCGCGAAACGCGCAGTCACGCGACGCGGGTTAGGGTCGGCCTCGATCGGTTGTTACGAACGAGAGGCCTCATGCGGTTTCCGCCCACCAAGCTCGCGATGTCGCTGCTCTTGTCTGTGGCGATACTCCTTGGCGCCGGGTCGGCTCACGCCCATGAGGGGCATGACCACGGCGCCCCACCGCCTCCGACGTCGAGCACAATCGCGCCACGCGCAGACGCGTCGTCGGCCGACCTGGAGCTTGTCGCCATCGCGCGCGGCAACAAGCTCGAGATCTATCTCGACACGTTCCGCGGCAATCAGCCGATCGACGGCGCCGAGATCGAAATCGATTCCCCCGGAGGGATCTTGAAGCCGGTTGCGGCAGGTCCGGGGCTTTACACCGTTGCCGCTCCGTTTGCGTCAAAGCCCGGCAACCACGATCTTGCCATCACCATCTCGGCGAACGGTGTCGTCGATGTCTTGACCACCACACTCAAGGTCCCGCTCTCGACGCAGCCTCAGGCGGTAGCAGCGCCGCGCCCGTGGTGGGGCGTCGATCCAGCCATTGCCAAGGATCTGTCTCAGCGCGTCGGAGAGCCCGGCACGTCACTCTTGCTGACCCTCGGACTGGGATTCCTGACAGGCATCGCCGTAACCGCCTTGGCACTTCGACGGCGGCGTGCGGCCGTCGGCCTGATCCTGCTGGCCGCCTTGTCGTTCGCAACGCCGACCGGTGCGTTGGCCGATACTGGGCCCCGGGCGTCTGCAACCGGGATAGCGGCGCGCGATGTCTCACAGCGGTTCCCGGATGGAGCGCTGTTCGTGCCGAAGCCGACACAGCGCATCCTCGGATTGCGCACGATCTTCACCGAGCAACGGGCCCATCGCCGCGCCATCGAGCTGCCCGGCCGGATCATTCCCGACCCGAACGCCAGCGGGCTCGTTCAGGCCGCAGTGGGCGGCCGGTTGCTGCCGCCGCCTGGTGGGTTCAAGCCTCTGGGCACCTCGGTCAAGTCGGGCGACGTCCTGGCCTATGTGCATCCGCCGATCAGCTCCGCCGATCTGACGACGCAGCAGCAGCAGGCCCGCGAGTTGGATCAGCAGATTTCCGTCGTCTCTCGCAAGGTCGAGCGGCTGCGCGCCATCGAGAAGATCATCGCCAGAGGTCAGCTCGAGGACGCCGAGCTGGAATTGAAGGGCCTGCACGAGCGGCGGACAAACCTGGCGCGCGCCAACAAGGAGCCGGAACCGCTCGTCTCCCCTGTCGGCGGTGTCATCGCCGCTTCGAACGCCGTCGCAGGCCAGATGGCCGAGCCCAACTCGATCATCTTCCAGATCGTCGATCCGGCCCGCCTCTGGGTCGAGGCATTGAGCTTCGAGCCGCAGTCGACCAACGGCTCGGCACAGGGGCTTTTCGCAGGCGGCAAGTCGATCGAGCTCGCCTACGTCGGCACCGGGCTCGCCGACCGCAACCAGTCCGTCCCGGTGCATTTCTCGATACGCGGCGACACGAATGGTCTGCGCGCCGGCCAGTTCCTCACGGTTCTGGCGACCACGACCACGGATCGCGCGGGGATCGCAGTGCCGCGTGAGGCAGTCCTTCGCGGTGCCAACGGTCAGAGCATCGTCTACGAACACAGCAACGCCGAGCGCTTCGTTCCACGCGAGGTGCGCATCGAGCAGCTCGATGCAGAGCGCGTCTTGATTGTCGCTGGCATCGAGCCCGGCAAGCGTGTCGTCACGACCGGCGCCGAGCTTCTGAACCAGATCCGCTGAGGGGGCTCGCGTGTTCACCTTTCTCGTCACAGCGTCGCTCCGCAATCGGCTGCTCGTGCTCGCGCTCGCGGCCGTGATGGTGCTCTACGGCGCCTTCACGCTGCAGCGGCTGCCGGTCGACGTGTTTCCGGATCTCAACCGGCCGACCGTCACGATCATGACCGAGGCGGAGGGACTGGCGCCGGCCGAGGTCGAGCAACTGGTCTCGTTCCCGATCGAAACGCAGATGAACGGCCTGCCCGGCGTCTCGCGCGTGCGGTCGGTGTCGGGTGTCGGGTTGTCCATCATTTATGTCGAGTTCGAATGGGGAACCGACATCTTCCGCAACCGCCAGCAGATCTCCGAGCGTCTCGGCCTCGTCAAGGAGCAGCTGCCCGCGAACGTGACGCCGCAGATGGGGCCGATCAACTCTATCATGGGCCAGATCCTGATGTTCGCGGTCACGGCCGAGACGGCCGACCCGATGGAGGTGCGCGAGATCGCCGATTTCGTCATCCGGCCGCGCCTCCTAACCATACCGGGCGTCGCCCAGGTCATTCCGATCGGCGGCGAGGTGAGGCAGTTCCGCGTGGCGCCGAACACCCCCGCCATGCGCGCGCTCGGTGTCACGCTCGAGCAGATGGAACGCGCGCTCGAGCGCTTCGGCACCAACAGCGGTGGCGGCTTTGCCGACCAGTACAGCCGCGAATATCTCATCCGCAATATCGGACGCACACTCAAGCTCGAGGACCTGCGCGACGTCGTCATCGCCGCCGGGGGCGGCCGCTCTGTCTATCTGCATCAGGTCGCGGAGATCAGCTTCGGCGCTCGCCTGAAGCGCGGCGAAGCAGGGTTCATGGGCAAGCCCGCCGTCATCGTCTCGGTCGAGAAGCAGCCTGCAATCGACACCGTCAAGCTGTCGGCAGAGGTCGAGCGCGCCCTTGCCGAGCTCAACGCGACGATGCCCAAGGGCATCAAGATCGACAACATCGTCTTCCGTCAGGCCAACTTCATCGAAACCTCCATCGGCAACGTCGAGACGGTGCTGGTCGAAGCCGTGGCTGTCGTTGCGATCGTGCTGTTCCTGTTCCTGCTCAACGTTCGCACCACGTTCATTTCGCTCACGGCGATCCCGGTCTCGATCCTGATCGCGGCGATAGTGTTCTATGCCCTCGGGCTCTCGATCAACACGATGACGCTCGGGGGCCTGGCCATCGCCATCGGCGAGCTGGTCGACGACGCGGTCGTCGACGTCGAGAACATCTTCCGCCGCCTGCGCGAGAACCGGGAGCAGGGCAACCCACGTTCGACGTTCGACGTGGTGGTCGGCGCCAGCCAGGAGGTCCGCTCCGGCATCGTCTACGCGACGATGATCATCGTGCTCGTGTTCGTCCCGTTGTTCGCCCTGTCCGGCATCGAGGGGCGGCTGTTCGCCCCGCTCGGGCAGGCCTACATCATCTCGATCCTCGCCAGCCTCGTGGTGTCGATCACGCTGACGCCGGTGATGGCCTACTACCTGCTGCCGGGCCTGAAGCGGCTCGACGAGCACGAAGGGTGGCTCGTCCGCACGCTGAAGCGTGGCAACCGGGCGCTGCTGGCGTGGTCGTTCGCCCATCCGCGCACACTCATGATCGGCGCCACGACCGGTGTGCTCTCAGCGCTGATCGCGGCGATCGCGCTGCCGCGCGCCTTCCTGCCGCCGTTCAACGAAGGCACTCTGACGATCAACACGCTCTTTCAGCCGGGCATATCCCTGGCCGAGAGCCATCGCGTGGGGCTGATCGCCGAACGCCTCATCATGGAGGTTCCCGAGGCCAAGCTCGTCGCGCGCCGCACGGGCCGCGCGGAGCTGGACGAACATGCCGAGGGCGTGCACTCCTCGGAGATCGAGGTCGATCTCAAGCCCAAAGGACGCACCAAGAACGAGATCATCAGCGACATCCGCAGCCGCCTGTCGGTCCTGCCGGCAGCAACCAACATCGGCCAGCCTATCTCGCACCGGCTCGACCACATGCTGTCCGGCGTGCGCGCCCAGATCGCCGTCAAGATCTTCGGCGAAGACCTCGATACGCTGCGCGGGCTTGCCGAGGACGTGCGGCAGCGGCTTTCGAAGATTGCCGGCGTCGTCGACCTCCAGGTCGAGCGTCAGGTGCGCATTCCGCAACTCGAGATCACCGTCAATTACAAGAAGGCGGCGCTCTATGGCCTGCAACCCGCCAAGATCACCGAGGAGCTTGAGCGGCTCTCGAACGGGCGGCTGGTCTCGCGCCTGATCGACGGCTCCAAGCGCTTCGATCTCGTCGTGCGCCTTCCCGATCGGACGCGCACAACTCAAGGGCTCTCGGACCTGCTGATCGAGACGCCGGTCGGCTGGATACCGCTGCGCCAGGTCGCCGAGGTCAAGGAGACCGATGGTCCCAATCAGATCCTGCGCGAGAACACCAAGCGGCGGATCGTCGTCCTCGCCAACTCTGACGGCGCGCGCGACATGGCCGCGATCATCGCCGACATTCGCCGCGAGCTTGCTAGCGCAAAGCTTCCCACCGGATTCTTCACGAGCCTGGAAGGCACCTTCCAGGCCCAGGAGGAATCGATGCGCACCATCGCCGGCCTGTCGGTGATTTCACTGGCGATGATCTTCGCGATCCTCTACAGCCGCTATCGCTCGGTCCTGTTCGCGCTCATCATCATGGGCAGCGTGCCGCTGGCGCTGATCGGCTCGGTGATCGCGCTTTGGTGGGCCGGTCAGCCGCTCTCCGTCGCGAGCATGATCGGCTTCATCACGTTGACCGGCATCGCCACGCGCAACGGCATCCTGAAGATCAGCCACTACATCAATCTCGCCATACACGAGCGCCTCCCGTTCGGGCCCGAACTCGTGGTGCGCGGCAGCCTCGATCGCCTGACACCGGTCCTCATGACGGCGCTTTCTGCCGGCATCGCGCTCGTGCCGCTGATGATCGGAGCCGACGCCCCCGGCAAGGAAGTCCTGAGCCCGGTCGCGATCACCATCTTCGGCGGCCTGATCAGTGCGACGGCTCTCGACACCGCGCTGACCCCGCTCCTGTTCCTCCGCTACGGCCAGAAGCCCTTGGAGCGCCTCGTCGCGCAAGCTCACGCCGCCGCGGCGGACAAAGTTCATCCCGGCGCCAGCGTGCGCCCGATGGAAGCCTACTGACGTCAAGCAACCCAGGAGATCGATCATGAACCGGACTCATCTTGCATTGCTGTCGCTCGCCGCTGCGCTCGTGGCGGCACCTGCAGCGTTCGCCCACGAGGCGGCCAAGGGGAAGAACGGCGGCCTGAGAGTCGATGCCGGCAAGTATCACGCCGAGCTTGTCGTCGATGGCACGTCGGCTGTCGCCGTGTTCTTGAGCGATGCCGATGACAAGCCGATCCCCACTGCCGGCTTCAAGGCCAACGCCATCCTGGTCATCGACGGGAAGTCGCAGCGTTTCGAGCTCGTGCCAGCCGACGGCTCGAAGCTCACAGGTACCGCGCCGGCACCTGTCAATCCCGGTGCAAAGGGCGCGATCCAGATCACCGCGCCTGATGGAACCACGGCCCAGGCCAAGTACTAAGCCGTCCTGCCAAGGAGATGATCATGAGCACCACAACGATGAACCGAGCAATGAGCCGCCGGGCCTTTATACGATCGGGTATCGCCTTCGGTGGCGTCGTCACGACGGGCATGCCGATGTTGCCGGCGTTCGCCGCCGCGCCTGCATTGAAGGTCTACTCGCGCACGATCGAGGTCAACAAGCGCGCCGCGAGAGTCTTCAGCGTAGCTGCAGGGAACGGAAAGAAGGGCATTTTCGCGAACGAGGGAGGCCGGCTGACGGGAGCCCTGCTCAATGCTACCGATGAGCCCCTGCAGATGCATTGGCACGGGCAGATCAAGGCGCCCTTCGAACAGGATCGGGCGCGGCCGGGCGGCGGCGCCGTTTCCCCGGGTCAGGCGGATGTGCACGATTTCGAGCTGACGGCCGGCACCCACTGGATGCATTCGCATACGCTTTCCGAGCAGCAGATGCTGGCCGCCCCCATGGTGGCCCGCGAGAAGGATGCCGGTGACGTGCACGACGTGGTCATCATGTTGCACGACTTCGCCTTCCGATCTCCTCAGGAGATCCTGGCCGAGCTGGGCGGCAGCGATGCCCACGCAGGGCATGGTGGTGCGCCATCGAGCAAGGCGAAGCCGCCGCCGCAAAGCATGCCCCAGATGCAGCATGGTCCGGGCATGATGCACGCCATGCCCGGACAGGGCAGCGGGCCAATGATGGGCATGACGCACGCCAATGACGTGCGCTACGACGCGTTCCTGGCGAACGATCGCACCTTGGATGACCCCGAGACGGTGACTGTCGAAAAGGGTGGCCGCGTTCGGCTGCGAATCATCAACGGCGGTACCGCGACGGCATTCTTCATTTCGACGCCAGGACTGACGGCACGCTGCATTGCCGTGGACGGCACGCCTTGCCAACCGGTGGAGGCACCGGCCTTCCCATTGGCACAGGGCCAACGCATCGACCTGATCGTCGAGATTCCGCGCGAGGGTGGTGCTTTCCCGGTCCTGGCGCAGGTCGAGGCGGCGCAGTTCGTGACCGGCATCGTCTTGTCGACGCCGGGCGCAACGATCAGCAAGCTTGCCGCGACCGCGGACAAGCCGCAGGGCATGGTCGATCTGGGTTTCGAGGCGCTGGTCAGGGCCACCGGTCCGCTATCGCAACGGCAGCCGGACAAGGCGTTCATGGTGATGCTGGGCGAGGAGCCGGGGTATCGCTGGACCATCAACGGCAAGGTTCATGGCGAGCACCAGCCGTTCGAGGTGCGGCGCGGCGAGCGCGTCGAGATGACCTTCATGAACCCGACGATGATGATGCATCCGATGCATCTGCACGGACACCACTTCCAGGTCGTGGCCATCGGCGGTCGCCGCTTCCCCGGAGCGGTGCGAGACACCTTGATCGTCCCGCCTCATGCACCGGTGACGATTGCCTTCGACGCCGCACAGAAAGGCGCATGGCTGCTGCACTGCCATCACCTCTACCACATGGCCACCGGCATGATGACCGAGGTCCGGATCGCGTGAGGCGCCTTCAGCGCTTGGGTTCGGACGAGCGTCGAAGGTCATGTCCGATACGAAGGAGGAACGATCCATGATGAACGATGGAATATTGTGGGGCATGGGTTCCGGGCATCTGCTCGGCGTGCTCGTCGTCGCACTCGTCATTGCCGCGCTCGTAAAATACGTGTTCTTCCGGTGATGACTCAAGTTTTCCGTTCCGGGCCTCGCGCGTTCGACGCCGCGCGGCATTCCGGTCGGGCCCGCCGAGTCCGTGCACTACGGCTGGTGCACCGCGCTGCTGCTCGGCCGGCAATTCCACACTTTCGCGGGATGGCGAAAGGAGCGGGCAATGGGTAAAGATCATACGTCGCGCATCAAATCCATTCGGGTTGACCAGCCGAGTAAGCGATCGGCAAATCCCGTAGGCGACAAGGCCGCGTCGCCTTCAAGCATGCCAAGCCGCGCAAGTGACGCGAACGCGCGTCGACCGTCGAGAGCCGGCCGTGCCGCAACCACATACCCTTCCGCGTTCGATCTGCTCGACTACCAGCGCGATGTGCTCGAGCGCACGATTCTGTTCTTCGACACGATGCGCCGGCGCGCGAACGCCATGTTGGAGCATGAGCAGGCCGGCTTGCCGCCGCTGCTCAATTTCAAACACGAACTCATACTTGATGCGCGGACGTTCGAGCAGCCGGTCAACTATTCGCTCTTGCGTATCACCGATGTCGGCGACGATTGCTGGGAGGCGTGCGTCGATCCGGCCAAGCCGCCCGTCATCGTCATTGATCCGCGCGCCGGCCACGGTCCCGGCATCGGCGGCTTCAAGCGGGATTCCGAGGTCGGAATCGCGCTGCATACGGGTTATCCCGTGTATTTCGTGGTGTTCTATCCCGAACCTTGCCCGGGCCAGACGCTCACCGATGTGCTGGCCGCACTGAGGCGGTTTGTCGAGGCGGTGGCGGCGAGACACGGGGGTTGTGCGCCGATCCTCTACGGCAATTGCCAAGCGGGATGGGCGGCAGCGATGCTCGCCGCGCACTGCGATGGCTTGACCGGACCGATCGTCCTGAATGGGTCGCCGCTGTCCTACTGGGCGGGCGAGCCCGGCGTCAATCCGATGCGCATCGCCGCCGGGTTCGTCGGTGGGGTGTGGCTGACGCACTTCCTGTCGGACCTCAATGAGGACCGATTCGACGGCGCGTGGCTGGTGCAGAGCTTCGAGAGCCTGAAGCCGGGCAACGCCATCTGGGACAAGTACGCCAACCTGTTCACGCGCATCGATACGGAGCAGGCAAGGTTTCTTGATTTTGAGCGTTGGTGGGGCGGCTTCTACCGTCTGAGCGGCGAGGAGATGGTCGCGATCATCGAGAACCTGTTCGTCGGCAACCGACTCGAACAGGGAAAGGTGCGCGTCGATGAACACTGCGTGGCCGATCTCAAGAAGATCCGCAGCCCGCTCGTCATCTTCGCATCTTACGGCGACAATATCACGCCGCCGCATCAGGCGCTCGGCTGGCTGCCGGCGATCTACGCCACGACCGACGAGCTGAGATCTGCGGGGCAGCGCGTGGTCTATCTGACCAACCCGCATGTCGGTCATCTCGGCATCTTCGTCTCGGCGAGCGTCGCTCGTTTCGAGCATCGCGCCATCCTCGAGAATCTGGATGACATCGAGGCGCTGGTGCCGGGCCTCTACGAGATGAAGATCGACAATCCGACCGGCGATCCTGACTGCGAGCGTCATCAGTATGTCGTGCGGTTCGAGCCCCGCCGGATCGAGGACATTCAATTCGCATATGCCTCGCGCGGCTTCGAACGCGTGCGCGACATCTCGGAAATGAACGAGAACATCTATCGAGCCTTCGTCAGCCCCTGGGTGTGTGCCATGGCAAATCCCTGGATGTCAGATGCTCTCAAATGGCTGCATCCGATGCGCGCGAACCGCTACGTGTTTTCGGAGCGCATCCTTCCGTGGATGGGAGTGTTTGAGGTGCTCGCCGATGCCGTCTCCAGTTCCCGACATCCGCTGCCTGACGAGCACCCGCTGCTCGCACAGGAACGCCGGCAGATCGAGGAGATCTCTGCGTTATGGGAGACTGTTCGCCGCATCCGGGACGCGGCTCTTGAGCGGGCTTTTGAGATCGTTTTCGGAGACCAGGATGCGCGGAAATAATGCCAAGTACGATCGGCGCAGCGCGTCTCGGCACGCCGGGGTTAGCGAGGCATCACGACCCCATGCGACGCTCACTTATGTTTCGGCCGCCTGTTGGCCGGCGGCAACGACCACGGAGGATGAGACTATGGAGATCGTCGATCTGAGAGGCCGCAAGGCGCTCGTATTCGGCGTGGCGAACCGCGACAGCCTGGCATGGTGGGCCGCGAAGCACTTGCGCGCCGCCGGTGCCGAACTCGGACTTACCTATCTCAACGACAAGGCCAAGGCTTTCGTGGAGCCGTTGGCGGTCGAGCTTGGCGCGGCGTTCCTGGAAAACTGCAACGTTTCGACGCCCGGCGAACTCGAGGCTGTGTTCGAGCGGGCGAAGACCCAATGGGGCCGTGTCGATGTCGTGTTTCACGCTATTGCCTGGGCGCGCAAGACGGACCTGCATGGACGGCTTGTCGATTGCTCGGCGGAGGGATTTGCGGAATCCATGCAGGTCTCCTGTCATTCCTTCATTCGGATGGCAAAGCTGGCCGAGCCGCTGATGGAGACGGGCGGCAACCTCTTGACGCTCAGCTATTACGGTGCCGAAAAAGTCGTCGATCACTACAACGTCATGGGCCCCGTCAAGGCCGCGCTCGAAGCCTCGGTTCGCTATCTCGCTCATGAGCTCGGTCCGAAGGGTATTCGCGTCAATGCCATCTCGGCAGGTCCGATAAAGACACGAGCGGCATCGGGCATCGAGCATTTCGACGAATTGCTGGCTGGGGCGGCCGCCAAAGCCCCTTTGCGCCGCACGGTTGACGCCTGTGAGGTCGGCAAGGTCGCCGTCGTGCTCGCCTCAGACTACGCGGCATCGATCACAGGCGAGATTATCCACGCTGATGCGGGATTTCATATCGGCGGCATGGTTCTGCACTGACGGCGTCACGGAGGTGCTTTCTCGCCGACCATTATCGGCCGAGCGATCCGTGCATATTCTGAGGACGATTGACGGCAGAGGCCAGGTAAGGAGCCCCGAATGACGGAAACGAAATTGAGGCTCGCAGGCCGGAGCGACGAAGGCGAGCGGGCGGGCGCCCCGGCGAAGTCGGAGCACATCACGCTGCGGATTGGCGGCATGACCTGCGCTCACTGTCCGCCGGCCGTGGAGAAGGCATTGTTGGCCGTGCTTGGTGTGCGACATGCGCGCGTCAACCTGGCAACCGGGAACGCGCATGTCGGATTTGATCCGGCGGCAGCCAAGGTGGCCGACCTGGTGCAAGCCATCCGGCGTGCGGGATATGCCTGTGGAACGGCCAAGACGCGATTGCCGATCGCGAACATGCATTGCAGCTCATGCGTGCTGCGCATCGAGCTTGAGCTCAAGATGATGCCAGGTGTCGTCAAGGCGGAGGCGAGCACGCTCACCAACGCTGTCGACATCGAGTACCAGCCGGAGCGGACATCGATGGATGCCCTGAAGGCCGCGATCGGGCGCGCCGGCTATCGCGTCTCTGAGCCGAAGCACGCTGCCGATGCTGAGCCACTGAGCGCCGAGGAGGCCGCAAGCGCGGCCGAGTACGACCTGTTGATGCGCAAGTTCTGGTTCGCGGCGGCGATCTCGGTTCCGGTGATGCTTTTCAGCTATCCGGATCTCATTCCCGGTTTGCGGGACTGGATGCCGATGGGAAGCGGTACGCGGCGCGTGGTCTGGGCGCTGCTCGGCGTCATCAGCCTTCCCGTGCTCGTCTGGTCGGGCTCGCAGTTCTTCACCGGCATGTGGGATGCATTGAAGCATCGCGCCGCCAATATGCACACGCTGATCGCGATCGGCATCAGCGCGGCCTATCTCTATTCGATCGTTGCGGTGGCTTTTCCGCGGCTGTTTCCCGACATGCGGCTCGCCGAGGTGTTCTGGGATGTGACGACGGTCGTGGTCGCGCTCGTGGTGCTCGGCTTGGCGCTTGAGATCAAGGCCAAGGGCCGCACCTCAGAGGCGATCAAGAAGCTGATCGGTCTGCAGGCCAAGACCGCGCGCGTCTGGCGCGACGGTAAGGAGATCGAGATCCCGGTTGAGGAAGTACTCGTTGGCGATGTGCTGGTGGTCAAGCCCGGCGACAAGGTCGCGGTCGACGGGGAAATTCTGGAGGGGTCGAGCGCGATCGACGAATCGATGATCACGGGCGAGTCGCTTCCCGTGGAGAAGGGGGTTGGCAACGAGGTCATCGGCGGAACGCTCAACAAGACCGGCAGCTTCAAGTTCAATGCGACCAAGGTCGGCAAGGACACGGCGCTCGCCAGCATCATCCGCCTGGTCAAGGACGCGCAGGGCTCGAAGGCCCCCATCCAGCGTGTTGTGGATGCGGTTTCGGGCTACTTCGTGCCGGCTGTGATGATCCTCGCCATCGCCGCTTTCGTCATTTGGTATCTCGTCGGCCCCGAGCCGCGGCTTGTCTATGCGACCATCGTGCTGGTCACGACGCTCATCATCGCGTGCCCCTGCGCGCTCGGCCTGGCGACACCGACGTCGCTGACCGTCGGCATCGGCAAGGGGGCGGAAAACGGCATCTTGATCCGTTCCGGTGATGCGCTGCAAAGCGCCGAGAAGCTCAACGCTGTGATTCTCGACAAGACCGGGACGATCACGCGCGGCGAGCCTTCGCTGACGGACGTGGTCGCCAAGGGTAGCGACGAGGAGACCGTGCTACGGCTCGCGGCATCGCTTGAGCGCGGCTCCGAGCACCCTCTAGGTGAAGCGATCGTCAAGGGCGCCGAGGCGCGCAATCTCGCGCTCGTCGAGGCGAAGGACTTTGGGGCCATTCCGGGCCATGGCGTCGGCGGACGCATCGAAGATCGCGCTATCCTGCTTGGCAATGCCAAGCTGATGCGGGATCGCGGCATCGGCATCGACCATCTCACGAGCGATTGGGAGCGCCTGGCGGGCGAAGGCAAGACGCCGATGTACATCGCGTCCGACGGCAAGGCGCTCGGTCTCGTCGCGGTCGCCGATACGGTGAAGCCGGACTCCAAAGTGGCCATCGAGCAGTTGAAAGCGCTCGGGCTCGAAGTCGTGATGTTGACCGGCGACAACGAGCGCACCGCCAAGGCCATCGCGCGCCAGGTCGGCATCGACCGAGTGCTGGCCGACGTGCTTCCGCAGGACAAAGCGCACGAGGTGCAGAAACTGCAGCTCGAGGGCAGAAATATAGGCATGGTCGGCGATGGCATCAATGATGCGCCAGCCCTCGCACAGGCGGACGTCGGCTTTGCCATCGGTACCGGCACCGATGTCGCCATCGAGGCGAGCGACATTACGCTGATCAAGGGCAGCCTCACCGGTGTCGTAACGGCGATCGCGATCAGCAAGGCGACGATGCGCAACGTGCGCCAGAACCTCATCGGCGCGTTCGGCTACAACGTGCTCGGCATCCCTGTTGCGATGGGCGCACTCTACCCGTTCTTGGGTCTCCTGCTGTCACCGCTGATCGCGGCAGCTGCGATGGCCTTCAGCTCCGTCACCGTCGTCACCAACGCCAATCGGCTCCGCTATTTCGAGCCGGGGAGGAATGCGTCATGACTGCCGATCGCTGGTTGGTCCTCGTTCTCGGTCTCTCACTCGTCGCGTTCATCGTCTGGTTCTTCTGGCTCAAACGCACGGCCGGAGCGCGCGCGGCGGAGGTTTCCGGCGGCTATCAGGAAGCGATGATTCTGGTCAAGGGCGGCTACACGCCCGACACGATCATCGTCCGGCACGGCAAGCCCGTCCGGCTCAATTTCCGGCGCGAGGAAACCGCTTCGTGCTCGGACAAGGTCGTGTTCGCCGACTTCAACAAGAGCGCCGAGCTACCGACCGGCGAGACCGTCGCTGTCGAGTTCTTTCCCAAGGAGCCCGGCGAATACGCCTTCGCATGTCCCATGGGGATGTTTCGCGGCCGTCTCATCGTCGAATAGGGGAGGGCACCTCAATGACACACAACCACTCGCAACACACGCGCCATGACGGCTCCCAAGGCAGCTTCTGGACCTCGAGGGTGTTCCTCGTCTTTCTCGGGTTCACGGCCATCGCGATCGTTCTCCTGTGGGAGGAACACAAGGTCCACATTCTCGGCGTCATCCCGTACTTGTTCGTCCTCGCCTGCCCGCTGATGCACATCTTCATGCATGGCGGACACGGCGGGCATCATCACGGCGGCGGCACGACGAACCGCAAGACGGGCGAGCGTGAGGGAGGCAACCCATGACACAAGACACCCCAGCCTATGGCCTGTGGGGCCTCGTGCTGATCAACTCGGCGATCTTCATCATGTTCGCATTCACCTTCTTCAAGCCGCAGACCCCGCGGGACTGGCGCTCGTTCAGCGCCTTCAGCGCCTTCCTCGTCGCGCTGTTCGCTGAGATGTACGGCTTTCCGCTCACGATCTACTTCCTGTCGGGCTGGCTGCAGTCGCGCTATCCGAACGTCGATTGGTTCTCGCATGACGCAGGCCACCTGCTCGAGATGTTGCTTGGGTGGAAGGCGAACCCGCATTTTGGACCGTTTCACGTGCTGAGCAATGTGCTCATCATCATGGGCTTCCTGGTCATCTCGGCATCCTGGCGCGTGCTCTACGATGCGCAGCGCAAGGGCGCGCTGGCAACGACCGGGCCTTACTCCTACGTGCGCCACCCGCAGTATGTCGGCTTCATTGTCGTGATGTTCGGCTTCCTGCTGCAGTGGCCGACGTTGCTGACGCTGGCGATGTTCCCCGTGCTGACCTGGATGTATGTCCGCCTGGCACGAAGCGAGGAGCAGGATGCGATTGCGACGTTCGGCGCGGCCTATCGCGCCTATGCCAGGGACGTGCCCGGATTCATTCCGAGGCTCGGCCGGATCTCCGGCAGGGAGTCGAACGAGACGCCCAATGGCCGGTAGGGAGTATCATTCACTCGAGCGCAGCAAGCGCACAACCGAACCGCTGAGTGCGGTCAATCCAGAAGGGGAGCGACTGTCGTGACAATGCCAGGCTCACATGCACACCGGCCGGCATCGGGTGCCACCGCCCGCTCAATGATTGAGTTCGTCGGGGCACATGGCGCGCCCGTCGTGCTGTCCGTCCTGCTATGGTGGATGCTGTGGTGGGGGCACACGCCCAACGTACAGACTACGGACGAGGCCATGCGGCACGTGTTCTGGGTCGGGGTCATCGCCCTCGTCTATGTGGCCTTGCAGGCGCGATCCGTGCTGGCTCAGCCGCGCCGAGGCGTCGTGCATTCGATGATCGGCATTTTGGTGTCATTGTTGCCGTTGTTCGTTGTCGGCTTTGCGATGTTCGAATGGATGCGCGGGAGCCATCCGCTCAACGTGTTCCAAGTCATCGTCATGGCACAGGCCGCGCTCGCAACGCTCATCGATGTCGTCATTCTCAACTGGTTCGGCCTCCGGCTGAGCAAACTGACGGTCGATGCGGTGGAGAGACATCAGCGATAAGCTCACATCAGAGGAGCATTCGACCATGATTTCGATCGGCAAGACCATGTCGCGGCGCGCCACACTCGGCTTGATCGCTCTGGCTACCAATGCGGGCTTCCTTTCGCCTGCGCGATCCCAGAGGCGTTTGCTAGTCGTTGTCCACAAAGATCCGAACTGCGGCTGCTGCACGGCCTGGGCCAGGCATCTCGAGCGCGCGGGCTTTGGCGTGACCATGGTCGAGACGCCTGCGGTGGAGGCGGTGAAGCGGCGGCTCGGTGTCCCGGGCAACCTCGCCTCCTGCCATACGGCGGAACTGGAGGGCTATGTGCTCGAAGGGCACGTGCCGCTCCACGCCATCGAGAGACTGCTCGTGGAACGACCAGAGGCCAAGGGACTTGCCGTGCCGGGCATGCCAAGCGGCTCACCTGGCATGGAGGGTGGGACGTCGGAAGCCTACGAGGTCTTTCTGTTTGGCCCGGGCTGGCAGCACAGCTTCGGCCGCTACCGTGGAACGGAGCCAATATAAGCCGCGCCTCAGATACGGAGAGATCGGCGGTATTCCGGAGCCTTGGCGGTCATATCCGGGTATGCCTTGATGAGGACATTGCCGGCCCGTCGCCAGCCCCCTTGGGCCGCCATTACCCGACAACCGCGCCGGTGCGGTTTGTGTGGCGCTGCCCGCCACTTTCCATTCGACTTCGGCCGGGAAGCACGCATTGCTATGGGTGTGGTCGGCGCCAGAGAGTGCGACGACAGTACAACGGCTCGCCTCGCGAAACGCGGGGCTTTGGGTGGTGCGAGCGCCAATTCCGGCGCCGCAATCAACCGGAGCCGCACCATATGGCCAAATCCCGCCCCCCCAACGTTGCCCAGTCCAACACGAAGCCATCGCCAGACCCGACCAAGAAGCGCGTGACGCGCAACGTGCGACGGCCAGGATCAGCTCGCGCGGTCGCGCCAACGCCGCCAGTTCCGTCCAATGGACCGTCGCAGCGCGCAACGAAACAGAACGCCTGCCTGAGGCTTCTGGCACGGTCTGACGGCGCGACCATCGAAGACCTGAAATCGGCGACCGGCTGGCAGACCCACAGTATCCGGGGATTTCTCGCTGGCACCGTCAAGAAGAAGCTCGGCCTCACGCTCGTTTCGTCGAAGGCGGACGGCGACCTTCGCCGCTATCGCGTTGTCGAAGCGGGAGCGCGCAGACGATGAACAAGAACGCTACCGCCCAACAGCCCGGAGCGGCCGTGCAAGCCACGGACATCGACGCTCAGCTTTCTGCCCTCATGGAACTCGCGCCCGAACAGCTTCGTGTCGCATGGCGGCGACACTATCGCGTGCCGCCGCCACGGGGACTGAGCCGCGACATGCTCATCCGCGCGATTGCCTACAAGATCCAGGAGCACGCCTTCGGGGGCCTGAGCAAATCGACGCTGCGCCGACTGACGACGCTGGCACGCGCGCTCGAGAATCCGGAGGGACAGTCGCGTGAGCCGTATCCGTCGCTCAAACCCGGAACCAAGCTCGTGCGCGAATGGGGTGGGACAACGCATACGGTCCTCGTTCTCGACGACGGCTTCGAGTACCTCGGCCAGTGTTACAAGTCCCTCACGAAAGTCGCTGCGGTGATCTGCGGCCTGCACCGGTCTGGCCCGGCCTTCTTCGGGCTGAAGCGGGCCAAGGCGCGCTTTGGTGGGCGGTCTCGCTCGTCGGACGGTGGGGGAGCGGGCAATGGCTGACGAGACCGGCGGCAAGGTGCGGCGCAGCGGGGTGACCCGCTGCGCCATCTACACGCGCAAATCGTCCGAGGAGGGTCTGGAGCAGGAATTCAACTCGCTCGATGCCCAGAGGGAGGCGTGCGAGGCCTACATCAAGAGCCAACGGCACGAAGGCTGGACGACACTTGCGACGATGTATGATGACGGTGGCATCTCCGGCGGCACGATGGAGCGTCCTTCACTGAAGCGGCTGCTGGCCGACATCGAGGCCAAGAAGGTCGATACCGTCGTCGTCTACAAGGTCGACCGGCTAACCCGATCGCTCAGCGACTTCGCCAAGATCGTCGATGTCTTCGATGCCCAGGGTGTCTCCTTCGTGTCGATCACGCAGCAGTTCAACACGACCACGTCGATGGGCCGCTTGACGCTCAACATGCTGCTCTCGTTCGCGCAATTCGAGCGCGAAGTAACCGGCGAGCGGATCCGCGACAAGATCGCTGCGTCGAAGAAAAAGGGCATGTGGATGGGCGGCAACCCGCCGCTCGGATACGACGTCATCGACAGGAAGCTAATCGTCAACGAGGCCGAAGCCGAGCGGGTGCGACACATCTTCCGGCGTTATGCGGCGCTCGGCTCGGTGCGCCTGCTCAGTCACGAGCTCGAACGCGACGGCATCGTCAGCAAGACGCGGCGCAGCGCGACGGGCGAACCGCGCGGCGCCAAGCCGCTTGCCCGCGGTGCGCTGTACCTGATGCTGCAGAACCGGATCTACCGCGGCGAGATTGTCCACAGGGAGTCGAGCTATCCGGGCGAGCACGCCGCGATCATCGACGAGGAACTCTGGAATACGGTCGCCGAGCGATTGGCCGCGAAACGGAACGAGCGTGAAAGCGGTGCGACCGCGGAGTCCCCGAGCCTGCTCGTCCACCTGCTCCATGACGAGGCCGGCAACCCGATGACGCCGACGCATGCGGTCAAGAACGGCAAGCGCTACCGCTACTACATCTCGCGGGCTCTGGTGACAGGAAGCCGTTCGCAGGTGCCCGGCGGTCGGCGGATCCCGGCCGGCGATATCGAGCAGCTAATCGTCGATCGGCTATGCACGTATTTGACCAATCGCGGAAACGTGCATGACGCATTCTCAGCTCACAGTCATGACGCCGCCGAGCAGGAGCAGCTGATCGAGCGCGCCGCCGAGCTTGGCCGAACCTGGAGGAAGCGGCCGATCGTCGAACAGCGCGTCATGATTTCGTCGCTGCTGGCGCGCATCGACATCGGTGCCGACCGCATCGACATACATCTCGATCGTGCACGGCTGGCTGATCTCCTGCGCGGCGATCAGCGCAGCCGGCCCGTTACCCAATCTGAACCCGGACCGGCGACAGACATGACCGTCCTTTCCGTTCCGGCTCGATTGAAGCGGGCGGGGATTGGCAAGCGCATGGTGATCGAGGGGGCCCATGCCGGCGCGCCCGACGGGACGCTGATCAAACTGGTCGTGAAAGCGTTCGCGCTGCGCGACAAGCTCTTGGCCGGCGACGGCATCAGCATCGACGAACTCTCGGCGCGGGAAAAGCTGACCGGCTCGTATGCGACCCGCCTTCTGCGCTTGACCTTCCTCGCCCCCGATCTCGTCCGCGATATTCTCGACGGACGCCATCCGCCGACGCTCACCGCCAACATTCTCATGGCGGACACGCGGCTGTCACTGGCTTGGAGCGAACAGCGGTTGCGGCTCGCAGCCGGTCGACCTTGATCGACTCCGCTCGGGCAATCATCCGAGTTTGATGAATAGCTGGCACGATCGAGCAACCGGGCAGCCTACCTCACGAGAATGGGGCGGCTCAGGGCGGCGCGGTCGCGCGTCACGCTGCAAGCGTGCTTCCATCAAGAGCGAACGACAGTCTCAGGACTGCGGTGTGCCGGACGCCATCGTCCGTGATCACGTCGCCCAAGTCGTACTACTATTTGGCCGCAAAGAGACACGGGGCCGAAACCGCGCCCGGAAGCCGCACCGAAACCGTCTCGGCCGACCACTCATCGGTTTCGCGACCACGTAACCCGCGGGAACTACGGACAGAGTTCGAATCCCGCCTCAAAACACAAAAAAAGTCTTCAAAATCAATGAGTTATGGCGGAGGGAGTGGGATTCGAACCCACGGTACGGTTTCCCGCACACACGCGTTCCAGGCGTGCGCCTTCAACCACTCGGCCACCCCTCCGGACACTGTTCGGAACAGCGGCGCACTATAGCCAGATAGCCCCGGCGCGCAACTGATGAGTTGCCCGATTGCCTGAGCGGTCCTATTGGAATTTCACGCCAAAAAAGCGCGGTGTTGGGTCGCCGGTGTGATATGCCGGTCAGGGCATCGCAGGCGCCGGTACGGTTTCCGGATGATCTAGCGCTTTGCATCGAGCCAAATCGTCCAAAGGATCCGACCTCGCGTGCGTGGAGATCCCCAAAGAGGCGCGCGGTTGCGCGTCGTGCTCGCTCCGGGCGTCGGCATCGGCCCTGGCAAAGCGGAGTTGCTTGAGGGAATCCGCGATACGGGTTCCATCGCCGCGGCCGGACGGCGAATCGGCATGAGCTACAAGCGGGCCTGGTATCTGGTGGAGACGCTCAACGGTCACTTCAGCGAGCCGCTCGTCGCCGCCAGGAAGGGTGGCAAAGAGGGTGGCGGCGCCACATTGACCCCGCTCGGGCGCGATGTGCTCGATGCCTACCTCGAAATGCAGGAGCTGACCGATGCCGCGATCGCTCCTGTTCTCAGACGCCTGAAGCGCAAGACCAAGTCAAAGTCGTCCAAATCCTGACGATATCCCTGGGCGAAAATATCGCATGACGGACGAGCTTACCCGTGACTATATTCGGAACCGCTCGATATAGCCTATTTGTCCTAACGCACCAGATCGATCATGACGGCTGCCGTTCGCATCGCACTCGTTGCATCGACGCTACTTTGCATGGCGGCGACCGCGTTGTCCGACGTTCGTTCCCAATCCACCAGAGAGCCAATCGTTGCCGCGGCCGCCGATCTGCAGTTCGCGCTGCCGGAGGTTGCCGAGGCTTTCAAGGCAAGATTTGGTCAAACTGTGAAGTTGACGTTCGGATCGTCGGGAAACTTCGCGCGCCAGATCCGTCAACATGCGCCGTTCGACGTGTTCTTCTCCGCCAGCGAAGAGTTCGTCTCTGTCCTCGCGAATGACGGTTTGACGCGTGATAAAGGCGAAATCTATGCGATCGGCCGGATCGCGATCTTCGTGCCGAAAGGTAGCTCACTCACGGCGGATGGCACGCTCGCCGATCTCAAGGCCGCACTCGCCGATGGTCGCCTCAAGAAGTTCGCGATCGCGAACCCGCAACATGCACCCTATGGTGCGCGCGCCGAGGAGGCACTGCGTCACGCGGGGCTCTGGGACCTCATCAAGGACAAGCTGGTACTTGGCGAAAACGCCTCGCAAGCAGCACAGTTCGCCGCGTCTTCGAACGCGGAAGGCGGCATCATCGCGTACTCGCTCGCGGTTTCACCGAAAGTCGCCGCCTTGGGAAATTTCGAACTCATAAGCGCGGAGTGGCACACACCGCTGCGTCAGGTGATGGTGGTGACGAAAGCCGGAAGCGCGGTTGCGCAGTCGTTCTACGAGTTTGCCAAGACCGCGGAAGCGCGCGCGATCTTCAAACGATACGGATTCTTGTTACCCGGCGACGGCTCCTGAGCGGTTCACCACGAAACAACAGAGTATTGGCGGAGCAACGGCGATGGACTGGACGGCCTTGCGGCTTTCTATCGAGCTTGGCGTGCTGACGGTATTGCTGCTGCTGCCCATCGGGATCTTCGTCGGCTACACTCTCGCCTACAGCGCCGTGCGGGGAAAGGATGCGATCGAGGCCGCGATTGCCCTGCCGCTGGTCCTGCCACCCACAGTATTGGGGTATTACCTGCTCGTCGCATTCGGCAATACGTCACCCATTGGACAAGTCTGGCAGTCCGTTTTCGGGCGCGGGCTGGTGTTCTCGTTCGAGGGACTGCTCATAGCTTCCGTCATTTTCAATCTGCCCTTCGCCATCCAGCCCATTCAACGCAGCTTCGAGGCGATCCCGCTGGAACTGCGAGAGGCGGCGGCGTGCTGCGGGATGCGTCCGTGGCAGTCGCTGCTCAAAGTCGAACTTCCCCTCGCATGGCCTGGCATCGTGACGGCCATGGTTTTGAGTTTCGCCCACACGCTGGGCGAGTTCGGGATCGTTCTGATGGTGGGTGGCAGCATACCTGGAGAGACCAAGACGATCGCCATCTCAATCTACGACCGCGTGCAGGCGTTCGACGAAGAAGGCGCAAGGACGATGTCGCTCGTGCTTCTTGCCATATCCCTCACGGCAATCGCGCTCACATTCGCGGCCTCGCGGCGCGTTGGCCGCAAGCTTAGCTGAGGCAAGGGGGAGATTGGGCATGGGCGGTCTGGATGTCCAATTGCAACAGGAAGCTCCAATTCCGCTCGACATCGCATTCTCGTGTGCGCCCGGTGAGCTGCTGGCTCTGGTCGGGCCTTCGGGAAGCGGGAAGTCGACAATTCTCAGATCGATTGCAGGACTTCACGGGCCCGGACAGGGATACATTGCCGTCGGTGAGACGGTATGGATGAGTAGCTCCTCTCGTCACTGCCTGCCGACATGGGCACGCCGGGTGGGCCTCGTGCCGCAAAGCTACGCGCTCTTTCCCCACCTCAGCGCCGTTGAAAACGTCATGGCCGCCGTCGCGGACGCGGATGTCACGATCCGACGCCAACGCGCCGAGTCCCTGCTGGCGCTCGTCAAGCTCGGGGGACTCGAACATCGCCGCCCGGCCGAGCTCTCGGGTGGACAACAGCAGCGCGTCGCCGTTGCCCGTGCGCTGGCGCGCGAACCTGACGTACTCCTGCTCGACGAGCCGTTCTCGGCCGTCGACAAGGTTACGCGCGGCCGCCTCTACGAAGAACTCGCCGGAATCCGCACGCGCCTCGCAATGCCGATTGTGCTCGTCACTCACGATCTCGAGGAGGCCCAGCTCCTGGCGGATCGCATGTGCCTCGTCCAACGAGGCCGCGTGGTGGAGTCCGGTCCGCCAAATCAACTCGTCGAACGTCCCGGCAGCGTCGAGGCGGCCCGTCTGGTTGGCCACCGCAACATTTTTCCCGCGCGCATTCTCGCGCATGACGAAGCGCGACAGTTGACGCTGCTCGATTGGAGGGGCGCAAGGCTCGAGGCCGCGCTTGCACCCCAGTTTCCGGTTGGAGCCGATGTCTCTTGGCTGATTGCACCAAAGTCGATCGAGGTGCGTGCGCCAGATCAACCGCTCCATTCGGCGGCTGAGACCGATAGCTCGACTGTCGTCGATGTGGTCATTTCGGCGGCAGCAGTTCTTGGCGAAACCCTGCGGGCCGACGCCCGCTTCAACGGCGCCGAAACGCGTTCGCTCGCCATTCATATGGCGCGCGCGACGGCCGATCGCTGCCGGGTCGCTGTCGGCACGCCCCTGCAGGCTTTATTGGCTGCATCGGCCATCCACGTGATGCCGGCACCACGCACTGGCCAGTCGCGCCGCTGAAACGACGACCGGCACCGGAGAGCTTCGCGCTGTGCACAGAGATAGGTTCAGCTGCCGGCGCGGATCGTCAGCGATCGCTTCCATTCGGCGCCGTCGGAATCCTTCAAGACGACATTGAGGCTGTGGTCGCCCAATAGCGACACCGGAAACTCGAACACCGGATTCTCGGCAAGGGTGATCGAGCCCGTCATGTCGAACAGCTTGACGTCACCCTGCTTCACCTCGAGTGCGCTCACCATGCGCAGCGGGATATAGAGCAGGGTCTGCTGATCGAGCGCCATGCCGGTGTGGTTGGGATGGCTGATGCGCAGCCGCATGGTGCGGGCGATCTCGGTTGCCTTGCCGTCCAAGGACGTGTCGGCAAGCTCCATCTTGCCCATGTTGGCAGCGATCTCATCGGGATTGCCGGTCGGAGGTGCGGAACACGCGGCCTGTCCACCGGCGAACTTGACCAGTTGCGAGGCCATGTAGAGAGCACCGTCGCTCGCCTCGACCACGGCACGGACCTCGGTCTGCTGGTTGAGGCGGAACGCGGTCTTCAGTGTGACGTGGCGCTGGTTGGGGCCGATGTTGAAAACCGCGGCGACCGGCATCGGATTCTCATCGACGACGAGGGTCACCGACTTGACGGTGCGGCCATCGGCAAGACGAGCGTCAATCGACACCGGTACGGCGCGCTGGTCCTCGGGCCTTGTCGGAGCCGAGAGCGTGACGATGCCGAGGCCATTCTCGATCGGGCGAGTGCCGTAGACCTCGCTCCTGATGCCGTCCCATGTGCTGGCGGCCATGGCCGGCGAGATCGGCAGCGCGATGGCGAGCACCGCCGTGGCTATGCAGGCCGCTGCCAGTCGCCGGAGCCGGCCGGCGCCACCTGAAACAAGGATCTTTTTGTTATGGGCCATGAACCGTCTACTCCAGAATCCCGAATGGAATCTCAAGCTTGTCCGGCGGAATAGTGCCGCTTTTTCGTGCGGAAGTCGAGTGCAGGTATACCAGGAGGGTGTGCGAACTCCTGCCAGCTTTGGTTTGCAATGCCGAAAAGAATGGACCGGCGGGGCAATCGCCGGTCCTGTTTTGTGATGACCGTGAAGCCTGAGCCCGTCTCGCTCACGAGCCGTGCGCGGGTCTCCAACCAGCCGCCACGGCTTCACTCTCCGAGCAGAACCAGCGTTCGCCGCGGGCCTCCTCGATCACGACCTTCGCGTACCACGGGCTCCACGGCATGTGGTAGATCTGGCCGTTGCGGGTGATATTTCCCTTGATCGCGCAGCCGCTTGGCGCCTGCTGCTGGGCGCCGGCCCACTGCTGGCTGCGATACTCCCAGGGCGGTTGGTTTTCGGTGGCGAAGATGCCTCGCCTGGCGGCGCGCGCAGCGTTCTCCTCGGCCACGTACCGCGCGGAGTATTTTACGAACGCCCAGGCATGGCCGTCCTCGACCAACCGGCGGTTCAACTCGATGCCATCAACGAAACAGAAGCCGAGCATCCGGCCATACTTGTCCGTGCCGCTGCGATCGCATGTCACCGATTTGCCGTCTACCAGCTCGCGCAGGGCCTTCATCGCCGCCGTGCCGCAGTCCCAAGTGCCTGCGACTTCGCGAGCGCAGGTCTGACCAAGCTCCGGGGCGTCAATACCCTCCAGGCGAATGCGCTGGCCGCCGATGTCGAGGGTATCGCCATCAACGACCCGTGCCGAGCCACTGACGTGCTCCGGGGAGGGAGCTGCGCGCGCGGAGTTGGTGCCCGGCATAAAGACGACCACGCAAGCCAGCGCAAGCGCCACTAGCCCGCGAGTTGTATATGATGATCCAGATTCGCTCATAGGTTGAATCTGGATGATTCGGGTGTCTGAACCTAGGCGCAGTTGCAGCAAAAGTTAGCAAATTGTTAACGCGCTCAGGATTCAAGCAAAAAAGGCTGCATTCAAAGGAGCTTGGCGGGGTCAGGCGGGGTGGCGTTGGGGGTCAGGCCGGGGTGATCAGACCGATCAGCGCTGCCGACAGGAGGGTCGCCAGGAAGCCGATGATCACCGAGCGAGGTGCTAGGGCGACAATCTCCTGGCGCCGTTCTGGCAGCATCGTCATGAGGCCGCCCAGCATGATGCCGAGCGAGCCCAGATTGGCGAACCCGCACAAGGCATAGGTCATGATGAGGCGCGATCTCTGTGAGAGGTCGGCACCGCCGGTACCCGCCAGGTCGAAATAGGCGATGAGCTCGTTGAGGACGAGACGCTCGCCGAGAAGTGCGCCCGCCTGCTTGGCCTCGGCCCACGGGATGCCAATCGCCCAGGCCAGCGGTGCGCAGACCCAGCCCAGGATCTGCTGCAGCGTGAGCGTCCAGCCGAAGGGCTGTACCACGACACCAAGGATGGCATTGGCCAGCGACACCAGCGCCACGAAGACGATCAACATGGCGGCAACCGCGACCACCAACCCGACGCCGTCCATAGCGCCCTTCGTTATCGCATCGATGGAATTGCGCGGCGGATCGTCGATGACGATGTCGGCGCTTTCCGGCCCGCCCATGAAGCCATCGGGAACCGCCAGCCGCGCCAGCATCAATGCGCCCGGAATGTTCATCAGCGAGGCAGCCAACAGATGCCCGGCGGCACCCGGAAGGTGTGGCTCGAGCACGGTTGCGTAGAGCGCCATCACGGTCCCGGCGATGGTTGCCATCACCACCGCCATCGTCGCAAAGAGGGCGCCGCGGCCGAGGTCATGCAGATACGGGCGGATCAGCAGGGGCGCTTCGACAAGGCCGAGAAAAAGTGAGGAGGCTGAAACGGTGGCCAGTGGTCCGCTGATTCCTGTGGCTCGGCGCAGGACAAAAGCGAAAGCCCGCACGATCGCCTGCAGCACTCCCCAGTGATAGAGCAGGCGGACGAGCGCAGACAGAACCAGGATCACCGGGAGCACGCGAAAGGCGATGATGAACTCGTGCTTTGGCTCGGCTTGTGCGTAGGGTGCAGGACCACCGGCCAGGTAGCCGAAAACGAACCTGGCGCCTTGTTCCGTTGCCTTTTGCACGGCCATGACGCCATCGCCCAGCGCATCGAACAACTGCCGCGCCAGAGGCACCTTCAGCAGAAGCAGCGCCAGCAACAGCTGAACGGCGATGGTTCCCAATACCAGGGATGCCGCTGTGCGAAGCCCCAGATGTGCGCGGTTCTCCGACATGATCCAGGCAAGCAGCGGGATCAGCACAAGACCAGTCATCGCCTGCGCCTGAACCATGAGGATCAGCTTCCCTGCTCAGCGCTGGTCGTCATGCTGGCCGCCGCGCGCGGCGAGCTCGGTGGCGATATTGTCGCCATCCTCATCGGCGTCGGCATCTGCAGTGGGGATGGCGTAGGCGCCTTTGAGCCAGCGCGCCAGATCGACGTCGGCACAACGCCTGGAACAGAACGGGCGGAAATCGCGGGTGGTTGGCGCGCCGCAGATGGGACAGTTCGCGATCGATTTGGCCAATGCGACGCGCTCCAGATGCCAATGGCTATTCGTGGCTACTCGGGCTCGATCTCGGCAGAGCGTGCCCACGCAAAATGCACGGGAAAGCCTTCCGCCACGATCATCTGCGTCACCTCGGTCAGCGGCAGTCCGACGACGTTGGTATAGGAGCCGTTGATGCGCTGCACGAAGGCGCCGGCGAGGCCCTGGATGGCATAGCCGCCAGCCTTGCCGCGCCATTCGCGCGAGGCGATATAGGCCTCGATCTCGCTGCGCGACAGGTGTTTGAAGCGGACTCTCGTATCGACGATCTTGGTGCGAATTTTGTCTTCGGGCGTGATCAAGCAGATCCCTGTCAAGACACGATGGGCGCGCCCCGAAAGCAGCTGAAGGGCGGCGACAGCCTCCTCGATATACTGCGGCTTCATCAGCACCCTGCGGCCAACGGAAACGATCGTGTCGGCGGCCAGAACATGGGCGTGGGCGATGTCGTGATCGTTGGCGATCTGGTCGCGCGCGGCTTCGGCCTTGGCACGCGCCAGACGCACGACGAGTGCGCGCGGCATCTCGGCCTTGCGCGGTGTTTCGTCTACAGAGGATGGGCGTACGGCGTCCGGCGTGATGCCGACCTGGGACAGCAGCATCAGGCGCCGTGGACTGCCACTGGCCAGCACGAGCTTGGCTGCGTGGGCCGGCTGATTTGGATTGGCGGACCGCTCGCGCGAGCGCTCCTGACGCAAGGTCTCGCGGCGTGGCCCATCGGTGCGGCGCAATACGTTCAGCAGCGCCGTCTTCGGCAAGGACATGTATGCTCCCCTTCGCCCAGCTCGTACGTCGGCTGCAGGACCAGCAGCGCGCTTGGCCCAGATACCAAACCGGCGAGAAATGTGCCATGGCAGCGCCCCAATACGTGGCGCGCCCGGTGCCGCGGAGAATGCAAAGGCACGGCTCGAAAAGCAAGCCCGCACAAAGGGATTGCCAGCAGGGCTGGGGGTCGGGCTAAATCGGTCCGATTGATTTGGCAATATTGAATCCGCGGAGCGTTCAATGGCTATCAACGAGAAGCTGCTTGCCCACATCGAGAAAGCGCCGTTGTTCGAGCCCCTGGACGCCAGCGATCGGCGCGCACTTCTGGCCGAAATGCGGCCTGTGAGCTTCGAGGCCGGGCAGGTCATCTTCACGCGCGGCGACAAGGGGAAGGAGATCTATCTCGTTACGGACGGCCGGGTGCGCCTGTCGGTGCTGACGGCGGAGGGGCGCGAGCTTTCGTTCGCCCATGCCGAGACCGGTGCAGTGTTCGGCGAGATCGCCATGCTCGACGAGGGGCCGCGATCGGCCGACGCAACCGCGGTCGTCAAGACCGAGGCTCTGAGCCTCGGGCGCGCGGCGTTCATGAGGCTGGCGGAAACGCGACCGCATCTGGTCGAGGCCGTCGTCCGGTTCTTATGCCGGCGCATCCGCGACGCCGACCAGCAGCTGGAGGCGATTGCGCTGTGTCCGATCGAGGTTCGGCTTGCTCGCTTCTTCCTGGCGGCAGCGCGGCAGAAGAAGCCCGACGCGATGGAAGGCAGCGTCACACTCGATCTGGGCATGTCACAGGGCGAGCTTGCGATGCTGATCGGGGCCAGCCGGCCCAAGGTGAATACCGCATTGTCGATGCTCGAATCGGGTGGTGCCATCACACGCAAGGGGAGCCAGTTCGCGTGTGATATCGAGGAACTCAGCACTGTTGCGGGGCTGGAATAGGCAGTGCCCAAGAAGCTCGGGCACGGTTCGCGACAAGCACGGCCAACTCTGGCGGGCATTGCATGATGCGTTTTTTGCAAATCCCCAACTTTGTGCCGCGCCGCCTGCTGCGGCTGCCTGGCATGGCAAGTCTTTTCCGCGGGCTTGGACGGCTCGCGGAGCTTGGTACGAGCGGTTATCCGACCGACATCAAGCGGCGGCTGATGATCCTCAACATGTTCTCCTACCTGATCATCGCGACGACGGTGATCTTCGCACTCCAGTACGGCTTGACGGAGGGCGAGGAGTACCGGCCGCTGGTGCTGATCAATCTCGGCATCGCTTTCATCATATCGCTGGTGCCGCTGACGCATCGTATCAACGAGATCGCGGGCGGCTTGTTGATCGTCGTCACCGAATATGTTGCCGTCACCACCATCGCCAGCTTCCTCGGACGCGAAGGCGGCGGGCAGGTGCTGTTCATCGTCGGTGCGGCCGCACCCTTCTTCGTGTTCGGGCTGGGGCGGCTCAAGCTCGCCATCCTGGTCGCCCTCACCGGACTTATCCTTCACCTCTACATCTGGTTCTCGTTTCCGCCTGCACTGGCGCGGATTCCGCCCAACCCGCGGGTGCTCAACGACATCTACACGCAAAGCGCCATCACGGCGTTCGGACTGATCGCGGTGACCGTCTGGTACGCTTTCCGGCTGGTCGAAAACGCCAAGGCTGAGACCGACAAGCTCTTGCGCAACATTCTACCCGAAAGCGTGGTGGAGCGCCTCAAAGTGGAGCCGGAAAAGCCGATCGCCGACGTGTTCGAGAACGCCTCGATCCTGTTTTCCGACATCTCGGGGTTCGTGCCGCTGGCACGAAGCCTCGGCGCGGCGCGCGTTGTCGACCTGCTCAATACGATCGTGCGCCAATTCGATGCGCTGGCAGCCAAGCACGGCGTGGAAAAGATCAAGACGATCGGCGACGCCTACATGGCGGCTGCCGGCATTCCCGAAGCCGTTTCGGATCCGACCGACCGTGTGGCGCGGCTCGGTCTCGACATGCTCAGATATATCGAGAGGCTCGCAAAGGAGACCGGTCTCGACATATCGCTGCGGATCGGCATTGCTTCAGGACCGGTCATGGCCGGCGTCATCGGCACGCACAAGTTCAGCTATGACGTGTGGGGGGATACGGTCAACCTGGCGAGCCGCCTGGAGAGCCAGAGCGTGCCCGGCCGCATTCTCATTTGTCCGACTTGCCGGGATCGTCTTGCACACGCCTTCGACTTCGAGAGCCGCGGCGCGATCGAGATCAAGGGCGTGGGAATGCAAGAGACGTTCTTCGTTGTCGGTGAGAAGGCGGCGGCGTGAGGATGTCACCTTGACTAGCGATCACCTCACATCGTAGGCCCGCCTTCGAAACCGAAGCGCTGCCTGATCTTGTCGAAGATCTTGTCGCGAACGCCGCGATAGGAGGAGATGATCTGCTGACGGTTGCCTTGACCGACCAATACGGTGGCATCGATGGTCGGCCAGTATTCGACATCGACGGCCATGGTGCGCGTGAACTCGAGTGCCTGATGGTGGGCTTCGGGTGACAGCGTGACGATGAGATCGAAGCTGCTATCGCTCAGATCCTTCATCGTGCGCGGCTGGTGCTGCGACATGTCGATGCCGATTTCCTTCATCACCGCGGAAGCAAAGCCGTCGGGCTGCCCGGCTCTCACTCCGGCCGACTCGACTCGAATGCGCCCGCCGCCGAGGTGACGCAGGATCGCTGCCGCCATCGGCGAGCGCACGGCATTCATGGAGCAGGCGAACAAAACCGCGCCTGGCAGGTCGCCCGCCATGTTGCTGCGTCATCCCTTCCAGTGCAGAGCGCAGATGAGCGTGAACAAGCGCCGCGCGGTATCGAAGTCGACGTCCAACTTGCCCTGGAGTCGCTCTTGCAGCGTGCGGCTGCCCTCGTCGTGGAGGCCGCGCCGGCCCATGTCGATGGCCTGGATCTTGGTCGGCGGCGCTGTGCGAATGGCCTCATAGTAGCTGTCGCACACCATGAAGTAGTCCTTGATGATGCGCTTGAAGGGCGTCAGCGACAGCACATGGGTGACGACGGTGTCCTCCGCCTCGGTGCCAACCGCGAACTGCAGCTTCTGGTCGACTACGGAAAGCGTCAGGCGGTAGGGGCCATCGCTGCGGCCGCTGACGCTGAACGAATTGCCATCGAGCAGGTCGAAGATCGCCACCTCGCGCTCGTGCTCGATATTCGAGTTGTTGCGGGCGATCGACTTCTCGTCGATGTCGATCGCGAAGAGCCGGTCGCGGCTCGGCGGCTCGGCGGCTTGCCTGTCGGACATGCTAAACTCCAGAGCTCTTGGCAAGACGGATCTCGACGGACCGGCGATGCGCTTCAAGTCCCTCGGCGCGGGCAAGCGCCATCGCCGCGGGTGCAAGAGCATCGAGGGCGGCGGCATCGAGCTTCAACAGCGAGGTCCGCTTCATGAAGTCGAGCACGCCGAGGCCGGAGGAAAAGCGCGCCGAACGTGCGGTCGGCAGCACGTGGTTGGAACCGGCGACGTAGTCGCCGATCACCTCGGGCGTGTAGCGGCCGATGAAGATTGCTCCGGCGTTGCGCACGCGCTTGGCGAGCGCCTCGGCGTCCTTGGTGGCAATCTCCAGATGCTCGGCGGCAAAGCGATCGGCCAGCGCCGGGGCCTCGTCCAGCGAGCGCAGCACGATCGTTGCGCCAAACACCTGCCAGCTCTCGCCGGCGATGTTGCCGCGCGTCAATGTCTTCAGCTGGCGCGCGACGGCCTCCTCGACCGCCGCGGCGAATCCAGCGTCGTCGGTCATCAGCACGGACTGGGCGGCGGTATCATGTTCGGCCTGGGCAAGCAGATCGGCAGCTATCCATTCAGGGTCGTTGTCCTCGTCGGCGATGACCAGCACCTCGGAGGGGCCGGCAATGCTGTCGATGCCGACCGTGCCGAATACCTGGCGCTTGGCGGCGGCCACATAGGCGTTGCCGGGGCCGACGATCTTGACGACCGGAGCGATCGTCTCGGTTCCATAGGCCAGTGCGGCGACGGCCTGGGCGCCGCCGATACGGTAGATCTCGCTGACGCCGGCGATGTCAGCTGCGGCCAGCACCAGCGGATTGAGCTCGCCGCGCGGCGTCGGCACGACCATTACGATGCGCGGCACGCCGGCGACGTGCGCCGGCACGGCATTCATCAGCACCGAACTCGGATAGGACGCAAGGCCACCTGGCACGTATAGGCCGGCCGATTCCACCGCGGTCCAGCGGTGGCCCAGCTCGACGCCAGCGGCATCAGTATAGCGGTCATCATGCGGACGCTGGCGCTCATGGTGATCGGCAATGCGCTCGCGCGCCAGCTCGAGGGCGGCCAGCGTCTCGGAGCTGCAATCGGCGCGCGCCGCCTTGATCTCGCTTTCGGTAACGCGGAGGCCCAGTTTTTCCAGATCGACGCTGTCGAACTTCTTGGAGTAGGCGAAAAGCGCCTTGTCACCGTCGCGGCGAACCTTATCGACGATCTCGCGCACGGCGGCATCGACGTCGGCCGAGACCTCGCGCTTCTCGGCAAGGAACAACCGGAAAGATTCTTCGAAACCGGGGTCGGCGGTCGCCAGACGCTTGGGCATTTCCACATCGGCCTCGGCGGCCGCTCCATTGTTTTCTGGTGAGACGGCATCTGGGCCCGCCGAGCCCGCTGTCGTCACGCCTTCATACCGTTGCCAACTGATGCCAACCGCTGTGTCTCACACCTGTCAACGGCCGGGCTTCTTGCCGTCGTCGCGACCACCACTATCCGCTGCGCCCTCGCCGTCGCCATGATCTGGCACCCGCCGTGCCCGCCACGCGGCGCCGAGGTCCTTCAATTCCGCCTCGATGCATTCAACGACGAGTTCGATGGCGCCGCCACCGGCAAAATCAAGCCTGATGCGGCCGCCCGGGTCGTTCTCGCCCATGCCTTCAAAGGTGATCGCGAGCAACGCAAGGGCCGCGGTCTTCTTGTCGAGCGCGATGCCGGAAATGCGCGCCTTCAATACCCGCTCGAAGCGGAGGCCGGTGCGGCGGCGCTCGCCCTTGGCCCCACCTCCGGTTGCCGCCGCCACGACCGCACCCGCCCAATCGAAGCGATTGACGACGGCCGCGAAACGCTTCTCGCGCGGCATGAAGGTCATGTCGCCGACGCGCACAACCGCATCCTGAAGATGTGCCGAGATCACGGCGAGGTCCTCGGCGTCGAGTGCGATCAGCTTGAGCGGGATCATGTGGGGCTGCTTGGTTGGCGAGGACTGCTCGTCGCTGCCCTGATTGAGAGGCAGTGACAGACCCGCCGAGTGATAGCCGTCTGGCCGCAGCGGCGCAACCGGACCGGGTATCAATCGGGGGCGACTGGTCAAGCCGCCCTTGGCTTGCGCGGATGCGCCGCAGCTATAGGCCTCGGCAATAGGACCAAATCACCTAACCCGCGCTGATGCGCTCGATATCGGCTCCGCAGCGGGTCAGCTTCTCCTCCAGCCGCTCGAAACCGCGGTCGAGATGGTAGACGCGGTTGATCATGGTCTCGCCTTCCGCCACGAGGCCGCCGATGACGAGCGAGACGGACGCGCGCAAGTCCGTCGCCATGACGGGCGCGCCGCGCAGCTTGGGCACGCCCTTGATGGTTGCCGTGTCGCCGTGCAGCTTGATGTCGGCACCGAGCCGGGCCAGCTCCTGGACGTGCATGAAGCGGTTTTCAAAGATCGTCTCGCGGATCACGCTGGTGCCACGGGCGGTCGTCACCAGCGCCATGAGTTGTGCCTGCAGGTCGGTCGGGAAGCCCGGGAAGGGCTGCGTCTCGATCGACACCGGATCGATGCCGTTGCCATTACGCGTGACGCGGATGCCGGAACTGGTCGGAGTGACAGTAGCGCCGATGTTCCGCAGCACCGACAGCGCGTTCTCCAGCAGATCGACGCGGGTTCCTTCGAGTGTCACGTCGCCACCGGTGGCCGCCACGGCATAAGCGAACGTGCCGGTCTCGATGCGATCGGGCAGCACCGCATGCACTGCGCCCTCGAGCCGGTCACGTCCCTGGATGCGAAGCGTGGACGTGCCTATCCCCTCGATCTGGCAGCCCATCTTGACGAGGCAGCTCGCAACATCGCCGACCTCGGGCTCGCGCGCGGCGTTCTCGATCAGGGTCTCGCCCTTTGCCAACGCGGCGGCGAGCAGGACGTTGTGTGTGGCGCCGACCGAAACCTTCGGGAAAATGACGTGCGCGCCGCGCAGTCCGCCCGGCGCCTTGGCGATGACGTAGCCGCCGTCGATGTCGATCTGGGCACCCAGTGCCTTCAGTCCCTCAAGGTGGAGATCGACCGGGCGCGTGCCGATGGCGCAGCCGCCGGGCAGCGAAACGCGTGCCTCGCCCACGCGGGCGATGAGCGGTCCCAACACCCAAAAGCTCGCCCGCATGCGGCTGACCATCTCATAAGGCGCGGTGGTATCGACGATATCGCGTGCGGTCAGATGGAACGTCTCTCCCAGGTGCTGAGGCGAACCCGGGCGCTTGCCGTCGACGGCGAGATCAACGCCGTGATTACGCAGGATGCGCGCGAGCAGGTTCACGTCTGCGAGGTTGGGGACATTCTTGAGTGTCAG
>JBGANK010000099.1:0-5822 GCA_044222395.1 Hyphomicrobiaceae bacterium | reverse complement strand
GAACAGATTGCCGTGGACGTGGGCGAGGCGCGACTCGAAGTGCTTGCCGACCGCGTAGTCCGCGATCCATTTCTCCTTCCCAGGGGCGAAGTCGCGGAGGTAGATCAGCACGAAGCCGTAGACCATAAAGCCCACCAGCATCATAAGACCGACCACGATGTTCTTCTTTCCTTCAGACATGGTGAAGCTCTCCATTGCTTGATCCCGCGTGTCGCGCATTCCAGGTTTTGGCGAGCCGCGATGCGGTGATTGCAATGCCGATCCAGACGATGCTGCGCAGCGACATGGCACCAACGGTTCGCAGCTCGTAAGTACCGCCGCGCCACACGTGCAGACCGAAGCCAGCGAACACGAGCACCGTGGCTACCGCAATTGCGCCCGACAGCCAGACGGCCCAACTCACGCGCGCCGCCAATCCGAGTCCGGCCGCCACGTAAGCGAAGCCTGCGGCGAAGTTGAACCACAGGACGAAGGGAACGACGGTACCAGCCGCAGACCGCGCGGCGGCATCACCGAAAAGGACACGCCCTCCTGACGCGATGGTCAGAAGCCCAAACAGGATTGCGACCGCTCCCAGGACCTGTGCCGCGCGCCGCGCATTGCGTTGAGCGCTCATCGCTGCAACCTCGCTCACCATCATCCGTCACCACTCAGCGTTGCAGAACATACGTGCCAGGCGCATCAGCCAGGGCGGCAAGCCCCTTGCCGGGTGCTCCAAATTCCGGCGGAGTAACTCGCTTTCCGGACTGGCTCGACAGCCACTCAGCCCACGCGGGCCACCAGGAGCCCTCCGTTGGCGGCGTTTCCTTGAACCAGGATTCAGGGTCGAGGTAGCGATCGGCCTCCTCTTTCGTACGCACCCTGTAGCGCCGGCCCTTGTGACCAGGCTCGGAGACGATGCCGCCGTTGTGGCCGCCGTTGGTCAGCAGGAAGGTGACGTTGGTGTCCGTCAGCAGGTGGAACTTGTAGACCGACCGCCAGGGCGCGACGTGGTCGGTCTCGGTCCCGACGGCAAAAATCGGCTGGCGGATATCGGTCAGCGCGACGGTTCGTCCCCCGACCTTGAAGCGTCCTTCGGCGAGTTCGTTATCGAGAAACAGCTTGCGCAGGTACTCCGAGTGCATCCGCGCGGGAAGCCGCGTCGCGTCGGCATTCCAGGCCATCAGATCGTTCATCGGATGGCGCTCGCCCATCAGGTAGTCGTGGATCACGCGCGACCAGACGAGATCGTTGGAATGCAGCATCTGGAAGGCCCCCGCCATCTGGTGGGTGTCCAGGTAGCCCTGCTCGCGCATCATGTCCTCGAGGAAGGAGACCTGGCTCTCCGTGACGAACAGCGTCAGCTCGCCGGCCTCCTCGAAATCGGTCTGCGCGGCCAGGAAGCTCAGGGTCGCAAGCCGCTCGTCCCCGTCCCGCGCCATGGCGGCGGCCGCGATCGAGAGCAGTGTGCCGCCGAGGCAATAGCCGACAGCATGCACCTTCCGATCGGGCACCACGGTGTTGACCGCATCGAGCGCGGCCATCACGCCGAACTTCCGGTAGTCGTCCATGCCGAGGTCGCGGTCCTCGTAGCCCGGATTCTTCCACGAGATCATGAAAACCGTGAAGCCCTGGTCCGTGAGGTACTTCACGAGTGAGTTCTGTGGCGTCAGGTCGAGGATGTAGTACTTCATGATCCACGCCGGCACGATCAGGATCGGCTCGGGATGCACCTTGTCGGTGGTTGGCGCGTACTGGATCAGCTCCATCAAGCGATTGCGGTAGACGACCTTGCCTGGCGTCAGCGCCAGATTGCGGCCGACCGCGTGGGCCTCGGCGCCATGTGGCGGCCGGCCATTCGCGGTCCGCTCCCAGTCCTCGATGAAGTTCCAGTAACCCCGCATAAGATTGGCGCCGCCCTCGGCGAACGTTCTTTGCAGAACCTCGGGATTTGTAAGGACGAAGTTCGAAGGCGACATCACGTCAAGCGCCTGCCGGGTGGCGAAGTTGACCTGTGCCTCGTGCTTGTCGCCGAGGCCGCGCACGCCCGTCGTCGCCACATGCCACCACTGCTGATTGAGCAGAAAGGCCTGGTAGATGACGTTGAACGGCCATTGCTGCCAAGCTTCGTCGGCAAACCGCTTGTCCCGGGCCAGCGGCTCGATGCAGGGGGCGACCCCGTTGCTGCGCAGGGCACAATGCGCCATGTAGTGGGCGAGCCGCGCAGACTTCCGCGCCGCCTTCTCGGCGAGCTGCAGCTGCTTGCCGGGGGATGCCGCCAGATGGATCATCCAGTCGAAGTAGGCCTCGGCAACGGCCATCGGCGACAGACCGAGCGTGCGGCGCGAGGCGAGGTAGTGCCAGGAACGATCCAGCGCCTCGCCGACGCGCTGCGAGACATCTTCATCGCCAGCTGCACTCGCACCAAGCCAGAAATCCGATAATCCATTGCTCAACTGTTGCAGCACCTCCGGGAGCATCACTGGCGTCAGTTGTTGAGCCGCCTTTGATGTGCCGTGCAGGTCCGGATTCGCGGGAATCAGCGCTTTTTGTCCCATGGTCACTCCTCAACGCATTTCGACGAAGCTGGCACTCCCGTCGCCGCCCACGGGCGGCTCGGCGCAGCGCATCAGCTCGATGTCACGAAATCGCCGCTCGAGCTTGTAGGCGGCGTCCTTCAGCGCCGTGCGCAAGCCCTCCTCGATGACCGGGTGATAGAAGGGCATCTGCAGCACCTGGTGCACTGTGAGGTCCATCGACAGCGCGAAGGCGAGCAGGTGCGCAAGATTTTCGGCCCTTGGCGCGATCATCTCCGCACCGAGCAGCCGGCCGCTCTTCCTGTCCGCATAGACCTCGATCTGGCCGTCTCTCTCGCGCATTACAATGGCGCGTCCCTGGCGCGCGAACGAGGCCCCGCCCGTCACGAAGTCGGCACCTTCATCGACAAGGCTCTGCCAGCTGCGCCCGACGATCCCGATGTTGGGATCCGTGAAGGTAATGGCCAGCCGGGGCGTGCGCTGGAAGCAGTGGCTATCCACGCGCGCAGCATTGTACCCGGCCATGCGACCCTCATCGACCGCCTCGTGGAATATGGCCCGGCCACCGCTCGCATCACCGGCGATATAGATGCTCGTGCCGTCGATCCTCATCGTCGTCTCGTCGATTATGGGCCGGCCCTTGTCGTCGAGCCGCACCCCGATTTCCTCAAGGCCGAGGCCGGCGAGTTGCGGCTTGCGTCCGACCGCTGCCAAGGCGGCGTCCGCCTCCCATGACTCCCCGTCGACCGTCAGCTTCACGGCGCGCTCACCTCCTGCGCTGAGATCCGCATTGCCAATGCGGATCCTCATGTCGCGGGACAAGAGCTTGGCGGCTGCTTCCTGCAGAGCCGGAGAGCTCAGCCCGCCAACGGCCTTGCTGGTCGTGGCAACGACGACCTCGACGCCCAACCTTGCCAGCGCCTGACCAAGCTCGGTACCTATGGCGCCGGCTCCGATCACGGCCATTCGATCCGGAATTGTCTTCTCTTCGAAGAGCCGGTCCGTATCGAGAACATGTTGGGACAGCGAGCGCCAGGCCGCTGGAACAATCGGATGGGAGCCGGTCGCGACGACGATAGACTTGGCTCTGAGAGTCTCGTCACCGACCGCGAGCGTATCGGCACCGACGAACCGTGCCCGCGCTCGCATGACGTGCTTCTGCCACGTGCGCATGTCCTTGAGGACACCTGCGACGAACGCATCACGCAGGCGACGCACATGAGCCATGACCTTGCTGCGGTCGACCGCCATAGTGCCAGCGCCGGCGATACCCATCTCCTCGAGCAGGGTTCGGCGATGAAAGTCGTTGGCAACCTGGATCAACGCCTTGGAGGGCATGCAGCCGACACGGGCGCATGTCGTCCCGAGCGCCCCGTCATCGATCACGAGATAATCGTCTGTGACCCTGGCGACCTCGCTCCGGGCCGCTATACCGGCCGAGCCCGCGCCGATGATGGCTACGTCAACAGCCCGCATGAGCGGTCTCCTCTGCGCGATCGGCAGCCGACGGCCGCTGGACCATCTCCGCGACCAATACTGGCGTTATCTGCTGCACCCGTTCTGGTGTGGTCGGTTGGGCCGGTTCGACGGTAGTTGCTGCTGATTGTGGCATCGTACACCTCAGCCCTTCTCGCCGCGCTTCGCAGCGCCTCTCGCCCTGCAGCCGCGGCATTGCGCCCACCTCCGCCTTGCGCCGCATTTCAATGTGCTCCGGACTGCCGCACGATGCGGCGAGCTCGGTCGAGCACGGCATCCGCAATAGCTGCCTGCCCTTCGGCAGTCGGATGAAAAGCGCCCCCGAACGTGCTTGCTCTCAACAAGTCGGTCGGCTGATACCGTCCGTCGCCTCGAGCCTGTCTACGAAGGTCGCTGGAGAAGTCGATATGCGCCGTCATGTAAGCGTCGTTCGAGGTCCGTATCCATCGCATCCGAGGTGCGTAGGGCTCGTAGGCGGAGGGCCGATACGGTGACCAGGCACGTCCTGTCCAGCGGGGCAGAAGCAGCTCGTCATGGCCAGTGCCGCTTCGAGCCTCCTGACCCGCGCAGATCCCACGCCCTGCGAATCGAGGACGGTGTTGCGACACGAACGACCAGCCGTATTTTCTCGCGACAAGCACCAACCGTTCATTGAGATCGGCAGCAACGGCCTCCGCCTCGGCGACGCGCCTCCGATCCAGTCGAAATGCCGGAAAGCCGTCGAGACCAGCGCTGTTTCCACCTTCGCAGATGCTTTGTCCATCGCGCTCGACTGCGATCGTCGGATATGCGGTGAGCACGATCCTCCGGGGCTCGTTCCACGGGATGTGCAGGTGGTTGTGAAGCGCTCGACGCAAGAGTTTGAACCTGGATGTGAGTTCAGGGAACAGCGCCTTCACCTCTCGCGGCGTGTACACTTGACCGACGCCGCGCAGCGGTGAGTGTTCCTGCAATATCGCGTACGCGACAAGCTTTGCGAATCCGACGTCATTGCCGCCTATGGAGATGAGCACCAGGTCGATCTTGCGCGCCTTGTCGGGTGGACATCGCTCCAGTGAGAGCCCATCGAGGGAAGGGATGCGTCCGCCATCGGTGAAACTCGAAGCGTAGTTCCGGATCTCAAAACCTTGTCCACCGCACTGGGCAATGGCAGCCTCGCCGATCTGTGAGCGCCGAGGCGCCGTCGGGAACCGCTCGACTCCTTTCCATGCCGTTAGAAGCCCCGACGTGATCTCTGCGCCGGAGCACGAGAGTCCGAGGAAGGTCACGGAACGATCCGGCTCATCAAGCGCGAGTTGAAGCGCTACGCGAAGCTGATGGGAATAGAGCGATCGATGACATGGCTGATTGAGCCAAAAAGCGCTTGGTCCATCGACCCGCCGCCCTTTGTATGCGATCGGGGTCGCCTTTCGTTCTGGATAGCCACCCAGATCGAGGCTGCGGACGTTGCCGAAGCTTGCGGCCGTGTCGTCGCGCCATCGCACCGGGCGATCGGGGTTGCCATCGCCCGACGCATAAGAGTCTCCAAGTCCCACGATGAAGAGATCTTTGACGCGGATTACCGTCTCGCCCGCATTCACCCCGTCAACGGACACTGTAAGGCGGCCTGTGCTGGGATAGGGGACGTCGACGCTGACCGGGTCACCACATCGAGTCGGCTTGCTGCGCCATGAGAGTTGCTGACCACTCAGCACCTCGAAGTGCCAGTCGCACATGGCGGCGTTCCTGCCCCCGCCGACGAGCCTTGCAGAGATTCGGTGTGACCGCGGGTTCACATAGGCATCGAGCCCGCCGCATGCACTGTGGTCCTGCCGGATGAGATGCCAGCAG
>JBGANK010000098.1:0-5879 GCA_044222395.1 Hyphomicrobiaceae bacterium | reverse complement strand
GAGCATGCGACTGAAAATCGCAGTGTCGGTGGTTCAATTCCGCCCCTGGGCACCACCCCTTTCACTGGGCACCACCCCTTGTCAAATGTGCCGGTCCTTGCTGCGCCCCCTGATTGAGCGGGTTTAGAGCAGGTTCGACCTCAGTCGATCAGGTTCTAGAGCCGTTCCGGTTTTGATGGAATCGCGGAACGGCTCCAGGTCTTTGTTTCGTCGTGCTTCTTATCGGAAAACCGGTTCCCACTTTTCCGGAAGCACTCTAGCTCAACCGAAGCGCTGAGCCTAAAGAGAGCTTAGCCGTATGCGCGTCGGAAGTATCGTGCGCCGAAGTCATTCGCACCGACGAATGCCGCCGTCAGCAATAGCGCTGGGCATTCTTGGAAAGCGCGATGCGACGAGCGCACGTCCGCCCGCGCGCCGTCATGTCACAGCGTTTTCTCGCTGCCGTTGAGACGGTCGCGCAGGTCCTTGCCGGTCTTGAAGAAAGGCACGAACTTTTCTTCCACCGGCACCGGCTCGCCGGTGCGCGGGTTGCGGCCTTCGCGGGCCGGGCGGTGCTTGACCGTGAACGCACCGAAGCCGCGCAACTCCACCCGGTCGCCTCGTGCCAGCGCATCGACGATCTCGTCGAAGATCACGTTGACGATGCGCTCCACGTCCCGATGGTAAAGATGCGGGTTCGCAGCAGCGATGTTCTGGATCAGCTCGGACTTGATCACGGGCGGCCACCTCCCAAAAAGTATTTGTTATTTCTCAATTTTCTCCAGGTTGCCAAACCGAGACGAGGCCGTCAAGACGCAACGGGTTGTGGCCGCCGCCGCTGGTGATGGCATCGCTCACGCCGGCCACCAGCTCACTCGCCATGTCGTGAATGGCGGTGCGTGTGAAGCCGAGGAAGTCCAGCCGAGAGGTATCTTCCGGTTTCTTATCAACGATCTTCAAGTCTTTCTTTATGTTTTTCTTTTCCTCAAGCCACTTGACCGCCTGCTCCTCCCCGCCGATCTCGTCGACGAGCTTCAGGGCAAGCGCCTGGCGGCCGGTGAACACGCGGCCTTTTTCCAATCCGGGAACCGTGGCCGTGTCGACGCCGCGCCGCTCGCGCACCAGTTCGAGGAACCATTTGAAGCTGTCGTCGACCATTTCCTGGGTGGCCACGCGGCCTTTTTCATCAAGCGGCTGGAATGGTGACGGCATGGCTTTGAGCTCGCCTGAACGAATCTCGTTCACCTTGACGCCGACCTTGTCGAGGAGCCCTGCGAATTCTGGCCACTGGGCGATGACGCCGACCGAGCCGGTAATCGAGTTGCCGCGCGCCACGATGTGGTCGGTGGCAAGCCCGACGATGTAGCCGGCCGAGGCTGCAACCGTGCCGAATTGGCCGACCACCGGCTTCTTGTTTGCGACCTTGCGCAGCGCCTGGAACAGCGCTTCACCGCCGGTCGAAGTGCCGCCGGGCGAGTTGACGAACACGATGACCGCCGCCGCCTTGTCGTCCTCGGCAATCTTATCCAGCATTTCAAGCTGCTTGCGGTTTTCGCTGATGGTGCCGGTGATGGTCACTCGCGCGATGTGCTTCTTGGTCGATAGCGCATCGAGCGTCTCGCCGGAGAACGACAGGGCTCCAAGAGCCAGAACCGCGGCCACGATTGCCGCTGTGCGCCAGAATGAGACATGCCTGCGCATCCGCCGACGATCAAGGACGGTTTCAGTTTCGAGCATCATGGCTGCATGCAACTCCTGATTCGCGGCTTTCGCGGCAAACGCACCGGAAATCCTTAACGAAAGATGACAATGTCAGTAGCGTAAGCAAGCTTCAGGCCGCGATCAATCGGCCGTTGCGTTGCGCCGTGAATACCGGCACGCCAGTGTGTTGCTCGATCTGAAAAAGCAAAACGCGCGGCTTTGGTGCCGCGCGTTTCTTAACCAGTTGCCGAATGCCGCATCAGGTCAATGCGGCGGTCGCGGGAGGGTTGCGATTTAACCTTCGTCGCCCTCGTCATTGTCGTCGCGCTTCTTGATGGCGGCCTTGAAGATGTCGCCGAGCGAGGCGCCCGAATCCGACGAACCGTACTGCGCCACGGCGTGCTTCTCCTCGGCGATCTCGAGAGCCTTGATGGAGACGCTGACGCGGCGGGCGGCCTTGTCGATGGAGATGACGGCGGCATCGACCTTGTCGCCGATGTTGAAGCGCTCAGGCCGCTGCTCGGAACGCTCACGCGACAGATCCGAACGCTTGACGAAGCTCGAAATCTCGCTGTCGGCGAGCTTCACTTCGATGCCGTTCTCCTGAACCTGAACGACGGTGCAGGTGACGGTGTCGCCCTTCTTGAACTTGCCGATGGCGTCGATCGGGTCGCCGCCGAGCTGCTTGATGCCGAGCGAGATGCGCTCCTTGGTCGAATCGACGTCGAGCACCACGGCTTTGACGTTGTCGCCCTTCTTGTAGTCCTTGATGACTTCGTCGCCAGGGCGGTTCCAGTCGAGATCCGACAAGTGAACCATGCCATCGACGCCGCCATCCAGACCAACGAACAGGCCGAACTCGGTGATGTTGCGGATCGGTCCTTCGACCTCCGAGCCCTTGGGATGAGCGGCGAGGAAGGCATCCCACGGGTTGTCCTGCGTCTGCTTCAGGCCGAGCGAGATGCGGCGCTTCTGAGGATCGACTTCCAGCACCTGCACATCGACCTGCTGGCTCGTCGAGACGATCTTGCCGGGGTGGATGTTCTTCTTCGTCCAGCTCATCTCGGAGACGTGGATCAGGCCTTCGACGCCCGGCTCCAGCTCTACGAAGGCGCCATAGTCGGCGATGTTCGTCACCGAGCCCGTCACCTTCATGCCGACCGGGTACTTGGCCTCGATGCCCTCCCACGGGTCGGACTGCAGCTGCTTCATGCCCAGGCTGATGCGCTGCGTTTCCGGGTTGATGCGGATGATCTGCACCTTCACCGTGTCGCCGACGTTGAGGATCTCGGAGGGGTGGTTGACGCGACGCCACGCCATGTCGGTGACATGCAGCAGGCCGTCGATGCCGCCCAGGTCGATGAACGCGCCGTAATCGGTGATGTTCTTGACGAGACCGTCGATGACCTGGCCCTCTTCGAGACGGGCGACGATGTCGGCGCGCTGCTCGGCGCGCGTCTCTTCAAGCACGGAGCGGCGCGACACGACGATGTTGCCGCGGCGGCGATCCATCTTGAGGATCTGGAACGGCTGCTGCTGGTGCATCAGCGGGCCGATGTCGCGCACCGGGCGGATGTCGACCTGCGAGCCCGGCAGGAACGCCACGGCGCCGTCGAGATCGACGGTGAAGCCGCCCTTGACCTTGTTGAAGATGACGCCCGACACCTTCTCGTTCTTCTCGAACTGCTTCTCGAGGCGGTTCCAGCTCTCCTCGCGGCGCGCCTTCTCGCGCGACAGGACGGCCTCACCGAGCGCATTCTCGATGCGCTCCAGGTAGACCTCGACGGTGTCGCCGGGCTTCAGATCGGCCGGCTTGCCGGCGACCGCGAATTCCTTGAGTGCAACGCGCCCTTCCATCTTGAGGCCGACGTCGATGACGGCAAGATCCTTCTCGATGGCGATGATGCGGCCCTTGACGACCTCGCCCTCGGCCAGATCGTCCTTGGCGAGGCTCTCGGCCAGCATGGCGGCGAACTCGTCGCGCGTGGGGTTCATGTCTTTGGCTACTTCAGCGGACATTCGTGCTCCTCGTTTGGCGGCCAGCCGGCTGAGCCGGCGGGAATGGATGGTGAGCCGGGGGCGGCGCTTTGGCCGTACCGGCGGTTGCAAGTCTTAAGGCTGCCGGAAAACGGTTTTGGCCAGCCGCGGCCCTGTCAGGGGAGGCGGCCGGACGGGTTCCGCCGGCGTCAGGTTTGTGATGGCTCGTGCCGCTGGATGGGGGTGCGCCCCGCCAGTTGAAATTTGCCCCGCGATTGCACGGGGCCGACTGGCCGATCTTCCTCTTGATCGCTCCGACAGCGGCGTCGAATGGGCGCGTTCTAGCGGAGAAGCGGGGCGGGCGCAAGGGCGGGGGCAGGCAGCGGGGGCTGCCATGTCTGGTCAGGCAAGTGAGCTACGGCTTTGCGTGATTGAGGGTGTGCCGTTTCACCATTTTTATTCTCTTGCTTGTCGTCATTCTGACGATAGTTCAACGGCAGATGCCTTCGACCCACAACGCACCTCCGGTCGGTTTCGTTATCCTGTTCTGTTTTGTGATGATCAAGATTTGCGTCGGTCTCGCCAAAGTACTTTGGCAGGGGATCTTGTGGGGCAAGCGCGTAGTACGCGCGCGTCACAACCACTAGCCGAACCACAAATGTTGTTTTGTGGGTTTGGCTGCGCTATGGTTGCGGCAGGAGATTTGCCATGCCACGCCTGTCGATCGACATCACCGAAGATGAACACCGCCGCCTGAAGGCGAGCGCTGCCTTGGAAGGCCGCAGCATCAAGGAGTACGTGCTGGAGCGGGCGCTTGGCGACGCGCGTGAACAAGAGGCTCTGAGCGAGCTGGCCGGGCTCCTGCGGCCGCGTATCGAAGCGGCGGATCGGGGTGACGTGTCATCGTGCTCGGTGGCCGACATCGCCAGGCGCGCCCGGGCGAAGCGGAAGGCCTGATGCCCGGCTACCGTCTTACCACCGCCGCAGAGCAAGACGTTGCCGGCATCTGGGATTACACATTCGAGACATGGGGGCGCGGAGCAAGCCGATCGCTACTTGGAACAACTCGCGGCCTGCTGTGATCGGATCGTGGATGGTCGCGCCGCGTGCAAGGCATTTCCTGAGATCGACTAGCGTTTGAAATCCTCATGCTGCCAGCACCACTACATTTTCTTCCTTGCGGGCGACGATGCGGTGATCGTCATCGCCGTCCTGCACGAAAGAATGAATCTGATGGTGCGTTTGAGGCGGCGGCTTGAATGAAAGCATTCAAGCTCGTCGCCCTGGGCAAGTGCGGCAAAGCAAAGAGGTGCGGGTGATATGAGGACGGAGCGGCCGTGGTCGTCGATGGCCGTATCGAGATTTCCGAATTGCTGGCGCAAAGGGGGTGGCGACGCGGGGCCCGCCTATTTGCGGGCGGCGTGCACCAACGAAACGGAACGCAAACGTCCGATCCTGAACACCAGTGGCTCATCGATGGCTTCCATTTGACTTTTGGCGGTATCGATCGCCGACGACATGGCTGGGTATGCTCGAGACGTTATTACACCTCAATGAGCGTGGGCCGCCGCAGAGTGATCGAGGGCGCAGAATTGCGGCCGGCGCGATAAAGGGATCGAGATGAACGAGCACACCGGCCTGCCCGACGAGAAATCAATGCCGCCGCTGTTCCGCCGTTTCAATGCCGCGGTCCTGCACTGGATGGCTTGGATCAACGGCTTTGCGCATCTTGTGCTCGGATTTGCGCTCACTGCCTCTGTGTTCCTGTTTACGTGGCTCTTCATCGACGACGTCCGCAGGAGCCTCGGCCACGACAACATGGCGCAAGGCTTCCTGCACGGTCTTGGCACGCTCATGCTGCTGTGGACGGTCTCGGCGCTGATAACGGCGGAGATCCGCTATCTCAAAGGGCATCCGCTGACGCTCGACACGTTCGTCGAGGTGGCGATCGTCGTGGTGCTGCGCAAATTGATCACGATACCCGTGCAATCGGCGACGCCTGATCCGCACGAATTCATCTTATGGGTGATCTCCGCGGTGCTGCTGGGCATCATGTATTTGATCGTCAGGCTTTCGCTCAGGGTCAAGATTTCAACCTGAAGCACGTAGGGCGCACAGTAGGAGTCTTCGCCGTATCGCGCCGCCACGAACTCGACGCCTGCCATTGCGGCGGTGCTGAATTGCGCGGCGGGTTACGGTGCTGGTCCTTTGTTTGCGCTGCC
>JBGANK010000097.1:0-6569 GCA_044222395.1 Hyphomicrobiaceae bacterium | reverse complement strand
GGTCCCGACAGTGACACGGAACTGCTTACGGCAGGCGTAGCACTTGTAGAGCCCGAAGCGGGTTGAGTTGCCCTGCATCTTGGAGACGCGCTTCTTCTCGAAGCAATGTGGGCACTGTGGACCGTGCGGCCATATCTGTGCTTCGATCCAGGCGTAGGCAGCCTCTTCGTCTTGCAGGTGTTTTTGGGTGAGAAGTGACATGGCTGGAATCTCCTAATGATTCCAATATAGTCCATGCCGGTGGGTTTGGCAAGTATAATATCACCCGTGGCGGAGGCGCTGATCTAGGCTTGTGCAACTCGGGAGGGCAACGCGCCCTACCGTCCGGAGTGGGGCACAGCGGCATGTACGGGCAGATCTCGACCTTGGCGTTTGTTGGCATTGAGGCGCGGCATGTCGAGGTGCAGGTGCGGATCACGCCGGGGCAGGCGACCTTTGCCATCGTCGGTCTACCGGACAAGGCGGTGGCCGAGAGCCGCGAGCGGGTGCGCAATGCACTGCACGCGGTCGGGCTTGGCCTTCCCTACAAACACTTGACCGTCAATCTGGCGCCCGCCGATTTGCCGAAAGAGGGCAGCCATTTCGATCTGCCGATTGCACTTGCACTGATGTCGGCGATGGGTGCGGTGGCTCCCGATGCGATCGAAGGGTTTGCGGCGATCGGCGAACTGGCGCTGGATGGCTCGGTAAGAGGAGTTCCGGGCGCACTGCCGGCGGCGATCGGCGCCAATGCGCTGAAGAAGGGGCTGATCTGTCCGGCAGACGTCGGTGCGGAAGCGGCGTGGGCGGGCGAGGATTTCGACGTGCTGGCAGCGCCGCACCTGCTGTCGCTCGTCAATCACTTCAAGGGTCTGCAGACGCTTTCGCGGCCAAAGCCCAATCTGGAGCGGGCGACGGGCATCATGCCGGACCTCAAGGACATCAAGGGCCAGGAGAGTGCCAAGCGAGCGCTCGAGATTGCGGCGGCCGGTGGCCACAACCTGTTGATGATCGGTCCGCCGGGCTCGGGCAAGTCGATGCTGGCGGCGCGGCTGCCGTCGATCCTGCCGCCGCTCAGCCCTGAGGAAATGCTGGAAGTCTCGATGGTGCATTCGCTGGCGGGTGAATTGTCGGGTGGCAAGCTTGCCACCGAGCGGCCGTTCCGCGCGCCGCACCATTCCGCGAGCATGGCGGCACTGGTGGGCGGCGGCTCGCGTCCGCGGCCAGGTGAGGTGTCGCTGGCGCATCTGGGCGTGCTGTTCCTCGACGAACTGCCGGAGTTCACGCCGCAGGTGCTCGATGGATTGCGACAGCCGTTGGAGACGGGTGAGACCGTTATTGCGCGTGCCAATCACCGCATCACCTATCCGTCGCGCATTCAATTGATCGCGGCGATGAATCCGTGCCGCTGTGGTGGTGGCAGTCCTGGGCAGGCGTGCCGGCGAGGGCCGCGCTGCGCGGAGGAGTACCAGGCGCGTGTTTCGGGACCGTTGCTCGATCGCATTGATCTGCAGATCGAGGTGCCGGCGGTGTCGGCGGCAGATCTGGTGTTGCCACCGCCGCGCGAGGGGAGTGCGGAAGTGCGCGCGCGTGTTCAGGCGGCACGTGAGCGGCAGCGCGAACGATTTGCGGCGCTGGGTGCGCGCGGGGTGCGCACCAATGCCGACTGCTCGGGCCGGCTGCTGGAGGAGATCGCGATGCCGGATGAAGACGGGACCGCGCTGTTGCGGCAAGCGGCTGACACGCTCGGGCTGTCGGCGCGCGGGTTCCATCGCACGCTGAAGGTGGCGCGGACGCTGGCTGATCTCGACGGTGCCGATGGGGTCGGGCGCATCCAGATCGCGGAGGCACTGAGCTACCGAGGCGAGACGCTCAGGCAGCAAAGGGCGGCTTAGCGGACTGTCCGTTCTTGTGTTTCGAAAAGGAGCCCGAACAGTTCGTCACTGCCGCGGGAGAAAGGATCGACATTGAGGATCACGCCGTTCTGAAACAAGAATTGATAGCATCCACTGAAGCTTCGCCGCACAGCATCTAGATGCTTGATGCTCAGTTCATGTGTGGTGCCGTGTTCGTCCTCAAAGGCAAGACTGCCGCCGCGCCACCGCAAGTTCTGACGTTTGATGGCAGTGATGAAATGTGCAGTGACGATTGAACTCAATGCGAATGCGGCAATCAGGAGGAACGCTACACGCATCTGAAACTCGGCATCATGGCGGGTGGAGCCGACGAACAACCAGACCCAGCTCATCAGGCCGACAGCTGTGAGGCTGCCGATGAGCGCGAACCAATGGGAGGACCCAGGTCGCAAGGAACGCCAGCCATTTGCAGAACCCTGGCGGGTGAGCATCATACGGACGATGCTGAGCGCTATCGCAGCGTAGATGAACCCGAGCAGGGCGAGGTGCGTATTGGTGACGTAGCTTTGCATAGGCAGTTGGAGGTGCGCGGTTGGGGGGATGCAAAGCATGCCAGCTCCGCGTAAACGCGGCGTCAACAAGAGCTGCAGGAGCCGGCGGCCCCTGCCCGTCTTTTATGTCATCGACGACGTCTGCGGCCTACCATCAGAGTCGCCCGCGGTCTGCGGCGTACTGCCGGATCAGGCAAAGGCCGATTTGATCCCGTTCTGCATGGCGGCGGCCTGAGCCGCATTGCGCAAGAGGCAGGCGATCGTCATCGGGCCGACGCCGCCGGGAACGGGCGTGATGGCGCCGGCGACTTGCGCGCACTCGTCGTAGTTGACGTCGCCGACGAGCTTGCCCTTGCCGTCCGCGCCGGTGATGCGGTTGATGCCGACGTCGATGACGATTGCGCCCGGCTTCACCCAGTCGCCGCGCACCATCTGGGGAATGCCGACGGCGGCGACCAGCAGATCGGCAGCCTTGACGACGGCGGGCAGATCGCGCGTGCGCGAGTGGGCGACGGTGACCGTGCAGTGCTCACGCAGCAGCAGCGCGGCAACCGGCTTGCCGACGATGTTGGAACGACCAACGACGACTGCGTTCATGCCCGACAGGCTCGGCGCGACCGTCTTTGCAAGAATGACGGATCCAGTCGGCGTGCATGGCACAAGCGCACGCTCGCCGACCCAGAGTCGTCCGACATTGACCGGGTGGAAGCCGTCGACGTCCTTGTCGGGATTGATCGAGTTCAGCACCTTTTCTGAGTTGATGTGCTTGGGAAGCGGCAGTTGCACCAGGATGCCGTGGCAATCGGGATCGTTGTTGAGCTTGTTGACGAGGGCGAGGAGGTCGGCTTCGCTGGTGTCGGCGGGAAGCTTGTGCTCCCAAGAATTCATGCCGACCTCCACGGTCTGCTGCGCCTTGTTCTTGACGTAGACCTTGGAGGCGGGGTCTTCGCCGACGAGGACCACCGCGAGGCCGGGCTTCAATCCTTTTTCCGCGATCAGGCGCTTGACTTCGGCTGCGACTTGCGCACGCACGTCGGCTGCGATCTTTTTGCCGTCGATCACTTGCGTCCCGGACATTGCCTATTCTCCCTTTTCTTATGTTCTTTCTTGTGTGCTGTTCTCGTGTGTCTTCAGGTTCGTAACATCTTCAAAATGGCGTGCTGTTCGCGTGAGACAAGCGGACTGCGAGCCTTTGCCCTACCTTTCAGCTCCGGCGGTCGCGCCCGTGTGCTGACGGGCAAGCTTGGTGTCGATTTCACGCGCAAGGAGGTTGGGCTCACCGCGGATGGCAAGTGATTTGATGCGCGATTTGGCTCCGGAAACGAGGGTGACGCTGGATTTGGGAACACCCAGCCATGCGGCGAGCAGTCTTGTCAGCGCTGCGTTTGCCTCGCCTTCCGAGGGGAGCGCGCGAACGCGTGCCTTGAGCGCAGCACCCTCGGCAGTCGTTTCGATGCCGGCGATCTCGTCTCTGCCCGACTTCGGCGTCACGCGCACGCGCACGACAAGACCCTCGGCCGTCGTTCTCCACGGCTGCTCGGAGGCCGCAGATTTCATCGGACGGCCTTCATGATGTTGGGGAGGATCACTGCCTGCACGAATTCGAGTCCGAGCAGGAGGATGATCGGCGAGATGTCGATGCCGCCGAAGTCGGGCAACATGCGGCGGATCGGACGCAGCGCGGGTTCGGTGACGGTTCGCAGAAAGTTCCAGATCGCGCGCGCGATGTTGTTATAGGGATTGATGATGCCGAAGCCGATCAACCAGCTCATGATGACACTGGCGATGACGATGTACTCGTACATGCGGATGAGCTGGCTGATGAAGAGTACAAGTTCGGTCATGGGTCCGCGGTCCGGCAAGTGGTTGTGGGAGACGTGTAGCGTCCCGGAGGACGGGCGGCAAGCGCCGGTAGATGTGGGTGCGTGCCGGCTGCCGGCGCGATAGCGGGCCGCGAAACCCTTGGTGCGGCTAGTACCGACTATTTGACGATCCCGCACCACTCACGGCGATCATGATCCAGGGATTTCAGATAGAAAGCGGTACTAGCGTGATGATCGAGACGTCCGCTCGATACGTTCCGGCCGGATTGCGGGGCGGGCTCATCGAACTGAACGACACCAGAACCAAGAACTTGCAAGTAGCCGTTACATTCCGAAGTTGGTTCAAGAGGGTGCGGCGCTGTCATACGCGCTTCGGAAAGCGGGTACCAGATCTGGTTCGCTGTTGATCGAATCGCGAACGCGCTTTAGCCGCTTGTTTTGAGCAAGTTTTTCACGGGCCGACCGCATACGCTTCAGCTAAACATGCTCGGACCCGCTTTGCCATGTGCGTTGCAGCGATCCTCTTCAGGTGCCGAGGACTGTTCGATCATGGCCGCCGGTCAGTCGTGTCGGGCTCATGCGCCGGCACTTTGGCGTTCGTTGCTCGGTCGGATGCTTGCGGCAGGGACGTGGCGTCAACTTGACATTGCTTGGGTGGCCGCCCTAAATGCCGGCCGTCTCGGGGCCGTAGCTCAGATGGGAGAGCGCTGCAATCGCACTGCAGAGGTCAGGGGTTCGATTCCCCTCGGCTCCACCAGAACATCCAAGAAATCAGACACTTAACTTTCCCAAACCTACCGAAACCCGACACTGAACCGTATAGAGTTTTTCGATCGTTCCCCAAACCTTGAAGCCCGACGCCAGATGCCGGTTGCCAGCGTGGACGTGGCCGGAGAACGAATTTAGCAGCTATGTCTGTTCGACAACGCGGCCGTAGCCGGACGAGGTCTTGCTGCCGGCGCCCCATTCGCGGATTGCTTCTGCAGCAAGCTTGAATGCCAGATCACTCCATAAGGGGTCTTTTGCCGATGCTGCTAGGAGCAGCTCCGTTCCTTTTTTTACCGTCAGGAAACCGACCGGATTAGGGCTGTCGTAGTCATTCGGCCAGCGTTCGCCCGGAGTTCCGACGCCCTCCATTTGGCCCAGATAGCTGCGCTGGTGCACGGTCGTAACGTCGATCGCAAAGGGCTTACCGTTCGCGCTGCCTGGCACATAGAGCGCATCGTGGAACGTGACTGCGCCACCTTCGCCCGGCTGATCGCCAACCTCCGGCGCTCCGAAGAGCGCCCTGTAGAACTCGCCTAGTGGCTTGGTGACCTTGCCATCCGACCAAGTCGGGCCCCTAAATTTCGCACTCTCGACGTTTGGCTCGGAGCCGTAGGTTGCAGCCACGTAGTGCGCGCAAACGCCCTTGATCGCCGAGCCGGGTATCATTGGGACACCCCAAGTGTGATGCACGGTGAGCCCGACCTCCGTGGCGCTAGCGTTGCCGTGCCCTACAAGGAGGCGCGATGTTAGAGCCACCGGTTTGCAGGACGCATTGCCGAGCGAGATTTTCCAACGCTCGTAGGCGCGCAAGTAGTCGCGGTCGATGGTTGTGTTCTCCAGCGCCTCAAGCCATTTTGCACGGTAGCCGGCTATCACCACCTGTCCGTTGTTCTTAAGATCGACCGGCACCTTCCCGGCATCGTCCCCAGATGCGGACGCGGGTGCCCAAGCGTCGTATGCAAGGGCGAGGTGGGACGGCACGAGTTCGTCGACGCCTTGCTGGTTATGATTGCTCCCGAAGCGGGGAAGACACCTACGCATTGGCATCCTCCCCTGATCGTTCGGTAGCCTCAACTTCTGGAAAATCGAACAAGGCCTCCGTCGCTCGCTTCAGCCACTTCACGACCTCGAGTGTCTCGCGCGTTGCCAGCATGTATGGGCCGACCGCGAGATCATTGGCAACCGTGAATAGTTCATCTTCCCGCTGCCTTCCAAGCGTCAAGTAAGGAATCCCCGAATCGGCAATGTGCTCGCGCAAACTTTTCGTCTTCGAGCCTCGCCGCAACAGATCCGCCAGGGCGGCGGAGAGGCCGCTGCGCAGGATGTTGGCACCCAGGCCCCGGACGGCCGTCTTGTATTCCTCGCAAACCTTCCGCACCCTTTGCCGGCTCTCCTTGTCGTCGCCGGCCGCCTCGTACTGCAGCCACAGTTCCGCAACCTGCTGGTAGGCGCACTTGGCGCGCTGCTGGCTTTTGGTCGTTCTCGGTGTGCCGGGCATTGGCTCCCCCGGGGCTGGTTGTGAAACAGGTTGTGTTGGCGCCGGCGACGTTCGAGTTGACGTCGAAAGTTGTGGCGGCGAGAATTTCTTTTTG
>JBGANK010000096.1:0-7092 GCA_044222395.1 Hyphomicrobiaceae bacterium | reverse complement strand
AGCCATCGACGCCCTGCTCGCGGAGGAGTTACCCTGCGTGAGAACCGTCGCGTCAAAACGGCGCTCGTCATGGCGCGCCTCTCCGCCATCAAAACCCTCGCCGGGTTCGACTTCTCCTTCCAGCCTTCGCTCGACAAGAACCGCATCATGGCGCTCGCCGAGCTCGGCTTCATCGATCGCGCCGAGGTCTTGCACCTCGTCGGCCCGCCCGATCCTGATTCATGATGCTCACCTCGCGATGTCATTGGAATGTAAAGGCTTGCTGATTTGGATCTTGAGTTAACGGTCGGCGGCGTCGGCCGTTGACTTCGGCGCGGACGGCGGCATCGTTCAAATCAGCCGCTCGGATCACCCACGGCGCGCCTTTGCACAGCTGTCGTGCAGCGAGGACGCCACGCCGGATCATGCGAAGGACCGTCATCGGGCTCACATTAAGGGCGGTCGCTGCTTCGTCGAGAGTCACTTCGCCTCGCTCGCTGCGCTCGCCGTCGCGATAGACGGCGATCCCGCAGCGATTGCGCAAGCTTGTGACCCGGCTTTGCGTCCAGCCATTGTTGCGGCCGGTTCGCTTGCCGGCGCGGTTCAGAACCGATGCGATGGCACGATCCGGCATCAGACGCGCGAGTTCGCGAACCAACGTCTCGGTCTCTTCCGCAACCGTCCAGCGGTGCTTGCCGGTCGTGTTCTTCTTGACCTTCAGCGCGGTGTGATCGCCGCCGCGCCAGTGCAGAACCATGTTGACGAAGCCGGGCTCGATCCTCACGACGATCTCATGCAGAGCAGCGCGAACGATCCGCTTGCGCGTCGCCATGGTGGCGGCCGGATGCGACCACGCCATCTCCAGGTCGGCGCCCAGCCGCAGAAGCCGGTCACGCTCCTCGTCGCCGAGAGTCAGGGGGCGCTGTTGCTCGATCGCTTCAAACTCGTCTTCGAGCTGACGGACGGCTATCAGCTTCTCGTTCCACCGCCGTTCGAGTTCGCTGGCGACCAGGCGATTATCCGGATCGACGGCGTCATATTGCCGATGGGCGAGCGCCGCCTCGTAACGCGCCTGCTTGAGCGCGAGCTCATAATGACGACGCTTCTCGACGGCCTCCGTCTTGCGGGCCTCGACCGCTTCGAGAGCAGCCTCGATGCCGAGCGGCTTCAGGAGCCGCAGGACCTCCGCGCCAACTGCTTGATCAACCCGCAAGCTGCCGAAGGAGATGCAACGATCTCCGCCATGGTTTAGAAAGCCCCCCTTGCAGTGATACCGGCCTGCCTCGCCGTGCGCGCCTCCATAGGCGACATGCAGCTTCCGACCGCAGTGTCCGCAGCGCAGGAGACCGGCCAACAGTGTCTCGCCGCGGCGGACTGATCCACGCGCCATGAGACCCTTGCTATTGGCGTTGTCGGCGATCAGGCGCTGATTCCTCTCGAACTCCGCCCACGAGAGATATCCTTCGTGATGCTCCGTGAGCAAGACCTCCCATTCGGTTCGTTCGCGCCTGTGGCCGCGCACAATGCGCTTGCGGCCGGCCTCAATCCTCACCCGGCTGCCGGTGCGGCCGAACACATAGGCGCCGGCGTAGATCGGGTTGGTCAGAATGTGGTGGACCGTGTTGTAAACCGGCAGCTTCCATACGATGCTGCGGCCTTCGGCAACCGTGTAACTCACGGCCGGAAGGGCGATCCGCTCCTGGCGGAACCAGAGATGCACCTGCCGGATGCTCTGGAATTCGGCAAATTTGGAAAAGACCAGCGCGACAGCCTCGCGCACCCGCTGGTCCGGATCTTTGGCGATCCGGTCGTGACGAACCTTCACATAGCCGATCGCCACCGTCAGGAACAGTTCGCCCCGCCGCGCCTTCTGTTTCAAGGCTTCCAGCGAACGTTGCCGCAGGATCGACAACTCCAACTCGCTCATCGTGCCCTTCATGCCGAGCAGCAGACGATCGTTGGGATGACGCGGCTCGTAGACCCCGTCCTCGTCGATGATGATCGTTCCGACGAGACCGCAGAATTCGATCAGCGTATGCCAGTCCCGGCCGTTGCGCGCCAAGCGGGACGCCTCGATCGCAAACACCGCGCCGGCGCGCCCCTCACAAATCGCCGCCAGCAACCGTTCGAAACCCGGGCGACTGACGCCCGAGCCAGAACGACCCAGATCGTCGTCGATGACGACGATTTCTTGCCACCCCAGTTGACGCGCGCGGTCGGCCAGTCCGTATTGACGACGGCGGCTCTCGTGATTGTGCAGCAATTGGTCAGCGGTCGACTGACGCACATAAATGAACGCGCCACGCGCAAGATGCTCAGGCGTGATCTTCGTCATCGCCGCCCTCCCGCTTCGCCGTTGGCGCCGATGTCGTTGTCTCGATTTCCATCAGCATGGTCCGAATCAGTCGAACCAGACCTTGCTTCTGTCCGCTCGGCACGACGATCGGCGGACCGTCGTCCCCGAACAGATCGGGATGCCGCTTCGCCGGCGCGCGCTTCATCGACGACTCCCTCCGCTTTCGAATCCAATCGGAGAAAGTCTAAAAGCGAGTCGATCTCGATCCGTAGATCGCGAAGGCTTTCGAGCGGAAGCCGCGGCTCAGAGCGTAAATCGTGATGCGCGGCAGCCTCGCTCATCATCCAGCAGGGAATATGCGCCAGCGTTCCATCGAGTTGATGAACGACGAACACGTCTCCGCCTTGGAAACGCTGACGCCGAACAATAACCACAACGTCCCCGCAGCGCGGGTGAAACGGATAATGAATCCGCTCACCGTCGCTGTGATACCCGGCAGTATGTCGCTGCTTCAACCGGAACCGGCAAGACCCATCTCGCCATCGCCATTGCGCGAAGCTGCATTCGCGCCGGCGCGCGTGGTCGCTTCTACAATGTCGTCGATCTCGTCAATCGGCTGGAGACGGAGACCCGCAACGGCCGGCAGGGAAGGATCGCCGATCACCTCACCCGCATGGACTTCATCGTTCTCGACGAACTCGGCTATCTGCCCTTCGCCCAGTCGGGTGGACAGCTCCTCTTCCATCTCGTCAGCCGGCTCTACGAACGAACCTCGATCGTCGTCACCACCAATCTCGCCTTCGGCGAATGGCCGAGCGTCTTCGGAGACGCCAAGATGACAACGGCGCTGCTCGATCGTCTCACTCACCACTGCGACATCGTCGAGACCGGCAACGACAGCTGGCGCTTCAAAAGCCGAGCCTGAAACACGCAACCCGCTCGCTCGCTACAGCGCTCCATGACGGCGCGCTCGCTCGCGGCTTGCACCCCTTCTCTTGTCCAAAGGGGGGCCCTTTTGGACGCCGTTCTGGGGTCCCCATTCAGTGCTGATTGACATTGAGTTCGTCGGTAAGCGCTGCTTTCACCCCACATAGCTGAGGGAAGGCGAATGGTGCACGATCGCGATTCTCTTGGGATCGAGGATCGTGTGCACATTATGGTCGACATTAGTGACGACACGCAGATTGTTCGCCGCCGCGCGGAGGTAACGGGCGCGGTCCGCCGCCGACGGTGGAGCGATGAGGAGAAGGGGCGGATCGTTGCTGAGGCGATCGCGCCGGGTGCGGTGATTGCGGACGTAGCGCGACGGCATGATCTCGCTCCACAGCATCTGTCGAACTGGATCAGGGCGGCCAAGGATGGCTGCTTCGCCCTGCCGGCCGATGAGATACCAACGTTTGTGCCTGTGGTATCGGTTGAATCAGCACAGGTGAACAAAGCCACCCATGAGCGCCGTCCCGCCTGCATCGAGATCGTGATGGGGACTATCAGGGTGAGGGTGCCGGGCGGCGCCAATCCGCGAGATGTCGAAGTCGTCTTGCGCGCGGTTCGGCGCTCGCACGTATGAGTGGCGGGATGCTGATCCCGCCGGGACCGATCCGGGTTCTGGTGGCGACGAAGCCCGTGGACTTCCGCAAAGGCATGGACGGGCTTGCGGCGCTGGTGCAGGAGCAATTGAAGGCCGATCCGTTCTCGGGCGTGATTTTCTGCTTCCGCGCCAAGCGCGCCGACAGAGTGAAATTGATCTTCTGGGACGGCACGGGCCTGTGCCTGTTCGCCAAGCGGTTGGAGGGCGGCAAATTCCGCTGGCCGCGCATCGAGGACGGCGTGATGCGATTGTCGGCGGCGCAATTGGCGGCGCTGCTCGAGGGTCTGGATTGGATGCGCGTCCACGCGCGGCGCGTGGTTGCACCGGAAGCTGTGCAATAGCCTGCGGTACAGTGAATCAGGCGCACCTTGGGTGCTGGCAAATCGCCTGTGATGTGCTGTGCTTGCTGCGTGGACCGACCGGCTGATTCGCTTCCCGACGATATTGATGTGCTGCGCGCCTTGGCGTCGACGGCCATTGCCGAGCGCGACGCTGCGATTGCCGAGCGCGACAGGTTGATCGAACTCAACGAGCGCCTGCGTCGTCTGTTGCGCAAGGCGCAGGGCTTCGAGGCCAAGAGCGAGCGGCTGGCCAAGCTTCATCCCGATCAGCTCAATCTGGCGCTGGAAGACATCGAACAGACGATCGCCAAGGCCGAGGCGATCGAGGAGAAGACGCAGGCCGTCGCCGTGGTGCGGAAACGGCGGATCAACCGCGGCGCGCTGCCGGCCCATTTGCCACGCATTCACGAGACAGTCGCGCCCGCCGACACAAACTGCCCCTGCTGCAGGCAGCCGATGCACGTGATCGGCGAAGAGACATCCGAGCGGCTCGACGTGATCCCGGCCCAATACCAAGTGATTGTCACGCACCGGCCCAGGCTCGCCTGCCGGGCCTGCGAGCGGATCGTACAAGCGCCGGCGCCAGAGCATCTGATCAAATCCGGACTGCCGACCGAAACCATGGTCGCCTCGGTGCTGGTGGCCAAATATGGCTGGCACCTTCCTTTGTACCGCCAAGCCAAAATGCTGGCCGCCCAAGGCCTCGATCTCGACCGCTCGACGCTGGCGTTCTGGGTCGGTTATGCAGCGGCGGAGCTGGTGCCGCTTTACGAACGGCTCAAGGCCAATCTCCTCGCCTCCGCCAAACTGGCGGTCGATGAGACGCCAGTGCCGGTGCTCGATCCTGGGCGTGGTCAGACGAAGACCGGCTACTTCTGGGCGATCGCGCGCGATGACCGGCCGTGGAGCGGCACCGATCCGCCGGCCGTGGTCTATACTTACGCGCCGGGTCGAGGTGGCGAGCATCTCGACAAGCTGCTCGCCGACTATCGCGGCATCGTGCAGTGCGACGGCTATGCCCCCTACAAGAAGCTGCCGGCGGACAGGATCACCGTCGCCTTCTGCTGGAGCCACCTGCGGCGCGAGTTCTTCAAGATCGCCGAGCGCGGCGATGCGCCTATCGCCACCGAGGCTGTGGCGCGCATTGCGCAGATCTACGTCGTCGAGAAGGACGTGCGCGGCGCAAGTGCCGATGCACGTCGTGCCGTGCGCCAGGCACGATCGCGCCCGCTCGTCGACGCCCTCAAGATGTTCTTCGAGCATCAACTCACGCGTCTCGCGGGCGGCTCGGAGACGGCCAAGATCATCCGCTATGGGCTCAGGCACTGGGATGGCCTTTCCCGCTTCCTCGACGATGGCCGCATCGAACTCGATACCAACATCGTCGAGCGTTCGATGCGCCCGCAGGCTCTGACGCGCAAGAATGCTCTCTTCGCCGGTCACGACGACGGCGCCGAAAATTGGGCCATCCTCGCCTCGCTCATCGAAACCGCCAAACTGTCCCGCATCGATCCCCAGGCCTGGCTTGCCGATATCCTCGCTCGCTTGGTCAATCTCTGGCCCAACAATCGCCTCGACGAACTCCTTCCATGGACCTGGGCCGCCGCGCGCCAGCAACAGCAGCGCGCCGCGTAAATCGCTCTCGCACTTCACAACCCTGACCGTAAATCAAGCCCGAGGCAAAAGGGTGTTGAAGCAACGCTAACGTTGACAATTGAAGGTCGAAACCCTCCAGATCGATGGCTCGCTGCCATGTGGATATCGCAGTTAGTTTGTTATCGGAGATGACATAGATTTCCATCGCCATGTGAAACCTCGCAGCTCACGTCACCAGTGAAGTATGGTTTGGCAATTTTGCGCGGACGATGACGGCAAGTGATTAGGCCTCAGGCCATTATCCGCCAAACTCCAGCGGAAACGGGGTCGACTCCCACAGGTGTTCGATCTTGAAGTTTTTCACGGTATAGGCCTCCCATTCGTGCAGGAGGCGCGCGAGCCCCGCGCGGTCGTCGTCGGCCAGCCTCGCGCACAGGTCCCGGAACCGACGGTTTTCTGCCTTGTCGTCTTCATCGTAATTCGGGCGGTCGACTGACCACCGCGGCAGGTTTTTTTTGCAGATCGACCGAGCCGCTTCAAGGTCGCCGAGGGCAACATCGACGATGACCTTGCATTGCGGCCAGTCGAATAACTTGTGCCGGAACATGTGCTGCGAGACGAACGCAAGATAATCGTCCAGCGTCTTGATTGCCCGTAATTGAGGGAGAGCGCGCCGCTCGATCTGGTCAATGAGAGCCTGTGAAATATTGGCGTCGGTTATTTTCCAAGAGCCAGGCGCTGGTGAAGACTCATTATAAAGCCATTCACCCCAATTCAGCGGGAATGATTTCCGAGCCTGAAAAAGGTGCACGACGGCCCATTGCGGTCTGAACTTCTCTGGATTGAGCATGCGATCAATCAACACAGCCCGCGCGATGTTATGCACGGGCTTGAGGTAAATCCAGCGTCCTACCAGTGCGAGATCGGTATGCCGTGCGAGCAACGGCTGCACCATCTTCTTGACTTGCGCTACCGTCGTCATCGGCGCGGCCTCACCTCGGTGACAATGATCCGCTGTGTTCCGGGGTAGTTGTCATGCCTCGAAGCGTCACGAGATTTTCCATTCAAGTTCCAGGAGGTATTCGAACGCTATTCACGGTCGTCGAAAAGCCTAACGGCGAGCTGATTATCCCGCTCAAAGGTGCGCAACGATTCGGCGCTGACTGGGCAACTGCAGAAAATGTCCTCGAACAGCGATACTCAATCCACCCAAGTCCGCGAAGCAAGGACTTCAATGTCATCAAGCTTACGCTCAATTTGGAGAGCGGGCGGTCGGTGACAACGGTCGCGCT
>JBGANK010000095.1:0-7102 GCA_044222395.1 Hyphomicrobiaceae bacterium | reverse complement strand
GGCCCAGCAGCAGCATCTGGTGCGTGCCTTCGGAGTGCTCGACCTTGAGCGAGGGATCCTCTTCGACCAGCTTGGCCACTGCGCCGGTCAGTTTCACCTCGTCCTTGCGGTCCTTCAGTCCCAGGCCCGCGCCGAAGACCGCATAGGGCGGCGGCGGCGTCGGCACCTGCACGATCGACGACTTGCCCGTGGTGACGGTCTCGCCCGACTTCATGTGCTCGAGCCGGCCGAGAGCGACGGTGTCCCCGGCTTTGGCCGCACCGCGCTTCCGGGGCTCCTCGCCCATCATTGTGAAAATGCCCGACGCTCGCTCCTCGCGGCCGTCGGCTCCGGTCAGCGTCGAGCCGTCAGGCAAATCGCCAGTCAGCACGCGCGCGAAGCTCAACTTGCCGCCGTGGCTGGTGTGCAGCGTCTTGAAGATGAAGGCCGACTGGGCCGTCGTCTCCAACTTCAGGCGTTTTGCGGTCGTATCGACGAACGGCGCCTCGTGACGAAGCGCTTTCATCAGACGCGAGATGCCATGTCCGTGCGACGCCGAGCCGAGCAGCACGGGGCAAATCAAACCTTCCGACAACTCTCGCGACAGATCGTCGAAGATGCGATCCTTGGGCGGCTCGATGTCGGAGAGCAGTTGCTCCATCAGTGCGTCGTCATAGTCGGCGAGTTGTTCCAGCATATGGAAACGCGCTTCCTGCTCGCGGCTTCCGTCCTTTTCGGGAATCGAGACGATCTCGGAGACGGCGTGCTCGCGGTATACGTAGGCGCGCTCGGAGGCCAGATCGATGAAACCGGTGGCGACGCCGTTCTCCCATATCGGGATCTGACGCAGCACCAGCGGCTTGGTGCTGGCAGGCTGCAGCATCGGGATGATCTCGCGCACCGGGGTCGGCGACACGTCGATCTTGTTGAGGAACAGGAAGTGGGGAATGCCGCGGTCCTCGAGCTGCTTGAGGATCAGCTGCAGCGACGGAACGCGCTTGGCGTCGGGCTCGCAGACAACAACCGCAGCGTCGCACACGGTCAGGGCAAGCGCGCTTTCATGCTGGAACTCGATCGAACCGGGGCAATCGATGAAGGTGAACTTGTCGCCGAGGAACTCGACCTCGGCCATGTTGAGCGACACGCTCATGCCGTGCGCGCGCGCTTCGGGGCTGGCGTCGCCAACGGTGTTTCCGTCAGTGACCGAGCCGGCGCGCGTGACGGCGCCACAGCGCTCCAGGATCGCTTCCAGCAGCGTCGTCTTGCCGGAAAGATAGGGGCCTATAATAGCAATGGCGCGGGCTGATCGACCCGCGCCGCTTGGGGCTCTTTCTGAAGTCTTGGTGCTTCCGCTATTCTTGGACATTGTTCTTCTCTCCCTTGTGCCAGCCGCAAAGGCACCAGCCGAGCCCTCTCGCGGCCGCAACAGGTCTGGCACCTTCCATTGCCGGCCGTCAGTGTAGCGCGCATATGCTCAGAACACGGCCAAAATGCCGGACGATCAATCCGCCCGACCACGCCAAGGCATTTGCACGACCGCACTCCACGCTCGGGAGGACAGCGCGGCAGGGCCATGTTCGCGCCGGGCCTCAAATGTGGCAAGGACTTTACGAGCCAAACCGCTGGTGATCCTGGGAGATGGATCGCCTGCCGGAGGGGCGGCCCGCTTGCCAGCAGGCGGCAAAGCAAGATTTGTAGAACCCAAGTAGAATTATTGTGCATCGCAACAGATCGACTCGCCAATGCTTTTGCGACGCGAAAATGACAAAAACCACCGAAGTACAAGAGAAAAATAACTTGACGTGCGTCATGCTTGCATCATCATGAACCAAGCGTTCCTTTGGGAGTTATTCCCGACAGCGAGACCGGTCCGATACTCCTGGCATCATCCCAGGAGCACCTGTCCGGGATCATTCGAGGGTGGGACGCGCGGTACCGAAAGGCGTTGGCAATGAAGATGAAAGATCTCCTGTCGGCAGCCCATGCAGCGGGTTATGTCATGGCGCCCCCGGAGGAACAGTTCCATGCACCTGATGGTGGTGTGACACGCGTCTATGCTGCACCCGAGCTGGCTGTTCGTGAACTTGCACTGCGTGCCGGTGTTCCAGCCCTGCCGTCGCCGCATGCTTCGCACGAGCCGCATTCGTGGCTGAAGAACATGATCGGCAGCGTGCTGCCCCGGCGCGCCACAGCCTAATCAATCGCATCTTGATGGTGCTCGCCCTCTGGTCGTGTCGCACGCCGGCACGACGCAATTTCTTCCGAGACGTTTCAGACTGACAAGCCTCGAATCCAGTTCAGCCGGGGCAATCTGCCGTCGACTCCAGCGGATCGATGAGTCGGCTTCTCATTCCAATTCAAAATCGACGTTGAATCGCACCGTAGCGTGCCGACCAGTTGCGTTGGTGGGGGATACGCATTCGCGACGTGCGTGAGCGGCAGAATTCCGCGCGAGAGTTGTCAGCGCGCTGGATGGCTTGGCGACTGAACCCACATTCGTTGCGCGATCCGATGAGCGAGGGCGGAGTTACCGGCTGTTGCTTGGTCAACGGCAGGGCGCAGCTTGATTGCGAAGAGCATTCGGTCATCTTGCCGCCACCTCAGGCCGTTTGACTGTCGCAGCGTGGCTTGACATCGTTAAGCTATGTGCGTGCGAAGGCTTCCCCGTCGCGACACGTCGATCGAGCACCCGCGCCGCATCACTCCAGTTCAGATGCCAAGGAGCAGTTCATGAACCGACTGACGATCCCCGCCCTCATTGCCGCCATCGCCATTGGCGCAGCCGGCACCGTTGGCGCTCAGAACCTGGAACCCATCAAGGCGCGCAAGGAACTCCTCAAAGAGATGGGAAAGGCGACCGATCAACCGGGCAAGATGCTCAAGCAGGAAGTTCCCTTCAGCCTCGACGCGGTCAAGGCGGCGCTCAAGACATACCAGGAAAACGCGCCGAAGATCGCCAAGCTGTTCCCCGACGATTCCAAGACCGGCGGCGAAACCGAAGCATTGCCGGCGATCTGGGAGAACAAGGACGACGTGGCGAAGCGCTATGAGACGCTGGCCGCAGAGGCCAAGGCTGCCGAAGCGAAAATCACCGACGAAATCTCCTTCACCGAAGAGTTCCCCAAGGTGGTCGGCAACTGCAGCAGCTGCCACAAGAAGTATCGCGAGGACAAGAAGAAGTGACCTGGAGCCTGATCTCGTCGGCGATGGAACCACTCATGGTTCCAGCGAAAACGTGATTGAGACTGCCAATCGACAACTTGGAGCAGGCCACCGCGGCCAAAGTGATTCAGCCGGGATTGAACCTGCTCCAAGTGCGGCGACATGGCCCGAAGCACGCATGTCGCCTCGACGCGCGGTCAGCCGGTCGATCCGTAGAACAGGTTGTGCAGCATCGAGTGGTCCTCGTACACATCGATACCCATGATGGATTTCAAAAGGTAGAGCAGCACGATCACGGCCATCAAGCCCGTCGTGGCGATGACACCCATCAATACGGTGTAGGCGATCGATACGCGCCAGGGCGCGTTCAGGCCCTCTTTGGCAATGCGGTCTTGCGAACGACGCTCCTCTCCACCTTTGACGACGAAGTAGTAGCGCTTGCCGAAGAATGGGACGCTGACCCGGTAGTCGAGCTTGTGCGAGCCGGCTTTTGGGCGCGTGCGGGCGATGGCGACGTCGAGAGCAGCCATCTGCATGTTCGTCAATTTCGCTCCAGCCGTGTGCGGCAGCGCCGCCAGAAGGCGCAGGAGATCGTGCGAGGGCATGAATGCCGGCGCGTTGCCGTTACAGTCGACGAAGTAGGGCCTGGGGGCCGGGTCGAACGGTTGCTCACGAGGCTGAGAGAACGGGGTCGGACCGGCAGCAATGGCGGCACGGCCGAAATAGGCGTGCTCGCTGGACTGGGCAAACATGGTACGCGCTCCAAGATGCGAACCACAACGACGAAACCACAATCATTGTGTCGCCCCGAAAGCGCGGGAGCTGAGTGCTGTCTGGCTGGCCGGGTGAACCGGCAGCCAATATTCATGGCAGCGAGTGACAACATGCCATGGATCGACTTACCAGGCGGTGAATGGATTGGTTAGGATTTTCGCTAACCGGGTGTTAGAGCCCAATCAGCGGAAGGCACCGGACATTTGGCGCGGAAACCGGGACGCGGCAGGCCGAAGCGCCGGCCCGTTTGAACAATCCGCAGGCAGCAAACCGGCCTACTTCAGATTGCCGCAGAAGCGCTGAATGCGCTTGCAGGCATCCTCGAGGGCTTCGGTCGACGTGGCGTAGGAAATGCGGAAGGCTGGCGAGCCTTCGAAAGCGGCGCCGTGTACGCAGGCAACGCCTTCTTCTTCCAGCAGCGCGGTAACGAAATCCTCGTCGTTTCCAATCTTCTTGCCCTTGGCGCTGGTTTTGCCGATGGTGCCGGCGCAGCTCGGATAGACGTAGAACGCACCTTCGGGCTTGGGACAAGTGATGCCGCTGGCCTGATTGAGCATGGCGACGACGAGGTCGCGGCGCTCTACGAAAACCTTGTTGTTCCTGCCGATGAAGTCCTGTGGGCCGTTCAACGCCTCGACGCCGGCCCATTGCGTAATCGAGGTGGGGTTCGACGTCGATTGCGACTGCAGCTTTCGCATGGCGTTGATCAGCTTCTCCGGCCCGCCCGCATAGCCCAGGCGCCAGCCGGTCATGCAGTAGGCCTTCGACAGGCCGTTGACGGTAAGCGTCCGGTCGTAGAGGCCAGGCTCCACCTGCGCTGGCGTGTAGAACTTCAAGCCGTCGTAGATCAGGTGCTCGTACATGTCGTCGGTCATGACCCAGACGTGGGGATGCTTCATCAGCACGTCGGTCAGCTTCTTGATGTCCTTGTCGGAGTAGGCGGCGCCAGTGGGGTTGGAGGGCGAGTTGAACATGAACCACTTGGTCGCCGGCGTAATCGCCTTCTCCAGGTCCTCGGGCTGCAAGCGGAAGCCGTTCGCCATGGTGGTCGGCACGAACACCGGTTTGCCGCCGCCGAGCAGAACGATGTCGGCATAAGAGACCCAGCAGGGCGTCGGGATGATCACCTCATCGCCTGGATTCAACGTGGCGAGCAGCGCGTTGTAGAGAACCTGCTTGCCGCCAGTGCCGACCGAGATCTGCGCGGGCCTGTAATCGAGGGCGTTGTCGCGCTTGAACTTGGCGCAGATTGCCGATTTCAGCTCGGGGATGCCGTCGACGTCGGTGTATTTCGTGTAGCCCTTGTCGATCGCCACCTTGGCAGCGTCCTTGATGTTCTGCGGCGTGTCGAAGTCGGGCTCGCCTGCCGACAGCGAAATGACATCGCGGCCCTCTGCCTTGAGCTGGCGCGCCTTGGTAGCCACGGCAATTGTCGCGGAGGGCTGGATGCGGTTGAGGCTGTCGGCGAAGAAGCCCATCACGTTAGACCTTTCGAATGGCTGACCCGCGCCCGGTTGTTAATACGGCCAAGCGGGAGAATTGGCGGCGCGGAAGCTACGCGCTCGGGTGGCAAATCGCAAGTCGCGCGATCTGGAATGCATCGCCTGACCGTGCGCAGCGTGTGCCATTTCGAGACGTGAAAATCGCGGCAATCTGCATGATGCGCGGGCAAGAATCGTGGCCTCAGCAACACACGGCGCACCACTCTTAACGAATATGCACAGCCGCCGTCAGATGGGTCCGTTACCGCCATATTTGCGGCCCAACGAAGCCACACGCGACATGTCTAATGGGGTGAAGTTGCAAGAGCGCATGACATGGGGAGGGACCATCACATGGCGCATGCATCCAAGTCGAGTAGCGTTTTGCCTAACCGATTGCCTGCAAGGGCCTCTCGTGCCCGTCACATTGTACGCGACAGCCTGATTGCCTTGGCAGTGTTCACGTCGATCTCGGCCATGGTCGGCTGGACGGCGATGCCAAAGCACCCGCAACGAGCAACCGACGTGCTCGCCAATGGTGCAAATCCGGCGCAACTCGTTCGCAGCGAGAGCTTCATGCCGAGTTCGGCCGTGGCAGTGAACTCGATTCTGCCGCTGCCGCAGCTGAAAGCGCGATCTCGAACCACACAAATGAGCCGCCCGCTGACAGTTGCAATCCTGGCGAGCATGTTCGCCGCGATCATCGCTTTCAATCTCTGGTTCCTGAGGCACCTCGGCCGTGTGTACGCCTCCCCACGACGAGGTACGGGAAGGAGGAGCTAGTTCGGCTTGTCAAAGGGCCGTGAAAGCTCCTCCTTCTCAACCGGCCGCTCACCACGCCGGTGAACAGGCGGTTCATGGTGGTTTGCGCCGAGGCCGATGCGACCTATATTGCCGATCAAGAATCCCATCTGCGTGCCTATGGTCGAGAAATCCACAGACGAGGCCCAACCATGTCGTGCAAATTCAAGCCGTTAGATGCCGAGTCCGTATCCGGGCCGAAGCCGGCCAGGCGGATCCCCGGTGGAGCGCTCAGCGCTATCGCGCTTGGCTTGTTCGGCTTGGCTATTGCCGCGATCACCAGCGATGCACAATTCGCCCAGAGTCTGGAGCAGGCCCTGCTCACGCAATCGGGCTTGAAGGTTGCAGCCGCCACACCGGTGCGGGGCTCGCCTCCGGTTTCGGGGAGCGAGGCGTTTTGGCTCGACACGCCGGCATCGGCGCCGGTGCACCTGACCACTTGGCGTGGCCGCGGGCTGGCTGCAGGTGACCGCTACCAGTTCGGCAGCGCCGAAAGCCACCGCATTCTCGAGGTTACAGAGGTTCGTCAGCTCGACGCGACGGCGGCGGCTGCGGTGCCGAATGGCAAGCCCCCGGCGACCTTGCTCATGGTCACGCTCAAGGATGTCGGCACCCCAGACGCAGTCCCGCTGCGCATTCTGGTGGATGCCGACGCCCCCGTTGCCGGCCTCACTCCACTCGGCGGCACACCCGGCCGCGATCTTTAGAGCAGGTCCGATCGTGATGAAATCAACCCGGCCGTTGCGGCCTGCTCTAAGTCCTTAATTGAGAGTCTGATTCACGCCTTCGCTGGAACCAGAAGTGGTTCCATCTCAGCCGATCAGGCTCTAGAGCAGGTCCGATCGTGATGAAATCAACCCGGCCGTTGCGGCCTGCTCTAAGTCCTTAATTGAGAGTCTGATTCA
>JBGANK010000094.1:0-7291 GCA_044222395.1 Hyphomicrobiaceae bacterium | reverse complement strand
GACGAGCTCCTCCGGCGGCGGCGGCCGGTTCGCCTTGTACTTGTCATAGATATCGTTGCGGAAGGTCTTGGCCGAATGATCGAAGATGACGGCGATGTGCGTCGGCCGGTCGGCCAGCTTGCTGTCGCCCAAGAGCTTCCACAGCATCTGGCAGAAGCCGTGCACCGCCCCGACCGGCAGGCCGTCGGATGGCCGGGTCAGCGGCGGCAAGGCGTGGAACGCGCGAAAGATGTAACCCGAGCCGTCGATCAGGTAGACGTGGCTGCCCTTGACGATTGGCACTGGCTCGCCGTCAGGCAAGAAGCATTGCTCCGGACGGCTCCCGGCGCCGGCATCGCGATCCTCGAGCGAGGAACTTGCGGCGATTTCCTTGGCGGTCGGCGTGGGTGTCTTGCTCATGGACCGCGACTATAGAGCATGTTTTGCTGAAGTGTCAGCGGTCGAGCCGTTAGAAACACGCTGCAAATCAAAGGCCTAGAACACGTTAAAGAGTTCATGACGAGTGAATGTGTTCCAGGCCCTGCGCCCCGTCAGGCCACGATTGAAGCCACCCGCTTCTGCCAGCGGACGGCCCGCAACCTGACACATTTCAGGCCCGCGCGCTTGCCTCTTGCGCCAGCGCCCGGCGCGCCACGTCTGCGACACCCGACCAGGACAGCCCGGCGCTGCCTTCTGCCGCGTCGAGGATGCGCTCCAGCGCCCAGCGCATGTCCGACATACGCTTTCCCTGCTGGTCGATCGTGGCCTGCAACCTCTCTACGTCGACATGATTCAACTGGTCCATCGCGGCCCCCATGCTCCAAGCCCAGAATTCCATCCGCCCAACAACACACCTGAGCACTGATTTTGTTCACAATTTTCGATCAGGCAAGCCCCGCGTTGGCAACCTGTGGATAGGCTGTTGATAGGCAGATCGGGTCGACCATAGGAGAACTGAGCATTTGCCCATCAATAAGTTCGCAGGATTGGCCGATCACCTCGGCTTATCTCACGGCCGCCGCGCGTCCGGCACCGCATCAGTCGATGCGAGGTAAGGCTTGAGGTCGAGCAGCGGCGTCCCATCGATACAATCGATTGCAGCGATGCGGATGCGATTGCCCTCCCGGCCCAGCACCTGGACGACGGCATGCCCGATCGGATTGGGCCTGACCGGCGAGCGCAAGGCGAAAACGCCGGTCGGCGCCGGCCGATGGGACGGGCTCTGCACGATGACATCGCGACGCGATTGGTCGAGCCAGTAAAGCGCGATCAGATGCGAGAAGCCCTCCAGGCCCTCAAGACCTGCATCGTAGGGAGGGTCTACCTCTATCGTCGCCGGCTCCTTCCGGTCGACCGTGTTTTTCGGGCAATCCTTGGCCGTCGGGTAGGCTGAGCGGATCCGGCCGATGAAATGGAGCCCGGCGTCAGACCCTTTGGGCAACGCAATGGTGACCTCGCCCGCCTTGAGTTGCTTGAATTCGGGCATTGCTAACTCCTGCTGCCAGCTTCGGCGAGCCCACAATCGCGGTTTGCGACCCGGCCTTGAATGGGGTATCACAACGCCCCAGCCCAAGGCACCCGTAGCTCAGCTGGATAGAGTGCTGCCCTCCGAAGGCAGAGGTCACAGGTTCGAATCCTGTCGGGTGCGCCATTTGCGTACAAAACTGCGAACCCCGGGTATCGGGGGCTCTTCGGGACCAGGATGCGGCACTGGTCCTTGGTCTGCTGCTTGGCACCCAGAACCTTTCAAGCGGCCGATTTCATGTCATGGACGCTTATCACGATTTCACGTCGAAACGTCGCGCAAGGAGCCTTTGCATTCCGGCACTTGCACACGTTGCACGAGCGCCGTTCATCGCGCCGGGCCGGGCGCACGCTCGATATCGGGACCGCGCGGTCGGGCCGGCTCGACCTCATCCTCTGAGAAGCCGTGCGCTTCGATGAGCGCGCGACATTCGTTTGAAAGAGTGGCTCTCTTCTCGACCAGACACGCAATACCCCAGCTCAGACCGCGCGGAGCAGCGCCGCACTGCTTCTCATAGTCGCTGCGGCAGATGCGTAGGACCGAAGCCATCGCCAGACCTTGCTTGGCGAGCGCGCTGAAGCACTGCTGTGACAGCTTCTCGGCATTGTCATTGAGGCAGGCCACGATGCGTCCGCGGCCAGGCGCGACGCCATCGCAGTACTTCGCATAATCGCCGGCACACGCCGCAATGACGTCACGAGTGACGCCGCGGCGCCGCATTTGTGCAGCACTGTCCGCAGGCACAATCGATAAGGCCACAATGAAGCAAACGAAGGCCACGCCGATTCGGGAGTTCAATGGCGGCCTTGCATCGCGTGGCATGCCGGGTCATCCGTCAGCTCTTGGCCTCTCTGCCATACACTCAATCGACCATCAGGTTCAATCGTCGTTGCCGATGACTTAGAGCAGTATCCGATCAGACACGATCACCCACGGCGATCGGCTGATCGGATGGATCTGCTCTGGACCTTGATTCTAGGGCAGCTTTATCCGACCTGTGAATCGCGAAGCGATCGGGGCTGCTCGGATGATGCTCCAGTGATCACATCCACGATCGCCGCACGCGAGACAACGTCGACTTAGAATGGACAATGAGAGCGGTCGCTGTGGGAGTGACACGAACGACCGCTCCAGGCCTTACCGCTCACCACCAGCAATGGCGCATACCGTACCGGCCGACCCAGCAGCGGAACGGGTGGCTTGCCTTGGGGCTACAGGCGATACGCCCGCCCGCGTGCCGGTGCCAGCCGTAGGGACCCCATTCGCACGAACGGTGTCCACCGTGCACCTTGATGATGGCACTGGCAGCCGGGATCGCGCCCTTGGCAAGCGGCGGAGCCGCCAAGGCGCCGGTGGACGACGCGAAGACGGCGATGGTGGCTGCGAGAACTGAGGCATTCAAGAGGTTCGACATGGTTGGATTTCCTTTGCTGGTTGTGAGGTCATTCAGGCGAACTTGGCGGCACTGCCGCGCGGCTCGGGGATAGCGGACATTCGCCGCTCAACGACAAGATCATGCGGGCGGGATATCACGCGCCGATGCCGCGCGCGTAACGCTGCATAGTGGGCGTGTAACGGCGCGTCACAGGCAGCGGCGGACGGCCGGCGCAATGGAAATCAATGCTGCTGGCCGATCGATTGAACTGTTTCGAAGGGAACAGCGACAAAGCGGAAAGCGACCTATCGCAAGTGTGGGGGCAGACGCTGCAGGTTTGCATTCCCTCTATTGAGAATATTTCGGGACAACGCCCGTCCCAGAAGTTGATCTGGAAGGCAATCTCGCCGTCTCAAATCGCATGGAGGACCGGCCATGTGCGATTCAAATGCTCTCATCGCCATTGTCGAGGACGACGAGGAGATCTCGCGGCTAGTGAAGGCGCTGCTGACCAAGGAGGGGTTTCGTGTGGAGGCGGCATCGTCGAGCGTCGCACTCGACGACCTCGTGGCACGCACCTGTCCGGATCTATTCATCCTCGACCTGATGTTGCCGGGCGAGGATGGCCTCTCCATCTGTCGCCGCCTGCGCGGACAAGGCAGCAGCAAGCCGATCCTGATGCTGACCGCCAAGAACGACGACATCGACCGCATCATCGGGCTGGAGATGGGGGCCGATGACTATCTCGGCAAGCCGTTCAACCCGCGCGAACTGTTGGCGCGCGTGCGCGCCATCCTGCGTCGTGCGCAAGGCGTCGCTGAAGCGCCCGAAAGCCGCCGGTATGCGTTCGATGTCTTCCTGCTCGATGTCGACGCGCGCGTCCTCAGCACCAACGCGGGAGCGTCGATACCTTTGACCAGCGCCGAGTTCGAAATGCTGGCCTGCTTCGTCACGCGCCCGCGCCGCGTTTTGAACAGGGATCAACTACTCGATTGGACCAAAGGGCGCGATTCCGATCAGTTCGACCGCTCGATCGACATGACCATTTCCCGATTGAGACGCAAGCTCGATGCGGCGGCGCCCGGGCTCAATCTGATATCGACAGTGCGCAACAGTGGTTATCTCTTCACGGTATTGCCCCGGCAGCTCGTGTCATGATCCGGCTCGGTTTTGGCGCGCGGCTCCTGGCGATCGTGCTGACGAGCCTCGTTGCCGTGCAGATCCTCGCCATGCTTGCGGTGTTCCTGCAGCGCAGTCGTGCGACCGATGGCGGGCTCGAGTTGCCGCTGCCCGATCAGGCGAAAGCGCTGGTGGAAATGCTCGAAGAACTGCCCAAGGAGCAATGGGGCAAGCTGCTGCGTGCGGCAAACAGCTCCGAGATCAATGTGCGCATCGTCGAGAAGGTGCCCGCCAATGCCGAGCCGGCCTGGTACGAAGCGCCCGTCGCCGATCTCGTGTTGCGCCGCTACCTTGCCTCGCTGGGTGCGCGCGACGTGCGTGTGCGCGTCGAGCCATCTTCGGATGATACCGGCGCGGCGATGCAACTGCTGCATTGGGCGAGCCCCGGAATGATCGAGATCGAGGTGGGTCTGAAGACGGGCGAGACGCTCATCATCGCCGCCTATGGCTATACGAGTCTCAGCGTCATCGGACTTCCGCCGGGGCTCTGGGCGGGGCTGCTCGGCGTTTTCATCGCGGCGGCCACCGTCTTCCTCTTGAGGCGGGAGGCGCAGCCGTTGTTGCGGCTTGCCGACCAGGTCGACCGCGTCACGATCGGCAATGAAGTGAGCGAGCTCGAGGACGCGCCGAACAGCGCTCCTGAGATTCGCGCGTTGATCGCGGCCTTCAATCGCTACGGCAAGCGCATCGCTGCCTTGCTCTACGGTCGCATGGTTCTCGTCAGCGGCATTTCGCACGATCTGCGCACCTATGTGACGCGCCTGCGCCTGCGCGCCGACCTCATCGCGGACGCAGGCGAGCGCGAACGGGCGATCGCCGATCTCGATGACATGAGCCGCTTGCTGGATGATTCCCTGCTGGCGTTCTCGCGCGGTGCACAGCTGGCGCTCGATGAGCTTGTCGATGTCGCAGTGCTTCTCGAGCGTGAGGTTGAAACACGCCTCTCTGTCGGCAATGACGTCACCCTTGCGATGTCGAATGCGACGAGGGACGCTCAAGTCATCGGCAATGCGTTGGCGTTGAAGCGCGTCATCTCCAACCTGACCGACAATGCGCTGAAATACGGAGCGTCGGCCAAAGTCGCGGCGGACACAGTTGGCGACCGCCTGATCGTCTACATCGACGATCGCGGTCCTGGCATCGATCCCGATGACCGCAACGCCTTGTTCGAGCCGTTCGTGCGGCTCGAAGGCTCGCGCAACAGGTCCACGGGCGGCGCGGGACTCGGCCTTGCGATCGCCCGCAGCATCGCGGAGCGCCACGGCGGCAGTGTGACTCTCGATGACGCGCCGGGCGGCGGCACGCGCGCAACTCTCACCTTGCCGCTCTTCAGGCCCTGATGCTAACGCGGCACCAGACGAAGCCGCCTCTCTCGTCGCTGAAAAGGCATCGGCGACCCAACAATCCTCCTTTGCAACGGCAAGGCCTCATGAACGAACGCGTTTGCGCCAGCTCCTCTTCCACCGACGCACCAACTTCGACATGGCGTTCGAAGCTCCTCTGCGCAGCAACGATGATCTCGCAGATGCCAGCACCACGCGATCGCATGTCGTCGCAATCGTTCGATCCCGAAGCGCGTGCCGCCACTTGCTCACGAACTGATCTCGGCAGTCATCGAAGGGCTGTCCCTTTGTTCCGCTTCCCAGATGAGTCAGATGGAAGTCGATCACGTAGCAGGAGTACCCGAGCATATCCGCGGTCAAGCAGATGTCTGCTCCATAGAAATGAAAGCCCGACAGATCTCCGGAGAACGCAATGCGCTTTGCGCTGTCGATGACAATGAAGTTCTCGTCGACGCTGCACACGCGAGCCGGAAGCGTTCCAACGCGCTGGTCTTCGCCATGCTTGTCGCTGATCCTGATCGCGAGATCGCCGGATTCCGTGCCGCCGGCATTGCCCGCCACCGCCCACCGGGGATCCAATCGTGATAGCTCTTCCAGTCTCTGTTCCAGCACGCGTCTGTCGTCGTGATCAAGCACCACGTCCTGATGGCACAAGATCACCCGTTCTCCGCGCGCGCGCGCAAGCATCGCGTTGAGGCCGGAATATGCATCGACGGCATTGCCACCCGAATTGTCGATCAACATGAATTCGCAGTCTTCAGCAGTGAACCCGCGCGCAGCGAATGACGCTTTCATTGTTTCGTATTGCGACCAGTCGGTCACCAGCGTGCATATCGAAAATGCACGTTTTACATCGTCACTTGCCGACGAAACGATCAAGCTCGGGACATCATGAGATTGCACGACGATTAGGCTTTCCCGCCGGTCCAGTGTCCGCTTAGGCATATCTGAGACACGAAAAGATGCTGGCGGCCGCCAAGAAGGGCAGCAATCGCCGATTGGTGCGGCTTGAGTGGCGCGATCGGAAAAACTCGATCGACAGAATACCCGCAGGATTGAAACAAGTCGCGATAAGTCTCTGGCGTAAACCACCTGAGATGGGTGCGATCCATGATCCCGCGCTCGGCATAATCGAATTGCCCTCGATAGAGATCGCGAAAGACCTTCCAGTAGGCAATGTTGGGCGAACTCGACAAGACTTGCGCCCCCGGTTTGAGGACCGACCCGAGCTTCTTCAAGACGGCCCAGGGGTCGACCAGATGCTCCAGGATTTCCGACAGGATCAACGCATCGAAAGTGCCGCTGGAAAAGGGCAGCTCGATCTCCTCTATGTTCCCGACGATCACTTCGCTGAGATGCTTCCCGGCTTTAGCAGCTGGCCCTTGCATGACTTCGACGCCAACGTATCTGCCGCATCTGCCCTGCTCAATGGCCAAAGCCCCTGTCAATCCTTGCCCACATCCCACTTCGAGAATTTGCGCCGACGCATTCACAGGGAGCATTTCGACGAAATCACGTCTCGCTCCTGAATAGTAGTTCGCCGGTTTGGATGCGTATTGCTCACTTAGACGATGCGCTTGCTGTCCCGCCGACATGATTTGACGCGCCTCCCGTCGCATGAAAAGCGATTTAGACGCGCACGATCGAGATTACATGGAGGTTCGCTACAACCCTGCAACCATGTGGTTGTCAGGACCAAAACCCACCGCAGCCGCTCGTCGTGCTATCGCGCCGTAGAGGGAGCCGAGCGCGAGGCCGTAGCCGTTGTAGACATCGCCGCCCGGCCCCGGGTCCTTCACGTCCGTCCCCCGGTAGGAGATCACCGTGCGGTCGTCGGAAAGCGTGTAGGCCTGCGCGAAGAACGAGGCGGCGACGGCATCTGGTTTGGTT
>JBGANK010000093.1:0-7586 GCA_044222395.1 Hyphomicrobiaceae bacterium | reverse complement strand
TGACCGAGAGGTTCATCACCTCGCGCAGGGGCATGGTCTTGTACTTCTGCAGGTTTTCCCGCAGCCGGTCGAACACGACGACGGTGTCGTTGATCGAATAGCCCGCAAGCGTGAGCAGCGCCGCAACCTCGGACAATCCGAAATCAAGTCCCAGAAAAGAGAACACGCCGAGCGTGATGAAGATGTCGTGCACCAGCGCCAGGATGGCTGCGACACCGAATTGCCATTCGAAACGGAACCAGATGTAAAGCAGAATTCCGACAATGGCCAAGCCAACCGCAATCACGCCGGCTTCCTTCAGCTCGTTGGAAACCGCAGGGCCTACGATCTCGGTGCGGCGAAACTCGTATTCAGGCCCCAGCGCATTACGCACTTTGCCTTCAACAGCCTGCTGCGCCTGCTCGGCATTCTGGCCTTCGACGGGCTTTTGTGTCTCGATGCGGATCAGGAACTCACCGGGTTGATCGAGGCCCTGGATCTGCACTTCACCCAGATCGAGTGAGCCTAGCGTCGAGCGCACCTGACCAATATCGGCCGCCCCGCCTTTGTGGAGAACCTCGAACAGCGAGCCACCCTTGAAGTCGATACCGAAGTTCAAGCCCTTGAACGCCAGCATCGCGATCGCGGCCAGCGCCGCCACCCACGAGATGCTGATGCAGATCCGCCGCAGCTCCATGACAGGGAGTCGCGAGTTATGTGGCCAGAAGTCGACGCCTTTGAACATCTGCGCAATTCCCTTCGATTCTGACCGCTAGAGTGGCGCCGGGATCTTCCGCGACTTCTGCCGCGAGATCCAAAGCGAGACGAGCAGGCGCGTCACGGTGAAAGCGGTAAAGACGGTGGCAAAGATGCCCAGAGAGAGCGTGACGGCGAATCCGCGAACCGGACCGGCGCCAAGCCAGAACATGACGATGCCGGCGATGAGCGTGGTGAGGTTGGAGTCGAGAATTGTGCCGAGCGCCCGATCAAAGCCCGCCTCGATTGCGGAGATCGACGTCTTGCCGTTCCTCAATTCTTCGCGGATACGCTCGTAGATCAACACGTTCGCATCAACCGCCATGCCGACCGTCAGCACCAGGCCGGCAATGCCCGGAAGCGTAAGGGTCGATCCCATGATCGACATCACGCCGATGATGAGGAAAATGTTGAGCGTCACGGCAATCAAGGCGAAAAGCCCGAACAAGCCGTAGGCAAACGTCATGAAGGCAGCCACCGCCAACGTGCCGATGATGGCCGACCGCTGACCTGCCTCGATGGAATCCTTGCCGAGAGATGCACCAACCGTCCGCTCCTCGACGATCGTCAGCGAGGTTGGCAACGCACCGGAACGGATCTGCACCGCCAGCTCGTTGGCCGATTGCACGCTGAAGCTGCCCGAGATCTGGCCCGACCCGCCCAGGATCGGCTCGCGCACCACCGGCGCCGACAGCACCTTCTTGTCGCGCTGACCGGAGGCCTTGTCGACACCGTTATCGAGCACGATCGCAAACGGCCGCCCGACATTGTCTTTCGTATAGCGGCCGAACTTTCGCGCACCCGCCTGATTGAAGCGGAATGATATGATCGGCTCGTTGGTTCGTTGGTCGAAAGCGGGCTGCGCATCGACCAGATCCTCGCCCGTCACTTCCGGCGTCGACTTGATGAGATAGCTGCCCTCTCCCGCCTTTTCGGAAGGAATGATCTCATAGCCATAGGGCACGCGCGTCGCCTTGGCCTCGTCCGCGCCAACCGTGGGATGCACGTCGTGGAAGGTGAGCGATGCCGTCTTGCCGATAAGCGCCTTCAGCCCCTTTGTGTCCTCGAACCCGGGCACCTGCACCAGGATGCGCTCCGCACCCTGCCGCACGATGTTGGCCTCGACGTTGCCAAGCGAATCGATGCGCCGCCGGATAACCTCGACGGCGGCGCTGATGGCGTTGGTCAGGCGTTCCTTGTAGGCCTGTTCGGTCGGCTTGACGCTGATTTGTCCAGGCACTTCACCTGCGGTTATTTGGTAGTTGGAGCCGCTCGTGCCGAGAATAGCATTGCCGATCGGCTGCACCAGCTTCTTCAATTCCGCAAGCGCCTTGTCTGCATCCGCCGGATTGTCGACGCTCACGACGACCGCATTGTTGCGCATGACCGCATTGTTGACGATCTTCGCGTTCCGCAAGGCGCCACGGGCATCTTCTCTGATCGATTGGAGCCACTTCTCGGTCAGCTCCTTGGTATCCATCTCCAGGAGCAGATGCGCACCGCCCTTGAGATCCAATCCGAGGTTGAGCTGCTTGTGCGGCAGCCACGACGGCCACTTCTCCACGGCTTCCTTCGCGAAGAAGTTGGGCAGCGTCGTAATGAAGCCGGCGAGGCAGGCAAGCACGATCGCAATGATCTTGGCTCGGCTGAAATGGAGCATGGAGGCGGCCTCTCTTGCCTGTTCGAAATCGCTCGTTCGAAATTGCTCGCGTTGGTGCGTCTCTCAGGATGCGCCACGGTTGCCAATCAGGTTCCGGGTCCGAGCCTCGTCCCTCACCCCCGTCGCTCACCCCTACGACATCAGCTGGCCGTGTCTTTGACAGGCTCGCCCTTCGAGCGGACGTCGATCAGCGTTGCCTTGACCACACGAACGCGCAGCGTCTCCGACAGCTCCACCTCGATGTCGTCAGCACCTTCCGTGACCTTGGTGACGCGGCCGACGAACCCGCCCGACGTGATGACGGTGTCGCCGCGCCGCACCTTGTCCACCATTTCACGGTGCTTATTGGCCCGTGTCTGCTGCGGCCGGATGATCAGGAAATAGAAGATGGCGACCATCAACATCATCGGCACCAGCAGGCTGGTCAGCATGTCGCCACCGCCAGGAGCGCCTGCGCCCTGTGCAAGGGCTGGGGAGATGAAATTCATTTGGATTTTCCTTTTTCCATCACGGCGCATGTAGCCATCCGCGACCGCCGTCGCAAGACGGCGGACCAGCGCGTCAGACACCGTTTCGCGCGCGACTATAGTTACGCGTGGCTCTAATGCAACTGGCTGGAATGCCGATTCGAGGTCACAAATGCTGGCCAATTCCGGTCCTCAGGCGCTAGAAGGCGCTTGAAGCCAGGCGCTCCCAACTGCCCAGATCCCGCCGGAAAACCGAACCCGCCGCAACAGCCGGAAGAGATGTAAGCCCGATAGCTCATGACTGACAAATCGCAACAGGCCCACCCGTTGTCCGATCGACTGGACCGCATAGCCGCGGCTTTGGAGCGCCTCGCACCGCCCCCGCCTGCCGCGCCCGACTTCAAGGCTGCCGAAGGTTTCGTCTGGCAGCCCGATCCCGGGCTGTTCCAGGCCGTCGCCAGCATCAATCGAGTGCCGTTATCGCTCCTCAAAGGCATCGACCACCCCGCGGCCCAGCTGCTCGACAACACGGTCCGCTTTGCGCGCGGTCTGCCCGCAAACAATGCCCTGCTGTGGGGCGCGCGCGGCATGGGCAAATCCTCCTTGGTCAAGGCTGTCCACGGACACGTGGCCAAAAAGACGTCGAAGCCCGGTCAACCGCACCTGAAGCTCGTCGAGATCCACCGCGAGGACATTTCGACGCTGCCGCGCTGCCTTGCCCATCTGCGCACCTCAAGCGACCGCTTCATCGTGTTCTGTGACGACCTCTCCTTCGACAAGGATGATACGTCCTACAAGTCGCTGAAGGCGGTACTCGAAGGCGGCATCGAGGGGCGGCCGGTGAATGTCATCTTCTATGCCACCTCCAATCGCCGCCACCTGATGCCGCGCGACATGATGGAGAACGAGCGCTCAACCGCGATCAATCCCTCCGAGGCCGTCGAGGAAAAGGTTTCGCTATCGGATCGCTTCGGCCTCTGGCTCGGCTTCCATAACGGCACCCAGGATCAATACCTCGACATGATCACGGGCTACGTCGCCCATCACCGATTGAAGATCGATCCAGAGCAGTTGCGGCGCGAGGCGCTCGAATGGTCTATCACGCGCGGCGGCCGCTCGGGTCGCGTCGCCTGGCAATATATTCAGGATCTCGCCGGCCGCCTGGGCCAGACGCTGAAGGCAGACTGACCCCGGCTTGCGACGCGAATTGAAATAAACCCCGAAATGATGAAGGGCCGGCACCCTGATGCCGACCCTCCGCTTGCCCTCTCTCCCTCGTGGCCACGCACGCATGGCCCCCGCCGTCCGTCAGGTCCCTCAAAGTCGATCCAGATAGGGCAATGGATCGACCGGCTTGGAACCCTGACGAAGCTCGAAATGCAGCTGCGGCTGATCGACTTGTCCGGTGTTGCCGGATTTGGCAATGACATCCCCGCGCCGCACCTTGTCACCCCGCTTGACCAGCAGCTTGTCGGCATGCGCGTAGGCCGTCACCCAGCCGTTGTCGTGGCGCAGCAGGATGAGGTTTCCGTAGCCCTTGAGCTCCGAGCCCGCGTAGGCCACCTCGCCTTCGGCGGCAGCATGGACATCGGTGCCCTGCGGCACGGAGATGTTGATGCCGTCGTTGTGCGTTCCGTCGGGACGCTGCCCGAAGCCGGAAACGACCTTGCCTTTCGACGGCCAGCGCATCGAGCCCGTGCTTACCTGCGCTGGCGTGACGGCGGCAGTCTTGGTCGGCTTGGCTTCGTTCGCTTGCGGTGCTGCCGCAGCGGGAGCCGCAGTCGCATCGGTGGCGCGACCCGTGTCGAGAGCCGCAACGCGCTGCTCGGTGTTGTTGATGACGGTTGGCTGCGTCGTCGACTGGATCACGCGCGGCGCAACCGGCTCTTCCGACTTTGCCGCCTCCGCGGTTGCGGTTGGCGCGCTAGTGGCGCCAGCAGAGTCCGCAGCCCCAGGCACGCGCAGTGTCGTGCCCGGCTTTAGCTGCCGCGCATTGGTGATGTTGTTGGCCTTCTCCAGCTCCGCCACCTTCACGTTGTGCTGACGCGCGATGCGGTAGAGGCTATCGCCTGCCTGGATCTTGTAGCTGCCGTTCCAGTCGCCGCTAGCGGCAGCAGCAGGCGCCGACGTTTCGTTCGACGATTCAGCCGGTGACGCCGCGGGTGCTGCGGCAGCAACGCTTGTGCGCGGCGCCGGCTTGCTGACGGGCGAGGCATCAGCCGTTGCCGTGCCTCCCGGCAGGCGCAATGACTGGCCCGGACGTAGCGTCGGCGAGGACAGGTTGTTGGCCGCCATCAGGTCTTTGACGGTCACATTGTTGCGCCTTGCCAGCGCAAACAGCGTGTCGCCGCGCTGCACCTCGATCGTTCCGCCCGCCGCAACAGCCGTAGCTCGATGCGTGCTTGCCCGAGCCGGCGCTGTCGGCGGCGGTTGATAGCTGGCACGCGGCTGCTGGTAGGGCTGCGAGCCGAACGTCGGCCGCGCATCGTAATGCGTCGTGGGCGCATTGGCTGCTGCCGGCTCCGACAACGCCGCCACCTCCACCCCGCCCGAAGAAGAACGGCCACGCGGCGGCACATACGTGCCCCCACCGCTGCTCAATGTGGTGGATGAATGCGAAATGGAGCCGCCCGACATCATCGGCTCGGACGGCGTCGGCAGCGAACTCGTCGTATCGCTCTTGCCGTTGAGATTGAACGTGGGAAAATCGAACCGCCCCACATCGGCACTGCAACCGGCGACGCTCAAGGCGAGCGTTAACGCCGAAAAGAGCGCGCCCGGTTTTGCCGCACGGCTCACGTCTCGTTCAATACGCAAAAGACTCATCATGATACGCACCTCTACTCCCTCTTGATTAACGCTTAACCGGTTAATCAACCCTTAACGGGCAGAGGAAGTCCCACTGAGATCGGTGCTTAGAGCCGTTACGGACTGGACAACTTGCGCGGTCTGACACCGATTGAATTTCTGCTCGTGCCATTCTCGCGCAGCCAGTCGAACCGAAATAGGTAACGATTGAGCTCGGCCGCACGAGCGATGAAAGGAGCGTTCGCCACAACTGCATTCGTAGTACGCGATTGTGCGAGGCGTTGGGCCGAGTTGCGACATTTCCGCGGCACCGCGTTGCATCTACGCCAATGCAGGTTGCTAAATCCATGCGCAGCGAAAGCGGTTCGGGAAATCACGGAAACATCACTCCATGGCCGGACTTGATCCGGCCACGCAGAGACACGGCACTGAACGCATCAATCCCTGGATGGCCGTGTCAAGCACGGCCATGACGGGTAAGGGCGTGGACTCGCCACCTGATTCTGAAAAGCTATGGAGCATGTTCTGCCGAAGTGTGAGCGGTTCGGCGTGAAGAACATGATCAAAGCAAGTGGATAGAGCGCGTTCGCGATTCCGATTGAAGTGAACGCGCTTTGAAAGCGCTTGATTGTCGAACAATCTTTGTCGGATTGCGAAAGCGCGACTAGGCGATCGCAACGCTTCGATCGCAAGACCCGACGGATTGATTCAGCCGCTGGAAGTCGATCGCTTGAAGATGCCGCTCAGCGCTTCTGTCGCCGGCAGGTGCGTGAGGTTCGGCGTCAGCGGTGTCACCGAGATCAGCCCGTTGTAGATCGCCCAAAGGTCTGTTCCCTCGAGCGGATTGGAGCGGCGGCGCTCGAAGTTGAACCAGTAGTAGGGCTGCTTCCACGTATCGAAGCGCTCGTCGATGTGCAGCGTCGACTGATCGCGCTTTCCTTGCACCGTCACCATCACGCCTTTCACATCCGCGGGCACGAGTGGCGGAAAATTGATGTTCATGAGCACCGACGGGTTCCATTCCGTCTCGAGCAAACGCCTGATGATTTCGGGCCCGTGCGCAAGCCCCGTCTCCCAGTGGATCACACCCTTGTCGTAGTCGATCGTCTGGCTCATCGCGATCGCGCGGATACCAAGCAGCGAGCCTTCGATTGCGCCTGCGATCGTGCCCGAATAGGTCACGTCCTCCGCAAGATTGGAGCCGCGATTGACGCCCGAGAGAATGAGATCGGGCGGCGATTTGAGCAGTATGTGGCGCACGCCCATGATGACGCAATCGGTCGGCGTGCCCTTCACCGAGAACGTCTTCGCACCGACCTCCATGCAGCGCAGCGGCTCGTGCAGTGTCAGCGAATGCGATGCGCCCGACTGGTTGGTGTCGGGCGCCACGATCCACACGTCGTCCGAGAGCGTGCGCGCGATGTCGGCCAGAACCTTCAGGCCCGGCGCGTTGATACCGTCGTCGTTGGTTACGAGAATGCGCATCCAATGCTCTCAATTTAAGCGGTCGGTTCTGCAAACCCAGAGCCGGCTGCAACCGATGCCAAACGTATGAGGCGCGAATCCAGAACCGCCGCCTGGCGATGCTTGACCGCTTCACGATAAACTGGATCCCTCAGCATCTCGATGAAAGAGGCAACAGATGGATATTCGGCGATGAAGCACGCATCCCACTTTTCATCCGTCGGGCCAATCACCATCAGCTCGAATTTGCCACGCCAGATGATGCGGCCACCCAGACGCGAGAATACCGGAAAACTCTCGCGTCCGTAGGCCGCATAGGCTTGCGAACCAGTCGCCACGCGTCCATCAGGATAGGCTGCCTGTTTGCGAAACCGCACGAGGTTGAGCATTTGAATGGGCCCGGGACGCGCATCAGCCTTGAAGGCGGCGAAAACCTCGCGCAGCGGATCGAC
>JBGANK010000092.1:0-7591 GCA_044222395.1 Hyphomicrobiaceae bacterium | reverse complement strand
AGGCGCGCCGCCCGTGACAGCGTCAGCCATTGCGACATTCGTGTCGCCCACGAAGACGGCCCTTCATCGGGCGCATCATGCGCGCCGCACCGCGCGCCGGCAACGGCGTCCCCTCACCCCGACCCACTCCCCATCGCCTCTCACACAAACCGCTGACCCCGAGCCGATTGCGCGATGGGGAGAGGGAGATTGAAATGCGCATCATCGTCCATGGGCAGGAAGCTTTCGGCAAGGCCGTCCTGGAGCGGTTGTTGGAGCGGGGTGAGAACGTCGTCGCGGTCTTCTGCGCTCCCGACAAGGAAGGCAAGGCGAAGGACCCGCTTGCGGCTTTCGCTGCCGAGAAGGGTCTGCCGGTGCACCAGCCGACATCCTGGAAGACGCCGGAGGCGCTCGAGCTCGTCACGTCGTTCAAGCCTGACGTGTGCATGATGGCCTACGTCACTTTGTTCGTGCCGCAGCCGGTGCTCGATGCGCCGACCTATGGCACGTTCCAATATCATCCCTCGCTGCTGCCGCTGCACCGTGGACCGTCGGCCATCTCCTGGCCGATCGCGTTCGGAAGGACGCATACGGGGCTTTCCATCTTCTGGCCGGATGAGGGCTTGGACGAAGGGCCGATCCTGTTGCAGAAGGAATGCGACATCGGCCCCGACGAGACGCTTGGCGACGTCTACTTCAAGAAGCTCTTCCCGATGGGCGTCGATGCGATGATCGAGAGCCTGGATCTGGTCCGGGACGGCAAGGCGCCGAAGATCCAGCAGGACCACTCCAAGGCCACCTACGAATACCGCTTCAAGAAGGCGCTTGCCGAGATCGACTGGGCAAAGCCAGCTGCGGAGATTTACAACCTGATCCGCGCCGTCAACCCTGCGCCGGCGGCCTGGACACGCTTCAAGGGCCAGAAATTCGACATTTATGACGCGCGCAAGGTTGACGGATCGGGCCAGCCGGGCGAAATCCTTTCCGTCTCGGGCGACGGCATGACGATTGCTGCTGCGGGCGGTGCCATCCTGGCCAAGCGCGTGCGCGGCGAAGGCGGGCAGAAGATCGCAGCGGCAGAGTTTGCCGGATCGACCGGGATCAAAGCGGGCGACAAGCTCGATGCGGCCGAGCCGAAGAAATCGACCTGACCGCGAACCATAACAGGCGCCGTTCAAGGCTGGAGGAAACACATGGCCGTGAAGTCCGATATCGAGATCGCCCGCGAAGCGAAGATGAAGCCGATCGCGGAGGTCGGCGCGAAAGTGGGTGTGCCTGCCGACGCCTTGCTCAACTACGGTCCCTACAAGGCCAAGATCTCATTCGACTTCATCGACCGGCAGAAAGACAAGAAGGACGGCAAGCTGATCTTAGTGACAGCAATCTCGCCGACGCCTGCGGGCGAAGGCAAGACGACGACCACGGTGGGCCTGGGCGACGGCCTCAACCGGATCGGCAAGAAGGCGATGATGTGCCTGCGCGAGCCCTCGCTCGGGCCGTGCTTCGGCGTCAAGGGCGGCGCTGCCGGAGGCGGCTATGCGCAGGTGGTGCCGATGGAGGACATCAACCTGCACTTCACCGGCGACTTCCACGCCATCACGTCGGCGCACAACCTGCTGTCGGCGATGCTCGACAACCACATCTACTGGGGCAACTCTCTGGGCCTCGATGCACGCCGCATCGGCTGGAAGCGCGTGCTCGACATGAATGACCGGGCGCTGCGCAACATCGTCAATTCGCTCGGCGGCGCGGCCAACGGCTTCCCGCGCGAGGATGGCTTCGACATCACGGTCGCCTCCGAGGTGATGGCGATCTTGTGCCTCGCCATGGACCTGGGAGATCTGGAACGCCGGCTCGGCAACATCGTCGTCGGCCAGACCCGCGAGCGGGCGGCGGTGCGGGCGCGCGAACTCAAGGCCGACGGTGCAATGACAGTCCTGCTCAAGGACGCCATGATGCCCAACATGGTGCAGACCTTGGAGAACAACCCGGTCTTCATCCATGGCGGCCCGTTCGCAAACATCGCGCATGGCTGCAACTCCGTGCTTGCCACCAAGACCGCATTGAAGCTCGCCGACTTCGTCGTCACGGAAGCCGGTTTCGGCGCTGACCTCGGTGCTGAGAAGTTCTTCGACATCAAGTGCCGCAAGGCCGGTCTGCAGCCGCAGGCGGCTGTCATCGTCGCCACGGTGCGCGCACTCAAGATGCATGGCGGCGTCGGCAAGGATGATTTGAAAAACGAGAACGCGGCGGCCGTTGCCAAGGGCTGCGACAACCTCAAGCGCCACATCGAGAACGTGCGCAAATTCGGCGTGCCGCCCGTCGTCGCCGTCAACCGCTTCATCACCGACACGGACGCGGAGATCGCCGAGGTGGTGAAGGCGGCGGAAAGCATGGGCACCAAGGCCTTCATGTGCACGCACTGGGCCGACGGCGGCAAGGGCACAGAGAAGCTCGCCGCCCACGTCGCTGAACTCGCCAGCTCCGGCCAGGCCGCCTTCAAGCCGCTTTATCCCGACGACATGCCGCTGCGTGACAAGGTCAAGACGGTTGCGACCGAAATCTATCGCGCCGCCGACATATCCTGCGACAGTGCCATCGAGGCCCGCTTCAAGGAGCTGGAAGCCGCTGGATTCGGCAAGCTGCCGGTGTGCATGGCCAAGACCCAATACTCGTTCTCCACCAATCCCAACCTGCGCGGCGCGCCGACCGGACACATCGTACCGATCCGCGAACTGCGCCTGTCTGCCGGTGCCGAATTCATCGTCGTGGTGACGGGCGAGATCATGACCATGCCGGGCCTGCCGCGCGTCCCTTCAGCGGAGGCGATCAAGCTGGAGAACGGCCAGATCCAGGGCCTGTTCTGACGATACTGCAGAGCGCGTTCGCCTAATCTGGAATCGCGAACGCGCTCCATCTCCTCCGCTTGAGTATGTTTTTCACGGCGCGACCGCTCACACTTCAGCTCGACATGCTCTTGCGCTAGCTTTCGCGCTGCTTTGAACTTGGCACTTCGGGTTGCGTGTCCGGCCGATCCTCGGGCAGGTCCTCGGGCATTTCCACCAGCGCAAGCCGCGCCACAACCTCCGCCTCGGCCTTTGCTGCGCGCGTACGCTGGCGCCGCGCCTCGATCGCCTGACTGGCGTAGACCTGCAGCAGCCGCGGGTGTCCGATCGCGTGCTTGGTATACTTGAAGCCGCGCACCATCGCCGCCTGGGCCCGCGTCAATTCCTTGACCTCGCCGGAATAGGCTTCCACCAGCGCCAGTCGCAGGCTTTCCATGCCGAGCTGTGAAGCATCGTGCACGCGCTTGACGGCATTCATCCATATGGGGCTCAAGAGCAGCGTGAGAACGATGACCGAAATCGCAAGCTTGTATCCCGACTGGTCGAGGACGCCATTGGCAAGGCCGATCGCTGCCAGCACGAAGGAAAACTCGCCAATCTGGCCGATGATGAAGCCGGCCTGATAGGCCTCGGTCCAGCTGAAGCCGACAGCGCGCAGGATGAGGATGTTGGCCAACGACTTGACGACCAGCACGCCGAACACGAACAGCGCCACCAGGCCGATGTTGGCGAGGATGAAGCCAACGTCCAGCAACAGACCAATAGCAACGAAGAACAACACCATGAGGATGCCCTGGATCGGCTCCATGGCGTGGATGGCCTCGCTGCGCAGCGTCGTCTTGCTGAGGAACAGCCCGGCGAGAAAGGCACCGTAGGCTGGCGAGAACCCCAGCACGCCGGAGATCGTGGCCGCCGTGCAGCAGACCGCCAGCGCCGTCAACGTCACCATCTCGACGCGGCCCAGAATGTGGGTTTCGCCGGGAAAGTGCAGCTTGCCGCGCGGCCCCAGCACGCCGATGAAGAGTGCCAACCCGCCGACCGCCAGCGCTACGATGAGCAATGTTCGAGGCTCGAAGCTGATGCCGCTACCCCATGAGTTGGCCATGATCAGCATCGGCACGATGGCGATGTCCTGGGCGATCATCACCGCCACGACGATGCGCCCGAGCTGGCTTCTAAGTTCGCCGATGTCCTCGAGGATCTTCAGGGCCACAGCCGTCGACGACATGGTCAGAACGAAGGCCAGCAGCAATGTCTGCTGCAGCGCCCAGCCGAGCACCGAGCCGAACAGAAGCATGACACCGATGGCGAAGACGAACTGGCCGAGCACCGTGAGGACGGCGGGCTTTAGATCGGTGATGAAAGCCTTGAGCGAGATCTCCATGCCGACCAGGAACAACAGAAACAGCACGCCGAGCTCGGCCAGCAGCGGGACTGAATCGACACGCGGCACGAATCCCAGAACCGTCGGCCCGAGCGCCACGCCAGCGAGAATGTAGCCGATCAAGGGCGGTTGCTTCAGGCGCACCATCAGCAGCCCCATCACCGCGGCAACGAGCGTTATGATCGCGATCGCCAACAGATTTGGGAGCTGTTCCTCCATGCTCTCTCTTTCGTGCTGCTGCGGTCGTGCAGCGCTTCCATGTGGTGCGGCCAGACCGTCGGAATGCGTCCAGCGCAGGCACCTTGAGGCTACGCGAGGATAAGCCCCGAAGACAATCCGGCTGTCTGCCTATGCGCCACTTTCACGTCGCGGAGCATCGCGCCGGTGACACCCGGGAAGTCCGCGGCCACGTTGCGCGTTCATCGCAGGTGAAGCGAGCGCGGGTCGTCGGTGTTCAAGTCGCGGACGACGGCTCGGCGGCAAGTACCTTGCGCACGGCGTTGCAATCGTCCTGCATCTGCGCGACGAGCGCCTTGGTGGAATCGAAGCGACGATCGGCGCGGATAAAGTCGACGAACGCGACCTCGATCTGGCGGCCGTAGAGATCGCCGTCGAAATCGAGCAGGAAGACTTCCAGCAGCGCAGCTCCGTCGTCGAAGGTCGGGCGCGTGCCGAGGTAGGCGGCGCCCTTCATTCGTTGCGCGGGCTCATCGCCTTCCAACTCCACCCATACGGCGTAGATGCCGTGTGCGAGCGCCGTGCCGGGTTCCAGCGCGATGTTGATCGTTGGAAAGCCGAGTCCGGTGCCGCGCTTGGCGCCGCCGACGACACGGCCGCGCACGCGCCACATGTCGCCGAGATCGGCGGCAGCTCCGCGGACATCGCCCTGCGCCAGCTTCAAGCGCACGCCGGTGGAGGAGAAGACCTCGCCGTCCTCGGCCACCGGGCTGACAACGGTGACGCCGAATCCCAGCTCCTGGCCGGCGAGCTGCATCGTCTCAGGCGTGCCGGAACGGCCCTTGCCGAAGAAGAAGTCGTAGCCGATGACGATATGCCGTGGCGCCAGCCGGGTAACGAGCACCTCCTCGATGAAGTGGGCCGCTGTCTGGGCGGCGAATGCGGCATCAAAATCGAGCACGACCACCAGATCGAGGCCCAGCGATTGCAAACGCTTGAGCTTCAGCGGGGTCGGCGTCAGGTGGAAGTGCGGCTCGGCGGGATGAAAGAATTCGCGCGGATGGGGCTCGAACACGATCACGCCGGCCGGCGCACGAAGTGCCTTGGCTCGCTCGCGCACCTTGGCGATCAGCGCCTGATGGCCCTTGTGCACGCCGTCGAAGTTGCCGATCGCCAGCACGGCGCCCCTGGCTGCCTCCGGCACCGCGTCCGATCCGGTTATGACCAGCATGTCGGTCTCGCCCCGCTGTTGCGACCACTCCTTGTCGCTTGCCGCAAAAAGGTGCCGGGAGCAAGGTGCCTCGTTGCGCCGATCAGCTCCAGCCAGTGGCAAGTCGGTCCGCGATCGCGCGCCTTTGTCAGGCGCCGCGCGATGGCACCATCAGCATGGCCTCACCAACCAACACCGGCTTGCCGTTGACCGCGCAGACGCAGTCGAACTTGGCGCGCTTCTTATCGGGAACGAGTTCGGTCACCTTGACGGTGGTGACAACCGTATCGCCGATCTTGACGGGTGCCTTGAAGTTCAGGGTCTGCGACATGTAGATGGCGCCAGGGCCGGGCATCTGCATGCCGAACACGGCGGAGATGTAGGCGGCCGACAGCATGCCGTGGGCGATGCGCTCCTTGAACATGGTCTTGGCAGCATAATCGGCATCCAGATGGACCGGGTTCTTGTCGCCGGAGACGTTGGCGAAGGCGACGATGTCGGCCTCACTGACGGTCTTGGACAGCGTCGATTCCATGCCGACGGCCAAATCCTCGATGCAGTAGCTTTTCGTGGCTGCCATGTGCGTTCCTCCCTGTTCCAGATGCGTCGAAGGGGCGAGCCCAAGTCCGCCGGGATCGCTCCGCAGTCACCCCATGTCGGCGTGAACAGTAGCGGCGGCCCTGCGCTGCCGCAATGCATTTGTTGCGCCGCAGCGTAAGCATTTCTGGCAAGTGCGCAGGGTCAAGCCCGCACGTCTTGTTGCACTGCGAGACCACTAATCGGTTGCGCTGGAATGCCAGCGCGCCTATAAGGCAGGCTACTCCCCCACTTCCTCTCGATCATGAGGCCCCCGCGCGAGCGCCGCGGCGGGGACAGGAGAAGAGCATATGAGCGATCGCAAACCGCTGATGCCAAAGGCGACGGCCGTCTGGCTCGTCGAGAACACCTCACTGACGTTCAATCAGATTGCGGAGTTCTGCGATCTGCACGTTCTGGAGGTCAAAGGCATCGCCGACGGTGACGTGGCGCAGGGTATCCGCGGGCTCGACCCGATCAGCCGCGGCCAGATCACGCGCGAAGAGATCGAGCGCGGCGAGAAGGATGCGAGCCATACCCTGCGGGTGGCCGAAGCAGGCGTCGTCATCCCGGACGTTCGGCGCAAGCGCTATACGCCGGTGTCGCTCCGGCAGGAAAAGCCAAACGCCGTGCTCTGGCTGCTTCGCAATCATCCAGAGCTGAAGGACAGCCAGATCATCCGCCTCGTGGGCACCACCAAGCAGACGATCGCGCAGATCCGTGACCGCACGCACTGGAACGCGGCGCATCTGGCGCCAAACGACCCGGTGACGCTCGGCATCTGCTCGCAGATCGATCTCGACGACGAGGTCAAGAAGGCGGCGCGGCGGTTGGATCGGGAGCGCAAGGCGAGCGGCAAGGATGTCGAGAAGGCCGGTACGCTGCTGCCCACCGAACAGACGACGGCAGCACCGGTCGCGCAGATCATCAGCCCCAAGGGTGCGGAGGAACGAGTCGAGACCGAGGCCGAAGAGGAAGCACGCGTGTTCGCGCGCCTCAAGGAAATGACGGGGCCGAAGGAAGATGAAGCCGCCAGCCATGCCGACGCTGACGGCGACGGCAAGCCGGGCAGCAGCAAGGTGGACGAATAAGTCTGCTGCGGCACAAAGCGCGTCCAGGCGCGTTCAACCGACGGCCGGGCTGGATCCGGCCAAACGACGCCCCGTGCTGTTCACTTTGATTTTGAAGTCCGCTGCGGCATCAGCGTATTGAGCGAGAAGCGCCCGCCCTCCGCCCAGATCGTGGTGCCGGTCAGGTAGCTCGCTTCCTTGCTGGCGAGCCAGACGATGACGGCAGCGATCTCGGCGGGCGTACCAAAGCGGCCGAGCGGAGTTCGCGACAGGGCCTCGTTCCGCGTAGTTTCGTTGGCGTAGACCTGCTTGACCATTTCGGTTTCGACCGTGCCCGGCCCGACCGAAT
>JBGANK010000091.1:0-7807 GCA_044222395.1 Hyphomicrobiaceae bacterium | reverse complement strand
AGGGCTTGCCGCCAGCGACAGGATGAGGCCGGCGCCGACCAGAGCGAGGATCGCAGCAAGCAGCGTGGAGTCGACGGTGAACCACCAGGTGGCGAGGCGGCTTTTATCGGCGCGGCTGACCCTCATGGGGTGCGCTCCCGCATCACGACACCAGGTAGAGCCCTTGCGAGGTCGCGGAAGCTATCGCCGCGCACCTCGAAGTTCTTGAACTGGTCGTAGGAGGCGCATGCCGGCGACAGCAGCACAATTGGCTCCTTGCCGCTACCAGCGGCAGCGTCACGTGCAGCGGCGGCGACGGCAACATCGAGCGTGCCGCAGCGCTCGAATGCGACATGACCTTCGAGCGTCTTGGCAAATTGGTCTGAGGCGGCGCCGATCAGGTAGGCCTTGGCGATGCGCGGGAACAGCGGCCGCAGCGGCTCGATGCCGCCTTCCTTCGATTTTCCGCCGATGATCCAGAATATGTCGGACGGGAAAGCCGCGAGCGCCTTCTCGGTGCTGTCGGCGTTGGTCGCCTTGCTGTCGTTGATGAAAAGGACGTGGCCGGCGCGCGCAATTTCCTCCATGCGATGTGGCAGGCCCGGGTACGAGGCGAGAGCGGGTTGCCAGTCGACGTCCTGCTGCCAGCTGCGGGTTCCATAAAGTTCGCGCACGGCGGCAATGGCGGCCAACGCATTCTGGGTATTGTGCGAACCGCGCAGCGTGGAAATGCCCGCCGTTGTCGCGAGCTTGACGGCGAGGTCCGTCGCGTCCGAGCAGATCAGCCATGCATCGTTTTCGCAGTAGCCGGGGGCGATCGTTCGCTTGACACTCAGCGGCGCGACAGGGCCAACGCCCGCCCTACGCTTGACGATCGACAAGCAGTGTTCATCGTCGATGCCGACGACGGCCACGTCACTCGACGTGACAAGCCGCTCCTTGATCGCGGCATAATTCCTCATGGCAAGCTCGAGATCGTCGGCGGGGCCGTGACGATCGAGATGATCGGGCGTCAGGTTCAACAGCACGCCGATGGTCGGCTTCAGGCTCGGCGTCAAGTCGATCTGGAACGAGGAGATCTCGATGACGTGGACGCAATCCGGCGACGGCGGCTGCAGAGTCAGGATCGCCTTGCCGATGTTGCCGCCCATCTGCACGTCGTGACCCGCGCACTTCAGGATGTGGGTGATCAGCGCGGTCGTCGTCGACTTGCCGTTGGTGCCGGTAATGCAGACGACCGGCGCGTCAGGGCAGTCCACTGCGCGCTGGCGGAAGAACAGCTCGATGTCGCCGATGATCTCGGCCTTCGCGGCGCGTGCCTTGGAGACAACCCAGTGCGGCTCGGGGTGTGTCAGCGGCACGCCGGGCGCCAGCACCAGCGCGGCGATATTCGACCAGTCGGCGACTGAAAGATCCTCGACTGTTAAGCCCTCGTCGCGCGCTGCGCCGCGGCCGGCCTCGCTGTCGTCCCAGCAGACGACAGTTGCATCGCCATCGCGGAGTGCGCGTGCGGCTGCCAGGCCCGAGCCGCCGAGCCCGAACACCGCCACCCGCCGCCCCGCGAATGTCGTGATGCGAATCATGGTGCTCAATCTATCGCAGTTCGCAGCGGGGCGGTGTTGCGCCGGCGACTCTTGAAGCTGGTTCACACTTCATTCTAGCGTGAACCAGCTCCAAGTCCCTGTCTCGAGCATGTTCTTCACGCTGAACCGCTGCACACTTCAGCTGAACATGCTCCTGGACGAGTTTCGAACTCACGGCTTACCTCAACTTCAGGGTCGCCAGGCCGATCAGCGCGAGGATCACCGAGATGATCCAGAAGCGTACGACGACGGTCGATTCCTTCCAGCCCTTCTGTTCGAAGTGGTGGTGCAGCGGGGCCATGCGGAAGACGCGCTTGCCGGTCAGCTTGAAGGACACCACCTGGATGATCACCGACAGCGTCTCCAGGACGAACAGGCCGCCGACGATGGCCAGCACGATCTCGTGCTTGATCGCCACCGCGATGGCGCCGAGCGCGCCGCCCAGTGCGAGGGAGCCCGTATCACCCATAAAGATCATGGCCGGCGGGGCGTTGAACCAGAGGAAGCCGAGACCGGCGCCAATCAAGGCGCCGCAGATGATGGCGAGTTCGCCGGCGCCGGCGACATAGTGGATCTGCAGATACTTGGCGAAGTCGACGCGGCCGGACAGGTAGGCGATGAGGCCGAAGGTGGCGGCAACGATCATCACCGGCACGATGGCGAGGCCGTCGAGGCCGTCGGTGAGGTTGACGGCGTTGCCGGCGCCGACAATCACTATGATGCCGAAGAAGACGAAAAACGATCCGAGCGGAATGATCACGTTCTTGAAGAAAGGGACCGTCAGGGCATCGGAAAACCCGGGCGTGCCGAGCTTGACGATGACGTAGGTGGCAAGGCCGGCGATGACCGCCTCGATGGAGAGGCGCATCTTGCCTGAAAAGCCCGACGAGGTCCGCTTCGTCACCTTGAGGAAGTCGTCGTAGAAGCCAATCGCGCCATAGCCGAGGGTGACGAGCAGCACGGTCCACACGTACATGTTGCTCAAGTTGGCCCACAGCAGCGTGGCGACGAGAACGCCGGCCAGGATCATCAAGCCACCCATGGTCGGCGTGCCGACCTTGGCCAGGTGCGTCTGCGGCCCATCGGCCCTGATCGGCTGACCCTTGCCCTGCTTCACTCGCAACAAGTCGATGATGCCCGGGCCAAACAGCATGACGAACAGGAGTGCCGTGAAGATCGCACCACCGGTGCGAAACGAAATGTACTTGAAAACGTTGAGCGGACCGATCTGATCGCTGAATTTGATGAGCTCGTAGAGCATTCCCTTGTTTCCCTCATCTGGCCGTCGGCCGCGCGGGTTTTCACCGCTACGCCGCCTTGACACCGAGCCTGCGTATCCGTTCCACCAGCGGCCCCATCCGCGAGCCGTTGGACCCCTTGACCATGACCGCGTCGCCGGCCCGTACCGAGGCGACAAGTGCAGCCTCCAGACCTTGCGATTGTGGCGCCCACAGCGCCTGCCTGGTTGCCGGCAGACGCGCATAAAGATGCTTCATGCAAGGCCCTGCCGCATACACCAGATCGATTTCCGCGGCCGCGATTGCATCTGCCAACTGCGCGTGCAGTGCCTCGGCCTGGTCGCCCAGCTCAAGCATATCACCAAGCACGGCGATGCGACGGGGACAAGCCGCTCTAGGCAGCGATGACATCGCCATGAGCGCGGCGCGCATCGATGCGGGATTGGCATTATAGCTTTCGTCAATGAGCAGGATGGTGCCTCCTTCGACCGCGACGTGCTGGCGCGAGCCGCGACCTGCCGGCGGACCGAAGGATTGTAGCTGAGCGGCTGCAGCCACGACATCGATACGCGCGGCATTGGCGGCGGCCAGCACGGCCAGCGCATTCATCACCATGTGGTGGCCGGATGCTGCCATGTCGAATTCGAAGACGCCGTCTGCTTTGGCGTCCTTGCCGCCGAAGTGGGCCTTCACCCTGGTGCCGCGTTCGCCTGGCGTCTCCGAGAGAAGAGTCAGTGAACCTCCACCATCGCCGGCAGGCATGGGTGCGGCGCCGAACGAGACGACATTGACACCCGGGCGCTCCAGTGCGGCAGCGCGCAGGATTGCGTAGTGAGGATTGTCGCGGTTGAGAACTGCGACGCCGCCGGGCTCAAGCCCTGCCATGATCTCAGCCTTGGCGCGCGCAATGTCCTCCACCGACGCAAAGGCCGCCAGATGCGCCGCCTCCACAGTCGTCACTATGGCAATATCGGGACGCACCATTCTCGTCAGCGGCGTGATCTCGCCGGCATGGTTCATGCCGATCTCGAAGATGCCGAAGCGCGAACCGGCCGGCATCCGCGCCAGCGTCAGCGGCACGCCCCAGTGGTTGTTGAACGACTTGTCGGATGCATGACAGGCGCCGAACTGTGCCAGGCACAGGCGCAGCATCTCCTTGGCGGTGGTCTTGCCGGCGCTGCCGGTGACGGCAATGACATATGCCTCGCGCGACAGGCGGGCGCGGGCGGCGATGCCGATCCGCTCGAGGGCCTTCATCACGTCATCGACTCGTATCAACAGGCCATCGCCGGGCTGGCGCTGGTAGTTGTCGGCGACGAGTGCCGCGGCCGCGCCCTTGGCAAACGCAGCCGGCACGAACTCATGGCCATCGCGCTGATCCTTCAACGCAACAAACAGATCGGCGGGCGAAAGCGTGCGCGTGTCGATCGAAACACCCAAGATGCCGTCGAGCGAGGCGGCGTCGCCATCGGCGCGGCCGGCCGAGGCCGCCACCAGCGCGTCGATCCGCCAAAGCACCTCACCCATTCCGGGATTCCCCTGCGATCGCCGCCCGCGCGACCTCGTGGTCGGAAAACGGCAGCACGGTCTTGCCGACGATCTGGCCGGTTTCATGGCCCTTGCCGGCGATTACGACGACGTCACCAGGCCCGGCCATCGCGACCGCCTCCTGTATCGCCGACCTGCGGTCGCCGATTTCCGTGGCGCCTGAAGCCTCGCGCATTATCTCCGCGCGGATCGTTGCTGGATCTTCGGTGCGCGGGTTGTCGTCGGTGACGATGACGACATCGGCATTCTCAACGGCGATGCGCCCCATGATCGGCCGCTTGCCGCGGTCGCGATCGCCGCCGCAGCCGAACACGCATATGAGGCGTCCGGTCACGAACGGACGCACACTCGTCAGCACCGCCTGGAGCGCTTCGGGCTTGTGTGCGTAGTCGACGACGACGAGGCCGTCGCGGATCTCGCCCACGACGTCCAGCCGGCCCGGCACACCTGTCAGCCCTTGCAGCGCGCCCAGCGCCCTAGACACACCGACGCCTGCTGCCATGGCAAGACCTGCTGCCGTCAAAGCGTTCTCGACCTGGTAGGCGCCGATCAGCGGCAGACGGATCTGGTGGGTTCGCTGTTCGGCCTCGATGCTCAGCAGCTGGGCGAACCCGTCGCGAGTGACGTCGCGAAGTCTCAGCGTATGGCCGTTGTTACCAACGGACATGACCTCGAGGCCGCGCGCGCGTGCCGCATCAGCGACGCGATCCGACATGGCGCCGTCGGTGTTGATCACAGCGGTCTGGCCCGGGCGCATCAGCTCGGTGAACAGTCGCAGCTTGGCGGCAAGGTAGTTCTCGATGCTCGCGTGGTAATCCATGTGGTCGCGGCCAAGGTTGGTGAAGGCCGCCGCCGTCAGCCTCACACCGTCGAGGCGATGCTGATCGAGACCGTGCGAAGACGCTTCGAACGCCAGATGCGTGACGCCTTCCTCGGCCAGATCGTTCAACGTCTGGTGCAGCGAAACGGGATCGGGTGTCGTCAACGAGCCGTAGACGGACGCGCCGGGCTTGATCACGCCAATAGTACCCAACGACGCCGCGCGGTGGCCGCAGGCGGCAAATATCTGGCGGGTGAATTCGGCTACCGACGACTTGCCGCTGGTGCCGGTGACGGCCACGACGGTCGTCGGCTGGGCCGGGTAGAAGCGTGACGCCATAAGGGCCAGTTCACGGCGCGGGTTGACTGTGGCCAGCACTGGAATGCGCAGGCCGTCGGGTAGCTGCGTGTCGGGGCGTGCGACGACGGCGATGGCGCCTCGTGCGGCCGCATCGCCGATGAACTTTGCGCCATCGACCGATGCGCCGGGCAATGCAGCGAATATGAAGCCCGGTGCCACCAGCCGGCTGTCGGCCGTAAGCCCCGTCACGAACAGGCGCGCAATCGCCTCGGGCGCGGAGATTTCTGGTCCGAGAAGTTGCGTTAGCAGCATGACTGACGGGCCTGCATCTGGCGGTGTTGGCAAATTCCTCGTTGGGGCTGCTGAACGTTATGGAAAACCACTGCCCCCGCGTCGGGTTTGCAGTCCCGATGCATGATGAACCAGGCCGCGCCAATCGTCATATTGGCCGGCGCGAAGGACGTCAAACGCCCGGCGCAAATCCGCGTTGCCGGCCAACATTTCCAGGGGAAGGGGTGCGCTTTCGCAACCATTCAGCTCTTTGCCGAAGCGACGTCCGGCCGCAATCCCAGGAGCGGGCCGACCCGCGTGATCAGTCGTCGCATCACAGGCGCGGCGGTGTGGCTCGCCGTGATCTCGCCCGAGGAGGCGGCGGTGCGCGAGGGCTTGAAGATGAGCACCAGCGATACGTAGCGCGGCTTATCGATCGGGAAGGCGGCGAGGAACGAGGCGATCACGGCATTGCGATCGTAGCGGCCGCGCACGGCGATCTCGGCCGTCCCGGTCTTGCCGCCGATGGCGTAGCCGGGCACGGCCGCCTTGCTGCCGGTGCCACCCTTTTCCTCGACATTGGCGCGCATCATGCGGCGAAGCTCGGCGCTGACTTCTTCGGAAACGACGCGTGTGGTTTCAATGTTGGCTTGCCTATTGCGCTTCAAGAATGTCGGTTCTACGAGTTTGCCGCCATTGACCAAGGCGGCGGCGGCGGCGGCGAACTGCAATGGCGTCACGGCGATGCCGTGACCGAAGGCGACGGTGGCGGTCTCGACCTGTGCCCAATGGTCCGGCAGCTGCGGCGCTGCCAAGGGCCCCGCCTCGGTGCGCAGGCGCTTGGTGAGCCCCAACGAGGCCAGGAATGCCTTCTGCCGATCGGTGCCCTCGTCGAGCGCCAGCATGGCGGCGCCGACATTGGAAGACTTGAGGAAGATATCGCGCACCGACAGCGGCCGGGCTTGGGGATGAAGATCCTTGATCTCGGAGCGGCCGATCTTGAGAGGCTTCGTGACGTCGAGGACAGACAACGGCGAAACGCGGCCGCGTTCCAGCGCCATCGCGATGGTGACGAGCTTGAAAATGGAGCCCAGCTCGTAGGTGCCTGCAGAGATGCGATCGAGTTCGGCCGCGCGCGAGGATTGATCGGGATGGGCCGGATCGACCAGCGGCAGCGACGCGGAAGCCAGCACCTCTCCGGTCTCGACATCGAGGATCAAGCCGCCCGCACCCTGCGCGCGGTAGACGTGGATGGCAGTGGCCAGCTCGCGCTCGAGCGCATGCTGCACGCTCATGTCGATCGACAACGCGACGGCCGGACGCGACGTCTGGCTGGCGGCCACGACTGGATCGACAAGACCCTTTTCATCGAGGTGCTGCTCGATACCGCCGACCGCGCGGTTGTCGACGTTGACGCCGCCGAGCACGTGTCCGGCGAGCCGGCCGGCCGGATAGGCCCGGCGCAGCTCCTGCCGGAATGCGAGGCCGGGCAGGCCGAGGTTATGGATGCGCTGCGCCGTCGCCGGAGAAAGGCCGCGCTTGATCCATTCGAACCGCCGGTTGCGATCCTTCAGCGTCTGGCGCAGCGCCTCATCGTCGATGTCGGGCAGGATGACGCGCAGCTTCTCGACCACCTCGTCGCGATCGACCATCAGCATCGGGTCGGCATAAAGCGAGGGCAGCTCGACATCGCTGGCCAGCAGCCGGCCGTTGCGATCGACCAGGTCGGGTCGCGAATAGGCGGTGGCAACGGGTGCGCTGATGGCGATCTCGGGCATGCCGCCGCCCTTCGTCGCCAAGCGCACCAACTGGGCGCCGACACCGGCGAAGGCAACCGTCATCGCCAGCATGATGCCGACCGAGCGCAGCGGATGACGGCTCGCACCATCACCTTGCGGGGCGGGGCGCGGACGGCCTCGCACCGAAATCAGACCGCTCGAAATCGTTACCGACCGGGACATGGCCACTCTCCTAGAGCGCGTTCACCGCAAATGGACCTGCGAACGCGCTCTGCCTTCTTCATTTGAGCATGTCTTTCACGCTGAACCGCGCACACTTCAGCCAGACAC
>JBGANK010000090.1:0-8389 GCA_044222395.1 Hyphomicrobiaceae bacterium | reverse complement strand
TCGGAGTTGCTCATCGTCGTTCCTTCAAGACCTCAGCGGTGCTGCGCGCTCGCGCTCCGCCCTCTGCGGGACACTGTGCTGCGAATACGGCGTTGGGCGCTCAGTGCGCGCCGGGGCTCTGGAGCTGCGCGAGCCGGTTCTGCGCGCCGGCGATATTCTTGTCGGCAGCAGACTTCATGTAGCTCGCCGCCTTCGGCTCGTCGGCAGTGAGGCCGAGACCCTTGAGCAGCAGCACCGCGTAGTCGTATTGCGCCGCCGCCATGCCCTGTTCGGCCGCGGCTTTGAGCCAGCGAGACGTTTCAAGCGCATCGTGCGGCACACCATTGCCAGCCTGATAGAGCGTCGCCAGATCATATTGCGCCGCCGCGACACCCTGCTCGGCCGCATAGCGGATGTGCTGAGCCGCGCGATGCGGGTTCTCCGGCTTGCCTTCTCCCTTGAGGAACAGCATGCCCAAATTGTAGTTGGCCGCCGCATGACCGGTGCGCGCCGCCTTCTCGAACATCTCGGCGGCACCCGAAAGGTCTCGCTCGACGCCGCGTCCCTGTGCCAGCACCACGCCATAGGCGAACACGCCGTCGACGTCGCCAAGCTCGGCTGCGCGCTTGTACCATTGCGCCGCTGTCGCCTCGTTCTTTGCCACGCCCAGACCCTCTGCATGGATCCGCGCGATCAGGCTGGGCGCACGCGCATCGCCCTTGTCGGCAAGCTTTTGCGCCAGCTCCAGAGCCGTCAGGTAACGTCCCTGATCGAAGGCGAGGTAGGCATCATCCTTGTCCGCAGGCGGCTTGGCGGAGCTTGGCGGAGGCTTCTGCGCGTCGAACTTCTGGAACGACTTGGAATGCGTCGATTGGCCGGGCTCGGCGGCCGCACCGCCAGGCTTGGCATCGGTTGCATTGGGCGCAGCCTTCTTTGGCTTCGGCATTTCACCTTCCCGTTGCACCCATGAGCTGGTTTCGGCGTTGGCGGATTGGCTGGGCGCGTAGAGGCAAACGAGTGGGCCGACGAGTGCGAGCCCCATCGCCACGCAACTGGGTCGTGTCGCTACAAGTCGAGCACATCTCGTCACGCTGCCGCTCATGCTGCGTCTGCTCTGCCTCTTATTCGAACATCGACGTCGGTGACAAAGCGGCCGATGTCGCCCGCGGAGGCACCGGCAGGAAGCGTCAGCGCCACGAAGTCGGCACCCGCCACTGCAAGGCGTTCGGCGTCGTCGGCCGTCTCCACATCGAATGCGACGCACGGCACCTCGAAGATTTCCGCCCACCACTGCACCAGCTCGAGGCGCCGCTCCCGGGCGGTGTCGCGATCCTCGACATGCGGCGGAATGCCGAACGCGACGTAGTCGGCGCCGGCCTCTCCCATCTCCATCGCATCGTGACGCGAGCGGCCGATATCGACGCCCAGCATATAGCGGTGCCCGAGAATTTCGCGCGCCTCCGCGGCGCGCTGAACGACATCCTTGGACCAGCACAGGTGCAGGCCATCCGCCTTCGTCGTGCGAACCAGGTGCGCGTCATCCGCGAGCAGCACGGCGACCTCGCGGCTCTGCGCCGACGCAATCAGTGGCAGCACGGCTTGGGCGTCGAGCGTTTTGCCGAGCGCAGGCCTTATGAGGACCGACGCTGGCTGCGCGACCGCCAGCGCCGCGGCAAGCCTGTCGGGTGCGCTCGGCCCGGCCTCGAGCACCAGATAAAGCTTCGATGGCGCCTTGCCGCCACTCATGACGCGAGCCCCTCCGCAATGATGCTTGAAGCGGGCAGGCTATCCGACCCGAATGGGGCGGAAAAGGGGCTGGTCCGACATTCCCCACGGCTGCGGCCGCAGGGATTGAATCGCCCGCTGGGCGATAGCCGCGAACAGCCGGAAACGCGCCAACCTCGACACTGAAACGGCCGGGTAACGAGGCCCGGCCGCTGTTGACGTGGAAGCGTGAGCCCCGCCCGATCTCAGGTGATCGAGGCCGTGTAGATCTGGTCGACCGCGGCCTTCAGTTTGGCGTTGAAATCAGCGTCACTCTGCTGCGCGGTCAGGCCCTCGGTGAGCGCGCGGCTGAACGAAGCGATCATACCGGGGTTGCGGGCGAGCCTCTCGCAGGCGTCATCGCGGCTGTAGCCGCCCGACAGGGCAACGACGCGCGCCGCCTTCGGGTGCGCGATGAGATCGGAATAAAAGCCGTCCTGGCTCGGGATGGTCAGCTTGAAAATGACCTGCTGGCCGTCGGGAATACCGTTGAGGCCCGACAGCAGCTCCGCCTTCAGAAGCTCTTCGCACTTGCCCTTGTCGGCGGCCTTGATGTCCACTTCCGGTTCCAGGATCGGCACCAGGCCGTGGCCGAGAACCTGCTTGCCCCAGTCGAACTGTTGGGCCGCATTCGCCTTGATGCCGGCCGGGTTGGCCGCCTTGATGACGGAGCGCTCCTTGGTGCCGTAGATGCCCTTTGCGACGCCACGTGCCAGCAGCTTGTCGAGGTCTGGGACCGGCTTCATCAGCTGCACGCCATCGGCCTCGGCGGCGAGGCCCTTGTCGATCTTCAGGATCGGAACGATGCCCTTCTTTTCCCAAAGATAGGTGGCGGTGGGCGTGCCGCCGATATCGCGGTCCATGGTCTGCTCGAACAGGATCGCGGCCACGACGCGGTCGCTGGTGAAGGACGGACTGGTGATGATACGCGAGCGCATCTGATGGATCATGTCGAACATCTGATCCTCGCCAGAATAGGCACTCTCCTCGATGCCATAGAGCTTGAGGGCCTTCGGCGTGCTGCCGCCGCTCTGATCGAGGGCCGCGATGAAGCCCTTTCCGGTGCGCATGCGTTCGTGCTGTTTGGCGTTCATTCGATAACTCCCTTCCAATCCAGTCCCGGTTACGATGCCCGGCCAGCCCGTCGCGCCTTGTCGGCACTCCAAGCACCTCCCGGGGTGAACACAGCGACGGCGGCAACCACAGAGTCTGATTCACGCTTTCGCTGGAACCCGAAGTGGTTCCATCTCAGCCGATCAGACTCTCAAACTAAGGGCTTAGAGCAGGCCACAGCGGCCGATGTGATTCCATCAAGTTCGGACCTGCTCTAGAGCCCTGGTTCGTTGGAGCTTTCGCGGTGTAGCGGGGGGCGGCCCAAAAACAGTCGGCGAGCCGGGGATAGCGCAGATGCGACTGTAGCGCCACAACCTGGATCAAATGTTCCTGCTGCGGGAGGCACAAACTTTAGGCCCATGCCGTCCGGCGCATTGAACGCGAGGCGAAACCGAAAGGAATGAGGCACTTGTGGATGCGAAAAGGCCGAATCTCAGCCCACTTCTCCCCCAGGATTTGCCGCCCCGGGCAGCCCTTCCTGTCCCGGCGGCTATCCGCCAGGATCCGTGTCGGCTAGGTCGCTCTGGCCTTGAGCCTGGGGACCAGACGGGAACTTGTAGGAAGCGTAGCGAATGACCAGCACCGACAGCGCCAGGATCAGGATCGCGCCCGACAAGATGACGACTCCAAGGTCGGGCTTCGGCTCGTGGTTGATCCAGCCGATCAGATGCCGCGTCAGCGCCGTGATGCCGATGTAGATGAGAAACCGCAGTGGCATCCGGTTGGTCTTGAAGTAGATGCCGACCATCGAGCCGATCTCCAGATAGATGAAGAGCAGCAGCAGATCTTCGATCGAGGCATGCCTCTTGCTCATCAGCTCGATGAAGAAGCCGACGCCAGCCCATACCGTTGCCGCGCCGATCGCGAACAGGCCGATCAAATGGAATGTCTCGGTCAGGAAATGGCCGAGCGGCTGGGCGACGCGTTGGACGATGTCACCGGCGCGGCGGGCATGGTGCTCAGGTGTGGGCATGGTGAGGCCTTTTGATTCTCGTAGCGGTGTATCCTAGTCCTCTGGGCGCAAAAGAGAAGGCCGCCGCGGATCGGGTCCGTGGCGGCCTCTGCACTGAGCAGCAGTAATGCTGGAGCCAATCCGCTCAGATCAGCTTGGCCATTGCGACCGCCGTGTCTGACATGCGGTTGGAGAAGCCCCACTCGTTGTCGTACCAGCTGAGCACGCGCACCATGTTGCCGCCGACCACCTTGGTCTGGTCGATGTGGAACACCGAGGAATGGCTGTCGTGGTTGAAGTCCATCGAGACGTTGGGCTCTTCAGTGAAGCCGAGCACGCCCTTGAGCTGCTGCTGGGCAGCCGCCTTGATCGCGGCGTTGATCTCGTCCTTGGTTGTCTCGCGCTTGGCGATGAACTTGAAATCGACGACCGAAACGTTGGGCGTGGGAACGCGGATCGCGGTGCCGTCGAGCTTGCCATTGAGGTCGGGCAGAACGAGGCCGACGGCCTTCGCGGCGCCCGTCGAGGTCGGGATCATGCTCATGGCCGCCGCGCGGGCGCGGTAGAGATCCTTGTGCAGCGTGTCCAGCGTCGGCTGGTCGCCGGTGTAGGAGTGGATCGTCGTCATGAAGCCCTTTTCGATGCCGACCAGGTCGTGCAGCACCTTGGCGACCGGAGCGAGACAGTTGGTCGTGCACGAGGCATTCGACACGACCAGATGATCCTTGGTCAGCTTGTCGTGGTTGACGCCATAGACGACCGTGAGGTCGGCGCCGTCGGAAGGGGCAGAAACCAGCACTCGCTTGGCGCCGGCGTCGAGATGCACCTTGGCCTTTTCCTTGGCCGAGAAGATGCCCGTGCATTCCATGCAGACGTCGACGCCCAGTTCCTTGTGCGGCAGCTCGGCAGGGTTCTTGATCGCGGTCACCTTGATAGGTCCGGTGCCGACATCGATTGTGTCGCCGGAAACTGTGACCTTGCCGGGGAAGCGGCCATGCACGGAATCGTAGCGCACCAGGTGAGCATTTGTCTCGACCGGGCCGAGATCGTTGATGGCGACGACCTTGACGTCGGTGCGACCGCTTTCGACGATCGCGCGCAAAATGTTGCGACCGATTCGTCCAAAACCATTAATTGCAATCTTCACTGCCATGTTGTGTGATCCTCCGCGGTTAGGGCGATTGTTGTGAAGCGGCGCTCGGCTGAAATCTTGTTTGCGGCTTTGGCGCGCAGGTGGTGAGGGGTGTGCGGCGTGGTGCGCGGGCTTGCCGGCCTCTTTTTCTAAGGCGGCGTCATTAAGTTGACCGCGCTGGATGATGTCAATGAGCCAATACCGTGCACGAAAGGGCGGAAGGTCGCATATCCGACTTTGTTGGTACTGCACAACGAGCGCCGATTGACTGTCGCGGAAGAAGACCCCTATGGTCCTGCAATCGCGCAAGTGAGCGCCAGGGCCGGCGCCGCGGGCTTGCCCCACAACGATTGGACTTACCGCTATGGCCCAAAGGGCAAAGGCGAAAAAGGCGGGTCTTGGCGAGTCATCTGGGGGCGGTCCGTTGAAGCGGAAAGCGTCCTCGCGCTCGGCCAAAGCTCCAGGTGCGGCTTCGCCACCCGCTGCATCTCCACAGTCGCTCGAGGCCGAGTGTCGTGCCTTGCGTGAAGAACTGGTCGCGGCCAAGGCCGAGATCGAGCGCTTGCACAAGCGCCAAGAACTTGTGGTTAACAGAATTGATTGGGTGATCGACTCCCTGCATAACCTCTTGGAGGACGAGGATTAGGCTCGTCGCATCAGGGGGCTTGGCGCTGCCATTGAGGTGTGTGCCAAGCGAATCGGGGTCAATGGGGCAGGTATCCGTCACACTCAACAGCCGCACGTACCGCCTTGCCTGTGAGGACGGGGAGGAAGCGCGGCTTGTCGAGCTTGCCACCCACGTCAAGGAACGGGTCGAGCAGCTGACCCTGGAATTCGGTCAGGTCGGCGACGAGCGGCTGTTGCTTATGACCGCAATTTTGATCGCCGATGAGCTGTGGGACACTAGGCAGGCACTCGAAGTGCAGATCGAGGAAGCCACGGAGATGCTGCGCCAGCTGACCGAGCCTTCGCCGCCATCGCCACCAGCCGAAGCCGCCAAATCCGAGGCTCGCCCTGACGCCAAGTCGGCATGAGATCGCGCGCCAGGTCCGGCGCGAATTCGACGAAACAGCTCTCCCGCCAGCAGGCCTCCTCGAGGATACCCATGGATTTCGCGCCCGCGAACGCCTAGATTGGAGTGGCTGCGGGGCGCGTCAGGAGCAGATTATTCTCCAGGGCCTATAAGATCAGCCAGGGAGCTGTCCCTGCCCGGGATCGTGGTCCCGGACACACGGCGCCCACCTTACTTTTTGTAGGGACCCGGCGAGATCAAAACCTGCTCCAACGGCCACCGCGGCACTTGATCCTGGCCTGCCTCCTGCTGCGCCAATGCGCGCCGCCACCGGCCATGCCGTGCCGGCCCGCAACCGCCCGCGAACTCCATCCATGAACGCTGCCGACGAGATCGCCCGTCAGAAGAAGGTGCTGCGCAAGGCGCAACTGGCCCGCCGCGCCGAGGCATTCGCGCGCCACGGCATAGCGGCCGGCGAAGCACTGGCCCGGCACGGCATCGGCTTTGCCGGTGCATACCCCCGCGCCGATATCTCCGCCTTCCTCGCCATCAGCGAGGAGATCGATCCGTTGCCGCTGATGCGCCGGCTGTGGGCCGAAGCGCACCGGGTCGGCCTGCCCGTCATGATCGGCAAGGGTGAGCCGCTCGTCTTCCGCCAATGGCGTGAGGGCGAGCCGATGGCCGAGGTGCAATGGGGCATCCGCGAACCGCTGCCGACCGCGCCCGCCCTGCTGCCAGACGTCATGCTGGTGCCGCTGCTCGCGTTCGACGCCAAGGGCTATCGGCTCGGCTACGGCGGCGGCTTTTATGACCGCACGATTGCCCAATTGCGTGCATCAAGGCCGCTCATCACCATCGGTTTGGCTTATGACGACTTAGAGGTCGACGCCGTGCCCCATGACGATTATGACGAGCGGCTGGATTGGGTGCTGACACCGTCGGGCCCGCGAAAATGCCGACCGGATTGAACAAGGCATGCGATTTCTCTTTCTCGGCGACGTTGTCGGCCGCTCGGGCCGCGAGGCGGTCACGTCGATGCTGCCCGGCCTGCGCCAGCGCTGGAAGCTCGACTTCGTCGTCGTCAATGGCGAGAACGCGGCCGGCGGCTTCGGCATCACTGAGAAAATCTGCGATGAGTTGATCGACGCTGGCGCCGACGCCATCACGCTCGGCAACCACGCCTTCGATCAGAAGGAGACGCTGGTTTTCATCAGCCGCCAGGAGCGCTTGATCCGTCCGATCAACTTTCCCGAAGGTACACCCGGCCGCGGTGCTGCGCTGCTAAAGGCGAGGAGCGGCGCCGACGTGCTCGTCATCAACGCCATGGGCCGCGTGTTCATGGCCGACCTCGACTGCCCGTTCCGCGCCATCGATGCCGAGCTCACCGCCTGTGCCCTAAAGCAGAGTGCCGACGTGATCTTCGTCGACTTCCACGCCGAGGCGACGAGCGAGAAGCAGACCATGGGACATTTCCTCGACGGCCGCGTCTCCGCCGTCGCCGGCACCCACACGCATACGCCCACCGCTGATGAGCGCATTCTCTCCGCCGGCACCGCCTACATGACCGATGTCGGCATGTGCGGCGACTACAACTCGGTGCTCGGCATGGAGACCGAGGAGCCGATGACGCGCTTCATCACCAAGATCCCGCGCGGCCGCTTCGAGCCGGCCTCCGGTCGCGCCACCTTGTCGGGGCTGGCGGTGGAGATCGACGACCGCACGGGGCTGGCCACACGGCTCATGGCGGTGCGCCTGGGCGGCGTCCTCGCACAGAGCGCGCCGGAGTTCTGGGGCGCGGCGAGCTGAGCTTCGCTCCGGTGCGGCGGCCTTGACCCCCGCCCTGCGGTTCGGGCAATAGATCGGGCAATCGCCGCGGAACTGCGGTCCTTCCAGCAGAAAATCCATCAGCCTTCGGGAAACGATCATGGCCGGGCATTCAGCATTCAAGAACATCATGCACAAGAAGGGCCGCGCCGACGCCGCCCGCGCCAAGATGTTCGCCAAGCTCGGCCGCGAGATCACGGTCGCCGCCAAGATGGGGTCTCCAGATCCCACCATGAACCCGCGCCTGCGTCTGGCCATCCAGGCGGCGCGCGCGGAGAACATGCCCAAGGACAACATCGAGCGCGCCATCAAGAAGGCGGCAGGCGGCGACTCGGAGGCTTACGAGAGCATCCGCTACGAAGGCTATGCACCGGGCGGCATCGCCGTCATCGTCGAGGCACTGACCGACAACCGCAATCGTACCGGTGGCGCCGTCCGTGCCGCCTTCACCAAGTTCGGCGGCAACCTGGGCTCGACCGGATCGGTGTCGCACATGTTCAATCACGTCGGCGAGATCGCCTACGCCGCGAGCGCCGGCTCTGCCGAAAAGGTGCTCGAAGCCGCCATCGAGGCCGGTGTCGATGATTGCGCCTCCGACACCGATGGCCACGCC
>JBGANK010000008.1:0-84549 GCA_044222395.1 Hyphomicrobiaceae bacterium | reverse complement strand
GCCATTGTCTTTTCTCCCTCGGCTCAAAGATCGCGACGGAAAACATGCGACCGCGAGGTCGCGATCTGGTCCCAGCCAGGTCGGTGCTCGAGATCAGTCTTGCGGATATTGCAGAGCACCGTGTTGTAGGCGAACGCTCCTGCCGGGCTGGGCTCGTCGAGCGTCAGGAAATCCGGGTTGCCGGCTCGATCATGGCCGTTCGCATCAACGTCCATCCAGGCGCCTTCGTGCAGAACCAAGACCCCAGGCATGCAGCGCTCGGTCACGTAGACCGGCACGATGCAGCTTCCGCGATCATTGTAGACCTCGACTGTATCGCCGGTCTTGATGCCGAGCTTCTTGGCGTCCGACGCGTTGATCGTCACCTCCTGCTCGTAGGTTTCTCGCAGCCACGGGATGTTGTTGAAGATCGAGTGGGTGCGGTGCCTCGGATGCGGCGAGACGAGGTGGAACGGATGCTTCGTCGTCTTGTCCTTGGCGTTCAGGCTCTCCCACGGCTCGATCCACTTCGGAATGGCCGGGATGTGGTAACCGTAAGACGTCCTGGTGAAGTCCTTGATGGTCGCCAGCTGCTGCGAGAAGATTTCGATCCGTCCCGACGGCGTCGCCCACGGGATCCCCTTCTCGACATTGTCCTGGAAGGCGACGTGCGGGCGCGCCAGCTTGAACTTGTAGACGCCGCGCTGTTGGAATTCCTCCCAGCTCATGGTCACGCCCTGGTGGTGCATGACCCGGCCCTCCCACCAGGCCGTCAGGTAGGCATTGTCGACTTCGTCGTTCCTTTCGAAGTAGGCGCGCGTCGCTCTGGGATTGTACCTCTCGCCGAACCCGAGCCGATAGGCAAGCTCGGTGAACACCTGGAAGTCCGTCTTCGATTCGCCGAGCGGCTCGATCACCTTCGGGCGGTGGATGTAGTAGTGGCCCTTGTACCAGGGCAGAGCGACGTCATGCCTCTCGAAATGCGTGGCGATCGGCAGCAGGAAGTCGGCCCAGATGCCGGTCGGCGTGATGGTCGAATCCATACACACTAACAGGCTCTCCTTCTCGCCCTCGGCCTCCAGCTTCTTGATCGCCTTGATTTCCTTGTTGATGTTGGTAAGCTGATTGAGCCAGTCCGAGCCCTGCCAGAAGATGCCGCGGATGTTCGGGATGACGCCATCGAGCTGGTCATCGCGCGGCCACAGGCCCAATTCCTCGCGCTTCAGGTTGGGATAGTTGAGCACGCAGTGCGCCCAGCGGTCCGATTTGATCGACGCGTACCAGACGTTGGCAAACTCGTCGTACGGATAGGCCGTGCCTTCCGCGTGCCATGCCTTGCCCACGCCCTCCGACGATCCACCCAGCACGCCGATGTTGCCGGTCATCGCCTGCAGCGCGGCAGCCATGCGATTATACTGCTCGCCGTAGGCATTGCGGCCCGGCGACCACGACGCCTTGAGCGCGGCCGGCTTTGTCGTCGCATACATCTCGGCGAGCTTCTTGATGTCCGCTGCCTTGACGCCGCAGATCGGCTCGGCCCACTCCGGCGTCTTCGGCTGGCCGTCGTACTTGCCGAAGATGTAATCCTTGAAGTTCTCGCGATCCTTGGCCCAATCGGGCATCGTGCCGGCATCCATGCCAAGCACGAACTTGTTGATGAAGTTCTGGTCGTGCCAGTTGTTGGCGAAGATGTGCTGCGCCATGCCCGCCATCATCGCCGCATCCGTGTTCGGCTTGATCGGGATCCACCACGCGTCATAGGCCGCGGCCGAGTCGGTGTACTGCGGGTCGACGCACACGAACTTGCAGCCGCGCTGCTTGGCGAGGCGCATGTAGTAGAACGTATTGCCGCCGTGGAACGTGTAGGCCGGATTCCAGCCCCACATGATCATCAGCTTGGAATGGGCGAACGTGTCGTCCTCGTTGCCGTCCTCGATGGTGCCGAATGTCATGCGCGAGGAGAACGTCGTGCCCTGATAGGATGGCACCGACCACGAATTGGTGCGGCAGCCGTACATGCCGAGGAAGCGGGCCAGCAGCCCTTCGATCTGATCGGACTTGTGCAGCACGCCGTAGGACGCGCCGGCATAAGCCTGATCGAGCAGCGCCGTCGGGCCGTACTTGGCCTTCAGGTACTGCATGCGCTCGGCGATTTCGCCCAACGCCTCGTCCCAGCTGACGCGCTTGAACTTCGATTCACCGCGCGCGCCGACACGCTTCATTGGATAAAGTAGCCGCTCTGGCGAATAGAGCCGCGAACGGTAGGAGCGTCCGCGCAGGCACGCGCGTACCTGCGGCTCTTCTTCGGTATCCTTGCCGAATGCGCCATTCTCCTGGTAGCGGCCGTCATCGGTAGAGATGCGGACGATCACGTCGCCCTTCTTATGCGCAACCAGCATGTGCCGGGAGCCGCAGTTGTGAGCGCAGCTCGTGACCACGGTCGTAAGCTGGTCGTCCCGCGGATAAGGCTCGTAGGCAAATGCCTTCGCCTCTTGCGGGACCGCCAGCGGCGCAAGGCCAGTGGCTGCCGCCGCAGCGGCGCCCGCACCGACCTTCAAAACATCACGACGGTCCGGATTGAGACCGGCCTCCTGCAGAGCTTTGCGCTTAAGGTCGGTTTGCTTTAGCAGGGCCATGACGTCCTTCCCTTCGATCGCTGCACGATGCCGCCGCGCCATACAGCGGCCAGCATTGCCTCATGTGTGGGCCAGGTGTGGAAGCCGCCCGGACCTGATAGGTCCGGTTGAGCGCGGCTTCCGGGGAGGTTTAAGTGTGGCAAATAAGACTACTTCGGCGCGGGCTGCTGACCCGACATGCCGCCCATACCGGACATGCCCTGCTGGCCGGACATACCGCCCATGCCCTGCTGGCCGGACATGCCGCCCATGCCCTGCTGGCCGGACATACCGCCCATGCCTTGCTGGCCGGACATGCCACCCATTCCGGACATGCCCTGCTGGCCGGACATGCCAGACATACCGCCCATGCCCTTTTGACCCTGCATGCCGCTCATGCCCGACATGCCGCCCATTCCACCCATACCGCTCATGCCCTGCTGCGGCGGCTTCTTCTCAGCTTCCTTTTCCGAACAGCCGCTCACTCCCGCAACGAGGGCGACGGCAACAGCTGCTCCAAGAGCCGAGCGTAGGTACTTGCGCATTTTGGATTTCTCCCGATCTCGATTTTCTATTCCACCGCCGGAGTCCGAAAATCTCCGACGACGCCGCTAGATACTATTTTGAATTCAGGCGATGTTCTGGCGCCGACTCCGTTGGCCGGCCTTTTGCCCATTCTGGCACCTCCTTATCCATGCCGGGCCACGGATGGCGCGGATAGGGATAGCTGTTGCGATACCACTGGCGCCCACCGTGGCAACCATAACAACCATCGGACGATCCTGACTTGGCCACATCCTCGATCGCGCTTGCATTGAGGTAGCTGACCTGATGGCGAACCGTGCGGAATTGCTCGGCATGACAGCTCAGGCACCCGTTGGGCTGTTCGGGTGTTTCCAGCGCCTCTCGCTGGTCCGCCCAGGTACCCTCCAGGCCCATATTCTCAATCGGGAACTTTCCGTGGCAGAGGAGGCACGACTTCGATGGGTTGACCTGCTTGCGCAATGTGAAATCACCCAGCGCGACCGGAGTGGTCGTCGCGCTCGAGCTTCCCGCTTCTTCGCGCGGATCAGCACCTTGATGACAGAAATTGCACTTGAGGTTCATGACCTTCTTGGCAAAAGGCGTCGTCATATGCCGCGCATGGAAGGACACTTGCTCACCTTCGTACGTGTCCAGCGTCTGGTACCAAGCTAGCGCGTCATTGGCTTTGACGCCAGCGGGAGCCTGCTCTCGAACTTTCGCCTTCAGGATCTCCTGGTGACAGGTCAGGCACTCTTCGTTGGTGGCCTTGTCGATGCCGGGCTTGAAGTGCAACTCGTTCCAAACCGCATCCAGATATCGCGATGGCACTTTCGGCGTTGCGCCAGTGACGACGTTGGCACCAGCAGCCTCAACGGGCTGCGCTTGCGCCTGCTTGACCGCAGCCTTGTCGATCGTTCCCGCGGTCGCCTGCGATAGCCCCTGCGACTGCTGGGCGACACTCCTGCTGGTCGTCCCCTTGGGGGTGCCTTCTTCAGCTGCCTGCGGGGCGGAAACTCTCGCCTCCCTGGCGGCATCTGAACTTCCGAGCCGCATCATTGCAGTCGAAATCAAGACAGCAATGACGGCGCTTCCGAGGATAACGCGAAGCACTGAGCCTGCTCCGCTGCCCTGTGAGCCAGTCGCCATACAGAAGCTCCCTCATGCACGAGATTGACCGAATGGCCCGTACCGGCCTGGATGAAACCAAGCCGGTACGGGCGCGAGCCGTGACGGTTACTTCTTGCCCGACATACCGGACATGCCGCCCATTCCCGACATGCCGCCCATGCCGGACATACCCGACATGCCGTCCATGCCGCTCATGCCCTTCATGCCGGACATGCCGCCCATGCCGGACATTCCCGACATGCCGCCCATGCCGGACATTCCCGACATGCCGCCCATGCCAGACATACCGGACATTCCGCCCATTCCCAAGGCGCCTGGTGCTGCCCATTCGGCGCAGACCCAACCCGGACCTGGGTTCATGCCGCTCATGCCGGCCATGCCGCCCATGCCGGACATTCCCGACATGCCGCCCATGCCACCCATGCCGGACATTCCCGACATGCCGCCCATGCCGCCCATGCCGGACATTCCCGACATGCCGTCCATGCCGCTCATGCCCTTCATGCCGGACATGCCACCCATGCCGGACATTCCCGACATGCCGCCCATGCCGGACATACCGGACATGCCGTCCATGCCACCCATGCCGGACATTCCCGACATGCCGCCCATGCCACCAGCGCGGATCCAGCGGACGCAGGTCATGCCTTCACCGCCCATACCAGACATGCCACCCATGCCGGACATACCCGACATGCCGCCCATGCCGGACATTCCCGACATGCCGCCCATGCCGGACATTCCCGACATGCCACCCATTCCGGACATACCAGACATGCCACCCATGCCCGACATACCCTTCTGCTCGGCACTGACCGTACCGGCGACAGCAATCGCCGAAACCGACAGCGCCAGCAGGGTCGCAAAACTCCTCTTCATCTGCATTTCCTCCAAGCGGGGGTTACGTTGTGCGTGCCGCAGTTACGAGATGCCACCATAACGACAACACGCGGCCTTTGGGGCTCGCGCCCCTGTTGTCTCGCTCCGCGCGAGACCTCTTCGGGACCGGAATTTCAGTTCCAGTCGCAATCGTGCAAACGTGATGAGCACACGTTCGGAAACGGGGAGCACGGCGCTAGCCTTTTCCCTTCTGGTGCCAGTTCCTGATGTCATAGGGACCGGTCATGCCGGGATTGGCGAAGGGCGTGAACCAACCGCCCTGATCCTCGATCCACCTGAGGCTAGGCGGATACGGCCGAGAAACGCCATGCAGGATGCGCTCTTGCCCTGCTTGCGTCAGTCCGGTCTGCCCGACAGTTGGCAGACCCTCCGGGCGCCGATCAGGAGTAATACCGCCGATAACATTGGGCTCGGCAAGTGCAACTCCGGCCCACGTGACACCGATGCTGAACAACATCGAAAAATAAGCCGAATGGCGTTTCATTCATATCCCCGCCGACGAGCTTCAACATATGGTAGAGAACACTTAAGCAATCTATGTGCCAAGCTTAAGACATTATGAAAGTACAGATATATCAGAGATTTACAAGGTGAATTCCGGCCTTTTGCACCGCAAAAAAGTAGGCTGGACTGCCAAAATGACAGACGTTCGCGGCGGCTTGCTGACAGAATGTCAGGCCGTGCTGTTATGATTCAACACTGTGAAAATGCCAGACGCGTACGTGCATTAGCTGCGCTCAGTCGGCCGCACCGACAGCAGGGCCACCGCTGCTGCAAGGCAAGCGGGAACGAGGGCGCGCGAACGGCCGCCTCGCTCCTGCAACCGGCCGCATTCTGTCGTCTCTCAGGCCGTTTCCTTCACCGCTGCGGGTGAGCTATGCAACCCGCATTCCTGACCGTTCGACTGACCCTTCTCCAGCTCCCACCACCAGCGTCCGGCCCTGATATCCTCGCCCGCCGCAATCGCCCGTGTACAGGGCTGGCAGCCGATCGACGGGAAGCCGCGCGCGTGCAGTGCGTTCACCGGGATGCGGTTGCCGGCGATAAAGGCCTCCAGTTCCTCCAGCGACCAGTCGGCAATCGGATTGATTTTGATGAGGTTGAAGCCTGCATCGAACTCCGCGAATGGCACCTGCTGGCGGCCGGAGGACTGTCCGCGGCGCAACCCCGTTACCCAACCCTTCGCGCCTGAGAGGGCCCTTCTGAGCGGCCGCACCTTGCGGATTTCGCAGCACGCCTTGCGCGCCTCCAGCGAGTTGCGGAAGCCGTAGACTCCGTCATGTGAAACGAGAGCTTCCACGTCCGCCGCCTCGGGTACGACGACGCGGATCTTGAAGTCGTAACGCGCTTCGCTATTCGCTATGGCGTCGAATGTCTCGGCAAAGAGACGTCCCGTATCGAGCGTGAAGACGTCGATCGGCGCCTGGCTGACCGCGATGCCGTGCAGAACCGCCTGGTCCTCCAGCCCGAGGCTGGTCGAGAACGCCACCCTGCCGTCGATGTGATCGACGACGAGCCTCAGTCTCTGCTCCAGGTCCGTGGCCTCGGCCAGCACTCTATCGAGAGCGGCCGCAGCCTCGATAGGCGATCGGTTTGAACGAACGTGGGCCATGAGTCATCTCCAAATCTTGCTGCTTGTGATCGTCGTCACGCGGTTGCGTGGTCAGGCGCCGGCAGCAGCGAGCACCACGCCATCGTGAAATTCGCTGCCGCGAGCTGTCGGTTTGATGATGCCGGCGCGGATTACGAAATCGCCGAAGCGCTCGCCCGCCAGCCGCTCTCGTGCGTACCGCTCGAAAAGGGGAGCAAGCAGCCGCACGATCGTCTCCTCGCCGACGCCATCCGCGTAGAGCTTGCTCAGCCGCGAGCCATCGAAAGCCGCACCCAGATAGAGATTGTAGGAACCCGGTCCCTTCCCGACGAGACCGATTTCGGCGAGGTAGGGCCGCGCGCAGCCATTCGGGCATCCCGTCATGCGGATGACGATTTCGTCCTCGTCCAGTCCGACGGCTTCGAGCAGCGTCTCCAGCCTGGTGACGAGCTGGGGCAGGTAGCGTTCGCTCTCCGCCAGTGCCAGTCCGCAGGTCGGCAAGGCAACGCAGGCAACCGCATTGCGCCTCAGGCCGGAGATCTTTTCCGGCGCCAGCCCGTGCCGATCGAGGATGGCGTCGATCGCCTTCCGCGCCGTCGCGGTAGCACGCGCGATGATCACGTTCTGGTTCGGCGTCAGGATGAACTCGACCGCCTGCGTCTCCGCGATTTCGCGCAACGCCGACCTGAGCTGCTTGCCGTCACTGTCGACGACGCGACCATTCTCGACGTTGAGCGTCAGGTGCCAGCGCTTGTCCTCGCCCTTTCGCCAGCCGATCGCATCGCCGGTCTTGGCGAATACTATCGAACGCGGCGGCTCGAGCCGGTAGCCGAGGCGCGCCTCCACCTCGGCGCGGAACGCATCAAGTCCGCGGTCCTCGATCGTGTACTTGAGCCGCGCCCGCTTGCGGTTCTTGCGATTGCCCCAGTCGCGCTGCACGGTGACGATCTTCTCGCCGACGTCGACCGCCTGATCCGGTCGGCAGAAGCCCAGCACGTCGGCCAATCGCGGAAAGGTCTCGCGCTCGCCGTGCGTCATGCCCATGCCGCCGCCGACGGTGACGTTCCAGCCGATGACGGCGTCGTTCTCGATCACCGCGACGAACCCGAGATCCTGCGCATAGACGTCGACGTCGTTGTCGGGCGGAACAGCCACCACCGTCTTGAACTTGCGCGGCAGGTAGTGGGCGCCGTAGATCGGTTCTTCGTTTGCCTCCGCCTGTCCGCTGCCCTCGATGACCTTCTCGCCATCGAGCCAGATCTCGTGATAGGCGCCAGTGCGCGGCGTCAGATGCTCGCTCAAGTCCCGCGCCAGATCGATCGCCGCAGCATGCGTCTTTGACAGATATGGGTTGGACGTCGACATCACGTTACGGTTGACGTCGCCGCACGCCGCCAGCGTGTCGAGCAGGCTGGAATTGATCGCCTGCATGGTCCGCTTGAGGTTCGACTTGATGACGCCGTGGAACTGGAACGCCTGCCGCGTCGTCAGCCTCAAGGTGCCGTTGCCAAAGGTGGTGGCGATGTCGTCCATCGCGATCCATTGTTCGCGCGTGGCGAGTCCTCCCGGCACGCGCACGCGGATCATGAATGCGTAGGCCTTCTCCAGCTTCTTCTTCGACCGCTCGTGGCGCACGTCGCGGTTGTCCTGCAGGTAGGTGCCGTGGAACTTGACCAGCTGCTGGTCGTCCTCCGAGATGGCACCCGTGTGCGTCTTCTCGAGACCTTCCAAGATGGTGCCGCGCAGATGCCGGCTCTCTTCCTTGATGTGCTCGTTGCGCGCGCGCCGGTCGATCACAGTGTCAGTCATGGGATTGGGTCTCCATCCGATCAATAGACGTCGCGCTGATAGCGGCCGGCCTTGGCGAGCGATGCGAGCTCGGCCTTGCCCGCCTCGATGTCGCCGCCAGCAGCCTCGGACAGGATCCGCGCCAGCGTCGCATCGACATCGCGCCACAAACCCTTCTCGCAGCCGCAGACGTAGACATGCGCCCCGTCGCCGATCCAGCGCCGCAGGTCCTCGCGCGCGTCCCATAGGCGATGCTGCACGTAGATCTTCTCCGGCTGGTCGCGCGAGAAGGCGAGGTCGAGTCGCGTCAATGCACCGGACGCCAGATGCTCCTGCCACTCCAGCTGGTAGAGAAAATCGTTGGTGAAGTTGCGCTCTCCGAAGATCAGCCAGTTGCCGCCCTTGGCGCCTTGCGCAGCGCGATCGGCGACGAAGCCGCGGAACGGCGCGATGCCCGTGCCGGCGCCGATCATGATGACCGGGCGCTGCTGATCCTGCGGCAGTCGGAAATGCCGGTTGGTCTTGACGTAAACCTTGAGTGCATCACCCAACTTGCGGCGGTCGGCGATGAAGGTCGAGGCGACGCCGCGCCGGTCGAGCCCATGCGATTGCCAGCGCACCGCGCCGATCAAGACATGCGTCTCGCCTTGATGTGCGCGCGGGCTCGACGCCACCGAATAGAGGCGAGCGGGCAGGGGGCGCAGCAGACCCTTGAGATCCGCCGCGCTGAGCTTGCCGGGATAAGCCTTGAACAGGTCGACGAGCTGCCGGTCCCCCGCGAACGCCTGGAACTGCTGGGCATCGGCAGCCAGCTCCGCCACGTCGGCACGGCCGGTCAGCGCCGCATACTTCTGCGTTAACGTGCGCGACAGCGTCGTGATGTCGGCAGCCTGCCGCAGATGCTCGCCGAGCCCCGCGCTATCATCGAGGCCGGTTGCCTCCAGGAGCCGCGCAACGAGCTCTGAATCATTCTCAGGTACAACCGCGATTGCATCGCCGGGCTCGTAGGCATAGCCTGCGGCCTCCGTCGCCATTTCGACATGCCAGGTCTCGCGCGTCGAGCCGCTGCCGTTGAGATTGACGAGGCCTGTAATCTCCGCCTCGAGCGGCCTTGCCTCCGAGAAGGCCTCCGTGCCTGCAATGCGGGCATCGTCATTTGCCTGGAACGCCACGTGCACGACGCTGCCCGATGCCGAAGCGTCGGCTGGCCTCAGCAACTCGAGCGTCTTCGTGGTCCAACGCGGTGCATGAGCAGAGAAGTCGAGGTCAAGATCGACGCGGTCGTTGATCCGGATGGCGCCGAGCGCCGCCAGCCGCTCGTCGATCTGCCGGCCGGTTTCGCAGAAATTTGCGTAGGCGCTGTCACCTAGTGCCAGCACGGCGAAGCGGACGCCATCGAGGCGCGGCGCAGCATCGCTCAACAACATCTGCACGAAGTCAGCAGCACGTTGCGGTGGCTCGCCCTCGCCCCACGTCGAAGCGAACACCAGCACGTTTTTCGCTTTCACCAGATGACCGACTTCAAGATCGGCCATGTCATGCACGCGCGCATCGAAGCCTTGCTTCGCCGCAGCCGACTTTGCACCGAGCGCCAGCCCTTCGGCATTGCCCGACTCGCTCGCATAGACGATCGTGATCGGAATCCGCGCCGCGGGAGCCGCCGCTACAGCCGGGCGAGGCTCTGGCGAGCGCATGTCCCGCGAGCGCGCTTCAAGACCGGCAAGGAACCCCGACAACCAAGCGCGCTGCTCGGGACTGGAGCGCCCGACGACTGTGTTGAGCGCAGCGATTTCATCGCCGGAGAACGGTGCGGAGCTGGGAACGAGGGCGAGTTGGGTCATGTTGGCAATCCGCGATTGGGTCACGTTGCGGACCTCTGCTGGCGGCTGCATGAGGCGTTTCGGCAGCGCAGCATGTCCGCCACCTTGTTAGCCCAACATGAAAAAAAATTCTACAATGTGCAAAAATAACAAAGAAAATAGCAAAATCATTTCTGGAATTCCAACAACGTCGGCGCTTCATACCTTCTGAGAACCATACGCCTTCGAAGGCGCACCGCAGCAGCATGGGTTCCATGGAATGCCTCGGAGTGGGCAGGCTCCTGGCAGTGGAGACGGCGTTTCTCCACTTTGACGGATGCTTGGAAGAATCGAAATGCTCCGGCCGCATATGCATAAAGCGCGATACGAAGCAGTGGTCGGACGCGCGTTCCGAGCATCTCGGAATGTGACGGCAACCCTCAGCGGAGATGTGAAGTCAGAAGTGTGCAGTGCATCGCCGATGCAACTGAAGGCCGGACGCGTCGTGTCAGCCGAATTGCCGCTTTCCGAACGCCGGTTTTGCGCGTCGTGGCGCCGCCAGTCTGGAAATGCGTGGAAGGCCGCCATCTTCGAGCATTTCGGCTGCTTCGCCCTCGGTCGCGACTTGAGCGGCAAGCACCATCTCTTCGACGGGCTCCTCGACGCGCTTATCCGCTCCACTTGCCCCGATCATTGCTTCTGCCGTCATGTCTTCGCTGCGCAGGATCGCGCTGTTGATGACGTCGTGCTCGTCATGGGCTTCAAGCACATAAGGACGATTGAGGTTGCCGATGTTGGCTGTTGCAATAGCCATCTCGAGCCCGATCCTGAGGCCGATCTCTGGATCGAGCTTGTCCTTGTTATCGGCCACCTGATAGCCGAGTGCCAGCGCCAGGCACAGCACTTCGCAGACATTGACGGGCAGCTTGTGCCGGTGGAGGCAGGCGCGCATGTCGGTGCGGAAGCGCGGCACCGCGTCAGGCGACCAGTCGCGCGGCATGTGGTCGGAAGGCACACTGAGACGCGGAAACCACTCGCCGCCCACCTGCTCGACGATCCCCGCGATCACCTTCTGCATGTCGGGAGCAGCTTCCGGCGAAAACCAGTTGAGCTGTTTGGCGACCGTCAGAAGGAAAGGCAGCTCCGACTGGGTGAAGACACTGATGCGATCGCTGCAGTTGACGAACTTGCCGAACGGCGGATTGGTCTGGCGCTCGAATTCGGTAACCGCCGCGCCGCCGTTTGCCGCCATGGCATAGGCGCTCGCTTGGATGGCGTGCCCAAGCAGCGCGCCGGTTGCCCCTAGCACGGTCTCGGCATGATACCCATGTTCATCGCGATAGGCCGAAACCAGGATTTCGGTCTGATCGATGCCGCACTCGAGCATCGTCTTGAGCATGGAATCCATATGCTATTGGCCCTATTCAGCACGCGGCTTGAGCCTAGCGAAGCGGCGTTAACGACATATGGCCAAACTGTATAAAATTCGAAGTCCGCTGCGGTTCCGGCTCCGGCACTTGCCGACTCCCAACAGGACAACACCGCCGCGGCGGTTGATCCTGACTCAAAATAAATCCAATGAATTCATATGGATAATTACCGCCAACACCCCCGCCCAACTCGATACGTCGCTATGTGGGCAGATTAACGTTATCTTCAAGATGAGAATTGGCTCACCCACAATGTGCCCGCTCAAAGATCGAAAACCGCCTCAAGCGCACGCCAATTCAGCGGCATTGCAGGCCCAACTCGTGCGGCAGCACACAAGGGTGCGGCGCGGCGTCTCCCCGGTTGGTGCCGGCGGCAAGGCAGGGGCGACAGCCGGCAGTTGGATGGCACCCCTCAAAATTGAGTGCCCGCCGCAGTCTGAAGACCAAGTTCGTGCCTTGCTTGCGCCGCCGCAAACCCAATCCGGAATTCAAACCTAGTGTCGTGATCGAGAAGTCCGCCTATCAACCCGGCAGCAACGATTGGAGCGGACTTCTCGATCATCACCTTGGAATGGAAGCAACAACAGCAAGACAATTTGGGAGATGACGACATGAAGCTAGCCCAGAACATGTGGATCGCAGTGCTCGACGGAGCCAAGGCCATCGTCATGGTCAATGAGGGAACTGCGCTCGTGCCACGCCTCAAGGTCCTGCGAACGATAGTGGCGGAGGAGAATCCTTTCACCCACGAGCAGGGCCGTGACCGGCCCGGCCGCATGAACGACATGAGCGGACCGCACAAGTCTTCGATGGAAGCGCCCGACCTGCACCAGCGCGCCGAGGACAGGTTCATTGCCGAGGTGATGGACGCGCTGGAACGGCACGCCGCCAAGGGCGCGTTTGAGAAGATCGTGCTGGTCGCGCCGCCAGTGGCGCTCGGCACGGCGAGGAAGATTATCGGCTCTGCGACGCGGTCCTGCGTGGTGAAGGAGATCGCCGCCGACTACGTCAAGATGCCGACCCAGGATATCGCCAAGGCGGTGCAGAAGGCGCTGGAAGGGTAGGCGGGCACGCATCCAGATGCAGCGAATTGCTTCGTGCGGGCAGCCTCCGGCGGCTTCTCCGCAATGAACCCCGTGAGTAGAAACCCCTTCCTTCAGGCCGAAGTTCCGCTGCGAATGCGAACGGGAGAGACGATGTGAGTCTTCGCACAGATGGCGGACGTTGAGGCTGCTGCGTCGGGTGTGTTAGGCATCACATTCGAGCAGCGGAGGGGCATCACCATGCAAACGGCAATCATTCTTGCAGCGATTGCGGCAGTCCTGGGCATCACCATTGGCTTGATCGTCTATTACGTCGCGCGCAGCCAGGGCGAGATCATACTGCACGACAGGAAGATGAAGGCAATCTTCGAGATCGCGGGCCTGCGCGGCGTGTCGATCGCTGCTGGCTTCGTTGCCTTCGCGGGATGGTGGGTCATCCTGATGCACTACTTTGGGCCACCAACCTAGTGGCCCGTCGCGCCTAAATCGCTGGGTAGGCCGGAACCGTTGACGATTTAGGCGCGACATAAGGGCCACTAGAGAAATCATCAACTTAGTGTGGCGTTCATCGCGCCTTAATTGACGAATAGCTTGCCGCCCGGACAGGTCAATTAAGGCGCGACGCCACACTAGAGCAGTGCCGACCTTCGCGGCATCACGCATGCTGCTGTGGCCTGCTCTAAGCCCTTGTTCGAGAGTCTCAATCACGCCTACGCTGGAACCATAAGTGGTTCCATCTCAGCCGCTCAGACTCTAACCGTGCTCGAATTGCGTGCGGTGGAAAATCTTCACCTCAGCTCTAGGGATTGATGCCGGCCGTCACGGCGGTGTCCGGCCGCGCGTAGGGAGGTCTTGTCTGAGCGCGCGTCTCAGAAGGGCTCGTCAACGCGATCAAAGCTGATATTGAATGCTTTCAATGCTTGACCGGCAGCAAGTGGCCTGTTGCCGGCCGGGCTATAAACGCGCTCGTTACAAACAAGACAAGCGAGATCGAAAAAACAATTCGCCTGGCGAGGAGACCCCACGATGAGCAACGATACCTTCAAATACCTGCTCGGCGAGGATCGCATCCCACGCACCTGGTACAATATCGCTGCCGACCTGCCGGGGCTGCCGCCGCCCCTGCATCCGGGCACCGGCCAGCCGATCGGGCCCGCCGAACTGGCGCCGCTGTTTCCCATGGCGCTCATCATGCAGGAGGTGTCGGCAGAGCGCGAGATCGAGATCCCCGAGCCGGTGCGGGACATCTACAAGCTGTGGCGGCCGACGCCTCTCTACAGGGCGCGCCGCCTGGAGCAGGCGCTCAAGACATCGGCGCGCATCTTCTACAAGTACGAAGGCGTCAGTCCGGCCGGAAGCCACAAGCCCAACACGGCCGTCGCGCAGGCCTACTACAACAAGGCCGAAGGCGTGACCAAGCTTTCCACCGAGACGGGCGCCGGGCAGTGGGGCTCGTCACTCGCGTTCGCTGGCGCGGTGTTCGGTCTCGACGTCAAGGTCTACATGGTCAAGGTTTCCTATAACCAGAAGCCCTACAGGCGGGCGCTGATGGAAACGTACGGCGCGCGCTGCGTCGCCAGTCCGAGCGATGAGACAGATGCCGGTCGTGCCATCCTCGCGGCCACGCCCGACAGCAACGGCAGCCTCGGCATCGCCATCTCGGAGGCGGTCGAAGTGGCGGCCAAGAACCCCGACACAAAATATGCGCTCGGCAGCGTGCTCAATCACGTGCTGCTGCACCAGACCGTGATCGGCATCGAGGCGATCGAGCAGATGCAGCAGGCCGGCGCCTATCCCGACATCGTCATCGGCTGCGCGGGCGGCGGCTCCAACTTCGCCGGCATCGCCTTCCCGTTCCTGGGCGAGAAACTGCGCGGCGGACACAACGTGCGCGCCATCGCGGTCGAGCCGGCCGCGTGCCCGACGCTGACACGCGGGCGCTATGCCTACGACTTCGGCGACACCGGGCATCTGACGCCGCTGACCAAGATGCACACGCTGGGCTCGACGTTCATGCCGCCCGGATTCCATGCCGGTGGCCTGCGTTATCACGGCATGGCACCGCTGGTCAGCTATGCCAAGGAGAAGGGCCTCATCGAGGCGCGCGCCTATCACCAGAACCCGTGCTTCGAGGCCGGCCTCATGTTCGCACGCGCGGAGGGCATCGTGCCGGCGCCGGAATCGACACACGCCGTGCGCGCGGCCGTCGACGAGGCGATCGCGGCACGCGAAGCGGGCACGTCGCCGACGATCCTGTTCAACCTGTCCGGCCACGGCCACTTCGACATGCAGGCCTATACCGACTATCTGGCCGGCAAACTGGAGGACCGCGACTACGACGCGGCTGCGCTCTCCGCATCGCTGGAGCAGTTGCCGCCGGTCGCGGCAGAGTGACCCCAGTGGCGTTCGCCGATCGCTAGAATCGTGGCATGGCGGCGTGCAGGACTGCCGATCGGCTTAGCGATGGCTCGCCGCACCCTGCCTGCTGCGGCTTGCCATGGGGCGGTGAACGGGGTAGGCCAACGCCCGTCCTGCACGGAATTCCGATGATGTTTCTGTTGCGGGTTGCAGCGACTTGCGGCGACGCGCTGTTGCCGCATCGGGATGACCCGCCGCACGAGGGAAAGGCCTTTCATGACCGCTTCTGCCCTGATGAACGTGATGGTCGCTGCTGCCAGAAAGGCCGGCCGCAGCCTGACGCGCGACTTCGGCGAAGTGGAGCAGCTGCAGGTTTCCATCAAAGGCCCTGCCAACTTCGTCTCCGCCGCCGACCTCAAGGCCGAGGAGATCATCTACAAGGAACTTTCGAAAGCGCGGCCCGACTACGGTTTCCTGATGGAGGAGCGCGGCTACGTCGAAGGGCGCGACAAGACGCATCGCTGGATCGTCGACCCGCTCGATGGAACCACGAACTTTCTGCACGGCATCCCGATGTTCTGCATCTCGATCGGCCTTGAGCGCGAAGGGCAGATGGTCGCCGGAGTGATCTACAATCCAATTTCCGACGAACTGTTTGCGGCAGAGAGGGGTCGTGGCGCTTTCCTCAACGATCGGCGCCGACTGCGCGTCGCCGCCCGCAAGACGCTCGCAGACACGGTTGTGGCAACCGGCATCCCGCATCGCGGCCGTCCCGGCCAGGAGCGGTTCAAGAGCGAGATGAACCTGGTGATGATGGAAGTTTCGGGCATCCGCCGGACCGGCTCGGCCGCACTCGACATGGCGTGGACGGCGGCGGGACGGTTCGACGCCTACTGGGAGCACGGCATCCAACCGTGGGACCTTGCAGCGGGCATCGTCATCGTGCGCGAGGCGGGCGGGATCTGCACGGACCTGACCGGCGGCGAGGGCATGCTCGACAAGGGCGAGATGCTGACGGCGAACCCCGCCATCCACAAAGGCATGCTCGCTCTGCTGCGTCCGGTCGAGACGCGGGCGTGAGTGGATCGTCGCCGCAGACCGCGGGAGATCGGCGGGGTTTTGAGAAGCAACTTGCGTCGAGAACGGGCGCTCTTCCGTGACGACGATGGGATCCACACGGCCCATCGGGCCCTACATTGCACTTCCGGCGACAATTCCGGGTCCAACGCCGACGATTCCTGATTTCGGCTGTGGATTTGCGGCTGGATCAGATCGAAGCGATGTGCCGCCGCCCTGCTGTGGCCAAAAAGCAGCGTAGCATGTTGCCGGTTTCTCGTGCAGCCCAGGTAGAGTAAACTTGACGCCAGCGCAGCACGCAAGAGTTGCATCGAAACCCCGCACGCGATCGCACGAGCCCGAGGCAGGCTGGAAAACGGCGCGACAAGAGGGATGAGCATGGCACGCACGCGAAACATTGATGCGGTCCCGGTGGCGCACCGCGCGCTCAACCCGCCAGGCCTGTTCCTGATCCGCATGTTGATCTTCCTCACCCTGGTGGGATTTCTCGCCGCGATCCTGCATGAGCAGCTGTTTCGATCGGTGATGACCAACCCAGGGCTCAACGGCCTCATCATCGGCGTGCTCGCATTCGGAATCCTCTATTCGTTTCGCCAAGTGATCCGGCTTTATCCCGAGATTCGATGGGTCAATGCGTTCCGCATCGCCGACCCGGGTCTTGCCATCTCGCACAAGCCGCGACTGCTGCTGCCGATGGCCACCATGCTGCGCGACCGTACCGGCTCGATCTCGCTGTCGACGGCGTCGATGACATCGATCATGGAGTCGCTGGGCTCGCGGCTCGACGAGGCGCGCGATACCGGTCGATACCTAGTCGGCCTATTGGTGTTCCTGGGCCTGCTCGGCACCTTCTGGGGACTGCTCGACACGATCCAATCGGTCGGCAAGGCCATCGGTACGATCGACACCAAGGGCGCTGACACCGTGACCCTGTTCGATGATCTGAAGAGCGGACTTTCAGCGCCGCTCAAAGGCATGGGCACGGCATTCTCATCGTCGCTGCTCGGTCTTGCCGGCTCGCTGGTGCTGGGTTTCATGGAGCTGCAGGCCAGCCATGCGCAGAACCGCTTCTACAACGAGCTCGAGGAATGGCTGTCGGGCGTCACCGAACTGACGCCGGGCTCGTCGTCGGGCACCAGCGATGTCGTCATGCGGCAGCTGGCAGGAACGCTTTATGACATGCAGCGCGTGCTCGAAGAACTCAACACGCGGCTGGTCGAAGGCGGTGCCAATCCTGGCGCTTCGGAGCGGCAGGCCAAGGAGATGCGCGACCTGGCGCACGGCGTCGGGCAACTCATCACGCAGATGCGCTCCGAACAGCAGATCGTTCGCGAATGGGTTGATGAGCAGGCGTCGCAGCAGGCCGAGGTCGCCAACGTGCTCAAGGACCTCGCCAGTAACCTCGAGCGCCAGGGAAGCTGACGATGCCTCGTGGGCGCACACGCCGGAGCGGCGACTACGGCGAGTTCTGGCCCGGCTATGTCGACGTGCTTTCGACGCTGCTGCTGGTCGTCACGTTCCTGATGTCGATCTTCATGCTGGCGCAGTATTTCGCCAGCCAGGAGGCGAGCGGCAAGGACAGCGCGCTGCAACGGCTCAACCGGCAGATCGCTGAACTGACGAGCCTGCTGTCGCTCGAGAAGAGCCGAGAGAAGTCGTCGGCCGACGAGATCGCGATGCTGCAGGCGACGCTTTCGGCGCTGCGCGAGGACAACCAGCGCATGAGCGGCTCTGCGCTTACCGGCGACGAGCAGGCCAAGGCGCAGGCGCAACGCATATCGGGGCTGGAAACGAGCCTCGACGCCCAGAAGAAGGCCTCCGACGAGGCTTTGGCCAAGGTCGACCTGCTCAACCAGCAGTTGGTGGCGCTGCGCCGGCAGATCGCCGCGCTCAACGAGGCGCTGGAGGCGTCGGAGAAGAAGGACCAGGAATCCCAGGATCGCATCAAGGACCTGGGCTCGCGCCTCAACGCCGCGCTTGCCCGGCAGGTGCAGGAGCTACAGCGCTATCGCTCGGACTTCTTCGGCCGATTGCGCGAATTGCTCAAGGAACGCAAGGATATACGCGTTGTCGGCGACCGCTTCGTGTTCGAAAGCGAAGTGCTGTTCCCGTCCGGCCAGGCAACGATGACGCCGGAAGGGTTATCGGCGATGGACCAGCTCGCCAGGGCGGTCGTGGAGCTCAGCCAGCAGATCCCGGCGGAGATCGACTGGGCCTTGCAGGTTGACGGACACACGGACATCAAGCCGATCAGTTCGCCGCAATTTCCGTCCAACTGGGAGCTGTCGACGGCGCGCGCCAGTTCCGTCGTCAAGTATCTGATCAGCCGCGGTGTATCGGCGAGCCGGCTGGTGGCGGCCGGGCATGGCGAATTCGCACCACTCGAGAACGGCCTCGACGACCAGAGCTTAAGGAAAAACCGGCGCATCGAGCTCAGGCTGACCAACAGGTGAGCTGTTAATTTGCGGGCTCATCGGGGCGCTTTCGGCGGGCCTCAAAAAACAACTCGCGGCAATTTCTAGGAACAATTGAATAGAACTCAACTGCCTGTTTCAAATGTGTTTTTACCGCATCCTCAAAGACGCACGACCAGTTAGCGGGTTCAATAAAAGGCCGCAGAATTTATTAAGGTTTCGGAAGTTTGTTAGCGAGAAGTTACCTCCAGTCACGAGAAACTGGAGGCTCACATGAACAGTTCGGCAAGCAAATTGGTTGGTCCTTTCTCTCGCAACGAAAAGGGTTCGGTAACCCTGCCATTCGCGGCCATTTTCGTGCCTTTGATCGCATTTTCCGGGATCGCGGTGGACTACTCACAGGCGCTTGCCGTGCGCAAAGAGCTGCAGAGCATTGCCGACAGCACGGTCATCGCCGGAGCACGGCTGCCTGCCACCAGCAAGGAGCACCGCCTGGAAGATGCCCAGCACATGCTTAACGCGGCGCTCGCCAATGCCAACCTGAAAGACGCAACCGCGCGTATCGAAGCCAACAACGCCAACGTGCAAATCGAGATCAACTACACCTACAAGACGAACCTGATGGGCATCCTCGGCGTCGAAAAAATGGATCTCAGCGTGGTGTCGGGAGCGCAGTCGCAGGTGGAAAACGGCGGCGTCGCCTGTCTGCTTGCCCTCAACGAGACGACTCCCGACGGGTTGCATCTCCAGGGCATCAACAAAGTCTCCTCGCGCAACTGCTGGAGCTGGATCAATTCGAACAGCCCCACCGCCATCAATGCCGTCGGCGCTTCGATGGGGACTGGCCAGGGTTTCTGCTCGCACGGCGGGGCAACCGGCGCCGACCACTTCTCGCCGCAGCCATTTACCGAGTGCGAGAAGCTCGATGATCCGTTTAAAGACCGCTTCGGTTATGATCCGGCGTCGGGAGCCGAATGCCAGCACACCAATATGGTGCTGAAGAGCGGTACCTACGAACTCACACCGGGTGTCTATTGCGGCAATACCGTGCTGAAACCCCAGGCCAACGTCACCATGCGGCACGGCCTTTACATCTTCAAGGGCGGCTACCTGGAAGTACAGGGACAGGCTTCGCTCAAAGGTGACGGTGTGACCCTCTACTTCAACGGCAACAAGAGCCAGTTCATCGTCCGGGGCGGCGGCTCAGCAGAGCTCAAGGCTCCCAGAGAGGGTGAGTATGCCGGCTTCGTCCTGGTCGAGCCGAACCCGGTCAGCGACGACGTGCGCGAAACGATCATCCAGGGCGGCGGGCGTCTGAAGATCGAAGGCGTGCTCTATGCGCCGAAGTGGCGGATCAACATCAGCGGCAACGGCGACATGAACCAGGAGGCCAAGTACTTCGCGATGATCGCCGACCACTTCTACATGGAAGGCAACGGTCGCCTCTACATCCAATCGGACGCGAACGGTGCCGACCTGCCCGACCTCATGCCTCGCATCAAGAGCGGCCCTCGCCTGCTCTACTAATCCGGCGGATCTGAAAGAATAGCTCCTTCAGCACCCCAACCCGCGGCAGCTGCGTCCTTGGCTGCCGCGGGTTCCCTGTTTGACGGGAGATTGATTCAAATGTCTGGATTTCGAAAAGCCGCTCCTTAACCGCAGAATGAGGACTTTGGGTTTGAAGCCGATTTAGCTGCAATTTTAGCGACGCTCGCAACCTCCACTTATATGGGGCTGCTCCATTGTGCGGACGTTGTCCTATCGACGGAGGCCCACTATGACTTTCACTTTCATCAAACCGATGATCAAGCTGATCGGCGACCGCCGTGGCTCCATCGGCATCAACTTCGGCCTGTTGGCCGTGCCGATGGTGGCCCTGACCGGGTTCGCTGTCGACTACTCGCAGGCTCTCAATGCACGCGGCAAGCTGCAGCAGATCGTGGACAGTGCCGCGATCGCGGGTGCACGTCTGCCTGCGACCACCAGCCAGCAGCGCTACGACGCGGCGCAGCACATGCTGCAGGCGTCCTTGAACAACTCGAAGCTGCCCAATCTGCAATGGTCGGTGAAGGCATCGAACGCCAACGTGACGATCCAGGCGTCACACCACATGAACACCAACTTCATGCGGATCATGGGCGTCGAAAGCCTCGACATCAAGGCGACGACTTCGGCACAGTCGCAGGTCGAGAACGGCGGCGTTGCCTGCCTGCTGGCACTCAACGAGACCACGCCGGACGGCCTGCACTTGCAGGGCATCAACAAGATGTCTTCGCGCAATTGCTGGTCGTGGGTGAACTCAAACAGCGCGACCGCGATCAACGCTGTTGGCGCGGCGATGGGCACCGGTCAGGGCTTCTGCTCGCACGGCAGCTCATCGGGTGCAGACCACTTCGTTCCGCAGCCCTACGACAAGTGCGATCGCATGGAGGATCCGTTCGCCTCGAAGCTCAACAACTGGGAGCCGTGGAACGTTGTCGCTCCTTGCAAAGAGTCGAATCTGTCGCTCAAGAACGGCACCTATACGCTGGAGCCCGGCATCTATTGCGGCAACACCGTGCTGAAGCCGCAGGCCAACGTGACGCTGAAGCCCGGCACCTACATCTTCCGTGACGGCTATCTGGAGGTTCAGGGCCAGGCCAGCCTGAAAGGCGAAGGTGTCACCTTGTTCTTCATCGGCAACAACACCCGCATGATGGTTCGCGGCGGCGGCAACATCGATGTCAAGGCGCCGAAAACCGGCGACCTCGCAGGCTTCGTGATCGTCGACCGCTTGTACTCCTGGAATGCGATCACCGAGTCGGAAATCCAGGGCGGCGGCCGCGTCAAGATCGAGGGTATCGTGTACGTGCCGCAGTGGAAGCTCAACATCGGCGGCAATGGCGAGATGAACCAGGAGTCCAAGTTCATCGCGATGATTGCCGACAGCTTCTACATGAACGGAAACGGCAAGCTCTATGTACAGTACGATCCGGCTTCAACCGACCTGCCCGACCTGATGCCGCGCATCAAGAACGGCCCGCGCCTGCTGTACTGAGCGACCCGGACAACACAGCTTCCGTCAGCAAGCGAGAGGATCGGTCCCACGACCGGTCCTCTCTGCTTTCCATGCGATTGATCGACGAATAGCCGTGCCGCGTGAAATGCCAACCTGCCATCACGCAAGTTGGAGACGCCAGACCAATCCGGAAAGTGTGTCGGACCGCGGTCGATACTCGCAGCCCACCCAACCGGCAAATGCTGTCGCATCGATGCGGGCGAACAGATCCCCTACATCGAGCTCACTCGGGACGGGTTCACCGCGATCGGGCGGGCCGGCGATCTGGTAATGGCGGATGATGGGAGCAAAGGTGGAAATTGCACCCGCGCAATCGCCTTGCATTCGGTGGCGGTGATAAAGATCGAGTTGCAGTCCGAGATTGGCATGGCCGACATTGGCGATGATCTCAGCCGCCATCTCGGTTCGATCGAGGAAGTAGCCCGGCATGTCGAAGGTGTTGATGGGCTCGATCAGGATGTCGATTCCGGCCGAAGACGCGCGCTCTGCCGCTTTGGCCAGGTTTTCTTCATACGTGCTGCGGCTCGCCCCCTGTTCGATCGTACCGGCCATGGCGTGCAAGCGGGAGCAGCCCGGTTTCGATGCGTACGCGAGTGCCTGATCAAGGGCCCGGTCGAATTCCGCCTCGCGGCCGGGCAGCGCCGCAAGCCCGCGCTCGCCGGCCTGCCAGTCGCCCGGCGAGATGTTGAAGAGTACAAGCTGTAAAGCTGCATCGTCGAGCCGCAGGCGAATTTCATCGGCGTCATATTCGTAGGGAAACAGGAACTCGACACCGGTGAAGCCCGCGCCGGCGGCGGCAGCAAAGCGGTCGAGGAACGGCAGCTCGGTGAAGAGCATGCTCAGGTTGGCGGCAAGTCGCGGCATGATCCCCTCCTTGCCTGCGCATTCTCGACATCAAGGCCGGCGCGTGTACGCACCGAAGCGTTCATGACAGGCTTCCATTCATAGCGAGGCGTCAATCGAAGCTCTTTACCCTGCGATTACGCTTGGTCTCGCTGCGACGGGTCTTGGCATCGAGGCGACGCAGTTTGGAAGCCATAGTGGGCTTGGTCTTGACGCGCGGCTTGGGCGGTATCGCCGCCTCCTCGATCAAGGCCACAAGGCGCTGGCGGGCGTCCTCTCTGTTGCGCTCCTGCGTGCGGAAGCGCTCCGCCCGGATCACCAGCACGCCATCGTCCGTCATGCGTCGACCCGCCAATGCGGTAAGACGCTTGCGCACGGGCTCGGGAAGCGAAGGCGAGGCACGCACGTTGAAGCGCAGCTCGACTGCGGTCGAGACCTTGTTGACGTTCTGTCCGCCGGGGCCCGATGCGCGGATGAAGCGCTCCTCGATCTCGGCATCGTCGATGGCGATGCGGCCTGATACCTTCAGCATCCCCTGCTCCGCTTCACCGTTCGCCGAGGTTCCAATAGTCGCCGCGGAAATAGAGAAGCGGCTCGGCTTCGGGTCGCATCACGCCGCCGACGACGCGGCCGATGAAGATGGTGTGGGTGGTGAAGCCATGGCTTTCGACCAACTCACAGTCGAGCACGGCAAGGGCATTGTCGAGTACCGGCGCACCGGTCGTCAGTTGTTTCCAGAGGTGGCTGGTGAAGCGGTCGGGCCCATGGACGCCGCTAGACCCGGAGAAGCGCTCGGCCACGTCCTGCTGATCGGCGGCGAGAATGTTGACTGCGAATGTGCGCGAGCGTGCGATCAGGTCGTGCGCGCCAGCGCGGCGCTGTATGCAGACGAGCAGCGTCGGCGGCTGGTCGGAAAGCGAGGAGAATGCCGTGGCGGTAAGACCGGCGCGCTGCTCGCCAGTGGCGGTCGCGACGATGGCGACGGCGCCCGCCTGATGGCGCATCAGCTGCCTGTAGCTGCGTGCGGAAATACCGCTCGCGTCGCCCCGATCCCGGTCCATAACCGTCAATTGCTGCTCCTATCCCGGCCATCGCGAGGCGGTCGGCTTCAGGTCATTTTGCACCGGCCCGGCACTCGTATGCGCAGGCGCGTAGTTATAGGGCTTCGCCCGCCCCATGAAATTAAAAACAATCAAAGAGGTTTCAACCTCGGCGCCCAAAAGCCCGCCACAGCCGTTGTCTCGATGTCGACTTGAGGTCGGTAATTATGGCACGCGCGGCATTTCGGCCCGGAAGGCCTGTCACACCGCCGCCCGGATGGGCACCGGAGCCGCAAAGGTAAAGGCCTGGCAGCGGCATACGGTAATCGGCGTGACCCAGCACCGGGCGGGCAGAATAAAGCTGATCGAGCGTCAGCTGGCCGTGAAAAATGTCGCCGCCGACGAGGCCGAAGCGGGTCTCCAGGTCGAGCGGCGACAGCACCTGGCGCGCCAGAACGGATTGCCTGAAGTTCGGCGCGTGCACGGTCAGCGTGTCGATGACGAGATTGGCGAAGGCTTCCTTTTCCTTCGGGTCGGCCCAGGTGCGGCCATGGGGCAGCTCGGGGGCGACGTGTTGCACGAACAGGCTCGCCACGTGGCGGCCATGCGGGGCCAATGACGGATCGAGCGTGGACGGGATCAACATCTCGATCACCGGGCGCGCCGACCAGCCATCGCGGCGCGCGTCGAGGTAGGCTGCCTCCAGATAGTCGAGCGTCGGGCCGATGATGATGCCGGAGCCATGATGCGCGGCCTCAGCCTTGCCGGGCCGGCAGGTGAAATCCGGCAATTCGGAAAGCGCAACGTTCATGCGGAAGGTGCCCGAGCCGGTCTTGAACGCGGCAAGCCTGCGGCCGACGTCGGCATCGATTGCGCCTTGCGGGAGCAGTCGACCGAACAGCAGGCGCGGGCCGACATTGCTTGCGACCGCGCGGGCGCGCACCATCTTTCCGGAGTCCAACACGACACCGGCTGCGCGCCCGTTCTCGACCAGCACCTCGCGAACGCCAGCATTTGTGCGGATCAGCGCGCCGCGTTCGATGGCACATGCGGCCATGGCCTGGGTGATCGCGCCCATGCCGCCCAGCGCATGGCCCCACACGCCGGGCTTGCCGTTGACCTCGCCAAAGCAGTGATGCAGCAGGACGTAAGCCGTGCCCGGTGTCGAGGGCGCGGCGTAGGCGCCGACAATGCCGTCAAAGGCGAAGGCCGCCTTGACGACGTCGGTCTCAAACCACGACGAAAGAAAGTCCGCTGCGCTCTTGGTGAACAGATCGAGCAGCAGGCGTTGATCGGCCAGCGACAGACGCGTCATGCGGCGGCCGATGCGGCCGGCACGCAACATTTCCAAGATGCCGCCACCGGCATTGGGCGGCGCCTCGAGCACAAGATCGCGCAGCACTGCGGCGGCGCGTTCAAGTGCGGCGTCATAGTCCGCAAGACGAGCGGCATCATGCGCTGAAAATTCCGCGATCGCCTGTTGCCTAGCGCCCAGGCCGTAGGGCATCAGCAAGCCGCGCTTGTCATCGATCGGCCAGAAATTGGCGACAGGGCGCTCGACGATTTTGAGTCCATGGCGCGCGAGATCGATGTCGCGGATTACGCGAGGGTTGAGCAGGCTGACGGTGTAGGAGGCAACCGAGTTACGGTATCCTGGAGCGAACTCCTCGGTGACCGCAGCACCACCGACCATCGCATTCTTCTCGAGCACGATCACGCTGAGACCGGCTCGCGCCATGTATGCCGCGGCAACGAGGCCGTTGTGGCCGGCGCCGATCACAGCAACGTCGAACTGGGCTTGCGCGACAGGCGTGCTCATGAGGCCTCGAGTTTCAGGGTCTTGTTGATGACATGCGCGCCCGACGATCAGCAGGTCGCGGCGCGCCGGCCTAATCGCAGGCAAATGTGCGGCAGACTACCAGCATCGATGAGGCTTAAGCCGCAAGCATCATGCCACCTCGTAACCAAGCATTAACCACCGGGCCGCTGCGCTCCAGCAATGACCAGCCCGTTAGCTCCTCGTCAAGACTTGGTCTCTAGCGTGGGAGCATCGACGGGCCGCGACGGTATGCGGTCGTTTCGGTTGGAGTATGCCAATGCGGATCAATACAGGCGCGTCGCTCGCTTCACACCCTGCGTCCAAGGCCTGGCCGGGGCAAAGGGATGCTCGCAGCGATCGCCTGATCGGGCTCTTCATCATGGCGCTGCTGCCGGCGCTATTCTGGACCGCGTTGATCGCAGTCCTGGCACATTGGATCGGGCTCGACCTCTCAGCCACCGCGATCGCAGGGATCGGGATCGTGATCGGCGCTTTCCTCGGCTGCGTGTGCTGCGCGGTCATCTTCCGTCCAGCCGAGCAGGTGGCGCATCCCGGCGCGTTGTTGCCGCGCAGCGACGACCGCCGTTAACCTTGCTCACGACGGCCTCTCGCCTATCGCAATCTTCAAGTCACGCACCCCAGTCGCAGACAAGGCGCTGACAGGTGCCTCTTGGTGCGCCGACCTGGCAGCGGCTCGCCACGAACCGGCACTGGCGGCATGAATAGGACGACAGGCAGCCGCGGACGCGGCCGTCACGGCGGAAATTGCAGGTCAGGAGCGTTTGGCAGTCCCGGTTTGGATTGATGCTGCCGCCCGGTCCTTCCTGGGCGCTTGCCGGCATAGTGCTCACAAAGTTCAACGCCAGGATGCCACCGATCCCTACCAGCAGGAGCATGAGACGGACCGACATGGGTTCAACCTTCCGATCGGAGATTTCACGAGGAAGGAATGTCCGGCATCCGGAGCGGGCAGGCAATAGGTGTCGCCGGCGATGGCAAACGCGAGCCGCTGCAGTGTGATCGACGCGCCATACGCAGTTGCTGCTATTCGGCTGCCGCTTTCGACTTGGGCTGCACCAGCGCCATGTAGTCGTTGAGCAGGGTCTCGCAGATGCGGCCCGGCGTGTAGCGGGCCTCGCCGATCTCGGAGACGGGTGTCACCTCGGCCGCGGTGCCGGTGATGAAGCATTCCTCGAAGCTCGTCAGCTCCTCGGGCACGATGACCCGCTCGACGACCTGGATGCCACGATCCTTCGCAAGACCGATCACGGTGCGGCGGGTTATGCCGTCGAGAAAGCAGTCCGGTGTCGGCGTGTGGATGACGCCATCCTTGATGAAGAAGATGTTGGCGCCGGTGCATTCGGCAACGCGGCCACGATAGTCGAGCATCAGGGCATCCGCATAGCCGGCCCGCTCAGCGCGGTGCTTCTCGAGCGTACAGATCATGTAGAGGCCGGCGGCCTTGGTCTTGGCCGGTGCCGTCGCCGGATCGGGGCGGCGGTAGGTGGCCATAGTGAGCCTGATGCCCTTGAGGCGCTGCTCCATCGGGAAATAGGAGCCCCAATCCCAGGCAGCGATGGCGAGGTGAATCCTGGTCAGCTGGGCAGAGACGCCCATCTGCTCGCTGCCGCGCCAGGCGAGCGGGCGAATGTAGGCGTTGCTCAAGTTGTTGGCCTTCAGCACCTCGCGGCAGGCGGCATCGATCTCGGCGGCCGAATAGGGGATCTCGAAATCCATCGTGCGCGCGCCGGCGACAAGACGCTCGGTGTGCTCGGTCAATTTGAAGATGGAGCCGTTGTAGGCGCGCTCACCCTCGAACACGGCGCTCGCATAGTGCAGCGCGTGGGTGAGGACGTGGACGCTGGCCTCACGCCATGGCAGCAGCTTGCCGTCGAACCAGATGACACCGTCGCGGTCGTGATAGGGAACGAGGTCGGCCATTCCTTTGGATCCTCATGCAGCAACGCCGCAAGCAGGCAGACCGCTTCGATCCGCGCCCGCGATCGCCGCCGCCGACTGCAACAGACGCGGCAACCATGCGATGAAGCCGCTAATTTCCCTGCTCAAAATGACTTGCCACGACTAACAATCAGCGGCAAATAAGTCAACATGACTGACGTAAATTCAAGTCCTCTTGCGAAGCTGCAATCGAGAACTGCGGCCGCGGCTGGAACGGCCGAGATGTCGGCCCATGGCGACAGTTCGCATAATGGCCGCGAAAGTCTCATGGCTTGTGTGGAGCTGCTGTTCTTCGCCTATCGCGATTTCACCAACGACGCGGACAAGGTTCTGGAAAAATACGGATTTGGCAGGGCCCACCATCGTGTCCTGCATTTCGTCAACCGCAATCCGGGACTGCGCGTCGCCGACCTCCTGCATATCCTGAAAATCACCAAGCAGAGCCTCGCCCGCGTGCTCAAGCAGTTGATCGACGAGGGTTTCGTGGCGCAGCGCTCGGGCAAGGAGGACCGCAGGGAACGCCGGCTCTACCTGACGGCGAAAGGCACAAAGCTCGCGGAAAAGCTTGCCAACCTGCAAATTCGCCGCATTGGCGAGGCTCTGGACAAGGCCGGTCCGGGCGCAGACGATGCGACGCGGAGATTTCTTTTTGCCATGATCGCAGAAAAGGATCGCGACCGCGTCCGCGCACTGATCCGCCTCGCGGACGTGCCGGGAGGTGTTCAAGTCCGCGAACAGCAACAGGATCCGACATGACGACCGCACACGCCTTGGCCAGGGAGCCGCTGCCCGACAATGCGCCGCACGTCCTCGTTGTCGATGACGACCAGAAAATCCGCGACCTTCTTCGCCGCTATCTCAATGAGCATGGTTTCCGCGTGACGCCGGCGGCTGACGCCGCAGCGGCTCGGGCAGCGATGCGCGGGCTGGCCTTCGATATCGTCCTGCTCGACGTGATGATGCCCGGCGAGAACGGGCTCGATCTGGCGCGCGACCTGAAGTCCACACTCAACGTGCCGATCCTGATGCTGACGGCGCGCTCGGACTCGGAGGATCGCATCGCGGGACTGGAGGCAGGTGTCGACGACTACATGCCCAAGCCCTTCGAACCGCGCGAACTGCTGCTGCGGCTGCAGAACATCCTGCGGCGAGGACGCGGTCCGGCTCCGGGCGCGTCGAGCGACGAGGTTCGCATGGGCGCTTTCGTATTCCATGTGTCGCGCGGCGAACTGAAGCGCGAGGACGAAACCATCAAGCTCACCGAACGCGAGCGCGATCTGCTGCGCCAGTTCGCACTCAAGCCAGGCACACCGATCCAGCGCCACGAGCTGTCGAGCGACGACACCACCGGCAGCGAGCGTGCCATCGACGTGCAGATCAATCGCCTGCGCCGCAAGATCGAGGCAGATCCTTCCAATCCGGTCTATCTGCAGACGGTCCGCGGCAAAGGCTATATCCTCTACACCGATTGACGGTGTGCACCGACAAGACGCGTTGCAGGCACGCGCGGAATTGCAGCCGACCCCGGGGTGGGGCAGCGACTGGCTCGACGACGTCCGGCACGATGGAACCGGAGATTGACGGCTCATGGCAATAACGCCGGAGATACCTGATGTGCGGGTTCGTTCCCGCTACGGCATCCGGACTGCGGCGTGGATCCGTGCGGTTTCCTCGCGGGTAAAGCGCGCGCTGCGCGGTCCGATGCAGAGGATCGCCGACGCGATGCCGAAGGGCCTTTATGCGCGCGCCCTCATCATCATCATCGCGCCCATCGTCGTGCTGGAAGGCGTCATCGCATTCGTCTTCATGGAGCGCCACTGGCAGGCGGTGACGCGGCGACTGTCGGAGGCCACCGCGCGCGACGTCGCAGCGCTGATCCAGGTCTATGAACAATCGTCGCCAGGTGAAGCGAACCAGGCGCGCCTCATTTCGCTGGCACGCGACAAGCTCGGCCTGTCATTGCAGATCCTCAACTCCGGCGACCTTCCCGAGGCACGGCCGAAGCCGTTCTTCAGCCTGCTCGATGCGGCGCTTTCGGACGAGATCCGCAAGAAGGTGAATCGGCCCTTCTGGATCGACACGGTCGGCCAGTCCCGGCACGTGGAAATCCGCGTCAAGCACGACAATGCGATCTTGAGGTTCATTGCCACGCGCACGCAGACCTATGCCTCCAACTCGCACATCTTCCTGCTGTGGATGGTCGGCACCTCGGTGATCCTACTCACTGTCGCAATCTTATTCCTGCGCAACCAGATCCGCCCGATCCTGCGGCTGGCGGAAGCGGCCGACGAGTTCGGCAAGGGCCGGCCGGTGCCGGAAGACTTCAAACCGCGTGGCGCGCGCGAGGTGCGGCAGGCGGCGCAGGCGTTCTTGGAAATGCGCGATCGCATAAAGACGCACGTCGACCAGCGCACGACGATGCTGGCCGGGGTGAGCCACGATCTCAGAACCGTGCTGACGCGATTCAAGCTGGAACTGGCGCTGCTTGGAGAGACGCCGGAAGCCCAGTCGCTCCGGTCCGACGTCAACGAAATGCAGCACATGCTGGAGGATTACCTGGCCTTTACGAAGGGCGACGGCGGCGAGGAAGCGCGCCCGGCAAACGTGCGCGAACTGTTGGAAGAGATTCAGGCGGAAGCAGAAGTCTACGGCACTCCTGTCGATGTCAAACTCAGGAGACGCAGCAAGGAGCTTATGGTTCCGCTCAAGCGCAACGCGTTCAAGCGCGCCATCACCAACCTCGTCACGAATGCACAGCGCTACGGCGATCAGGTGATTGTACGCGCGGCTACCGAAGGGCAGTGGCTGCGGATCGAGGTCGACGACAACGGCCCGGGCATCCCTGATTCAGAGCGTCACAACGTGTTCAAGCCGTTCTACCGCATCGATCACGCGCGCAATCAGGACAAGAGCAACTCCGGCCTCGGCCTTGCCATCGCGCGCGACATCGCCAAGAGCCATGGTGGCGACATCACGCTTGGCCAAAGCTCGCTGGGCGGACTGCGCGCCATCATTTCGGTGCCGCTGTAGCCAGACCCACCTGGGCCGCGCGCGGACAGTTGCGCGGGCGGACGTCAGACGTGCTGCGGTGCGTCGTCCTTCGGCGTCGCGGGTTCGGGCGCTGCAGGCGGCGATGCCGGGCTTGTAGACAATCTGCCCGAAAACACCGAAGCGACACGATCGGCAATCGCACGCGCGGTGCGACCCATCTCGTCGAGTGTGGAAAGCGTGCGCTCACCGCGACGCAGCCGGCGATCGAGTGCGGCCATGGTGCGCGCGAGGCCGGGGTCATCGTCGTCGAGCCAGGTTCGATATACGGACGCGTACACCGCTGCCAGTCCGGCAACACGCACGCCACCCTCGATACCGTCGGCGCTGATGCCTGCGGCTTCCAGCATCCAGACCTGAGAGGCGAACAGCGCCTTGATGAGCGCCGGATCGATCGAGGTGTCCTCCGAGATGGATTTCATGGCCGACCGATAGGGCCGCAGTGCGTCAAGGCGCGACATGATGATCTCGAACAGCTGATCGCGCTTGGGATCGCCACCAGCCGCCGCTGGCGCTACCGCGAGCACGGCGTCATCGACGGCACGGGCGAAGGCCGCCAACACGTCGGCCTTGGAAGCGAAGTGCTGGCGCATGTCGACCAGCCCCAGACCGGCGCGCTCGGCAATGTCGCGCAGCGATACCTCGCGCCACGGCCGCTCGGTTGCGAGCGCCAGCGCGGCGTCGATGATGCGTCCCTTGGGGCCGGTCAGATCGATCAATGGTAGCGACATCGTCTCAAGACTCCAGCAAGCCTCATTCCAGCCAACACCGCAGCCCGCGCCGCTACCTGGGCCGCGCGGATCACGACATTCAAAGACGTAAGCCTTCGCACCGGCAATTGCCAGACCTCGGTACGCTGGTGCGAAAGCGTCGCTTGCTATTTCTTGCCGGAAGTCGACCTCGCCGGACGTGTCGGTTGTGGCCGTCCGGAGTTTTTCGTCGAAGCCGCCGCAACGATTTCGCCGTCCTCTTTTTTGAAAGCTCCGATGTGCGGATTGGGCAGGATGTCCAGGACCACCTCGGAAGGGCGGCACAGCCTGACGCCGACCGCCGTCTCCACGATCGGGCGATTGATGAGGATCGGGTGCGCCATCATGGCGTCGATGAGCTGATCATCGGTGAGGCTCTCATTGCCAAGTCCCAGCTCATCATAAGGCGTGCCCTTCTGGCGCAGAATGTCGCGCGGGCGCGCCTTCATCTTCTTGATGAGCTGCACCAGCTTTTCGCGCGTGGGCGGCTCTTGCAGGTATTCGATGATGTGCGGTTCGACGCCCGACGCGCGGATCATGGCGAGCGTATTGCGCGAGGTTCCACATTTGGGATTGTGATAGTTAGTGACGGTCATCGGGGCTCGACCTTCATTTGCCTCTGGATGCCGGGTGCGCGTCGCGTTCTCGCGTCAGGCCACTCTCGTACCATGCCTTGGTGCGGTTGACGATTGCCACCACGGACAGCATGACAGGAACCTCGATCAGCACGCCAACGACGGTTGCAAGGGCAGCTCCGGACTCGAAGCCGAACAGGCTGATCGCTGCCGCTACGGCCAACTCGAAAAAGTTCGAGGCGCCAATCAATGCCGAGGGCGCCGCGACGCAATGAGCTTCGCCAGCGGCGCGGTTCAGGAGGTAGGCAAGTCCGGAATTGAAATAGACCTGTATCAGGATCGGGATCGCAAGAATGGCGATGATCAGCGGCTGGCGCAGGATCTGTTCACCCTGGAAGCCGAACAGCAGCACCAGTGTCGTCAGGAGCGCGAGCAACGAAAACGGTTGCAGGATGCCGATCAGCCGCGCCAGACCTTCAGGGCCGCCGCCGTTGATTGCATACCGCCGCACGATCTGCGCGATGAGCACCGGAACGACGATGTAAAGCAGAACCGATAGCAGCAGTGTCTCCCACGGCACTGTAATCGCCGAAAGTCCAAGCAGGAACGCGACGATCGGCGCGAAGGCAAATACCATGACCAGATCATTGAGCGCCACCTGGGTGATGGTGAAGTTGGCGTCGCCGCGACAGAGGTTGCTCCAGACGAAGACCATGGCCGTGCAGGGCGCCGCCGCCAAGAGGATGAGCCCGGCGATGTAGCTGTCGATCTGGCCGGCTGGCAGCAGATCACGGAGCAGATAGCCGATGAAAAGCCAGCCCAGCAGCGCCATCGAGAAGGGCTTTACCGCCCAGTTGATGAACAGCGTAACGCCGATCCCGCGCCAGTGCCGGCGCACCTCGCCAAGCGCTGCGAAGTCGATTTTCACAAGCATGGGGATGATCATCATCCAGATCAGAACCGCGACGGGGATATTGACCTTGGCGATCTCTGCGCGGCCGATGATTTGGAACATGCCCGGCATGGCATGGCCCAGTGCGATGCCGACGGCAATGCATAGCGCCACCCACAGCGTCAGGTATCTCTCAAACGTGCTCATGATCGTTGCCTCGCCCTTCAGTGCCATTCAGCGGGGTGCATCCAACACAAAGCCCGCGCATCCGCAACGTGGATCATGACCGCGTCGGTGCTGTCTTTGATCGCAGCATGGGCCTCTCCGAGATCAGATTGCCATTGGCGGTCTGGCGGATCTCGATCGGCCCCTCAATCCCCGTCATAGAGGGACAATTCGAGCGACCGGCAGCCCATCTCGCCATGAGTGCCGCTGCCTCACAATCGCGTGAGCCCGGAAGTTTGCGGCTTGCCGGAATTGTAACATTATATCATAACAGTATTGGAACAGGCGCTTGCCACGCGTCAGGTCCGCTCGGGCCGATCCGGTGTCCGCCTCCTGTGGCGTCCTGTCGGTCCACATCCCGCTCCGCGGTCCAGTACGCCGGAGCCTGCCTTTGCCGCTTCTGGGGGAAGGGCCAAGGAACTCGCTGGACCGTAAACTGCAAGGGCCGCGAGCCTGCTGCCGTCTTAACCGGCCAGCTCGCGGCCTCTTTTTGTTGCCGCCGTCACGGCTGCGTCCAGCAGTTCGCTGAGGCCGGTGCCTTCCCGCATGAGCACAGACAGCGCCGCTGCCGTCGTTCCGCCGGGCGATGTTACGTTGTGGCGGAGCTGTGCGGCTGGTTCCGCGGATTGTCGCAAAAGCTCGCCGGCACCCGATACCGTTGCCCTCGCCAGACGGGCTGACAACTCGGCATCCAGCCCCTGGCGCACGCCGGCGGCTGCCAGCGCCTCGGCGAGCAGGAAGACATAGGCGGGGCCAGAACCTGACACCGCGGTGACGGCATCCATCAGTTGCTCGTCGCCGACCCAGTCGACCTCGCCTATGGCCTCGAGCAAGGTGGTGGCGAGTGCGCGCTGCTCATCGCTGACATGCGCATTGGCAACGCACACGGTGATGCCTCGGCCGATCGCGGCGGGCGTATTGGGCATGGCACGCACGACGGCGCTCTTTTCCGGCAGGTGCCGTTCGAAGCTTGCAAGCGTCTTACCAGCCGCGATCGAGAGCACGAGGGTCTGCGGACCGGCCAGTCGTGCCAGCCTGGGGAAAACTTCTTCCATCGCCTGCGGCTTCACCGCGACGATAATCACCGCCGGCGGGGTTGCCGCAGTGTCGATCGTCGGCGACGACTTGATGACGTTCTGCGCCAGAAGTGCCGCGACCTCGGCAGGCGGAGCGGGGTCCTGCACGATCACACGGGCCGGATCGAGCCCGCGCTTCAGCCAGCCGGACAGCATCGCGCCGCCCATCTTGCCCGCGCCTGCGAGCACGAGCGGCCCATTCAATGTCAGTGCCATGAAACGTCACCCAGCGCGGTTGGACCGGTTCGCTTTTGATAGACCCGCGGGCGATCAACCTTTACTGCGCAAACGCCGCTCGGGCTTCAAGCCTGGCCCTCGGTCTCGAACATGGTCGAGACGAGCGCCTCACGGCTTTCCTTACCCGCCCAGACCACGAACTGGAAGGCCTGATAATAGCGCTCGCAAGCCTCCAGCGCCGCCGACAGCAGCGCCTCGCACTGGCGCGGCGTCGCCAGCGCGCCGTTGAGGAGCAGACCGTGCCGGTACATGATGAGCCCTTCGTTGGTCCACACGTCGAAGTGGCCGAGCCAAAGCTGCTCGTTGATCTGGGCGATCAGGCGATACATCTCCGACAGGCGGTAGTCGGGCACTTTGAAATCGAAGGCACAGGCCAGGTGCAGGGCTTCCAGATCGCCGCGCCAGTTGATCGAGACCTGATAGTCGGTCCAGCCGCCCATCACGACCAGCGTCAGCTCGTCATCGGTCGTACGATCGCAGGCCCAGCCGTGGGCTACGGCGAGCTGCTCGATCAAATCGATCGGGTTGGTGCTCTGTGCGTAGCTGGATGTTCGCGAGCCCATGCCTGTTCCTTCTTCATTTCCCACCGGCCGCGACAATCGCATCCACCGGCGGAGCGACGAAAACAGAACCGCGCCCTGAGTCGCAATAAGGTGCCGGGATTGTCCACGTTGAAAGGACGAATTCGGCATGTTTCGCCTTCTAGACGCGAATATGTGAGCGCCGCTGTGGAAGGTGCGCGGTAATGCTCGACAATGCGAATTCGTGACAAATCGATGCCGACTCGGATCTCAACAAGGCCGACGCGCGCGCTGCTCAAAGGCACGGAACCCGACGCTCGCATGCCGACCGCTTGACGGTAGGTGGCAAGGTTTTCTGCATGGTGACCCGGTCCACTGCCACGGAACCTTCAGCCGCTACGGCCGCGCAATGTCGATTCGAGTGCGGCAATACGCGCTGACAGCGCATCGTTCTCGGCGCGTGCCTTCTCGGCCATCGCCTTGACGGCCTCGAACTCCTCGCGGCTCACCACGTCCATGTCGCGCAGGAAACGCTCGCCTTGCGAACGCACCAGGGATTCCATCTCGCGCTTGACGCCCTGGGCGGCACCTGCCGCGTCGGTCATCAGACGCGCAAGCTCATCGAGGATCGGATTGGCGGTCTGGGTCATCTTGATACCTATACTTTACGGCGACGGCCGCTGTAGTTGTATCCGCATGGCGGCGGTGTTGCGATTTGCAGGGACTATGGCCGTGGCGGTGACTCCAATCAAGGCTCAACGGTGCTGCCGGGAATCAGATGGTGAACCAAGGGCACGTCCTGCGTCGCTTGACATGGACCGATCCCTGGCCAAATCGTGCCACCGTCGGCGTTCTTGCGAGCCTGGTCGCCACGACCAACCCGCCGGCTTGGCAGAGATGCCCGCCATGGAGGACTAGCGATTGAGATTGCTTGCCATTCCCTATCCCGAGATCGACCCCGTGGCGATCAGCATCGGGCCACTTTCGGTCAAGTGGTACGGGCTCGCCTACATGGCCGGTCTGCTGCTCGGCTGGTGGTACGTCAGGAAGCTGGTCAGCACCAACCGGTTGTGGCGCGACGGCAAGCCGGCGCTTTCCGTGAACATGATGGATGACGTGCTGCTCGTCGTCACGCTCGGCGTCGTCATCGGCGGGCGGCTTGGGCATGTGCTGTTCTACGAGCCCACCTACTACCTGTCGCATCCCGCAGAGATCGTGAAGATCTGGCAGGGTGGCATGGCCTTCCACGGCGGTGCCATCGGCGTGACGCTGGCGATGTGGCTTTATTCGATGTGGCGCAACGTCTCCATGCACAGCCTGGCGGACGTGGTGACCGCTGCCGTTCCGATCGGCCTGTTCTTCGGCCGCACCGCCAACTTCATCAACTCGGAGGTCGTCGGCACGATCACCAACGTGCCATGGGCGATCGCCTTCCCGGGCTATGGACCGATGCCGCGCCACCCGGCCATGCTTTACGAGGCCATCCTCGAGGGTGCGGTGCTGTTCGCGATCCTCGGCTGGCTGATCTGGAAGCGCGGCTCGCTGAAGATGCCTGGCTTCACGGTCGGCGCGTTTCTGGCCGGCTATGGCGCATTCCGCATGTTCGTCGAGCTGTTCAAGATCGAGGAGTACGGGATGCTGTTCGAAAGCGTGTCAATCACGCGCGGCATGCTCTACTCGATCCCGATGGTGCTCTTGGGCGGCTGGCTGATGTGGCGTGCCTGGAGCTTTGCGTCGCGCGAAGCGAAAGCGGGCAAGCCGGCGAGAGCCCGAATCTCATGAGCAACCTGCCCTATGATCCTGAAGCGCGGCGAGAAACATCGCTGGCGCTGAAGCTGAAAGAGCGAATCCTGCGGCAGGGTCCGATCACGATCGCGGAGTACATGCGTTCGTGTCTCACCGACCCCGAGCATGGCTATTACGTTACGAGGCAAGCGGTCGGCGCCAAGGGAGACTTCATCACGGCGCCGGAAATCTCGCAGGTGTTCGGCGAGCTCATCGGCCTGTGGGTGGCTGTCGTCTGGCAGCAGATGGGCGCACCGCAGAAATTCAATCTGGTCGAGCTTGGCCCCGGACGCGGCACGATGATGCGCGATGCGCTGCGGGCCGCGCGGATCGTTCCGGGGTTTCTCGACGCGGCGTCGATAGTATTGGTCGATGTTGCACCTGATCCTGGCGCAACGGACATTCTGAGCGGCTTGGTGCCCGGGCAGCGCATCACCACGCTTAAGACGACCGCAGAAATCCCCAAGGATACGCCGATGATCCTGGTCGCCAACGAATTCCTCGATACATGCCCAGTGCAGCAGTTCGAGGTCGTGGGCAAGGCGTGCTTCATCCGCAGCGTCGGACTCGACCCGAAAGGAAATCTTCGCTTTGTTGCGATGACGCGCGCGGAAGGCGACGACGAGAGCTTCTTTGCCGTCAACCCGTACCTGCGGGACGGCTCGGTGTTCGAGGCGCAGGACTGGGACGACCTTGCTCACCTGCCGATCGACCGCACCGCGCCGTGGGCGGCGCTCTTCATCGACTACGGCTATTTCGACGCCGAACGCAACAAAGACCAGGTGGTCGTTGCTGATACCCTGCAGGCCGTGCGCGGTCACAAGTTCGAGCATCCGCTGACCTCGCCGGGCGAGGCGGACCTGACCTGCCAGGTCGACTTCAACGACGTGAAGCTGCAGTTCGACTTCGAGCCAATCGAGGGTGAAACGCGGCTCGCCGTCGATGGTCCCGTCACGCAAGCGCAATTCTTAGGCTCGCTTGGCATCATCGAGCGCACCTCACGCCTCATGAATGCGAACCCGCAGGCGGCACTGGAGATCGAGACGGGCGTCGCGCGGCTGATGGCGGTGCCGGGCATGGGTAGCCGCTTCAAGGCGATCGGCGTGCGCTCGGCTGATCTGCCGCCATTGCCCGGACTTTCGGCAGTATCGCCATCGGCCACTTGATCGCACGCGTTGCAGACCACGTTCCATGACAAACGCCTTCACCACGCCCAGACGCATCGAAGCCCCGGCTCTGAATGCACTCGCCGGAATTCGCCATGGCTTTTTCACGCGCCAGGGCGGGGTGTCGCGCGGGCTTTATGCGGAATTGAATTGCGGGCTTGGCTCGCAGGACGCGCGTGAAGCTGTGATGGAGAACCGGCGCCGCGTCGCAGCGGCCCTGGGCAACGCGGCACAACCGGTCGTCACGCTCTACCAGACGCATTCGGCAACCGCCCGGATCGTCACGGGGCCTCAGGATACCGCCAACCTTCCTCGAGCCGACGCGGTCGTGTCAGCGACGCCGGGCGTGGTCGTGGGCGTGCTCGCCGCCGACTGCTGTCCGGTGCTGTTCGCCGACCCCACATCCAAAGTCGTAGCTGCGGCCCATGCCGGATGGAGAGGCGCGGTCGGCGGAATTCTGGATGCAACCATTTCGGCGATGGAGGATGCGGGGGCACGACGCGAGCGCATTGTCGCCGCCATCGGGCCATGCATCGGCGTTGCCAACTACGAGGTGGGACCTGAATTCGAAGCCGAAGTTTGCATGCTCGCACCTGATAATGCTCGATTTTTTACAAGGCCCGAGGCCGGCGGCCGGGCTCATTTCGATTTGTCAGCCTACGTGCTCGGGCGACTTGCCGCACTTCAACTCGCCGCTTACGAAAGCGCTACGGAATGCACCTATGCGAACGAATCGCGATTCTTCTCATATCGCCGCTCATGCCACCGGAATGAGCCTGATTACGGCCGTCAAATCTCTGCCATCGTCGTGGCTTAGTTGCACAATCCACAAAGTTTGCCGTCCGAACCCCGTTGTGGAGCGTGAGAACTGAGGACGGACGGCTGCCGGAGGGTGGACATCCTGCCTGGCGATTGGCTAACTCAATGTCGATCGCGTACCGGTTTTGAGGGAGTGGGTTTAGGCCGCAGTGTTGGTACGACGGCCGCCGGATCAAACAGCGGATGATATTGAGGGGGACGTCATCGTGACGACCAATTATGCCGTTGCGGCGCGCGGGTACGCTAGATCTGCCGCGATTGCAGGCGCGCTTGCCTTCTTGAGCCTTGGCCTCGCTGGATGCGAGACGGCCAGCAATCTGCTTGGCACGTCTGGCGATTCGACACCTTCGGCCGAGGTCGCGACGCCAGCACCCGTGGCACCTGCCACGAGCACGAAGATTGCCGTGGCTCCTGTGATCGGAGCACCGGAGAACGTCGCCAAGCAGATGCAGGCGGGCCTGTCGAGCGCGCTTGCTCAGCAGAAGGTTTCGGTCGCTCAGAACGCGACTGACAAGTCCGACTTTACGCTGCGCGGATATGTCGTGTCAGCGCGCGAAAAGAGCGGCGTGAAGGTGTCCTACATCTGGGATATCACCGATCCAGCCGGTCAGCGCGTCAATCGCATCACCGGCGAAGAGATGGTGTCAGCGGGCGCGGATCGCGATCCGTGGGCCGCTGTCTCGCAGCAAGTCATCAGCTCGATCTCGTCGAAGACCGCTTCGCAGGTGGCCGCGTGGCTGCCCAAGCAGTCGCCGCAGGCCTCGGCGGCACCAGTCGCATCTGCGCCTGCAGCAGCCAAGGCGACGAGGACGGCGGCCGCTGCTCCAGCGGCAACCGGGGCGACAGCGCCGGCGGCGACAAGTGCTGCCGCAGCGCCGGCTGAGACGGCGGCGACAGGTGCTGCCAGCGCGAACCAGGCGACGGGCAGCATCGGCAAGGGACCGGCAACAGCGATCGTGCCCAACGTGACCGGAGCTCCGGGCGACGGCCGCGTCTCGCTGACCACGGCTCTGCAGCGCGAGCTTACAAAGAACGGCGTTTCGCTGACCTCCAGTCCAGCCGCCAACACATATCGTGTTGAAGGTGTCGTGGCGGTCGGAGAGGCCAAGGATGGCAAGCAGCCGATCAAGATCGACTGGCATGTGAAGGATCCGGGCGGCAAGTCGATCGGCACGGTGTCTCAGAAGAACGAGATTGCCGCTGGCTCGCTCGACGGCTCGTGGGGTGCCACGGCTGATGCAGCCGCGGCGGCGGCCGCGCAGGGCATCGTAAAGCTCATACCAAAGGTAAACTGACCCGCAGGGGCACTGTTGGAGACCCGCTTTCTTCCAGTGCCATCTGAGCAGCTCTCGACAAGCAATTAGGCCCGGACCGTTTACAGGTCCGGGCCTAATTGCTAGACACCGCCATAACAAACAGTCGCGGAGCGATCCGATGCCCTTTGACGCGCGTGGAGACGGCAGAAGCGCCGGGCCGGCCGTGAAGCTCGTCGCGGGCAACTCCAACCGGCCGCTGGCCGAAGCGATCGCCAGTTACCTCAAGATGCCTCTGGCGAAGACGCAAGTGAAGCGCTTCGCCGACATGGAGATCTTCGTCGAGATCCAGGAGAACGTGCGCGGCCAGGACGTGTTCGTGATCCAGTCGACGTCGTTTCCCGCCAACGACAACCTGATGGAACTGTTGATCGTGGTCGACGCGCTGAAGCGCTCGTCGGCGCGGCGCATCACTGCAGTCGTTCCCTACTACGGGTACGCGCGGCAGGATCGCAAGCCCGGCCCGCGAACGCCTATCTCGGCCAAGCTCGTGGCCAACCTGATCGAACGCGCCGGCGTCCACCGGCTACTGACGATCGACCTGCACGCCGGGCAGATCCAGGGCTTCTTCGACATCCCGACCGACAACCTGTTCGCCGCGCCGATCATCGCGCGCGACATCCAGGAGCGGTTCCCGCACAACCAGACCGTGGTGGTGTCGCCGGACGTCGGCGGCGTGGTGCGTGCGCGCGCGCTCGCCAAACGCATCAACGCGCCGATCGCCATCTGCGACAAGCGGCGCGAGCGCCCGGGTGAATCGGAAGTGATGAACGTGATCGGCGAGGTGGCGGGTATGCGCTGCATCCTGATCGACGACATCATCGATTCGGGCGGCACACTTTGCAATGCCGCCGAGGCGCTGTTGAAGAACGGCGCGACGGAAGTGCACGCCTACATCACGCACGGCGTGCTGTCGGGTGGCGCGGTCTCCCGCATCCAGAACTCGCGATTGAAGTCGCTGGTCATTACCGATTCGATACAGCCGACCGAGGCGGTGCGCGCGACGCGCAACATCCGCATTCTTTCGATCGGGTCGCTGATCGGCGAGGCGATCCTGCGGACGAGCCGCGAGGAAAGCGTGTCGAGCCTGTTTTATTGAGCCGCACTCAAGCGCGCTTGCCGACAGCGGGCGGGAAGTTGTCGTCGGGTCCGCCCGATATGTTGCGCGGCACCAGCTGATAGTGGCTGTAGCTCATCGTGTAGTCGGCCCGGCCGAGTGATCTTGCGCGCAAGTCGTTGATGTAGCCGAACAGATTGGCGAGCGGCACCAGCGCCTCGATGATACAGCTCTCGCCATCGAGTCGCTGAGAGCGGATCTGCACGCGCCGTTCATTCAAATTGCCGATGATCGCGCCGATGAAGTCGAATGGTGTCGTCACCGTCACCGCCATCACCGGTTCGAGTAGGTCCAGGCCGGCGTGCTCGCAGGCTTCGATCATCGCAAGACGCGCGGTGGTCTTGATACTCAAGAGTGGCGCGCGGGCTTTGAAGAACACGAGCCGCTTCAGCGTTACCTCGCAATCGACCAAGGGGAAGCCAATGAGCCGGCCGTTGTCGCGCACCCAATCGATGCCGTCCTCGACCGCTTGCACCTCGTCGACATCGAGATCGACGTTGTCGTCGGCAAGATCGACTGAGAACCAGTCCCCCGCGCCAAGTTCGAGCGGCTTTGCTTGAAGTGCGACCTTGACCTTGCCGGGCTGCGGGCCGCGCGGCATGTGGGTGTATTCGACCTCGCTAAGCCGCTTCAGCACCTCGCGATAGGCGACTTGCGGCGCGCCGACATCGATGGCAATCCCACGCTGCCGTTTGAGCACATCGAGAGCGATGTCGAGATGCAATTCGCTCTGCCCCTTGAGGATGATCTCATGCGATTCCGGATCGAAATCCACGCGCAAGGTGGAGTCCTCTCTCTCCAGCGCGCGTAGCGCCGGGAGCAGCATCTGGTGATCGGCCTCTGTCTTGGGCTCGATCTTCAATTCCATCAGGAAGGGCATGGCTGTGTCGTCGCTGGTGCGCGGCCTTTCAGCCAAGCACCATAGGAGGCAATCAGAAAAAGGTGCAAGGAAGCTCAGCCGATGACGTTAGCACGCGCAGAATTCGGAGCGGTGCACTACGGCACTCAAGGAGCGCCCGATACACCCCTCACCCTCACTTCGCAAACCGCGTCGCCATCTCCGATTGCGACACCATCATGTTGTACTGGTTGACGAGGAAGGTCAGGTCCATGTTGACGAACTGGTCGGTGACCTTGCCCTTGGCCTTCGCCAGCTTGTCGCGGAACTCGCGCAGCTTGCCGAGCAGCGAGCGCGGCATGCTGTCGAAGCCCGAAAACTTGCCTGGATAGGCCTGCGCGAATTCGTCGAAGCTGCGCACCACCTTGGCGTAGACATCGAGCGAGGCATCGAACGCCTTCATGTCGGCGGGCTGCTTTCCTTTCGGCAGCTGCCCGATCACGTCTTCCGCCTTCATCATCACGTTCTTGACGTGCCACCTCGGGCCTTGGCCTTCCTGCGCTTCGAGGGCAGCGAGCGCGCGATTGTCGATGTCGCGCTTGAAGGTGCCCATCAGCGCCTCGATCTCGGCGCGCGACTTCAGGAAGGCTTCTGCGGCCGGCGCCATCTTGACGTGCAGTGCCTTGCCCTCGGCCATGTTGTCGGTCTTGTAGTCCTTGCGCTCGTAGTAGCCGTTGGCCGACGTCATCAGCGGCGCCAGCGCTTCGTAGGCGCCGATGTAGCGTTCCATTGCAGAATCGAGTTCGGGAGCCGACGGTTGCAGCTTGGTGGCCTCGCGCGCCTTGGCGATTTCGTCCTTGACGTCGTAGAGGCTGTAAAGGCCGTAGTCGATGTAGCGCTCCTTGCCGGTGGGGCCTTTCTTCAGGTCGACCCAGCTCGTGTAGCGGCTCCAGGATTCTACCGCCCGCAAGGTGCGGTTCATGAGGCCGATGTAGGCGTTGGACTTGGTGATCGACGCCTGCAGCTCGGCCGGGGCGGCGGGCTTCTCCGCCAATCCCTGCGCGGGAGAAGCTGCCAGGAGAAACGCGAGCGCCATCGCCCGCATTGTGACTTCGAGACAAATCCGGCCTGCCATCTGTGTCTCCGCTGAAATTTGCTTCAGTGTACGCTGCGGTGGGTGGGGTCGAAACCACCCCGCACCAGAGCGCGTTCATTACAGACGAAAGCGTGAACGCGCTCTATCTCTTTCATTTGAGCATGTTTTTTCACGGCTCGACCGCGCACACTTCAGCTAAACATGCTCTGAACGTTGTTCGCAGTGCGTTAATCGGGGCGTGGTTGCCCAAATCACGGCTTGCCCGTATAAGCGCTCCATCTCGGCAGTTCTGTCGAGGCACCGCCCTGCGCACCCTTGGAGGCCGGGCGGTTCGGCGTGGGCTCGATCGAGCCCTTTTTCTATTGGAGAAACAAAGCCATGGCACAAGAGCCCGTAAAGCTCGACGCCACGGCGCGCGACCGTGTCGGCAAGGGGGCCGCACGCCAAGCACGCCGTGAAGGACGAATTCCAGCCGTGATCTACGGCGCAAAGAAGCCGCCCGTTTCCATCTCGATCGATGGCAACACCCTGTGGAAGCAGTATCTCAAGGGACATTTCACCTCGACGGTCTTCGAGATCACGCTGGGCAAGGAGATGCATCGCGTGATCGCGCGCGACCTGCAGCTTGACCCGGTCCGCGATACGCCGGTCCACGCTGACTTCCTGCGCATTGCAGATGACGGCATGATCCGGGTGATGGTGCCGGTGAAGTTCACCAACGATGCGCTGTCGCCCGGCCTGAAGCGTGGCGGCGTCTTGAATATCGTGCGTCACGACGTCGAGGTCTTCTGCCCCTACGACCACATCCCGCCCTTCTTCGAGATCAACCTGGAAGGTACGCGGATCGGCCAGTCGATCCACATCTCCTCCGTCGCCATGCCCGAGGGTGTGCGGCCAACGATCAGCGACCGTGACTTCACGATCGCGACCATCGCCGGACGCCTCAAGGACGATGGCGGCGAGGGTGAGGGCGAGGCCGGCGCTGCTGCTGCACCTGCTGCAGGTGGCGATGCCAAGGCCGCCGCCGCCAAGCCTGCCGCGGCCAAGGCCGCCCCGGCCGCCGCCAAGCCTGCAGCTGCGAAGAAGTAACCGCGACCACGATGACCGGCGCCGCTCGACGCGGAATGGCGCCGGTCTCCTGATCGGGAGCCCGGCCCATGAAACTGTTCGTTGGTCTAGGCAATCCCGGCTCCGAATATGCCGGCAATCGCCATAACGTCGGCTTCATGGCCGTCGATGCCATCGCGGCATCACACGGCTTCGGACCCTGGAAAAAGAAGTTCCAGGGACTGGCCGCCGACGGCGAGATCGCGGGCGAGCGCGTGTTACTGCTCAAGCCACAGACCTACATGAACGAGAGCGGCCGGTCGGTCGGCGATGCTGCGCGGTTCCTCAAGATCGGGCTCGCCGATACGGTCGTCTTCTACGACGAAATCGACCTGGCGCCGGGCAAGATCAAGGTCAAGACCGGCGGCGGCAATGCCGGTCACAATGGGCTCAGGTCCATCTCGCAGCACGTGGGCAACGACTACCAGCGCGTGCGCATCGGCGTCGGCCACCCTGGCGACAAGGACTTGGTGGCCCACTACGTCCTTTCGAACTTCGCCAAGGCCGACCAGAGCTGGCTGCAGCCGCTGATTGCAGCGATCTCGGCTGCGGCGCCACGCTTGGTACGCGCTGATCAGGCGCGCTTCCTGAGCGATATCGCCAAGGAACTGCAGCGCGAGAGGCCTAGCGGGAGCGGCTCCAGCCCGTTAGTGTCTTCGGCGCAGGACGGGGGGCAGACCAAGCGGGCTGCGGCGATCCGGGGGCAGGACGGGCCGCAGGAGAGCGGAGAGGGCCAACAAGACGGGGACGACCTGAAACGGGGGCCTACCAACCGCCATCCGAGCGGGGAACGCGCGACCAAGCGCAAAAATGCGCTGGCAGAGAACCTGTCGAAGTGGCTCGCGGCCCGCAAAGGACAGGATTGAGCAGACGGGCGCCGAGGCAACGCGCCGCCCCTTGGCACTGGGGGCGCCCAAGTCGAGATGGGAGTTTGCAACGTGGCGACCTATCACGGACATGAGCATGATTCCTACGACCGGCGGAGTGGCGCACTCGTCGCCTATCGCTGGTGGGAGCGTTCCGGCTGGCTGCGTTGGCTGTTCTCCCGCGGCGGGGAAATGGCCGGCCGCTTGTTTGCAGCCGGCGTCATCGCGGGGACCGGCACCTGGATCACCTGGGATCTGGTCGATGCGCGCTATCGCGGCAAATTCCTCTTGCCGGTCATCAGCGCGGAACGCTTGAGCCCGGCAACGCTCGCCTATGTCATCCAGGGCTCCGACCAGTCGGGACGGAGCGCCGACTTCGACCTGATCGTCGCCGACAAGACCTTCACCTGGGAGCACGGGTCCACCGAGCGCCTGATGCGCAACGATCAGGCGATGTCGTCCAAGGATGTCGAGCAGATCATCCTCGACGCGCTGGTGCGGGCACGGCTGAAGACGGCGCAGCAGATGATCGCGGTCGGCACGGCGAGCGAGGAAGGCGATCCCACCCAGGAGACGCATCGCGCCGGCAAGCGTGCCGAGCGTACCGCGCAATGGCTCGCCACCATCATCGAGCCCAAGACGCCGCTGTGGACGCTCAACCTGGGCCAGTACAAGCAGCCGTGCGCGTCGTGCGATACCAACGAGACGAGCTGGCAACGGCCGTTCCTGGTGATCGCCGTGCAGCGTGCCGCGTGGGGCGTGGACATCGGCGAAGCGTTGTCGGACGCGCTGGCATCGACCTCCAACCTGCCCTCGCCCGACCGCTATTCGGCGTTCGCGCTGGCACGCTTCCGTTGAGGCACAATTGATCCTATAGAGCGCATGAAATGACGCGGGCCGTCGCACCGGCGGCGCGCCTCCCACCTATTGCAGCGCCCTGCCGGCGCGACCTGCCACAGAAAAGCGGAACGAAAGCGGAGCAACATGGGCTTCAAGATGGGCATTGTCGGCCTGCCGAATGTCGGCAAGTCGACCCTCTTCAACGCGCTGACGCAAACAGCGGCGGCAGAGGCGGCAAACTATCCATTCTGCACGATCGAGCCGAACGTCGGCGAGGTGGGCGTGCCCGACGAGCGCCTCGACAAGCTGGCGGCAATCGCCGGCTCCAAGCAGATCATCCCGACGCGACTGACGTTCGTCGACATCGCCGGTCTGGTGCGCGGCGCGTCGAAGGGTGAGGGGCTGGGCAACCAGTTCCTGTCGCACATCCGCGAGGTCGACGCGGTGGCCTACGTGCTGCGCTGTTTCGAGGATGACGACATCACACATGTCGAAGGGCGCATCGATCCGCTGGCCGATGCAGAGACGGTGGAGACCGAGCTGATGCTGGCGGACCTCGACTCGTGCGAGAAGCGGCTTACCAACCTGGAGAAACGCGCCAAGGGCGGCGACAAGGAGGCCAAGGCGCAGGCGGCGCTGCTGGAGAAGGCGCTGGTGCTGTTGCGCGAGGGCAAGCCGGCACGGGTCGCTCAGATCGCACCGGAGGAAGAACTGGGCTGGCGCATGCTGCAGCTCCTGACTGCCAAGCCTGTTCTCTACGTCTGTAATGTCGATGAAGGTTCGGCGCGCGATGGCAATGCACATTCCGCGCGCGTGTTCGAGCGTGCCAAGACGGAGGGGGCGGAGGCCGTCGTCATCTCGGCCAAGATCGAGAGCGAGCTTGCAGGCCTCGCGGCGGATGAGCGCGATGCGTTTCTCGCCGATCTCGGCCTCGAAGAACCAGGCCTCAACCGCCTCATTCGCGCCGGCTACAAGCTTCTGGGTCTCGTCACCTACTTCACGGTCGGGCCGAAAGAGGCGCGGGCCTGGACCATTACGCGGGGAACGAAAGCGCCGCAGGCGGCGGGCGTCATCCACACCGACTTCGAGAAGGGCTTCATTCGCGCCGAGACGATCGCCTATGGTGATTACGTGGCTTTGAGCGGCGAGGTCGGCGCAAAGGAAGCCGGCAAGATGCGGCTCGAAGGCAAGGAGTACGTCGTTGCCGATGGCGACGTCATGCACTTCCGTTTTGCCAAATGACCGGTCCGTCACCCCTGGAGCCCGACAACGATGACAAACGAGCTGCCCGACCGCCTGTCGACCGATCCGGCGAGCCCGCACTACAATGAAGCCGTGCTGGCGCGCGATGTCGGCATCCGGTTCAACGGCGTCGAAAAGACCAACGTCGAGGAGTATTGCGTCAGCGAGGGCTGGATCAAGGTTGCCGCCGGCAAGACGCGCGACCGCAAGGGCCAGCCGCTCACCATCAAGCTCAAGGGCAAGGTCGAGCCGTATTTCCGGGACGCCGGAATAACGTGACTTGGGCGGGGGCAAGCGCTCGGCAGCTTGGGTTGGTGATACAGCAGATACGCGTCAGCTCTTGCGCGGGTGGTCCCGACCGACCATGTTGATCGTCATGAGGCCCACGTCACACCAGAGCGCATCGCACGCCGCGAAGCGGTTCACTGCCGCCAGGATAACGACGTGTGTCGGGCTTCTGGCGATGGCTGCCGTGGCAAGTGCCATGGCGGCTGCGCCTGCATTCGCTTCGAAGCCCGAGCAGCGCGAGCGGGTGCGCGATCCAGCGCTGGACCTGCCGCGGCGACCTCTGCAGCCAATGCTGAAGGCCCCGTCGCCGGGCAACTCCGAACCCGGCTCGCCCGTGCGCGGCTATATCTATGGGCCGCCACCTGACAGCGGCTCGATCACCGACCGGCTGGTGCCGCCCTCGACCGTTCGCAGATAGGCTCCGCTGATAGACGAGGGCCCGCAGGATGATTGTCCAGCGGGCCTCTTGAATTGGGGCAATTGGCAGAGAAATCCGCACTACTACTCGGCTGGCGCCTTGATCTTCTGGATGTTCATCATGCCCAGCACGTACTTCTCGTAGAAGGGCTCGGTGGTGCCCTTGCGCATCTTGCGCATGAAGTACTTCTCGAAGGCGACCTTGGCGTAATGCACCCAGACGCCTTCCGTCGACCAGTTGACGTTGCGCGGCGGTATCTGCGGCTGCGCGACGAAAGCGGCACCCTTATCGCCGAAATCGGCGAGACAGAGCGCGCTCCAGGTCGGGATCTTGTGCGGTTCCTTGCCATGAACGAGGTCGTAGATGTTCTCCACGGCCGCCGTCACCATGCTTTCGATCATGTAGCCGGTCTTGGGCACGCCGACCGGCACCGGCGTCGGCTCGAGCGGCGGAATGGCGATGCAAACGCCGACACCGAAGATGTTGGGATACTTCGGGTTGCGCTGGTACTTGTCGACGATGATAAATCCGCGCGGGTTGTTGAGGCCCTCGAAGCTGCGGGTGGCCGGCACACCGCGGAACGCCGGCAGCATCATCGAGTATTTGAATGGAAGTTCGTGCTTCTTCTTCTCGCCGCCATCCTCGTTGAATTCGGTGACGAACATCTTGCCGTCCTCGACGCGATCGACCTTGGCGTTGATGATCCAACGGATGTGCCGCTCGCGCATCTCGCTTTCGAGCATGCCCTTGGTGTCACCGACGCCACCCAGGCCAAGGTGGCCGATATAGGGTTCCGAAGTAACGAACGTCATCGGCACGCGATCGCGGATCTTACGCTTGCGCAGATCGGTCTCCATGATCATCGCGTACTCGTAGGCCGGTCCGTAACAGGACGCACCTTGAACCGCACCGACGACGATCGGGCCGGGATCCTTGCAGAAGGCTTCCCACTTGTCGTGCGCCTTGGCAGCGTGATCAACCGTGCAAACCGACTGGGTGTAGTGATCGGGGCCTAATCCGGGAATCTCGTCGAAGGCAAGCTCGGGTCCGGTGGCGATGATCAGGTAATCGTACTTGATGGTGCTGCCGTCGTTGAGATCGATGGCGTTGTCGTCGGGCTTGACCTGCTTGGCTCCGACTGCGGTGAACTTGATGCCGTGCTTGGCCATCAGCGGGGCGAGCTCGATGGTGATGTCCTGCTTGACGCGCCAGCCGACGCCGACCCAGGGATTGGACGGCGTGAACTGGAAATAGGGGACGTTGGACACAAGGGTGATCGCATGATTGCGGCCCAAGAGATCGCGGGCCTCATACGCAGCGGACATGCCGCCAATACCACCGCCGAGCACGACGATATTCGCCATCTCAGGCACTCCTTCGGGTTGTTTCCTCCGCCCTGATCACCTGGTCAGGAGCCGCGCCCGGTTGGACCCGGGTGCAAACATCCGTATTGTTTCTTATCGCCAAGCACATCAGGGCATTGCAATGTAGCAAAAGTCAATGCATCTCACGCCTGCAGGCTTGTGGAGCAAGCGCCGACCTCTGCCATGCGGAGACTAGCCGCGGCACGACGGCAAGGCATTGACGAGGGTCACTTTGTTGCGCCCTTGGGGCCGGCGCTTATCCTGCCAGAACTTGCAACCACGTCCAGCGGGGCGCAATCGGGGGGAAGGCGGAGGCCAGGATTGGTCGCATCGGCTTGTTGGTGACGAGGGGCGGCGCGCGCGCGTTGAAGCAATCTCACGAGGAGCGTCATGTTTCCACTGCGCGATACCCTGTCATGGACACGCTTTCCCGCGGTGGTTACGTCGCTCATCGCGCTCAACGTCATCGCCTACTTCTACCAACTGAGCCTCGGCGACGTTGAGTTACAGCGGTTCTTGATGCAGCACGCGCTGGTGCCGCGCCGCTATTTCGTTCCGTCCTGGGGTGCGGAGGTCGGGCTCAGCGCGACCGACCTGACGCCGTTCATCACGAACATGTTCCTGCATGGCGGGCTCTTGCACATCGCCACCAACCTGTGGACGCTTTGGATCTTCGGCCCGGCATTGGAGGATCGGCTCGGGCGAACGCGGTTCACCATTCTTTATGTCGTGGCCGGGATTGCGGCGAGCATCATGCACGCCGTTTTCAATGCGACCTCGCCGATCCCGGCCCTTGGGGCCTCAGGTGCTATTGCGGGCGTCATCGCGGCCTATGCAGTAAGGTTCCCATATGCCTGGATCAAGGTGCTCGCACTCATCGTCATATTTCCGATCATCTTCTATCTGCCCGCGCTGGTGTTCGCAGGTTTGTGGTTCCTGATGCAGGTGCTGCAAGGGACCTCGCAATTGTTCCTGCCTGCGCTTGGCCAGAACGTCGCCTGGTGGGCGCACATCGGCGGATTCCTCGCCGGTTGGCTGCTATTGCGGCGCATCGATCCGGGCGATGGGCCATGGTCACGCAAGGACGGCCATTGGCGCAGCGGCTACCAGGGCCGGCAGATCTCGAGCTTCGTCGATCGGCGACATTGAGTGCGTGAATGCGATGCGAGCGGCTGATGCAAACTTGCGCGCAGGTCAGTGGCGCCGCCCTTTTGAGGTATCGATCGCATTGGCTCCGTAATCGCGGAACTTCTCCACCATGGCCGCCATCTCGTCATCGGGCAGCAGCACGGGCGGACCCAGCGCCAGGACTTTGATGTACTGGGCCGCCAACACCTCGACCTCGGCCGCAAGCTCGAGTGCCGCCTCGAGCGTGTGGCCGATTGCGATCTGTCCGTGATTGGCCATCAGGCAGGCGTGGCGCACTTTCAATCCGGTTGCCACATGCCTGGCCAGATCCTCGGTGCCGAACGTTGCATAAGGTACGAGCGGGATGTCGTTGCCGCCAGCGAGCGCCACCATGTAGTGAAACGCGGGTATCGGACGTCCAGCGCAGGCCAGCGCGGTGGCGTTGAGCGAATGGGCATGAACGACGGCGCTCATATCGGGCCGCGCCGCATAGGCCGCCAGATGGAAGCGCCATTCGCTCGACGGCCTTGGCGCATCGCGTTCATGCGTGCCGTCGGGCGCGACGTAGACGATGTCGGCGGGCGCGAGGTCCTCATAGTGAAGGCCTGAAGGCGTTATCAGCATCCCCTCGCCGGCCCGGCACGAGACATTGCCGGAGCGGCCGGGCGAAAGTCCATCGCGGCTCATCTTGAGGGCGGTCGCAATGACGGCGCGGCGCAACGCCGTCTCGCCCTTGATGCGGGTTCTTGTGGCACGCCTGCTCATGCCCGCTCGCGCTGTTCCGGGTAGAGCCTGAGCAGCCCATCGCGCGACGCCGGGGCGATGCCGCGCTCTGTGATGAGGCCCGTTACGAGGCGCGCAGGAGTGACGTCGAATGCCGGATTGAAGGCCGGGGAGCCGGGTGCCGCGATTTCGCCCTCGGCCAGCGCGCCTTCTGCCGTGCGCACGGTCATCTTCAGCACTTCGTCGGCAGAGCGTTCCTCGATCGGTATCCTGAAGCCGTCGTCCAAAAACCAGTCGATGGTTGAGTGCGGAAGGGCGACATAGAACGGAATGCCGTTGTCGTGTGCCGCCAGCGCCTTCAGGTAGGTTCCGATCTTGTTGGCGACGTCGCCATTTGCGGCGACACGATCGGTGCCGACGATGACGAGATCGACATCGCCCTTGTGCATCAGATGGCCGCCGGCATTGTCGACGATGATCGTATGCGGCACGCCGTGGCCGCCCAACTCGTAGGCGGTGAGCGCTGCGCCCTGGTTGCGCGGTCGCGTCTCGTCGACCCAGACATGGACGGGGATGCCGGCGTCATGCGCGTGGTAGATGGGCGACGTCGCGGTACCCCAATCGACGCAGGCAAGCCAGCCCGCGTTGCAATGGGTGAGAATGTTGACCGGCCTCCCGCGCGCTTTGCCGGCAGCAATGCGCTCGATGATCGCGACGCCATGCTGGCCGATCAGGCGACAGTTCTCGACATCATCGTCGGCAATGCGCGCGGCGCGTTCGAGTGCGGCTCGGGCGCGCTCATTGAACGGACGGCGGGTGAGCGCGCGACGCATCTCCTCCAGTGCCCAGCGCAGGTTCACGGCCGTTGGCCGCTGTCTGGCCAGCAGCTCGACGGCATCAGCGAGCGCCTCATTGGATGAATCGGCGTGCATGGCGAGCACGATGCCGTAAGCCGCCGTCACGCCGATCAGGGGGGCGCCACGCACCTGCATCGTTACGATCGCGCGCGCCGCCTCCTCGACCGTGTGCAGCGTGACGATCTCAAGAGCGTGAGGCAGCTTCGACTGGTCGATGATGTTGACGGCGCGACCGTCGCGCGACGGCCAGATCGTGCGCATCGGCTTGCCGTCGATCTTCATGCGCGTCCCTTGAGGATGCGCTGAAGCAGGCCCTTGCGTGGATGGGACGCGGATTCCTGTGCGAACGGCAGTCGTTCCGGACGCATGGCTGAGATCGTGAACGCCGGGATCGGCGTGCCGAGGCTGCACGAACTTGCAAGACGCGGGTCATAGACCTTGATCAGTCGCGGCTCGTGGCGCACATCCACATAGACGAAACCACAATAGTCTGCCTTGTGATGACGGCGCACGAACGCCAGGATTTCGTCGAGACGTTGTGGCAACTGGCCCTCAGGGATTGGAGCCTCGGGCAGTTCAGACCGGGTGTCGTAGATCCACCAGCCGTGCGGCCTCGTGCGGACTTCAGCAAACACCGCGTCGACATCCGACCACTCGAGCAACCCAGTCAGCCAGCCCGAATAGGCCTCCTTGAAGGCTTTGGGGCGAGCTTCGTCGGGCTTGGACTCGAGGCCCAGCATGTTGTCCTGCGCATCACTGAGCTTGGTCGAGCTGCTCACGATCACGAGTTCCTGAGAGAGGCATCCGGCTCTTGCAACACCTGAGGGCGCGCCTCAGCGCAAGTTGCGGGCGCACCTGGGAACGGTCACGCCTACGCAGGTGGGCGGTGGGAGGCCATGGGAATGTGTATCGCATCATCCAGACCACACGCCTTGCATTTGAAGGTGTACCATTCGGAATGCGGGCGGGCCGAACGATCAGCGATCTTCAGGCCCGCCTCGCCGCAATGAGGACAGCTGCGCTCGGCCTTGCGATCCCCCTGCCACGCGCGCAATTCACGCATCGCGTCCTTCATCGTGTCCTGCGACAGCTTGATCTTCGTTTTCGTGTCTTTGTTCTCGGCCATCAGTGTCCCTCGAATTGCATCAGAGCATGTGACGGCACATCAAGCGCAGCCAGCTTCTTCATTCCGCCGAGATCCGGCAGATCGACAATAAATGTGGCGCCGAGGACTTCACCGTTGGAGCGACGGACCAGTTTGACCGCGGCTTCCGCGGTGCCTCCCGTGGCGATCAAGTCATCGACGATCAGGATGCGCTCACCGGCCCGGCAGGCGTCCTCATGCATTTCGATGACGTCGACGCCGTACTCCAACGCGTAGTCCTGGCCGATCGTTTTCCAGGGCAACTTGCCCTTCTTGCGGATCGGGATGAAACCGCAACCCAGCCGGTCGGCGATGGCGCCGCCGAGAATGAATCCCCTTGCCTCAATGCCTGCTACAGCATCAACAGGCTCGTTGCGCCACGGCTCGGCCATGCGGGCGATTGCGGACTTGAAGCCCTGGGCGTCGCCTAGAAGTGTCGTTACATCCCGGAACAGGATGCCCGGCTTGGGATAGTCGGGGATGGTTCGCACCAAGCCCTTCAGATCGGTCACAAACACCTCCACGTCAAATTCGCGGCGCAAATCTGCAATACCAGCTGTAGGCTGGAACATTGTTGTCGGATTCACAGGGCGGCAAAGCGCCCCCGCCACGCGCAAGTGGGCGACAGTAGGACAGGATTGCAGCCGAGAAAACCAATTCCGGTTCATTTGGCGAAAAAATCCTGCGCCAAAGGAGCCAAGTTGCGCGGTATCGGCGCAATGAAGGCGGCGCACGACAGCAGGGCCCGATAGCATTTGCAGTGGAGTGCGCCGTCGGGCGCTGCAATAGAGCGAGGTATCAAGGACATGACCTATCCCATGACGGCCGACAGCGGGCCAGACGACCTGCCGCGGACATTGCGGCGGGAGAAGGAGGCACGAGAGCGCGAGGCGCGCGAGCGTCAGGCGGCGGACCGGGCGCAAGACGTCCGCGAGACACTGCCGATGGGCAGCGGTGCGGGCGGCGACCGGTTAACGGCAACGGCGGCGGACAGCGGCATTGACCGCGGCATCTATGCCGTGCCCGACCCGGGTTTCATTCCTGTAGCCGAACCGCTGATGCCGGCCTCCGTGCAGCGCATCGATGTGCCCTTCAAAGACCTTGTCCTGTTCTTCCTGAAGGCGGTCATCGCGGCAATTCCTGCGCTCATCGCGCTGACCGTGATCATGTGGGTTGGCGGGCAGATCTTGAAGTTCCTGTTCCCGTGGCTGGTCAAGGCGCAGATCCTGATCCACTTCCCGAACTAGCCAAAAGTCATCGCTGGAATGGATGACGGCGTAAGGCGCGAACCTCGAAGCGACGGCATGACCGTGCCGGGGTGTGCCAGGTGGCAGGCTTTGCGCGGCAGCCAAGAAGTTAGCGCTTCGTAAACCGCAAGGTGAGAAAATCGGAGTTGTTCGATCGGCTTGGTGCCGATCGCAGCGACATCAAGGTGTATGGGCCATGCGACACCTACGGCCACGTTGCTCGCATTGCGTCTACTGGATGGGCGAATCGACCACAAATCCGCCGACGGCAGGCCATTGCCATCGATTCCCGCCAAGCGTGCACATCAACCCGACCAGCGGCACGATCGTGCAGAAGTTCCCCACCACCGACCATCGCCACTGGTGCGGGGAGTGGAGCGACGACGACAGGAAGCTGGTGGATGCAGCGCACAGAAGCATCGTGCCCGAGCGCTGACGACGACGCTCGATGAGGCGACGACGTTAGCGACGACGTTAGCGACATCGTCTGCCTGTGCGCGATCCATCTCGTGCGGTTGCCATAGGCGGAGTTTTGCAGCCGCGCGATGACGCGCGCTGGCCAATCATTGGCGAAGCTAAAGCACGCAGCGGGCTGGCGACATCCCGCCTCTACCTTCGCTTCAATACGCGCCCGGCAACCGCGTCGAGCTTGGCCATCAGGGCCGGATCGCGCTGCGCGTGCGCGGTGATGATGGCGACGTCGAGCGCGCGGTCGGAGCCGAGCGGGCAGGCGGGATGCTCGCGCGGGAAATTCTTGGCAAGGTTGAGGAGCAGCCGCTGCGCCTTGCCGGTGTTCTCCTTCACCACCTTGAGAACGGCAGCGATATCGACCTCGCGATGATCCTCGTGCCAGCAGTCGTAGTCGGTGACCATGGCGACCGTCGCGTAACAGATCTCGGCTTCGCGCGCGAGCTTGGCCTCGGGCATGTTGGTCATGCCGATGACGTCGCAACCCCATGAACGATAAAGATGGGATTCGGCGCGCGTGGAGAACTGGGGGCCCTCCATGACCAGATAGGTGCCGCCCTTGGAGGCGTCGATACCCTCCGCCTTGGCGGCGGCAAAGCAAGCGTCGGCCAAGAGCGGGCTCACAGGATCGGCCAGAGAGACGTGGGCGACGAGTCCGGCGCCAAAGAACGATTTCTCGCGATGGAACGTGCGGTCGATGAATTGATCGACGACGACGAAGTGGCCCGGTGGATAGTGCTCCTTCAACGAGCCGCAGGCGGAGATCGAGACGAGATCGGTGACGCCGGCACGTTTGAGGGCGTCGATGTTGGCGCGGAAGTCGATGTGGCTCGGCGAGATGCGATGACCGCGACCGTGGCGCGGCAGAAAGCGCACCGGCAGGCCGTCAATCTCGGCGAACAGGATCTCATCGGAGACGTCGCCCCACGGGCTCGTCACCTTGGTCCAGTGAGCATCGCTGAGCCCGGGAATTTCGTAGAGGCCACTGCCGCCAATGATGCCCAGAACCGTTCGAGTCATCTCCCGTCTCCCGTCTTCGCTTGGGTTCGAGCCTTGCCGTGCAGTCTATCGAGACGACGCCGCCCCGTTCAGGTGGCCGACGCGTTCGCGTTCGTCGGAGCCATAACGCGGAAAAGGCCCCGCGTGCGAGGCCTTTTCGTATCGAAGCGGCGTTGCCGGGACGGCGCACCTCAGTGGAACTTCGCCCACAGGCGCTTCTTGGTCATGAACAGCAGCATGGTCGTGATCAGCAGATAGAGCATGACCTGCCAGCCCGTCGACTTGCGCTGATTGAGGGACGGGTCGGCAGCCCAATTGAGAAACGCTGCCACGTCGTGCGCATTCTGTTCCTGCGAGGGCTTCGGTCCGTCATACTTCTCCTGGCCATCGGCGTAGTTGACCGGACCACCGTCGAGCACGTTGGGCATGGCGATCTGATTGCCGGGGAAGGCGGCGTTGTAGTTCATGCCGTCCGCCAGTGTGAAATCCTGCGGTGCCGGATGATAACCGGTGAGCAGCGCGTAGAGGTAGTTGGCGCCGCCCTCCTGATAGCCGGTGGCGATGTCCTTCGCCATCAGCAAAATGTGCATCGGCCAGGCGGCCTCGTTGTGCGTGTTGCGGGCGCGCGTGATGAGCGAAAGATCGGGCGGCAGGGCACCGTTCTGGGCCGCGCGCGCCTCGTTGTCGTTCTTGTAGGGGCCGAGGATCGGATCAGAGAGCTTGGCCGGACGCTGGAACATCTTGCCGGCGTCATCGGGCCCATCGGTGATCTGGTTGGGCCAGCTCGCCGCGAGGTCCTTAATGGCCGCCTCCGGAAACTCCGGTCCGCCGTTCTCAGCGAGGCTGCGGAACGCGACACGCTTCAAGCCGTGGCAGGCGGCGCAGACTTCCTTGTAGACCCGGAAGCCGCGCTGCAGCTGGGCCTTGTCGTAGTGGCCGAAGAAGCCGGCGAAGCTCCAATGCTGGTGCTTGATGTGGTGCTCGCCGCCGCCGGCGGCATGGACCGCTGGAGACGTTGCCAGAGTACCAGCGACGACAACCATCGCGGAAAGGGCCAGCGATTTTGTCAAAGACTTGGTCATGGATCTTTTTCCTTCGACTTGTCGCTTCAGCCCTAGCGCGTCTCGGGCGATGCATTCGCCCCGGCGACAGCGCCCTTGCCCGCACCCGGGCCAAGCACGTCCTCGGTGATCGAGGCCGGCAGCTTCCTGGGTGTCTCGATAAGGCCGATGATCGGCATCACGAACAGGAAGTGGATGAAGTAGTAGGCCGTGAAGACGCGGGCCCAGAACACGTACTGACCCTCCGCCGGCTTGGCACCGAGATAACCGAGCGCCAGGCAGGTGATCACGAACAGCCAGAAGAACCACTTGTAGAGCGGGCGATACTTGGTCGAACGCACGCGCGAGGTGTCGAGCCAGGGCACGAACGCCAGGATGGCGATCGCCGCGAACATGGCGATGACGCCGAGCAGCTTGTTGGGGATGGCGCGCAAGATCGCGTAGAACGGCAGGTAGTACCACTCCGGCACGATGTGCGGCGGCGTGACCAAGGGATTGGCCTCGATGAAGTTGTCGGCGTGGCCGAGGTAGTCAGGAAGGAAGAACACGAACCACATGTAGAGCATGAGGAACGCGAACATCCAGGCGACGTCCTTGGCAATGGCGTAGGGAAACATCGGCACCCAGTCCGACTTGGTCTTGATGTCGAGGCCTGCAGGGTTGTTCTGGCCGACGACGTGCAGCGCCCAGATGTGCAGGGCAACCAGGCCAGCGATCACGAACGGTAGCAGATAGTGCAGCGAGAAGAAGCGGTTGAGCGTCGTTCCCGAAACCGAGTAGCCGCCCCACAACCATTCGACGATCTTCGTGCCCATTCCCGGAATGATGCTGTCGAGCGACGAGAACAGGTTGGTGATGACGGTGACGGCCCAGAAGCTCATCTGGCCCCACACCAGCGAGTAGCCCATGAAGCCGGTGGCCATCATGGCGAGGAAGATGAACACGCCGATGATCCAGAGGATCTCGCGCGGCGCCTTGTAGGAGCCGTAGTAGAGGCCGCGGAAGAGGTGGATATAGACGGCGAGGAAGAACATCGACGAGCCGGTCGCGTGCACCGCCTGGATCAGCCAGCCGTAGTTGACGTTACGGCGGATGTGGTCGACAGAGTTGAAGGCGCCCGCGTCACTCGGCTGGTAGTGCATGGCCAGCACGATGCCCGTCACGATCTGAATGACGAGGCAGAGCGAAAGGATGCCGCCGAACGTCCACAGGTAGTTCAGGTTGCGCGGCGTGGGAAAGTCGATGAACTGGTCATGCATCATGCGGCCGAGTGGCAGCCGCTCGTCCAGCCATTTGCCAAAGCGCGAGGTCGGCTTGTAGGTCGATTCATGAGAAGACATGGCGCTCTTACCTCTCAGCCGATCTTGATCTTGGTGTCGGAAACAAAGGCGTAGGGCGGGATGTCCAAATTGCGTGGCGCCGGCCCTTTGCGCATCCGCGCCGAGGTATCGTAGTGCGAACCGTGGCACGGGCAGAACCAGCCACCATAATCACCCTTCGCATCGCCCAGCGCCTGACCCTTGGGAATGCAGCCCAGATGCGTGCAGATGCCGATCGCGACGAGCCAGTTCTCGTGGCCCTTGATGGTGCGGTTCTCGTCCGTCGCCTTGGCGTCGGCAGCGACGTTGGCGCTGCGTGCGACGACGTCGATCAGTTCCGAGAGTGGCACCTTCTGAGCGGCGGCGACCTCATCGGGCGTACGATTGCGGATGAAGACCGGCTTGCCGCGCCACATCACGGTAATGGCCTGGCCCTGCTTCACGGGTGACAAGTCGACCTCGGTCGATGACAGCGCCAGCGCGCTCTTGTCGGGGTTCATCTGCTGGATGAACGGCCAAAGCGCCACGGCAGCGCCTACTCCGGCGAATGCATTGGCAGCGATGACAAGGAAGTCCCTGCGGTTGGGCTCTTCGGCGTGAGAGGACACTTATTGCCTCCTGCAATGGAAAGTGGAGATTGCGGATTTGGCGCCGCCATTCGCGAATCCAGGCCTCGCATGAAGCCCAATAACCCAAAAGACGGCTTGAACCTAAGAACGACGACTTGTCCGGAGAATGCCCCGCGGGATTCTGCCAGGGCATCTTTTGGCATCCTTTGCAACAACCCTCAAGGCTGCGAAAGGTGAAGTCTTAGGGCAATTTGGCGCATTGGCCACACAGGGAAGCACAAATTTGGAGGATGCACTTGCGCCTCGCGCTCTACCAACCCGACATCCCACCGAACACAGGAACCATCCTGCGCATGGCGGCCTGTCTCAGCATTCCCGTCGACGTCATCGGCCCGACCGGGTTCGATATGACAGACAGGGCATTACGGCGGGCAGGTCTCGACTATCTCGAGCATGCGGAAATTGCCCGGCACGAAAGTTTTTCCACGTTCGATGCGTGGCGACTGGCGGCGGGCAAGCGCCTCGTGCTGGCAACGGCACGGGCGGACCGCACGCATCTGGCGTATACATTCCGACCCAACGACATTGTTCTCATGGGCCGCGAAAGCGCAGGTGTTCCTGATATGATCCATCAAATCGCCGACGCACGCATCGGCATCCCGATGAAGAACGGAATGCGATCGCTCAACGTCGCTGTGGCGGCGGCTATCATCATGGGGGAAGCTCTGCGGCAAACGGGAGGGTTTCCCCGCACGGATTGCTAAATGAGCCGGGGCGCGCTGGCTTCACGACTTGCCAGTTTGAGAACAGGAGCGATAGTTGTGGCGATAGTCGTATTCTCAATCGCCAATCGCCTTGGAGCACACCCGATGTCACTGTTTTCGACGCTCATACCGCGGCACAATGGCCGTCTTGCCGCTTTACCGGTGCTGATCCTCCTCCTCGCTGCGACGAGCGGGCCGGCGAGACCTGCTGCCGCCGCAGATGCCGTTCCCAATCTCGTCGGCACTTGGAGCGGAGACAACAACACCATCTCCGACAAGAAGGGCATGAAGACCTGGAAGAAGACGGTCGAGATCACCGAACAGACCGACCGGCGCTTCCGCGGTCATTTCACCTATGCGGACGGTCATAAGAAATTCTTCGGCGTCATCTATCCCGACAACAGCACCTTCACGTGGGTCTCAACCGATTCCAAGGGCTACAACCACGGCCGCATCCTGGGGCCAGACCGGATCGCCGCCTGCTACGTCGAGCCCGGCGAGGAGGCGACGGCCGGCTGCGCCGATCTTGCAAGGGAGAAGAAATAAGACCGGCGGTGCGGCCGTCGCCAACGTGGTCGCGCATGCGTCCACCCGCCCTGCTCCCACGGCCACGGTCCACCCCGCGGCAGTCGAATCAATGCTCAGGTGAATCGCATGTTGCCGTGCCCGGGCCATGCGGCACGGAGCACTGCGATGCCATTCAGGCGCCCGCTCGGTGAGGCGACGCCATCGAGAAATTCTTCAGCCGACTGGCTCCAGACGTGCGGCCGTGCGCTTGTAGGCGGGTGTGTGCGAGGCTTGGTCGAACTTCGAGCTGACCAGACGATTGGCCGGCGCCTCGCCGAAGTGGAACGGATAGAAGATGGCGCCTTCGAGCGTCTTGTCGGTGACCTTCACCTTGACCTCGACCGAGCCACGCTTCGTCACGATACGGGCGCGCGAGCCATCGCCTAAGTTGTAGCGGCGCGCATCTTCGGGATGCACCTCGACCTCACCCTCGGGGCGCATGTGATCGAGGCCGACCGAGCGGCGCGTCATGGTGCCGGTGTGATAGTGCTCGAGCAGGCGACCAGTGTTGAGATTGAGCGGGAAGGCATCGTCGACGATATCCTCGCCCGCATCATCCTGCCTGACAGCGCTGAACGTCGCCTTGCCGGACGCGGTCGGGAAACTCTCCGCATAAAGGAAGCGCGTGCCGGGATGGCTGGTGTCGAGGCACGGCCACTGCAGGCCGCTCGGTCCAAGCCGCTCATGCAGCATGCCGGCATAGGAGGGTACCAGCGAAGCGATCTCCGCCATGATGGCCGCCGTGTCGGGATAGGACATCGGATAACCGAGTGCGGTCGATAGTTCGCACACCACCTGCCAATCGGGCCGCGCCTCGCCGGGCGGGGGCACCGCGGGACGGATGAGCTGCACGCGCCGCTCGGTGTTTGTAAAGGTGCCGTCCTTCTCGGCGAAGCTTGCGACCGGAAAGACGACGTCGGCGAGTGCCGCCGTCTCTGACAGGAACATGTCCTGCACGACGAGGATGTCGAGTGCCTTCAGGCCGCGTTCCACCTCGTCGATGTCCGGGCTCGATCCCATTGGGTTCTCGCCCATGATGTACATGCCGCGGATGTCGCCGTGCAGCGCACCTTCCTCGAGCTGAACCACCGTCTTGAAGTGGTTGTCGGGCATCGGCACGCCCCACGCCTTCTCGAACTTGGCGCGGTCCTTCGGGTCCTTGATCGAGTGGTAGCCGGGGAGCGCGTTGTGCTGGCCCTGCATGTCAGAGGCGCCCTGCACGTTGGACTGGCCGCGCAGTGGGATGAAGCCCGTGCCCGGCTTGCCGACGTGACCGGTCAGCAGCGACAGGTTGGCCATGGCGAGCGCGCCGTCGACGCCGGTCAGGTGCTGGGTAATGCCCATGCCCCACAGCAGCATGCCGCGCTCGGCCCTGCCATATATCAGCGCCGCCTCGCGGATTCTCTCGGCGGGTACGCCCGACATCGCTTCGACGGCCTCGGGCGTGTAGGCCTTGACGTTGTCGCGGAAGGCTTCCCAGTTCTCGGTGCGCGCGGCGATGAAGTCCTCATTGGCGAGGCCTTCCTCGATGATGACGTGGGCAATCGCATTCAGCACGGCGACGTTGAAGCCGGGCTTGGGCCGCAGCCAGACATCGGCATGGTCGACCATCTCGATGCGGCGCGGATCGACGACGACGATCTTGGCGCCATCCTCGTACTTGGCCTTCATCACCTGACTGGAGATGACGGGATGCGTCTCGGTGGTGTTGGAGCCGACGATGATGAACGCGGTTGCCATGCGCACGTCGGGCGATGAAGCAGACGGCGCGGAGGAGCCGACCGCATTCTTGAGCGCCACGGCAGAGGCCATGTGGCATAGCCTTGCGCAGTGGTCGATGTTGTTGGTGCCGAAGGCGCAGCGAATCAGCTTCTGGAAGACGAAGTTGTCCTCGTTGGTGGCGCGCGAGGAGGTGATGCCGGCCAGCGCGTGCGGACCGTGCTTGGCTTTGACTTCCAGGAAATTCCTTGCGGCGAACCCTATCGCCTCTTCCCACGATGCCGGCACGAGTGGACCATCCTTGCCGCCGCGGCGGATCAAGGGCGTCGTCAGCCGGTCGGGATGGTGGATGAAGTCCATGCCGAAGCGGCCCTTGACGCACAGATTGCCGATGTTGGCGTCGGAGGAGTGCGAGGGGTTCACTGCGACGACGCGGTTGTTCTCGGTCTCGATCTCGATGGCGCAGCCGACGCCGCAGTAGCCGCAGATGGTCGTCGTCTTGTTGCGCAGGTGCTTGGGCAGACGGCCCGTGTCGGTCAAGTCCTTGAGCGCACCGGTCGGACAGACGCCGACGCACTGGCCGCAGTTGTTGCACTGGGTATCGCGGAAATCATTGGTGCCGCTGACGAGCGCGGGATAGCCTTGGGCGTCGATGGTGTAGACCTTGCGGTGCTGAACCTCGTTGCAGATGCGCACACACTGCTCGCACTTGATACATTTGGCGTGATCGAGCCGGAAAAACGGCCAGGAGACGAGTGGCTCGAGCGTGCTCTCGCGGCGGACATCCCTTGCGATCTCGTTCATGACGCCCATGCCTCCTTGCCACGATAAGTCTTGGTTCCGGCACCGTATTGCAGCGACAGCTTCTGCAGCGCACAGGCGCCGCGCGCTTGACAGATGCACAACAGGCAGCGACCGGCCTCGGCCTGCGCCACGTCCTCGGTGTAGCCCAGCTCGACCTCGGCGAAGGCGCCTTCGTTGTCGAAATGGCCGGTGTGATCGGATGAGCGGAAGGCGCCGACGCGGGTGTGGCCGTCGATCACCGGCATCTGGGCGAGGCGGGCGCGAGACTTGGCCTCCGCGCCGATGTCGAAGAACTTGGGCGCCTCGCGCCAGACGGCGGCAGCGATGGCCTTTGAGTCGCCACCCTTCAGGTAGGCGTCGATGGCGTAGGCGCCCTTGCGGCCGGCGCCGACCCCTTCCACCACGGTCGCCGCGCCGGTCGCGCAGTCACCACCTGCGAACACGGCCGGCACGTTGGTCATCATCGTCTCGGGGTCGGTGATGATGTGGCCCCACTTGTTGGTGTTGAGGTGGCTCTCCTTCAGCGAGTAGCTATCGACGTCCTGGCCGATCGCCATCAGGATCGTGTCTGCGGGCGTGAAATACTCCGAGCCCGGCACCGGTACCGGACGGCGGCGGCCGCTCTCGTCGGGCTCGCCCAGCTCCATGCGCTGCGCCAGGATGCCGATCGCCTTGTGGTTCTCGACCACGACAGAATGCGGCGCGGAGAGGAAATCGAACTTGACGCCCTCCACCTCGCACTCGTGGACCTCATGGGCGGCGGCCGTCATCTCCTTCTTGGTGCGACGGTACATCATGGTGACGTCGTGTGCGCCCTCGCGCCGCGCGGTGCGCACCGCGTCCGCCGCCGTGAAGCCGCCGCCGACGACGATAACGCGCTCGCCAAGCTCGACGCGCTCGCCCCAATTGACGTGCGCCAGGAACTTCACCGCCGAGATCACGCCCGGCGCGTTCTCGCCCGGGATGCCTGCCGTCTTGCCGACCATGGCGCCGAACGACAGGAAGATCGCATCGAAGCCGTCGCGCTTCAGATCGTCGATCTGGTAGTCGCGCCCGAGCACATGATTGACCCTCAGCTCGACGCCGAGCGAGAGAATGTCGTTGATCTCCTGGTTGAGCACGTGGTTGGGCAGGCGATAGGAGGGAATGCCGAAGCGGAGCGTGCCGCCCGCCTCGCGCTCTGCCTCCAGGATCGTTACTTTGTGGCCCTCGAGCGCCAAATAGTAAGCCGCGGACAAGCCTGCCGGCCCGGCGCCGATGACGGCAACGCGCTTGCCTGTCGCCGGTTTCGGGTCGGGCTGCGTCGGCCGCCCGGTCTTCGCGGCTTCGTCGGCAGCAAAGCGTTTCAGCGCGCAAATAGCCACTGCCTCGCCGTCGATCTGCTTTCTGCGGCAGGGGTCCTCGCAGGGGCGCGGGCAGACGCGGCCGAGGATGCCGGGAAGCGGCAGCATCTCCTTGATGAGAGCGGTCGCCTCGACATACTTCTTCTGCGTGATGAGATCGATGTAGCCGGCAATGTCGATGCCGGCGGGACAAGCGGCCTGACAGGGCGGCTGGCAATAGGCGTTGTGATCGGCGAGGTATTGGTTGAGGCGGCTCTTGCGTAGCGCCTTCAGCGCGTCGGTTTCGACCGTCACCTGCATGCCAGCGCACACGGTCTCCATGCACGCCTTGATCGGTCCTTCGCGGCCCGTCACCTCGACGATACAGATGTCACATTGTCCGGTCGGCCTGATACGCGGGTCGGCGCACATGGCAGGGATTTCGATACCCGCCCGCTTGGCCGCCGTGAAGATCGTCTCGCCCTCGCGCGCGGTGACCTTGCGGCCGTCGATTACGATGTCACAAACGGCAACAGTGCCGTCGACTCGCGCCTTGTCGATCCCTGCGCACATATCGGCTCCCGAAATACACGATCTGGATCTGGTTGCCCGCCGTCGCAAGGCGAAGCTCGCTTCGCCAACTGCGATCGTCTAATTCCGCGGCCATGTGCGAGGATCAAGATGTACGCAAGTGAAGTAAAGCTACAAATACATTTGGTCAGGGATAGAAAAACTTCACGGCTGACTTGTGTCAGTTTGAGGTGTTACATCATTCGGAATTCTGCCTTTCGCGCTCAGAATTACTCATACGCGGCAAACCATTCTGCGAACCAACAGGTTGCGCACGATTGTCGGGATCGCACATCACTTGCGTGCTGGGATTGCGGAGGCCCAGCCGGGAACATCTCAGGCAACTATCCGTGTGATGCCATGACGCAGCGATAACCTCGAACTTGGCGGTCCGCACCCATCAAATCGGGGCGCCTGTGGTCCTTCACCGCTCTGCCGTCACGGCTTGCGAAGCCCGGACAGCCACGCTGCGATGCGGCGGACCACCTCGGCGTCCTGGCCGAGGAAGCCGTGGTGGGTCTTGGCTTGGCAAGGATCGCCCGAGCCGGCTTCGCCGCCGTTGACGATCTCGACATCGATGCGCGCAGCGCCCTTGAAAAGTGTCTTGGCATGCGGGGCGGAAGATGCCGGCGTGTAGGGGCACGCGTCTTTCGCGTGGTACATCAACAGCACCGGCTGCTTGATCCGCTCGAGGCGGCCGACCTTGGTTTCCGCGAACGGATGTCCGCGATCGACGGCGGCGATCATGCCTGAAGTGATGACGATCGCGTCAGGGCTTTCCGTGCCGCTCAGGTTGGCGGCGGCGTTGGCCACCGACAAGGCCGCGCGGCTGGTGCCGACGAGATAGACGGGCTCCTTCAGCGACCGCATATGACGCACGAGTGCGCCGATGTCGGCGGCATGCTGGCTTGACCAGCGATAGCCGTCCTTGCCGCCGTCCGCTGCCTTGAGATCGGGTGCGACGTCGGGCACCAGCGTAACAAATCCAGCGGCAGCGTAAGCGGCGCGGGTGCGCACCAGCTGATTGCCAGCACCCCAGCCAATCTTGCCCTGCGGCGAGATCGCCAGGTTGCCATGACCACCAGCGAGCAGGATGACGCTGCCGCGCGGCTTTCCCGGCTTGGACAACAAGGCGCGGACGCTGATGCCTTTCCTGGTTGCGATTTCGGCGACCGATTCCGCAGCGCTTGCTGGCGTCACGATTGCAACAACGGCGGCGGCGAACGCCACAGCAGCTTGACACAAAGCGACACGCGACATCAGCGACTCCATGGGCCTGGCAGCATCAGACTGAATCCAGCCTAACACGCAGCCCAATCAGCCGCCATCGACGCGAGGACTATTCGGCCGCCTCGCTCGCCAGGAAGCCCCCGGACTGGCGCATCCACAAATCGGAATAGATGCCGCCGCGCTTCAACAACTCGGTATGTGTACCCGTCTCGACGATGCGTCCGGCATCCATGATGATGAGCCGATCCATCGCGGCAATCGTGGACAGGCGATGGGCAATGGCGATCACGGTCTTGCCGGCCATCAGGTTCATCAGCTGCTCCTGAATGGCGGCCTCCACCTCCGAGTCGAGCGCGCTCGTCGCCTCGTCGAGTATGAGGATCGGCGCGTCCTTCAGCAGCACACGGGCAATGGCGATGCGCTGGCGCTGGCCACCCGAAAGCTTGACGCCGCGCTCGCCGACATGCGCCTCATAGCCTGTGCGGCCCTTGAGATCCGCCAGCTTGTCGATGAACTCGTGCGCATGGGCGCGCTTGGCCGCGGCGATCGCGTCGGCGCGCGTCGCCTCGGGGCGACCGTAGACGATGTTGTCCACAACCGAGCGATGCAGCAGCGAGGTATCCTGCGTGACCATGCCGACCGCGGCGCGCAGGCTGTCCTGCGTCACGTGCGCGATGTCCTGGCCGTCGATCAGAATGCGGCCCTCTTCCAGATCGTAGAAGCGCAACAGCACCGATACGAGCGTCGACTTGCCGGCGCCGGAGCGGCCGACGAGACCCACCTTCTCGCCCGGACGTATCGTCAGCGACAGGTTGTCGATCACACCCTGGCCGTCGGAGAGGCCACGATCCTTACCGTAGTTGAAGTGGATCGCCTCGTAGCGGATCTCGCCGCGCGACACAGTCAGCGGCTTTGCACCCGGCGCATCCTCGACGGCCCGCTCGCGAGCGATCCCCTCGATGCCGTCCTGGACGACGCCGACGTTCTCGAACAGGCCGGCCACCTCCCACATGATCCAGTGCGCCATGCCCTGAAGCCTCAGCACGAGGCCGACAGAGAGCGCGATCGCGCCCGCGGTCACGGCATCGACCGACCACAGCCACACCGACAATCCGGCGACCGAGGCAAGCAGCATCGCGTTGAGCATGTTCAGCGTGAACGTCAGCCACGTCACCAGCCGCATCTGCCGGTAGACGGTGCCGAGGAACAAGCTCATCGACTCCTGCGCATAGGCATCCTCGCGCTCGGCGTGCGCAAACATCTTGACCGTCGCGATGTTGGTATAGCTGTCGACGACGCGGCCGGTCATGATCGAGCGCGCGTCGGCCTGCTCGGCGGAGATGCGGCCGAGCTTCGGGATGAAGAAGCGCATGGCACCGATGTAGGCGGCGAGCCAGATGATCATCGGCGCCGACAACCGCAGATCCGTGGTGGCGAAGACGGCGACGGCTCCCAGGAAATAGACCGAGACGTAGACCAGCACCTCGGCGATCTTCATGACCACCTCGCGCACAGCAACCGAGGTCTGCATCACCTTGGCGGAGATGCGGCCGGCGAAATCGTTCTGGAAGTAGGCGAGCGACTGGCGCAGCACATAGCGGTGCGCCATCCAGCGCGTGCGCATGGCGAAGTTGCCCATCAGACCCTGGTGGATCACCGCCTCGTAGACGAATTTCATGACGGGCAGCAGGAGCAGCACCACGGCGGCCATGAACAGCAGGAACGGCCCGCGGTCGTTCCAGAACGTGGCGCGGTCCGCGGTCGCCAGCCAATCGACAAGGCGGCCGAGGAAGGCAAACAGCGATACCTCGATCAAGGCGATCGTTGCGGCGAGCAGCGAGGACGCCAACAGCAGCGGCCAGAACGGGCGCGTGTAGTGGAAGACGAACGGCCAGAAGCGGCCGGGGGGCATCTCCGGCGCGATGTCGGGAAACGGCGTCCCGACTCTTTCCAGCCAATCAAATAGCCTGCCGATCATGAGCATCGCTCGATTCTTGTCGTGAGTGGTGAGTGGTAGGCAGTGGGTCGTGGGCCGTGGGCAGTACCATCTATCCGATACTCGCTATTCGTCATTCGCTCTCCATCCTTCTTAGGGAGAGCATGGTCAGTGCCAGGGGTCAGACCCGCAGGGTCAGACCTCGCCGTTGATTACGTCGTTGGAACGGGGTCAGACCCCGCGGGTCTGACCCCTTGCTCCCCCTTCGCGGGTGAAGGGCGGTAACTTGCGCTGCGGTATGAAGCTGCCCCTCACGATTTCTTGGCCGCCCCTAACCCCAAACCTTTCCCCGCCAGCGGGGAGAGGGGGAAACTAGGCCAGTCCAGATCGCCCCTAAACATCGCGCCCTTTACATGGGGAGCCGAAGTCCGCGCGTACACCCGCTTGGTCGCGGCGGCACCAGGATTCGTTCGGGGAGCGATCGACGCCAACTCTCGATCAGCCATGCACCGCGCCTTTGAGCATTTTCCGACGAAGTGGACACTGGTTCGTCGAAGAAAATGCGACAAACGCGAGAATCTAGAGCGTCGATCCGGTTCCACCGGATCGAAAGGCGCTCCAGTTCACTGCGCGGCTCGCTCGACCGTTGCCCCATCCCGCTGCCCGCGATAAGGGTGCACGGCGTCCAAACCAAGGCGCTCTGTCCTCACATTGCTGGAAAAGGTCCCTTGATGCCGCTGCCGCCCGCCATAGAACTCGACGAGATGAAAACCCGTGCCCGCACCTGGTTCGAGGCCCTGCGGGACGACATTTGCGCGGCGTTCGAGAAGCTCGAGGACGATCTGCCGTCTGGCGTCCAGTTCTGCCTGCGCCCAGCCGGCCGCTTCACGCGCACGCCTTGGCAGCGCACAGACCATAATGGCGCGCCTGGCGGCGGCGGCGTCATGAGCATGATGTCGGGGCGCGTGTTCGAGAAGGTTGGCGTGCACACGTCCACGGTGCACGGCGAGTTCGCGCCGGAGTTCCGCAAGCAGATTCCGGGGGCGGAGGAGGACCCGCGGTTCTGGGCGTCGGGCATCTCGCTCATCGCGCACCTGCAGAACCCCAACGTGCCGGCCGTGCACATGAACACGCGCATGGTGGTAACGAGCAAATGGTGGTTCGGCGGCGGTGCCGACCTGACGCCGGTGCTGATGAAGCGGCGCACGCAGGAAGACCCCGACACGATCGCCTTCCACGCGGCGATGAAGGCCCCTTGCGAGAAGCACGCGATCGCCGACTATGACAAATTCAAGAAGTGGTGTGACGAATACTTCTATCTTCCGCACCGCAAGGAGATGCGGGGCATCGGCGGCATCTTCTACGACTACCTGACGCCCGAGGCGAAGGATGGCGGATACGATGCGGCGCTGGCTTTGACGCAGGACGTCGGCCGCGCGTTCCTCGACATCTATCCCAAGCTGGTGCGGGCGAACTTCGCCACCGACTGGACGGAGGCGCATCGCGAGGAACAGCTCGTCCGGCGCGGACGCTATGTCGAGTTCAACCTGCTCTACGACCGCGGCACGGTGTTCGGATTGAAGACCGGCGGCAATGTGGATTCGATCCTCTCCTCAATGCCGCCAATCGTGCGCTGGCCGTGAGGGGGGATGGCAAGATTGCAAGGCGGAGATGAGCTGCTTACGATCATGAGCATCGCTTGATCCGAGGTTTTCCGAACTGAAGCAGTCAGATCGATTTGCTGACGAACAGGGGCGCCGCAATGGCTTTTCATAAAGTCGATTTCATCGGTGGCCGGCTGGCAGGCGCGATCGTGCCGAAGTCATGCCTGGGCGGAGAGGCCTGGGAACTGCCACAGGCGATCATAGAGTTTACCAACGACGTTCAAGCTGTTGCCCAATACGCCGATTTCGAGTTGGAGGCGGCGGTCCTCGGCATCTATCTCGCGGACTACTATCTGGCGCAGGTCAACAACGGTGGACATAGCCAGTTTGTCGGGAATTCGGGCCACAGGCTCGCAGCAAACATCGACCATGCTCTGCTGGGGCTCAAAACGATAGGCGCGCAAGAGCAGTACAGCACACTTGCCGACCTCAAGACCTGGGTTGCCTCGAACCTGGAGGAAGCGGCTGTGCAGGACGGCTTCGGCACCCGAGCCAACGAACTCGATGTGCTGGACACGCGCTTCTACGATGCTGAAAAGCGTGCTTCGATCAGCGATCTGGCCGCGCGTTGGCTGGCAACCTGGCCAAAGCTCGAAACCGTCGACGACAAGCACTATCAAGAGCGGTTAAAAGCCCTGCGCGCTGTCAACCCAAGCTTCGACATCCGGCGCATTGCGCGAGCGATCGAGCAGAATCGCTTCATTTTGACTGACACGCTGCAAATGACTGTCGCAGTTCTGTGTGGGGCGGTAGCACCCGAACCTGATGTGATGATCCGGATCACGGCTGGAAGTCACATCGAATTCGAAGGACAGGCGGTCATCAGATGGGGGGTGATGACCAGCAACGGCGTGCGCGAGGCCATTGTATTGAACGACGGTGGAATACTGCGAGAGAGCTTGGATAGCCGCAATCAGATCGCCAGAGTGAGCGCGCTCATGGTGCATTACTTCGTCGATGCCGCGGAGCGTAACAATGCCGCCGCTGCCATTGATCTCGTCATGGTGCGCGCGGGATACATGACGAGTGATGTCGGCGATCCGGCCCTCACCGCCTGGCGACTCGAAGGCGATCGTGCAACCTTCATCGCGCGCATCTTCATTGCGCACGACAATGTGTGTGATCTTGTCATTCGCACAGGCCCCGGCGGTGCTGAGCTGCTCGACGCTTCAGGCTCGCCGAAGCTGGTTGTCTCAATGGACGAGATTGCCGCGCATCAAGAGCAGGCTCGCCGCGGCCTCGCGTCAATGCAACTGGGCGACTAAGGCCTGGACTCGACACGTGGCGGCACGGTGTTCGAATTGAAGACGGGCGGCAATGTGGATTCGATCCTGTCGTCGATGCCGCCGGTGGTTTGGGCGGGCGTGAGGGGGTGGGGCACGTGGCACGGCGGCGATAGGCCGCTTGCAGTTGACGCACTCGAACCGCATGCTGCATCGCATAACATTGCGACATCCCAGGAGCGGAACAGGGCGAATTCACATCGTCGCTCATGCCACTTCACAGAACCAGGGAAAGATGTAAGGCACCCAACGCACCAGCCAGCAGGATTAGAGCCCACGAACTGGTGTTGTTGAACTCGTACGCAGGATGTTTTCGAAAAATCCAGTGTAGACCTACATGGATCAATGCGAATGTAGAAAGGCCAATCCGAAATCCACTAGTCGGCGATGCGGTGCTGAACCAAAAAATCAAGAAAAACAATGGCACATGACACCAGACAAAAACCTGCTCGCCGAGACGTTCGGGCATCCAACTGGTGAGGGGTAGCACCCGCCATTCATGGCGCTTCACGGCATCAAGTTCATGCGTGAAGAAGGCCGCGATCATCCACCAGTAGACAGAATCTGCGTCCATCATTGCCCTGCGTACCGCCAAGTTGAGTGTCTCAAGATCTAGCCGCGCTCGAGAATGGATGATAGTCGGCTCATGGCCCGTCGCGTCGGCCTCCCGACGGAGGCTATTGGGCCACCGCGTCAGCTGGCAACTGGTTGTGCTGATGCGCTGGCATCTCCGCAGCACGCGGGTGAGGGAGTCCAGCCCCATCATTTTTGCGTCTGCTCGGTAGGTGGCGACTGGTAACGCGCGACCCACTGCGTCGGCCACGAACCGATTAGTTGGAAGACGAAGCCGGCGAGCATGAGCCTAAGCGCCGTGCCGAACGTCTTCTTGCGAATGAAGGTGCGATAGTCGGGTACGCCACGTCGGATCAGGGCCAGATGCTCGATGTGGCGGCGCACCTTCTGCAGCTCGTCGATACTCGGGCCGATACCGTAGCGCGGGGTGAGCGCGTCGACTTTCCTGCGTATCAGTTCGTCGCCGTCCCCCGAAGCGGGGAATTCCTTGCTCATGTTTTCGAGGAACTCGGAATCGGCCGTGTGCCAGTCGATGGACTCTTCGCTCTTCTTGCCGCCGAACTTGCTCCAAAACCCCACGATCGCTTCGATTGTAGCGCTCTCGCTCTCGCGGTGAGCCTTGCGCCAGTCGGGGTGCTGGTACTGGCTCATCTGCCAGTCGCGCCAAATCCAGAACACGGCCGCCGCCTGAAGCAGAAGGCCCACGAAGACCAACGTTTCTCCGGTTGGAAGGGTGTAGACGTCTGGTTCGCTCATGTCTGTCTCTGCGCCGAGCAAAGGAACGACACAGCCTAAACACTTGAACGCGATTGAGAAAGTTCGACAAGAAACATCCGGTCTCGAAGGTGTGGATATTCTCGGTCTGGTGCAAGCCACTACGGTGGCGACACAAGGCACAGCGGACTTTTCACGGAAAAATCCGCGACGAACCTTTCGAGCGGCGGATGAAGTCCGCAATCTCTGCAAGTCGTTCGACTGCACGCCACGCACGCTGCAATTGTTCACAGCAACTTCGGATCAAAGTGGTCCTTTCGGGCGGCAATAATTCCCACCCTACTCCGCCGCGTCGGCCTTCTCGCGCGAAGGTGCGGCGGGCCGCGTCAGAAATACGTTTTGAGAACGAGATCCATGTGCCGCTTGACCAAGTTCGTCAAGCGCTTCAACCCATAATGGGACAGCACCTCTCGGGTCAGTTCCTCCTCGCCGATCAACTCGTGATTGATGCGGATTTCAAGCGCCAGTTCCGCGATCTCTGAGGGTGGAATTTCGTCAAAGCCGCGGTCACCAAGAGTGCGCAGGCGAACGGCAGGCTGGTCGGGCGTGCGCAGCAAATAGCGGCTCGGATCCTCATCTGCGCCACCATACTCATCGGTAGCAATCAGTTCGCCGCTTTCGATCAGTGCTTTCAATGCCCGGTTCATCTTCGGCCGGTAGGTGGAGGTAAGCCGTGAAACCCCGCCCGCCTTTGCATAAGCCTGAAACACCCTGAGTGCCAGAACCGGCCCCTCGACAGCGACGATTTCGACAAAACCCGCCTTGAGCTGCTTTTCGGTTGCACCGCGCGGGTCTGCGACCGCATGCGACGGCCAGGATTGATAGACCTCCGCCCCCTTGGTCGGCACATCCGTCATCAAGCACCCCCTTCAATCGGCGAAAGGTGACTTGTATCACCCATATTGGCGAGTCACCGCGGCCAAAAATGCCTTCCTGCAGAGGCGCGGCGCGCAATGTGTTGTGGGAAGAGACGAGCCAAGAGCAGAACCATTTTGGAAACCTACTACAGAGAAAGCGGTATTGCCCTTAGGTCCAAACGAAGCACGTAGGATGGATTAGGCGCGTCGTCAGCGCCGTAATCCACCATAAAATCTCGACACTTGGCGTTGCGACGTATCAGCCTGCCGCGACGAGTTAATATGCGCATTGCCCGCTGCCGACCGCAGGCTCGCAACATTGGCGGCGAGCGAGCCCTGCCTGGCGTGGATCCCCCGGCCTGCGCCGGGGTGACGAATGAGGTTATCTAGACCACACCGCAGAGTTCCCCCTACTCCGCCGCGGCCTCGGCGGTAATGGGTTCGGCGTCGGACACCTTCTCCACCTTGCAGGCGCAGAACTTGAACTCGGGGATCTTGCCCATCGGGTCGAGCTGCGGATTGGTCAGCGCATTGGCAGGCGCCTCGGCGAAGGCGAAGGGGATGAACACCATGCCCTCGGCGGTGTCGCGATCGGCGCGCGCCTTGACGATGATCTCGCCGCGGCGGGTCGCCACCGACACCATGTCGCCGGCCTTGATACCCATCTTGTCCATGTCGCGCGGGTTCAAGCCCACGATCGCCTCTGGCTCCAGCGCATCGAGCGTGGAAGAGCGGCGCGTCATCGAACCGGTGTGCCAATGCTCGAGCAGACGCCCGGTCGTCAGCACCATCGGAAAAGCGTCGTCGGGCAGCTCGTGCGGCGAAAGCAATGCCGCCGGCACGATCTTGGCGCGGCCCGACTTGGTGGGGAAGGACTGCGAAAAGATGATCTCGTTGCCGGGCTTGTTGGGTGAATCACACGGATAGGTGACGCAGTCCTCGCGCTCCAGCCGCTCCCAGGTGATGTTGCGGAACGACGGCATGACGTTGGCCATCTCGGTGAACACTTCCGAGACGTGGGTGTAGTTCCAGTCGAGCCCCATGCGCTGCGCGATCTCCTGGATGATCTGCCAGTCCTGGCGCGCTTCGCCGGGCGGCGAAATCACCGGACGGCCGATCTGCACCTGGCGGTTGGTGTTGGTGAAGGTGCCCAGCTTTTCGGCGTGCGCGGAGGTCGGCAGTACGATGTCGGCCTGCCATGCCGTCTCGGTCATGAAAATGTCCTGGACGACGAACAGCTCCAGCTCGCACAAGGCCTGGCGCGCCTGGCGCACGTTGGGGTCGGACATCGCCGGGTTCTCGCCCATGATGTACATGGCCTTGACCATGCCTTCGTGGATCGAGTGCATGATCTCGATGACGGTGAGGCCGCGATTGGGATCGAGCTTGGTGTTCCAGAGCTTCTCGTACTTGATGCGCGTCTCCTCGTCCTCGACCGATATGTAGTCGGGATAGACCATCGGGATGAGGCCGGCGTCGGAAGCGCCTTGCACGTTGTTCTGGCCGCGCAGGGGATGCAGGCCCGTGCCCTTTCTTCCGATCTGACCAGTGACGAGCGCCAATGCGATGAGGCAGCGCGAGTTATCGGTGCCGTGCGTGTGTTGCGACACGCCCATGCCCCAGAAGATGATCGACGCCTTGGAGCGTGCGTAAAGCCGTGCGACCTCGCGGATGACGTCGGCGTCGATGCCGCACACGGGTGCCATGCGCTCGGGCGAGAAGGCGCGCACCTTGGAACGCAGGCCGTCATAGCCTTCGGTGTGCGCCTGCACGTACTGCACGTCGACCATGCCTTCCTCGATGATGGTGTGCAGCATGACATTCAAGAGCGCGACGTCATGCGCCGGCTTGAAGTTCAAGACGTGGGTGGCATAGCGCGCCAGGCCCGAGTGCTGGCCGCGCGGATCCATGATGATGAGATTGGCACCGCGTGCGGCCGCCTGCTTCAGGTAGGTGGCGGCGACAGGATGGTTCTCAGCAGGACGTGCGCCGATGACGATGATCGTCTCGGCGTCCTTGGCCGCGGTGAACGGCGCGGTGACGGCGCCGGAGTTGACGCCTTCCATGAGCGCCGCGACGGAGGAGGCGTGGCACAGCCGGGTGCAGTGATCGACGTTGTTGGTGCCGAAGCCCTGGCGGATGAGTTTCTGGAAGAGATAGGCCTCCTCGTTGGAGCCCTTGGCAGAGCCAAGACCGGCGAGTGCGGAGGGGCCCCAAGTGTCGCGGATGCGCTTGAAGCCCTTGGCCGCCTTGTCGAGTGCTTCCTCCCAGGTGGCTTCGCGGAATACCTCCAAGATCTCGTCACGCGAACGAGGGATCAAGCATTCGCGCTTGGCGGCGCCCTCGCGCCGGATCAGCGGTTTGGTCAGGCGATCGGGATGGTGGATGTAATCGAAGCCGAAGCGGCCCTTGACGCACAGCCGGTTCTCGTTGGCCGGTCCATTGCGGCCGTCGACGTAGAGGATCTTATTGTCCTTGACGTGGACCTCGGTCTGGCAGCCGACGCCGCAATAGGGACAGATGGTCTTGACGCTCTTTTCCTCATAGCCGGTCCGCTTGCCGGTCGCCTTGTCGATGAGATTGGCCTCCATCAGCGCGCCGGTCGGGCAGGCCTGCACGCATTCGCCGCACGCGACGCAGGTGGAAGTTCCCATCTTGTCGTCGAAATCGAACACGACCTGGGCACCGTGACCGCGGTAGGCCATGCCAATGACGTCATTCATCTGCACCTCGCGGCAGGCGCGCACACACAGGTTGCAGTTGATGCAGGCATCGAGGTTGACCGCGATCGCCGTATGCGAATAGTCGGCAACGGGCTTCTCACCCGAGGGATAGCGGCTCGATGGCTTGATGCCCATCTTGTCGACCCAGGTCCAGAAGCTCGACTTTGGATCGTGGCCGTCATCGCGTGCGGGCTGATCAGCAAGCAGCAGTTCGAAGACCATCTCTCGCGATTTCCTGGCGCGCTCGGAAGCGGTCTTCACTTTCATGCCGGCGGCCACCTTGCGCTGGCAGGAGGCGGCGAGCACGCGCTCACCCTCGACCTCGACCATGCAGGCACGGCAGTTGCCATCGGCGCGGTAGCCCGGCTCCGGCCGCCAGCACAAATGCGGGATCGACGTCCCCTCGCGCTTGGCGACTTGCCAGATCGTCTCTCCGGGGTTGGCCTCGACCTCGCGGCCATCGAGCGTGAACTTCAATTTTTCTGACATGATCTCGTCTCTCGCGGATCTCGTTGGTTCACTTCTCATCGCCTCCGCATGGCGCTGCGGACGCATTCGTCACCTCATGCGAGGTCCTCGGGGAAGAACTTCAGCACCGACGCCAGCGGATTGGAGGCCGCCTGGCCGAGACCGCAGATGGAAGCATCGCGCATCACCTGGCTCAAGTCCTCCAACAGCGGCCTGTCCCATTTGGCGCTCGACATGAGCTTGACGGCCTTCTCGGTCCCCTGGCGACAGGGCGTGCACTGGCCGCAGCTCTCGTCCTCGAAGAAGCGCATCAGGTTCAGAGCCACATCCTTCATGTTGTCGTGATCGGACAGGATGACAACCGCATGGGAGCCGACAAAGCAGCCGTGCTTTTCCAGTTGGCCGAAATCGAGTGGGATATTGCCCATCGATGCAGGAAGAATGCCGCCAGACGCGCCGCCGGGCAGGTAGCCCTTGAAGGCGTGGCCGTCGGCCATGCCGCCGCACAGGGCGATCAGTTCCTCGACCGTCGAGCCCGCGGCGGTCAGCACGACGCCCGGCTTTTTGACGCGGCCGGAAACGGAATAGGAGCGCAGTCCCTTCGCTCCGTTCTTGCCCTGGCTTGCAAACCATTCGGCGCCCTTGGCCAGGATGTCGGGGATCCAATAAAGCGTCTCGATGTTGTTGACGAGGGTCGGGCGATCGAAGATGCCGACCTCGGCGACGTAAGGCGGGCGATGCCGCGGCAGGCCACGCTTGCCTTCAATCGACTCGATCATGGCGCTCTCTTCGCCGCAGATGTAGGCGCCGGCACCGCGCCTGAGGTGAACCTTGGTGTGCTTTGTGAGACCGGCGGCCTCAAGCTTGGGGATCTCGGTGCGCAGGATCTCGAGCACCGCCTGATACTCGTCGCGCATGTAGATGAAGACTTCTTCAGCCTCCACAGCCCAGGCGCCGATCAGCATGCCTTCAAGGAAGGCGTGCGGGCGCGTTTCCAGATAATGCCTATCCTTGAATGTGCCGGGCTCGCCCTCGTCGCCGTTGACGGCCATCAGCCGCGGCGCCTTGTAGCCGCGCACGAAGGTCCACTTGCGCCCGGTCGGGAAGCCGGCGCCGCCTAGCCCGCGCAGGCCGCCGTCGGACAGCGTGGCGATCACACTGTCGACCGTGCGCGCGCCTTCGAGGCACTCCTGCAGCACGCGATAGCCACCTTCCGCCTGATAGGCGTCGAGGGTCTGGTAGTCGGGCACATCGGGATGCAGGTGACCATGGCTGACGCGGTTCTTGATGGTAGCGACGGTGGCGCTGTCGACGTGATTGTGGCCGACATGAACGGCGGGCGCTGTGTGGCAGGAACCGAGGCACGGCGCGCGGACGACGCGCACATTGCTCAGGTTCTCTTTCGTCAGGGCCTCCAGCAGCTGCTCGGACCCTGCGAGCATGCAAGACAGTGAATCACACACGCGTATCGCCGTCCGTGCCGGCGGCGGGTCACCATCGAGAACAACGTCGAAATGTGCGTAGAACGTGGCCACCTCGTAGACAGCGGCCATGGACGTATGCATGGCCTCGGCGAGCGCCTGCAGGAGACCCGCGGAAAGGTGGCCCTCGTGGTCCTGGATCTTGTGCAGATACTCGATGAGAAGTGCCTGCTCAAACGGTCCCTCGCCGACGATTTCGCGCAGCTTCTTGCGTTCCTCGTCCTTGAGCAGCCGGCCTTTTGGAAAGACCAGAGCCTTGCGTCGACCCGTGCCCGGATGTGGCGAGCGCTGGCCGCCTGCGAAGTCGGGCATTTCCGAGCCATTGCCGTTGCCGAACGCCTTGTCCTCCATCACCCTGCAAGTCCTTTTCTTGTTGGTCTTATTGCTCGTTGGTACCGTGCTGCCGCGTTGTCAAATCGGGGCGGTCTTTCCTGCAATTCAGTGGCTCGATTGCGCTGCGGCAACGGCCATGCGTGCGGCCTCTCCCATGTCGTCGCTGGCTGCATAGAGGATGCCATTGTTGGCCAGTATGGTATGCGCATAAGTCGCGTTGTTGCCGGCCATGCGTATGACCAGCGGCGGTCGCCGCGATGTCTTGCGCATGGCTATTCCCAGGCCTTCGGCAATCGTATCGCACCTTTGCATGCCGCCACCGTGGACATTGACGAAGATGGACCGGACAGCCTTGTTCGACACGATCAACTCGAGCCCGTAGGCGACGTCCTGGCTGCTTGCGGTGGTGCGGACGTCCATGAAGTTCGCCGGACGCCCCCCGGCTTCGACGATACAGTCGATGGTCGCCAGCGCCAGTCCTGCACCGTTCACCACAACGCCGATGTCGCCGTCCATGCGCTGATAGTTGATATGGTGGCGGTCGGCACCCAGCACCACCGGATCGCCCTCCTCGACCTCGGTGGCCGAGCTCATGGCCGCGAACGCCGGGTGACGGAAGAGTGCATTGTCGTCGATGCGTACCTTGGCGTCGAGGGCGATCATCTCGCCATCCCAGGTCACGGCGAGCGGATTGATCTCCACCTGCGTGGCGTCGAGCGCCACGGCCATGTTGGCCATCTTCTCAAAGACGCGCGCCGCCTCTTCGGCAACTTTCTGGCCGAGGCCGAGTTCGGCGGCGAGGCCCTGGAAGTCACCGGTAGCGCCGCCCCCGGTCAAGGTGAGCGGCACGCACTTGATGAGCGTGGGGTCAGATGCGGCGCGCTGCTCGATCGAATGGCCACCGGCCGCGCTCGCCATCAAGACCAGGGTGCCGCGGGCGGCGTCGAGGTAGACTGCCGCGTAAATCAGCAGCATCGGAGCCAGCGCTTCCTCGATGAGGATCCAACGCGCGCGCTCTGCGCCGAGCGGTCCGCCGGTCTTGGTGAACTGAGTTTGCAGCAGATGGCTCACCGTCGCGGCGACACCTGACGGGGAAAGAGAGAAGCGGACGCCGCCGAGCGACAGGCGGTCGGAAGCCTGGACCTGCGCCTTGACCACGTATCGCTCGAAGCCCAGGCGCTCAGCGATGCGCCGGGCGTCGGCGGAATCGTCGGTGATGCGGCCGCGCGGGACCGAAATCGAGAACCGGGACAAGAGTTCCTTGGCCTGGAACTCGTAGAGGTTCATTCCTTGGTGCTCCGCTCTTGCGCTGCTTTCGAGGCCGCGCGGGTGCTGCTCTTGATCACCGTTTGATGCCACCGCGAACGACTGGCCCGCGTCTTATACACGTGGTTGGCCGATAGCGCCGATAGACCAATGGAATCTGTTGGCCGAACGGATATGGCAAAAGATGCGCACGGCAGCTGCTATTTCCGATCGGCCGTGCAGCGCCGGTATGGCACCGCCAGGCCGGTGCAGCCGTGCTAGCCGTGCACGCCGTGGCATACCACGAAAGTTTGCGGCCAGGATAGGAAAGGCTGCAGCCGTTTTGGCGAAGATCAGACCGCGCCCTATCTCCGGTCGCCGCCGTTTCAGAATCATGTAGTCGGTTGTTGTATTCCAACAATTTAGGCGGACAATCGCGCCAGAGCCAAGTCTAAACCTGCAACATCATGTTCGCCCACTTTAGCTGGAACCCTGTGCGCCCATCCGACAAGTTGAGCTCAGCGCCTCGAAGTCGCTTCCTGCGAATCAAGCTCGTCGTCGATCCGCGGCTGATGCTGACTCAAATGAGCGCAGGTTCAAACCGAGATATCTTCCGGCGTCGGACGTTTTGCGAGATCGTACTACTTCCTGACTTGTGCAATATCCGGCGCAAATTTTCCTGATTAGACTACGAACCATATTGAAGACTCCGTCGCTGTGGCATATGGTATGCCAGATACGGGCTGGTGGTACGAAGGCGCGCCCAAGGGTGCGCTAAGTGCGGTCCGGTCGAATCTGAGCGCTTGCCTGCCATGGGCCGGATGATGTGTCGCTTGCGGGAGGCCCCCTGATGGACATGCAGAAGACAAGTCTGAAGATCGTTCCGATCGGCGAGAGCCAGAGCCTGAAGACGCGTGCCTATGACGCGCTCAAGGCGGCCATCGCGAATATGAACATCTACGACGACAATGCGGAGTTGCGCCTCGACGAACGTGACCTGTCGGCACGCTTCGGCATCTCACGGACACCGTTGCGCGAAGCTCTGGCGCAGCTCGATCAGGAAGGCCTGGTCAAGGTCGTCGCGCGGCGCGGCATCTTCATCGTCCGCAGAACCAAGACCGAGATTCTCGAAATGATCACGGCCTGGGCGGCATTGGAGAGCATGGCTGCGCGACTGGCAGCGGAACGCGCCACGGAGCACGATCTCAAGGAGCTGCACCAGCTCATCGATCCCTACAGCGATGTCGACCGACATATGGGCGAATACTCCGATGCCAACATCCACTTCCATCAGGCCATAATCCGCACCAGCGGCAATCAGCTCATCGAGCAGATCACCGACAGCCTGTTCATGCACGTTCGCGCAATCCGCAATCGCACCATATTCGAGAAGGATCGTGCCAAGCGTTCGGTCGCCGATCACAAGAAGATCGTCGAGGCGATCGAGAACCGCGATGCCGATCTCGCTGAGAAGCTCGTTCGCGAGCACACACTGAAACTACGCGCGCATGTGGAGCAATTCGTCGACATTCCCTAGCGAAGGACGTTGAGAGGCCGCATCCCGGGAAAGGGGAGCGGCGAGAGGCACCCAACAGGAGGTTCGTTCCCATGGCGGCCAATGCAGCAGCCCAGTCGAATACGGTCAGCAGTACGGCTGAGGACACCCTCCAGCGCAAGAGCTCCGATCCCAATATCGTGTCAGGTGGACGCCTCGTCGCCAAGGCGCTCAAGAACGAGGGTGTCGACACGATCTTCACGCTGTGCGGCGGCCACATCATCGACATCTACGACGGCTGCATCGACGAAGGCATCAAGGTGGTGGACGTGCGCCACGAGCAGGTCGCCGCGCACGCCGCCGACGGCTACGCGCGTCAGACCGGCAGGCTCGGCTGCGTCGTCACGACCGCGGGGCCTGGCTGCACCAACGCTGTCACCGGCGTCGCCACCGCCTTCCGCTCGGAGAGCCCGATCATCCACATCGGCGGCCAGTCCTCGCTCACGCAGCACAAGATGGGATCGCTGCAGGATCTGCCACACGTCGACATGATGAAGCCGATCACCAAGTTCGCGTCGGGCGTCTTTTCCACCGAGCGCATCGCCGACATGATCTCGATGGCCGCGCGCGAATGCTATGCCGGCGCCTACGGCCCGTCCTACCTGGAGATCCCGCGCGACATCCTCGATGCGGAAGTCCACATCGACAAGGCGCGCATTCCAAAACCAGGCAGTTATCGTGCCTCGGTTCGCTCGATCGGCGACCCGGCCGACATCGAGAAGCTGGCGCAGATCCTCAACTCGTCGAAGCGGCCTGCCGTGCTGTTCGGCCAGCAGGTGTTCGTGTCGGGAAGCCACAAGGAGGCGATCGATTTCGTCCGCGCGCTCGACATTCCCGCCTACCTGAACGGTGCCAGCCGCGGCATGCTGCATCCCGACGATCCGCATCACTTCGACCGCACGCGCACGCTCGCTTTCAAGGACGCCGACGTGCTGCTGATCATCGGTACGCCGTTCGATTTCCGTATGGGCTATGGCAAGCGCATCTCGGTGCCGACGCTGGTGCAGATCGACATGGACTACCGCACCGTCGGCAAGAACCGCGACATCAACCTGGGCCTCGCCGGCCATCCCGGTGCGATCCTGTCCGCCGTTGCGGCCGCAGTCTCAGCCTCACCCGACAAGGGCGCTCGTCAGGAGCGGCAGCAATGGATGGCCAAGCTCCGGAAGGCCGAGGCGATCGCGCTCGACAAGCTGATGCCGCTGTTCAAGTCCGACGCCTCGCCGATCCATCCCTATCGGCTGGCGTGGGAGATCAACGAGTTCCTTGGCGACGACACGATTTACATCGGCGATGGCGGCGACGTCGTCACGATCTCCGCGCAGGCCGTGCGCCCGCGCGGGCCGGGCCAGTGGATGGACCCTGGCGCGCTCGGTTCACTGGGGGTCGGCACCGGCTTTGCCATGGCCTCCAAGCTCGCGCACCCCAACAAGGAGGTCGTCTGCCTCTACGGCGATGGCGCCTTCGGCATGACGGCCTTCGACATGGAGACCGCGCAGCGCTTCGGTGCACCCTATCTCGCGGTCGTCGGCAACAACTCGGCCATGAACCAGATCCGCTACGGCCAGATCGCCAAGTATGGCGAGAACCGCGGCGACATCGGCAACAAGCTGGGCGATGTGCCGTTCTCCAAGTTCGGCGAGATGATCGGCGGCTATGGCGAGGAAGTACGGGATGCGAAGGACATCGCCCCGGCGCTGCGCCGCGCACGCGAGGCGATCGCCAAGACGGGCAGGTGCGCGGTCGTCAACGTCTGGATCGATCCTCGAGAATATGCCCCCGGCACCAAGAACCAGACGATGTACAAGTAGCGGTCATGCTTCTGGATGCTGCGAGTTCGGAAACGTGTGTGGTGAAGGAGTTGAAATCGGCTCCTTTGCCAGCAACTTCCGCGCGGCCAGAGCTACGAACCACAGACGAAGGTGTGCTTCTCAGCTACCACACCGCCCCGGTAGGCCCGGTTCACGACAAGATCGTCGAAGTCCTGTTCTGCCGGCCACGGGCATTCACGCTAGGATCTCCGAACGCCGAAGCACTCAGCGGACACAGGCTCTGGGGCAAGGGCCTCGAGCATTGGGGATTTCAGGAGGTGACCGGTTCCGACTGGATTGCCGATTTGGAGCGCCGTAATCGGGTTCACCATAATCACTGTCCTGAACTATTCAGCGATCTTCGCCACTTCATCATCTCGTTTGAAGATGTGACGTTCGAATGCGTAGCCGAGGAGTTCGTCGTCTCGATTAGAGAGCAACGGACTGCCAAACCGACACGAGCCTCAAAATGAGCGTTGCGCTGCGACATCCGACTCGTCTGACGGTCGACCAGTACCTCGCTTTCGAGGAGACGGCGAGCGAGCGCCATGAGTTCATCGATGGCGTGCTCTATGCAATGGTCGGCGGCTCGGACGCTCACAATCTCATCGCGGGCAATCTGTTCGTGCATCTGCATAACCATCTGCCCGACAAATGCCAGGTCTTCGAGCATGGCATGAAGCTGCGGGTCATGATCGACCATGCGGAGCACTACTATTACCCGGACGTGATGGTGTCGTGCAGTGAAACCGACCGAGCCCGTCACTGGCGTGAGCGCCCACTACTCATTGCGGAGGTCCTATCGGAGACGACGGAACGCAACGACCGGGCCGAGAAGTTCAATGCATACCGGACGATTGCCGACCTCCAGGAGTATGTGTTGATCGCTCAGGACGTGCCTCAGGTCGAGGTGTTTCGCCGCCGCAATGCGTGGCAGCTGGAGACCTTGTTCATGAACGACTCGCTACAGCTCGAATCGGTCGATCTGTCGCTGCCGGTTTCGCGGCTCTATCGTCGCATCACATTTTGATCATGATCATGTCGGCGCTCGCCCCCTGACGCGCTGGCCCAACGAGAAAAGGAAGTCGATCAATGGTGAAAGCACTCGATGGCGTGAAGATCCTCGATTTCACGCACGTCCAATCCGGCCCCACATGCACGCAGCTGCTGGCATGGTTCGGAGCCGACGTGATCAAGGTGGAACGTCCCGGCGAAGGCGATGCCACACGCAAGCAGCTCATCGACGTGCACGGCGCCGACAGCCTCTACTTCACCATGCTCAACCACAACAAGCGCTCGATCACCATCGATACCAAGAACAAGAAGGGGAAGGAGATCCTCGAGCGCCTGATCAAGACCTGCGACGTGCTGGTGGAGAACTTCGCGCCGGGCGCGCTCGACCGCATGGGCTTCACCTGGGCGCGTATCCAGGAATTGAACCCGCGCATGATCATGGCGTCGGTGAAGGGTTTCGGGCCCGGCAAGTACGCAGACTGCAAGGTCTACGAGAACGTCGCGCAGTGCGCTGGCGGTGCCGCCTCGACGACCGGTTTCCGCGATGGCCTGCCGCTCGTCACCGGTGCGCAGATCGGCGACAGCGGCACCGGGTTGCATCTGGCACTGGGCATCGTCACCGCGCTCTTCCAGCGCGAGAAGACCGGCCGCGGGCAGAAGGTGCTGGCGCCGATGCAGGACGGCGTGCTCAACCTGTGCCGCGTCAAGCTGCGCGACCAGCAGCGGCTCTCCCACGGGCCACTCAAGGAATATTCGCAGTATGGCGAAGGCATCCAGTTCGGCGATGCGGTGCCGCGCGCGGGCAACGATTCGGGCGGGGGCCAACCTGGCCGCATCCTCAAGTGCAAGGGCTGGGAGACCGACCCCAACGCCTACACCTATTTCATCACCCAGGCGGCCGTCTGGGAGAAGATCTGCGACGTCATCGGCGAGCCCGGCTGGAAGACCGCGCCCGGCTACGACAAGCCGGTGCATCGTCTCGACAAGCTCAACAAGATCTTCAACCGCATCGAGCAGTGGACGATGACCAAGACCAAGTACGAGGTCATGGAAATCTGCAATCCGCTCGACATACCCGTCGGGCCGATCCTGTCGATGAAGGAGATCATGGAGGACGAGGGCCTGCGCGCGACGGGCACCATCGTCGACGTGGAGCATCCCCAGCGCGGCACCTATGTCTCGGTCGGCTGCCCGATCAAGATGTCGGATTCACCCGTCGAGGTGACGCGCTCGCCGCTGCTCGGCGAGCACACCGAGGAGATCCTGCGGGACGTGCTCGGCTACTCCGAGGACGAAATCAAGGACATCAAGGCGGCAGGCGCCACCGAGCCCGCCAAGAAGGCCGCCGCCGAATAGCACCTTCCCTTTCCCCGTCCTTCACGGGGAGTGGGTC
>JBGANK010000089.1:0-8471 GCA_044222395.1 Hyphomicrobiaceae bacterium | reverse complement strand
AACAAGAACGTGCACGTCGACGTGCCGATCGTCGGCGACGTCGCCTATGTGCTGGAGGACATGCTGCGCGTGTGGAAGGCGAAGGCGCCGCAGCTCGACAAGGCCGCGCACAAGACCTGGTGGAAGGAGATCGACGGCTGGCGCGCAAAGAAGTCGCTCAACTACAAGAAGCACAAGGACGTGATCATGCCGCAGTATGCGGTGGAGCGTCTTTATGCGCTGACGCGCGACAAGGATGTCTACATCACCACCGAGGTCGGCCAGCACCAGATGTGGGCCGCTCAGTTCTTCCACTTCGACGAGCCCAATCGCTGGATGACGTCGGGCGGACTGGGCACCATGGGCTACGGCCTTCCCGCGGCAATCGGCACGCAACTCGCGCATCCCAAGTCGCTGGTGATCGACATCGCAGGCGACGCCTCGATCCTGATGAACATCCAGGAGTGCTCGACGGCGGTGCAGTTCAACCTGCCGGTCAAGATCTTCATCCTCAACAACGAGTACATGGGCATGGTGCGGCAGTGGCAGCAGCTCCTGCACGGCAACCGGCTGGCGCACAGCTACACCGAGAGCCTGCCGGACTTCGTCAAGCTGGCGGAGGCCTATGGCTTCCACGGCATTCGAGCCGAGCATCCTGCCGACCTGGATGACGCCATCAAGGAGATGATCGCCACCGACAAGCCGGTGATCTTCGATTGCCGCGTTGCCAAGCTCGCCAACTGCTTCCCGATGATCCCGTCGGGCAAGGCGCACAACGAGATGCTGATGGGCGAAGATGTCTCCGACGAGGAGGTCGGCAAGGCGATCGGCAAGGAAGGCAAGACGCTGGTGTGATGTAGTGCTTGTTAAGGCATTGACGACACGCATCAATTGCACGTCATGGCCGGACTTGATCCGGCCATCCAGGGCGACTCGCTCAAACGCTCGCGGACCCCGCTCTCCATGGCCGGTTCGAAGCCCGGCCATGGAGAGTTTGGGGCAGGAGAAGGGTTTGACGGGTGAGGTAAGACGGAGTAAGATTTTGGTCTTACCAAATCTTACCGCGAGGTTGGCGATGGAGAAGACGAAGCTGTCGAGCAAGGGACAGGTGATCATCCCAAAGGCCGTGCGCGACAAGAAGGGATGGCAGGCGGGCGAGGAGCTGATCGTCGAGGATCGGCCGGACGGCGTGCTCTTGAAACGCCAGAGCCCGTTCAAGCCGACGACCCTCGATGAAGTGATCGGTATCGCGGGCTACAAAGGGCCGCCGAAGACGATCGAGGATATGAACGCGGCGGTCGATGAGATGTTTCGCCGGGAGTGGACGATGGATGGCACGAAGCGGAGTTCCAAACCGATCAGGAAAACCAGGAAGCCCGCCAGGAGACGGGCGGACGCCAAGGCACGATGATCGCAATCGACACCAACATCGTCGTCAGGATCATCATCGATGACGAACCGAGGCAGGTCGCCAAGGCGCGGCGCCTCTTGGAAGAGAACGAGGTCTATCTACTGACGACGGTTTTGTTGGAGACCGAATGGGTGTTGAGGTCGATGTATGGCTTGGACCAAGAGCGATTACATGAATCGCTTAGGGCCTTCTGCTCCTTGCCGAACATCGTCTTGGAGGAAGGCGCGAGAGTGAAGCAGGCACTTGAACTTCACGAAGAAGGGTTCGACTTTGCCGACGCGCTGCATGTCGCGGGGGCGGGTGAGGTAGAGGCTTTTGTCACGTTCGACAAATCGTTGCGGGCAAGGGCCGCGAAGCTGGTCGACGGACTGGTTATTCGGGAGCCGTAAGATTCGGATGCTGGAATGTCGAAACCATTGAGCATGCACCTCATCATCGCCAACAAGCTCTACTCGTCCTGGTCGATGCGGCCGTGGCTCGTCATGCGCGCGGTCGGGCTCGAATTCGAGGAGACGGTGATTCCGCTGCGCCAAGCCGACACCGCGCAGCGCATTCGCGCGTATTCGCCGAGCGGCAAGGTGCCGGTGCTGATCGATGGTGATGTGAAGGTGTGGGAGAGCCTCGCCATCATCTCCTATCTCGCCGACAAGTACCCCGACTTGCCCGTCTGGCCCGACGGCATGGTCGCGCGCGCGCATGCAAAATCGATCGCGATGGAAATGCACGGCGGCTTCATGCCGCTGCGCATGGCGTGCCCGATGAACCTCGGCAAGCGGTTTGCCGCGCCGCCAATGAGCGATGATTTGAAGGCCAGCATCGCGCGCGTCGAGGAGATCTGGCGCGAGACGCGGGCGCAGTTTGGTGCCGGCGGGCCTTATCTCTATGGCGCCCGCTTCACCGCGGCCGACGCCATGTTCGCGCCCGTGGCAACGCGGCTCGACGGCTATTCGATACAGGTCACGGCCGAGACGCGCGCCTACATCGACGCCATCTATGCGCACCCCGCGTTCGTCGAATGGCGCGAGGCCGCATTCAAGGAGCCGTGGACGATCGCAGCTTATGAGGATGGACACACGATGGTCGAGGATTTGCGTGCGGCGCCATCGTAATGGAGTGCGCGAGCGAGAACACGACGCGCCCCCTCTGCCGATGCCTCGGCACTTGGCATGGGGAGAGGAAACTGAAAGCCGCCTCGCACGAGGCGAGATACGACGAGAGAGAGACCCGACATGGTCCAGACGCAGAAGCAGACACACTATCCGAGCCTGACCAAGCACGAGGGCACCGTGAAGCGCACGCTGTCGGTCACGGTCGACAACGAGCCGGGCGTGCTGGCGCGCGTCATCGGCCTGTTCTCCGGCCGCGGCTACAACATCGACTCACTCACGGTGACAGAAACCGAGCATGCCAAGCACGTCTCGCGCATCACGATCGTGACGCAGGGCACGCCGATGGTGATTGCGCAGATCAAGAACCAGCTGGAGCGGCTGGTGCCGGTGCACCGGGTTCACGACCTGACCGAAGAGGGCAATCCGCTCGAGCGCGAGCTTGCTCTCGTCAAAGTGGGTGGCAAAGGTGAGAAGCGCATCGAGGCGCTGCGAATGGCCGAGATCTTCCGCGCCAACGTCATCGATGCTTCCACCGAGCACTTCGTGTTCGAGGTGACAGGCAAGTCTTCGAAAATCGAGCAGTTCATCTCGATCATGACCGAGCTCGGGCTGATCGAGGTTTCGAGGACCGGCATCGCGGCTATCGGCAGGGGCTCGGAAGCCGCTTGATGTTGTCGACTTGTGAAGTGAAACAATCGAGCGAGATGGAGGCAGGGACCTAGATCAACGGCGCTTCTTCTTGCCCAGCTTCTCATACAGCGAGATGGCGTGCTCGGAGAATGTAAGCTCTTCGCTGGTGTGCATGTAAAGAGTGCCGCCGAGGTCGCGGAACCCATCCTCACCCCTTGGGTGTGCGTAGAGCGAGACGGCGGTCGGCGGCTGCGCCATGGTTACGAGGAACGCCAGCAGCTTGGGCCGGATCTTGTTGTTGGCAGTGAACTCGCACTTGCCGTCGCCTTCCTTCTTCTCGCAGAAGCGAAGCTCGGTGTAGGTCGGGGCATCAGCCTCGTGCTTGGCGACGGCTCCGGCGATGATCTCGGAGCACTGTTCGAAGTTGATCTTACCGCTGTCGGCGCAATCGGAGGCGTTCGTATAGATGCCCTTGAAGATCTTTTCGCCTGGCGTCGCCTTGCTGCCGGACCCGCCGCAACCAGCGAGCAACAACGGCAGCACGAGTGCTGAAGCAACGCAGACCAGCTGTCGCGATTCTAGTTTGAACATAGTGATCCGCCCTCTCCTGGTGAAGAGATAGCAGCGGGCGGTTGCGGAACGGTTAAAAGGAGATTGAAATCTCGTGCTTTAGGACTGCTGATCCCCGTCCCTCGGTCCCGAATTGAGGGCTTTTTCTCTGGGTCCGGCCGTTGAAATAACCGGGTGACAGGAAGTAAAGTCCCCCACCTTTTGCCGCTGGGTCAGCACCGGGCGGCGAGTTTCCAGAAACAGGCGATACCTTTCGCCACGCAAGAGGCCAGAACCCATGCGCGTCTATTATGATCGTGATGCCGATCTCAATCTCATCAAATCGAAGAAGGTCGCCATCGTCGGCTACGGTTCGCAGGGGCGGGCACACGCACTCAACCTCAAGGACTCGGGCGTCAAGGATCTGGTGGTGGCGCTGCGTCCAGGTTCGTCGACCGCGAAAAAGGTGGAGGCCGACGGCCTCAAGGTGAAGTCGGTGGCGGAGGCTGCCAAATGGGCGGACTTGATGATGATGGCGACGCCCGACGAGCTGCAGGCCGACATCTACAAGGAGCACATCGAGGCAAACATCCGCGACGGAGCGGCGATCGCGTTTGCGCACGGTCTCAACGTCCACTTCCAGCTGATCGAGCCGAAGAAGACGGTCGACGTGGTCATGATCGCGCCGAAGGGCCCCGGCCACACGGTGCGCGGCGAATACCAGAAGGGTGGCGGCGTGCCGTGCCTCATCGCCGTCAATCACGATGCCTCTGGCAATGCCCACGATCTGGCGCTGTCCTACGCCTGCGGCGTGGGTGGCGGTCGCTCCGGCGTCATCGAGACGACCTTCAAGGAGGAGTGCGAGACTGATCTGTTCGGCGAACAGGTGGTGCTGTGCGGGGGACTCGTCGAATTGATCCGCGCCGGCTTCGAGACGCTGGTGGAAGCTGGCTATGCGCCGGAGATGGCCTACTTCGAGTGTCTGCACGAGGTGAAGCTGATTGTCGACCTCATCTACGAGGGCGGCATCGCCAACATGAACTACTCGATCTCCAACACGGCGGAGTGGGGCGAGTACATGAGCGGGCCGCGCGTCATCACGGACCAGACGAAGGCGGAGATGCGCAAGGTTCTGCGCGAGATCCAGACCGGCCAGTTCACCAGCCAGTGGATGCAGGAGTGCAAGGCGGGCCAGGCGCGCTTCAAGGGCATCCGCCGCGTCAACGATGCCCACCAGATCGAGGCGGTCGGCGAAAAGCTGCGTGCCATGATGCCGTGGATCGCCAAGAACAAGCTGGTGGACAAGAGCCGGAACTGATGCGGCAGGTACAGGCGTCAATCTCGCCGGAGTCACCGATCTCGGCGACCAAGACGTTTCAGCCGATCTAGCCCAAATGCGGAAGGGGTCCGCCGCGGTGAGCGCGGCGGGCCTCTTCATTTTTGCGCGACTAGTCCATGCGGATTGCGGTCGAGCGGCCAATTGCTCCTTGAGCAAACCAGCTTCAGCGCAATTAGCGACTTATGCTCGAAACGAGATATTTTGACGGGTTGATCAGGTCACTTATCAATCGACCGAGGTATTCTTCCAGCTGCCTGATTAAGTGTGGTGGAGTTGCCACTTGGCCACAGATGGGCATGAAGCCCGAAAAAATGGGGCGCCCTCTGCATTTGCAACTTGGTCCAGCCTTATGCTCACCAGAGCCATGCAACAATTTGGCTGATGAGGTGATGCTTCGTTGTCCTAGCGCGTGCCGGCGCAGCTGTTCCATAGTTCGAGCAGGAGATGTGGTTCCCTGTTGGAGGTTCTGTCGATGTTGCGGATACTTGTTGGAGCTTTTGCGGTGAGTGCTGCGCTGGCCATGTCGGCGCCCGCCGCGATGGCGAAGGACAAGGCCGCAAAGGCCAATTCGGCCGGTTGGCCGGCGGCGAAGGCAGGCAAGGGAGAGAAGGTCTGCCGCTACAAATTCCCGACTGGCGAGAAGCGCGCGTGGACGTGCAAGACGGCAGAGCCCTGCTGCGCGTGGGATGCAATCAACTACACCAAGTGCGGATCGACGATCACCGGCTGCCTGTGACGGCAACGGCGCTCGAGTTAAGGGAGATCAGCGAGTTACGGGGTTTTTCGCGTTTTCTAAAGGGGTGCCGGAAGATTCGCAAAGGCGCTGGGGAGGGAGGTGTGTGGCGGTGCGCCCGTGCAAACCTTCCGGCATTGACCCGCATCGACGGTCGAGGTGGAGGCTCGGGCGTCAATGCGAGTTGGCGTTGGGCGACGAGGAAGCGGGGAACCCCGTCGCCCTTCGGTGCCGCATCGCGGCACAGGGCCAAAGGTGCTCAAACCATAGAGGGGCGCCAGGATGCGGAACGTCCTGGATTGGTCAGAGCAACCTCGTGGCCTTTTCTCACAGGCGATCTCGCAGACCAGATGGCCACGGCACTCTTGTGCCGCGTAACGAGACCGCCCAGTTAGAACTAGGTGAGGCCGTCAAACCTGTTGATTAATGCCCTACGTCGATCGAGCAACAGCCGTCGCCGTGTAAACGAGTTTGCCCCGTGCATCCGTTCCCCCTGAGCGATGCATCCCCTTGTCCATCGGCCATCGCCTTGGACAATGCGACGCGGACCCAACTCCGCTTCGCCGATGAGTGATTTGACAGGTTGATTAGGGCGCTTCGGGGGCAGACATACGGCGATAAATTGATTGAGCGCGGAAAAATACTGAGTTCGTGACAATTTTGATCAATTTCAATTGTGCTCTTTTCCGGAGAAAGGTTTGTTTGAAAAGTAGCATAAGGTAAATGCGGTGCAGCAAACGAGGTTCATTCTGGTGTGCCTGCAAAATAGATCATGACACTGCAAATCACAGCGGTACAGCGACGCTCGACGCGAGCGGGCAGGCAGGCAAGCATCGTTAGATTCATGTGTGTGGTATGCCTTCGATGCGAGGCTCGATTGAAGTCCAGCGAAAGCGCGTTCAGCAGTCGTGTCACATCATGATCGTCAATCCAGCACGCACCATTGCAAGCTAGCCGCCAATCCCAGCAGCGTTCAATTGCGCGGGCGATGCAACTCTCGCATTGATGGCGACGCAATCATCGTGACGCAATCAAGGGTATCGAGGCGAGCGGCGCATCCATGCGCGATACGGTTTGCGCAGGTCCGTGCAGACGTGACTTGATGGACGTCAGCGGATGCGACGAGCACGGGCTCCACGACATGGCGTGAGTTCGAGTTGCTCCATCGACCTCAATTGCCGGGCAGCCGTCGATGCTGATGCGGTCGTCGCGGTGGTCGATGTCGCTGGTGATGTCGATTATTGATCGGAGCGAGCCGCGGGCACTGTCTCAGTTGGCGGGCGGTGTTGCGGCTATAACCGTGTCGCGGTCGTCGCGCGAAGCATTCGAGGCTGGCTCGCGCATATCGCGAAGAGTGTTATCGCGCGCATGCAATTCGAGATCGCTTCGGTACGTCGAAGAAGGGAATTGTGCCGCGGAAATCTTGTCGGCGATGGCCGGTATCAGGATCAAAAGGAGAGCCAGGAAAAGCGAACGGAACGGCAGGGTCATGGATGAACTCGATGCAACCAGCTACGTGGACATACCGGCGTTCATCGGGCACGAACGCATTCCTTTACATTGCGTAAATTTCCTAACGAAGACTTAATGCAGTGGTACACACACGCCGGTCGCGGCGACGCGGATTGGATGGCGAGGCTCCAACAGGACTGGCGAGGCAATTCCTGTCAGGCGAGGTGGTCTGGCGGCCGGCGGCGCAAGCTGCTGATACGTTCAAGTGGACCGGCAAGGAAGAATTGTGCGAGGGGTTGGGATTCGCGCTTGGAGAGGCGGCGCCTTTGATGCACATTGCCGCCGCCAATCGTGAGGGGGCGCACCGATGCAGCTCGACTACCACATCCTCGATGTGTTCACGGACCAGCGCTTCAGCGGCAACCCGCTGGCCGTGGTGCTCGGCGCCGAGGGTCTCAACGCCAAGACGATGCAGGGCATCGCGCGTGAGTTCAATCTGTCGGAGACGGTGTTCGTGGCGCCGCCTGAAAACCCGAACCACTCGGCGCGGATCCGCATCTTCACGCCGGAGCGCGAGCTGCCGTTCGCGGGCCATCCGACGGTGGGCACGGCGATCCTGCTTGCCGATCTGCGTTCGCCGTCGGTCAATGGCGAGCGTGATGCGATCATCGCGCTGGAGGAATCGATCGGCACGGTGCGAGTGGGTGTCAGGGCACGCGCCGGCAGCGTGCCGTTTGCGGAGTTCGATGCGCCGAAGCTGCCGGAAGTCCAAGGCGCGCCGCCGCCGATCGACCGGCTCGCCTCGGTGCTGGGGCTGCTGCCGCGCGAGATCGGCTTTGAGAACCACAAGCCGATGCTGATCGCGGCGGGGCCTTCGTTCCTGCATGTGCCGGTCGCCAGCCAGGATGCGCTGTCGCGCGTGCGCATCAACATGAGCGAATGGTCACATGCCATTTCGCCGCTGGAGTGCGTGGGCGTCTATCTCTACACGCGTCAGTGCGTGCACACGACGAGTGCGTTTCATGCGCGCATGTTCGCGCCTGAGGCGGGGGTTGCGGAAGATCCGGCGACGGGGTCGGCGGCGGTCGGCTTCGCGGCGGCGGCGTTCGCCTTCGACGAGTATCCGGACGGCCTCTACAAGCGCATCGTCGAGCAGGGCTACGAGATGGGCCGGCCGAGCCACATCACGCTGACGCTGGTGGTGAAGGGCGGCAGGCTCACCGTGGTGCGCATCGGGGGCCACGCGGTGCGGGTGGCGGAGGGCCGGCT
>JBGANK010000088.1:0-9229 GCA_044222395.1 Hyphomicrobiaceae bacterium | reverse complement strand
CTTGTCGGTCAATGCATCGAGGCCGTTCAACACCGAGAGCTGACGCGTTGCTCCGCCATGGACGGGCGGCAGCAACTTGGGTGCATGCGTTGGGAGCATGCGCTGATACAGCGGCGTGTCGTCGGGATGGATGACGACTTGCATGAGCGCAACTTGGTCGAGGTTGCCGAAGGCTTCCAGGGTCCAGCTCAACACAGCCCGATTTGCGAGCACGGCGTACTGCTTGGGCAGGTCGCCGCCAGCGCGGGTGCCGCGACCTGCGGCAACGATGAGGGCGGCGACGGACACGGGTCGAACGGTGCTCCGAGGTATTTGTGCGCAGGGCTGATCCGTGAGGGGAAGGCGAGGCATCCATGGACGGCCGCTGCAGGCCGCCACGTGCTTACCGTAGGGCAGTGGCTGCGGCAATCGGACAGGCACGAATTGCCCTGTGTAGACCTTTTTTCGCACTTGCGAGACCTCGGGAACGGTCTTATTCTGCCCAACATACGTGCAACCTTTTACTGTGCCCACCAAATGAGCAGAGCGAGCCTCGACATAACCCGCAATGAGTTCGCCATCGGTGGCGTCAGTGCCAGGAACGCGGTCGCGCTGGCGCCGATGTCCGGCGTGACGGACCTGCCGTTTCGCCGACTCGCCGATGAATTGGGCGCGGGCTTCGTCGTCTCCGAAATGATCGCGAGCGATGCGCTGGCAGAGGGACGCGAGCGCATCCTGCGGCGTGCGGAAGCCGGCGGCATCGCGCCGTTCGTCATGCAACTGGCTGGGCGTGAGGCGCGCTGGATGGCAGAGGGCGCGCGGATCGCTGCTGACCTCGGTGCGGATGTCATCGACATCAACATGGGCTGCCCGGCGAAAGAGGTGACGGGCAAGCTCTCGGGCAGCGCGCTGATGCGCGAACCTGATCACGCGCTGTCGCTGATCGAAGCGGTGGTCAAGGCCGTGACTGTGCCGGTGACATTGAAGATGCGGCTGGGCTGGAACCGCGCGGCGATCAACGCGCCTGAGATCGCCCGTCGTGCCGAGGGGGCCGGCGTGCAACTCATTACGGTGCACGGGCGCACGCGTTGCGACTTCTTCAAGGGACGCGCGGACTGGGCTGCGGTCAAGGCGGTGGTCGGGGCGGTCGGCGTGCCGGTGCTGGTCAATGGCGATATCGTTACGCCTGAAGATGCGCACGCGGCGATGCAGCAGTCGGGTGCTGCCGGGGTGATGATCGGGCGCGGCGCCTATGGCGCACCGTGGCGGCCGGCGCGCATTGCAGCAACGCTGGCCACGGGTACCGATCCAGGTGAGCCCGACCTCGCGCAGCGGTCGCGGGTTGCAGTCGCACACGTCTCCGACATGCTTTCGCACTACGGCAACGCTCTTGGCGTGCGCAACGCCAGGAAACACATCGGCTGGTATCTGGAGACTGCCGGCTTCGCCGGTGAGGCGCTGCGGCAATGGCGTCGGCGACTGTGTACAGAGGAGTCCCCTAAGCGGGTTCTGGCAGGACTTGGCGAGGCCTTCGAGGTCGCGGGCCAAGCGAGGACGGCGGCATGAGCGCGTCTTCCAAGTCCAGCGCCAAGTCAGGTCGCGGCAGCAAGACGGCGGTTGGCGCTGCGGCCCCCAGCCAGGAAAAACCTATTGCGGAGATGGCGGCGGGCGTTGCCGCTGCTGACCGATCACACGGAAATCCGGTGGCATCCGCATCAGCGCGCAGGCCGGTCGAGCATGACCTGCTGCTCGCAGCTCTGCCGCATCCGGTGCTGGTGCTTGGCGACGACAATCGCTTCGTCTATGCGAACGCCGCGGCTGAGAATTTCATCTCGGCGAGCCTGTCGATGCTGAAGCGCGTGCGGCTCGACGACGTCGTCGTGTTCGGGTGTCCGCTGCTGGCGCTGGTCGATCAGGTGCGGCGGACGGGCGCGACCTTCAACGAGTACGGCGTCGAGATCTATTCGCCGCGCTATGCGGGCGCGAAGCTCGTCGACGTGTTCGGCGGGCCATTGCCGGAGCAGCAGGACTTCATCTTCCTGATGCTCTACCAGCGGACGATGGCGCAAATGATCGAGCGGCAACTGACGCACCGGGCGGCAGCGCGCTCGGTTTCGGGCATGGCCTCGGTGCTGGCGCACGAGATCAAGAATCCATTGTCGGGAATCCGCGGGGCGGCGCAGCTGCTCGAGCCGGGGCTGGTCGAGGACGACCGCGCGCTGGCGCAACTCATTTGCTCGGAAACGGATCGCATTCGTGATCTGGTCGACCGCATGGAGGTGTTCGGGGATGAGCGGCCGCTCAACCGGCAGCCGATCAACATTCATGACGTGCTCGATCATGTGCGCCGGCTGATGGAAACGGGACTGGGGCGCCACATCCGCTTCACGCTGGAATACGATCCATCGCTGCCGCCGGTTCCCGGCAATCGCGACAAACTGGTGCAGGCGTTCCTCAATCTCTTCAAGAACGCAGTCGAGGCGATCGGCGAGAAGGCAGAGGGGCGCATCGTCATTCAAACGGCGTTCCGGCCAGGCGTGCGGCTGTCGGTGCCGGGTTCGGACACGCGCATCAGCCTGCCGCTGATGATCCAGATCGAGGACAACGGTCCGGGCATCCCGGAGCATCTTCGGGAGCAGATCTTCGATCCGTTCGTGACGACCAAGACATCGGGCACCGGCTTGGGGCTGGCACTGGTCGCCAAGATCATCGACGACCACGGCGGAATCATCGAGTGCGACAGCGAGCCGGGCCGGACGCAGTTTCGCATTCTACTTCCGATGGAACATCCGACGCGAGTCAAGGCGCGAAGCTGATTTGAAAGGCAGACGACGATGGCCAGAGGCACGATCCTCATTGCGGATGACGATACCGCGATCAGAACGGTGCTGAACCAGGCGCTGGCGCGGGCCGGCTATGCGCCGAGGGCGACCGGCAATGCTTCGACGCTGTGGCGCTGGGTGAGCCAGGGCGAAGGCGATGTGGTCATCACCGATGTCGTCATGCCCGACGAGAATGCCTTCGATCTCATTCCGCGCATAAAGAAGCTGAGGCCTGAGCTGCCGATCATCGTCATGAGCGCGCAGAACACACTGATGACCGCGCTGACGGCAGCAGAGAAGGGAGCCTACGAGTATCTTCCAAAGCCGTTCGATCTGACGGAAGTGGTGGCCGTGGTGGCGCGCGCGCTGGCGGAGCCCGGCCGGCGTCCGCAACGGCCGCAGATGGAAGGCGAAGGCGAGGAGCTGCCGTTGATCGGCCGCTCGCCGGCGATGCAGGAAATCTATCGCGTGCTGGCGCGGCTGACGCAGACCGACCTCACGGTGATGATCACGGGTGAAAGCGGCACCGGCAAGGAACTCGTCGCGCGCGTGCTGCACGACTTCGGCAAGCGGCGGCACGGCCCGTTCGTGCCGATCAACATGGCGGCCATTCCGCGGGAGCTTATCGAAAGCGAGCTGTTCGGCCACGAGAAGGGTGCCTTCACCGGCGCGCAAATGAAGACCCAAGGCCGCTTCGAGCAGGCCGAGGGCGGTACTCTCTTCCTCGACGAGATCGGCGACATGCCACTTGATGCTCAGACGCGACTGCTGCGCGTTCTGCAGCAAGGCGAGTACACGACGGTCGGCGGCCGTACGCCGATCAAGACCAATGTACGCATCATCGCGGCGACACATCGCGACTTGAAGCAGCAGATCAGCCAGGGCCTGTTCCGCGAAGATTTGTACTATCGTCTCAATGTCGTGCCGTTGAGGATTCCGCCGTTGCGCGAACGGCTTGACGACATCGGCGATCTGGTACGCTACTTCCTGCGCACGGCATCTCGTGAAGGGCTTGGGCAAAAGGCGATCGAGGTTGGCGCCATCGAGCGACTCAAGGCGCACAGCTGGCCCGGCAACATCCGCGAGCTTGAGAATTTCGTGCGCCGGCTTGCGGCACTCTATCCGCAGGAGACGCTGACCCGGGAAATCGTCGAGCAGGAACTCGCCGAGCAGGCGCCGACAAACGCGGCTGGGGTTGGCGAGGAAGGCGGCGATCTTGCCGAGGTCGTGGAGCGGCACCTGGCCGCCCATTTCGCCAGCTTCGGTTCTGAGCTGCCGCCGCCTGGGCTCTATGACCGGATACTGCGACAGATCGAGGTGCCGCTGTTCACGGCAGCCTTGGCAGCGACGCGGGGAAACCAGATCCGGGCTGCCGAGCTGCTGGGACTCAACCGGAATACGCTCAGGGCGCGCATCAAGGCGCTCAATATCCGCGTTTTTCGAACCCCTTCACCGTGACACTTCGCAGCCGTGATGGCTCGATATTGCGAAGCCTAGACACCTGCCGGGCGGACGAGCGACGAGGTCGTTTCGCCCACATCCTGTGTGGTCATGGTGGTTTTGCTTGACGGCCTCGGAGGTACCCGTTAGGCCTACGATGTCGCGAAAATGTCACAGTTCCGAATTCAGCTTGTGATCGCCCCGCGTCAGTATGGCCAACCAATTGGCCACGCAGGCCTGCGCCGCTGGGGAGTTGTGACGACGTTGAGGTAACCGTCTCAAGCCTCTCGTTTTTTTCGTAAGACTTGATGAGTGGGGCATGAGACGAGTAGCGGAAGTGGACCAGCCGATGACATCGGTTGATGTGCGCGGTGCCACATCGGATTCACGCAGACGGCGTGTTGCTGCGGTCTATCTCGACCCTAGCGAGCGATCGTTCTGGGTTGGCCTCGTCGTCGTGGTCCTGTCGCTCATCTCGGCGCTTGCGACTTACCTGATCCTCACTGGGCTGACGCCAATCATGCCATCGCGTGCGGTGGTATGGGCGGCGCTGTTCTTCAATGTCGCCGTGATCATCGCGATGATCGCTGTGATCACCTGGCAGGTGATGGGTTTGTGGCGCGCGTGGCGCGCGAAGAGTGCCGGCTCGCGGCTCCATATCCGTATCGTGGCGCTGTTCTCACTGATCGCAGCGCTGCCGGCGCTGCTGCTGGCTGTTGCGGCAACGATCACATTCTCAAGGTCACTCGACAGCTGGTTCTCGGTTCGCGTCCGCACACTGATCGAGGACTCGCGCGGGGTGGCCCGCTCCTATGTCGAAGAACATGGCCAGGTGATCCGCAACGACCTGCTCAACATGGCGCGTGATCTGGATGCGGCGGCTCCGCTTGCCAATGGCGACAATGAGCAGCTGCGCCGTCTGGTGATCGCCCAGGCCGGGCTGCGCGATCTGCCTGCGGCCTACATCATCGACGCTGACGGACAGCCGGTGATTGCCGCGGTCGAGGACGAACGGCTGGTGTTTGCCAAGCCGACCAGAGCGGCGCTCGACGAGGTCAAGATGGGGCAGGTGGCGCTGTCAATCTCGATGGCGGCCTTCCGCATCACCGCGATCGGCAAGCTGGCGAGTTATCCTGGCTGGTATCTCTACGTCAGCCGCCCGGTCAGTCCAGAGGTGCTGTCGCATCTGCAACGCACGGAACAGAACGCGACGGAGTTCGAGCAGTTGAGGCGCTCGCGCGGCAACCTGAAGTGGGCGCACGCGCTCATGTACCTGATGATCTCGATGACGGCCATGCTGGCGGCAATCTGGGTTGGGTTGTGGTTCGCCGGCCGCTTCGTTGCGCCGATCCGCCGCCTGATCGCGGCGGCCTCGGAGGTGTCGTATGGCAACCTCGGCGTGGTGCTGCCCGAGAAGAGGGGCGAGGGCGACCTCCGGCGGCTGTCGGCGACCTTCAACACGATGACGCGCGAACTCAAGCATCAGCGCGATCAGTTGGTGACGGCCAACGAGCAGCTGCTGGTGCGGCGGCGGTTCATGGAAGCGGTGCTGGCGGGCGTGACGGCCGGCGTGATCGGGCTCGACAGCGATGGACGCATCGAGCTGGTTAGCCGCGCCGCGCTGGCGCTGCTGGGCAAGGTCGAGGAGGATCTGATCGGGCGGCAGCTGACGGATGCGGTGCCCGAATTCGCGATGGCCTATCGCGATCAGTCCGATCAATCGCAGAAGCCGGGACGTGCTCCCGATCCGGTGACCATCGAAGTGGGTGGGGACGAGCGGACATTTGCGGTGCGCATCACGCACGAAAAGGCGGGCAGCGACGATGTCGGCATGGTGGTGACTTTCGATGACATTACCGAACTCGTCACCGCGCAGCGCACGGGCGCGTGGGCCGACGTGGCGCGACGCATCGCGCACGAGATCAAGAACCCGCTGACGCCGATCCAACTGTCGGCAGAGCGTCTGAAGCGCAAGTATGGCCGCGCCATCACCGAGGATCGCGAGACGTTCGACAAACTTACCGATACGATCGTGCGACAGGTGGGTGACCTCAAGAGCATGGTCGACGAGTTCGCCTCGTTTGCGCGCATGCCAAAGCCGGAGATGGCGGATGATGACCTTCGTCACGCCGTCCAGGAGCCCGTGCTGCTGTTCAGCGAGGGACATCCCAAGGTGGACTATCGGACGGAACTGCCCGATACCGCAATCATGACCAGCCACGACCGCAGGCTCATCACCCAGGCGGTGACGAACCTCGTCAAGAATGCAACTGAGTCGGTGGAAGGACACGCGGAGGCCCACAAGGACGATCCGAGCTGGAAGCCATTGGTGGAGACGCGCGTCTCGATCGACGACGGCCGCGCGATCATCGAGGTGATCGACAACGGCCCGGGCTTCCCGAAACAAAATCGCATGCGGCTGCTCGAACCCTACGTGACAACGAAGGGCCACAAGGGTACGGGTCTCGGCCTGGCGATGGTTCACAAGATCACCGAACAGCATGGGGGTACCCTGCTGCTCGACGACGCGCCGCATGCTCGGGGCCGGACGCATGGTGCGCGCGTTCGCATGGTGCTGCCGCTGACGCGGGAGCGCCGGCAGAGCGAATCGCAACCACCCGATGGCGGGCCGGTGCCTGCCATGGGGGCGCACGCGCAGGGCGCATGACAAAGACGGCAACATGCGGTCCCGCTCACCCCCCGGGAGAGGGACCGAGACCAGAGCAAGGGAGTATTCGATGGCCGCTGACATCCTGATCGTTGACGACGAGGCTGACATCCGCGAACTGGTGTCTGGTATTCTCGAGGACGAGGGCCACAAGACGCGACTTGCGCGCGACAGCGACGAGGCGCTGCGGGCGATCGAGGATCGTCGACCCAACCTCGTGATCCTGGACATTTGGCTGCAGGGCAGCCGTCTCGACGGGCTCGAGGTGCTGACGGCAGTGAAGGCCACCTATCCGGACCTGCCGGTCGTCATCATATCGGGACACGGCAACATCGAGACCGCGGTGACGGCGATCAGGCGCGGGGCCTACGACTACATCGAGAAGCCGTTCAAGGCCGATCGCCTTCTGCTCGTCACGTTGCGTGCGCTGGAAGCGTCGCAGTTGCGGCGCGAGGTGCGGGAACTGCGCGAGCGCTCCACCGTGTCGACCGACATGGTCGGGCATTCGGCCGCCATCAATCATCTGCGCAACCACATCGATCGGGTGGCGCCGACCAACAGCCGCATCCTGATCCGTGGCGCGTCGGGCACGGGCAAGGAGCTGACGGCACGCGTCATCCACTTGAAGTCTGCGCGCAAGGATGGACCGTTCGTCGTTCTCAACGCAGCAGCGATGGCGCCCGAGCGCGTCGAGGAAGAGTTGTTCGGCATCGAGGACCGCGCCGGAACACCGCGCAAGGTGGGTGCTCTGGAAGAAGCGCACGGCGGCACACTCTATATCGATGAAGTCGCGGATATGCCGCTGGAGACCCAGGGCAAGGTGCTGCGCGTGCTCGTCGAGCAAAAATTCCTGCGCCTTAACGGCAACCAGAAGGTGGCCGTCGACGTGCGCATCATCTCATCGACCAGTCGCGATCTGGAACGGGACATGCAGGAGGGCCGGTTCCGCGAAGACCTCTACCACCGGCTCAACGTGGTGCCGCTCAGGGTGCCGTCTCTTGCGGAACGCCGGGACGATATCCCCGAGCTCATCGAGCATTTCGTCAACCAGGTGGCCAACTCGTCGGGGCTGGCGCCGCGGCGCATCGGCGAGGACGCGACGGCGGTGCTGCAGGCGCACGACTGGCCCGGCAACGTGCGCGAACTCAGGAACAACATCGAGCGTCTGATGATCCTCGCCGGCGGCGATCCCAATGCCATCATCACGGCCGACATGCTTCCTGAAGAAATCGGATCGAACGTGCCGCTGCCGGTGAACGGTGGTGCCGAGCATTTGATGAGCCTGCCGCTGCGGGAGGCGCGCGAGATCTTCGAGCGCGAGTATCTGCTGGCGCAGATCAACCGCTTCGGCGGCAACATCTCGCGGACGGCGGAGTTCGTCGGCATGGAGCGCTCGGCTTTGCACCGCAAACTCAGGGCGCTTGGCGTTTCCTCAGAGCATCGCGGCGGCGGCGGTGGAAGTGCCGCATCGAGCGGGCCGACGATGCCTTCCTACAAGTGAGGGTGGCGGCTGTGGCGGGCCGCCGGTCGCCACATGCGTCGTTCAATGACTATGGAATTGGGCGTGCGAGGCAGGTTGCTGCCCGGCACAGCGGGGCGCGATAGTTTATCGGCCCTCAGCGCGTGGGGCAGATGGCAGGAATGCAATGAAGGTCATTATTTGTGGCGCGGGACAGGTGGGCACCGGCATTGCCGAGCGGCTGTCGACGGAAGGCAACAACGTCTCGATGATCGACGCCAGGGCGGAGCTCGTGGAGCGTGCCAACGACATGCTGGAGGTGCGCGCCGTGCATGGCAACGCTGCGCATCCCGATGTGCTGGAGCGGGCCGGCGCCAGCGAGGCCGACATGCTGATCGCGGTGACGCTGCACGACGAGGTCAACATGGTGGCGTGCCAGGTCGCGCACACTTTGTTCGACATCCCGACCAAGATCGCGCGCGTGCGTGCGCAGACCTACCTGGAGAAGGAATGGCGGCGGCTGTTCGCGCGCGAGGCGTTGCCGATCGATTTCATCATCTCGCCGGAGATCGAGGTCGGCAACATGGTGCTGAGGCGCCTGCAGCTGCCGGGTGCCTTCGATACGGTGAGTTTCGGTGACGGCAAGATCTCGGCGCTTGGCATCGCCTGCGGACCCGAGTGCCCGGTTCTGGCGACCCCGCTGACGCAGCTCGCGCAACTTTTTCCGGACCTGCCGGCTGTTACCGCAGCGCTGGTGCGGAAGGGGCGGCTGTTCGTGCCGCACGGTCAGGACCAGCTTCAGGTGGGTGATGAGGCCTACGTCATCACGCCTTCCGATCAGATCAACAGGACCTTGCACAT
>JBGANK010000087.1:0-9472 GCA_044222395.1 Hyphomicrobiaceae bacterium | reverse complement strand
GCCGCGTCCTTCCGAGCAGGCCGCCGCAGGCGCCACCTCTTTTGACCGCGAGCGGGAAAAGCCATTCGTTGAGCGAAGTCAACGTACGCATCGAGCTGACCGGTCATCCTGACTTGGAGAGACGGAGAATGCACTCCGGCCCAAGATAACGTCTCGACCAGCAACCAATGGAGAAGCAAATGAAGATGAAGCTACTGACCACAGCGGCCGTTGCCTTGGCCTTGTCGGCGGGTGCCGCCACGGCGCAATCCGGTCCGGTGTCGAGCGCCTGCAAGGACGATCTCGCCAAGTACTGCGCCGGCAAGAGCCACCAGAACCGCGACGCCCGCGCGTGCCTCGAATCCAACAAGGACAAGGTCTCCGCAGCGTGCAAGTCGGCGCTCGAACAGACGGGCGGCGGCAAGGGAAAGGGCATGGGAAAGGGCAAGAGCTGAGCCTGAATTCCAGAGCCCGCTGAGAGATACGGCATCGACATGGATACACTCGAAACGATCGTCTGCACGTCGTGCGGTGCCATCAACAATGCGCCGGGCGCCCGTCTTCAGGTGGGCGCCCGTCCGATCTGCGGCGGCTGCCGGCGGCCTCTGTTCTCGGGCGAGCCGCACGACATCGGCACCGCTGCAGAGTTCGACCGGCTGATTGCGAAGACATCGATACCGGTGCTTGTCGATTTCTGGGCGCCCTGGTGCGGCCCGTGCAAGATGATGGCTCCGCACTTCCGCGCAGCGGCTGCGAAGCTCGAGCCGCGCTTCCGCCTCTTGAAGGTCGACACGGAGAGGCTGCCGGAGCTTGCCGCGCGCCATAGGATACGCAGCATCCCGACGTTGGTCCTCTTCCGACACGGCGCTGAAATGGTCCGTCATAGCGGACTTCTCGACAGTGCCGCGATCGAGCAGTGGGTCGCGAGTGCTGCCGTGTAGCACGCGGGAATTCCGTTGCCGCGCTTTCGGGCGTCCAATCGTGACCACATCACGATTGCGCGGCGTCAATGGCTCGTGGCTGACACGGGTACTGAATACATTAAACGAAGGCATTGAATTCACTCGGAAGGAGAACAACAAATGACGACAAGATGGTCTTGGATGCTCGCTTCTGTCGCGGCGGTGCTGCTCGCATCGTCGGCGATCGGCTCCGCCGGCACGGCTCACGCGCAGGCCGGGATGCACAAGGGTGGCGGTGGAGGACCCGGGGTCGGGCCCGGCCCGGGCAAGGGCGCCGGCCCTCGCGTGATCGCACCCAAGGGGCCTGCCGTCGGACCGGGCCCGCTGGTCAAGAAGCCGCCGGTCGCGATCAAGCCCTACGTCTCTGGGCCGAAGGTGAAGCATGCACACCGTCCGTGGCGGCCCGGTCTAAAGTGGCGCTGGCTCGTCGTGCCGACGATCATCATCGCCGAGAGCCTCGACTGGTGCCACTATCATCGCTACCGCGTTGCCGGGATGCGCTTCCACCGTCACGTCGAATGCCATCGGCACGTGCGATGGAACCACCCGAGCCTCCGCTACGTCGAGGGCTATTGAGCAGCGCGCGGCGGCGCTAGTCAGCGGAAGAACAAGTACTTGATGAGTGCGGCAATGACGAGTGCGAGGACGAGCACGCCGAGCAGATGCCAGGATCCCATGCCCGAAAGCATTCCGTCGTTCATCATGTACCATTCCTCTTTCGCTACTGACATGGTCTCCGATGCTCTGCCGAGTGCAAAGTGCCGAAGGCGCTTCACACGATCCGGACCTCGGTCATCATGCCGGTGGCCATGTGATAGAGGTGGTGGCAGTGCAGCAGCCATGCGCCTCGCTGAGCAGCGTCGAAGGCGATCGTCACCGGGGCATGCGGCGGGACGATGACGGTGTCGCGAACGGCGCCCGAGAAGCGACGGCCGCCGATGGCCACGACCTGGAAGTGATGCCCGTGCAGATGCATCGGATGCATCATCGTGGTCGGATTCATGAAGGTCATCTCGACGCGCTCCCCGAGCCGCACGTCGAACGGCTGGTGCTCGCCATGAACCCGGCCGTTGATGGTCCAGCGATATCCAGGCTCCTCGCCAAGCATCACCATGAACGCCTTGTCCGGCCGCCGGGGCGATAGCGGGCGCGTGCCCCGGACGAGCGCCTCGAAGCCGAGATCGACCATGCCCTGCGGCTTGTCGGCGTTCGTTGCGAGCTTTCGGATTGCTGCCCCCTTCGTCGACAAAACGATGCCGGTCACGAACTGCGCCGATTCGGCCTGCGCCAGAATCGGGAATGCACCGCCGTCTCGCGGAATCTCGACGAGCAGATCGATGCGCTGGCCCTGCGCCAGTGGGAAGGCCGACGCTTCCACCGGATGGCATGGCGTGCCGTCGACGGCGATACAGCGCGCAGTTAGCCCGGGCGTCGATATGAAGAAGGCCGTCGCCGTGCCGCCATTGATGATCCGCAGCCGAACGCGGCCACCCTTGTCGACGGTCACGGTCTCGGGGTCATCCAATGTGCGATCGTTGGCCAAGAACGTATCGTAACGCACATCATTGGCGTGGACCATGCCCATCATCGGTCCGCTGCCATGTCCGGGCATGGCGTGCATCATCCCCGGCCCATGCTGTATCGGAGCCATGCTTTGCGGCTCCGGCTGCGCTTTGGCTGACGCGGGAGCAGCATGTCCCGCGTGAGCACTGGTGGCACCCAGCTCGGCCAGTATCTCCTGCGGAGAGCGGAACGCGAAGTCGTGCAGCATGATGACCACGTCCTGCACGTCGCCGGCATCTTTCTCGCGCGCCACCATCGGTGCGGCGAGCATCTGCTGCTCCGAAAGTGTATGCGAGTGCATCCAATGCGTGCCGGCCGTCAGTTCGAAGTCGTGAGCATCCGATTCGCCAGCGAGTATTGCACCGCCGCCGGGCCGTGCCCGATCCTGATCAAAAGGCGCCTTGATCTGCCCGTGCCAATGCATCTGCAGGGGCTCGTCCGTGGCATTGAGCAGAGCGCCCGATAGACGGTCGCCCTCGTTCGCGAAGATGCCCTTCTTTCCGTCCTTGGCGGCTATGCTGAAGACCTTCGCGGCGCGCTTGTTGACCTCGATCGTCCGCGAGTAGACCTTCAACGCAGGTGCGGCGGCCATGGCGGGCAACCATGGTGCTCCGGTCGCGAGCATGCCGCCGAAGGCGATGCCCGATTGCATGAAGGTGCGGCGGCTCATTTTTTGATATGAAGTGCTCATGATCTTCTCCGTGGCGGGACGGCTCAATACTTGGCCTGGGCTGTGGTTCCGTCCGGTGCGGTGATCTGGATCGCGCCCTTCGCGCCGGGAGCCACGGCCGCCGGTGCGGTGCCGGCGAGCTTCGAGCCCTCGGCCGGGACCAGCTCGAAGCGCTGCGACTTCCCGTCGATGACGAGAATGGCGTTGGCCTTGAAGCCGGCTGCGGGGATCGGCTTGTCATCGGCATCGCTCAGGAACACGGCGACTGCCGGCGTGCCATCGACGACAAGCTCGGCGTGGTACTTGCCTGCATCGACCCTCAGGCCGCCGTTCTTGCCCTTGGCCGCCTCGTGGGCGAACGCCGCAGGTGCCGCCATGAGAGCGGCGGCAAGCGTCAGCGAGGCAAAGCGAATTCGGTTCATGATCGATCTCCTGGGTTGATTGACGTCAGTAGGCTTCCATCGGACGCACGCCGGCGCCGTGGACGGCTTTGTCCGCTGCGGCCTCATGGGCTTGCGCAACAAGGCGTTCCAGCGGCTTTCGGCCGTAGCGGAGGAAGAGAAGCGGGGTCAGCGCGGTGTCGAGAAGCGTCGCACTGATCAGGCCGCCGAAGATGGTGATCGCGACGGGGCTCAGGACTTCTTTGCCGGGAGCTTCCGCCCCGATCATAAGCGGCACGAGCGCGATGCCGGCAGAGAGGGCCGTCATGAGTACGGGCGTGAGGCGATCAAGGCTGCCGCGCACGACGAGATCGGGCCCGAATGGAACCCCCTCGTGAATGGCGAGATTGATATAGTGGCTGATCTTCAGGATGCCGTTACGCGTCGCGATACCGGTCAGCGTGATGAACCCGATCATGCTTGCGACAGAGAGTGGCTGCCCTGCCCACCAAAGTGCGATCACCGAGCCGATCAGCGCCAGCGGCACGCTGCCCATGATGATGAACGCGAACAGGACCGAGCGATAGCGGCTGTACAGAATTGCGAAGATCATCGCGAGCGATATCACCGACAGGCCGGCGATGGTGCGCATCGATTCCTCCTGTGCCTGGAACGTGCCCTCGAGGCTCGTGAAGAAGCCGGTCGGAAGCTTGGCGCTAGCAAGCTCGCGGCGGATGTCGGCGATGATCGCGGCCATGTCGCGCTCGCCGTCCGAATTGGCGAGGACGACGATCCGCCGCTTGGTGTTCTCGCGCAGGATCTGATTGGGACCGTCGGTCTCCTTGACATCGGCGACCTGGCGCAAGGGAATCCAGCCGACCGGTGTCTCGATCAGAAGGTCCGACAGACCTTGCGTCGTGCGGGTCCGGTCGGGAAGTCGGACGACGAGATCGAAGCGCTTGCTGCCATCGATGAGGCGCGAGACCAGCCGCCCGTTGGACAGCCGTTCCAGCTCCTCGGTGATCTTGGCGGGTTGTAATCCGTAAAGCGCGGCCTTCTTGTAGTTGACCGTGATCTCGAGCTGCGGAATGCGAACCTGGCGCTCGACCTGCAAATCTACAACGCCCGGAATCTTCGACAAACGGAGGCGCAAATCCTCGGCAAGACCGCGCAACGTATCGAGATCCTCACCGAAGATCTTGACGGCAATCTGGGCGCGCACGCCGGACAGCATGTGGTCGAGCCGGTGCGAGATGGGCTGACCGATGTTGGTGGCCGCCGGCAGGACTGACAACCGGCTGCGGATGTCATTGATGATCTCGTTCTTCGTCCGACCCGAAGGCCTCAGATCGACCTCGATCTCGGAGGAGTGAACGCCCTCGGCATGCTCGTCCAGCTCGGCGCGGCCGGTGCGGCGGGCAACGAGCTTGGCCTCGGGTACCTCCATGATCAGGCGTTCGGCGATCAGCCCAACGCGATGGCTTTCAGCCAATGATATGCCCGGTTGAAAGAGCGTATTGATCGTCAACGTGCCTTCGTTGAACGGCGGCAGGAAGGCGCGCGGAAGTGCGACGGCGGCGGCAATCGCTGCGAGCACTCCGGCTGTGGCTCCAATCATCAGTGTGCGCGGATGCGCGAACGACCATGCGAGTAGCGCGCGATTGCCCCGCTTCAGATTGCGAACGAGCCACCCCTCGTGCTCCTCGAGCCGCTTGAGGCTCGGGAGCAGGTAATAGGCCATCACAGGTGTCAGCGTGATCGAGACGACGAGACTGGCGAGGATGGAAATGATGTAAGCCTGCCCCAGCGGCGCGAACAGCCGGCCTTCGATCCCGGATAGAGAGAACAAAGGCACGAAGACTAGCACGATGATCAACGTCGCGTAGACGATACCCGAGCGGACCTCCTGGCTGGCGCCGACCACCACGTTGAATGTCGAGCGTGGGTTGCCCTGCTCACGGTTCTCGCGTAGCCGGCGGAAGATGTTCTCCACGTCGACCACCGCGTCGTCGACCAACTCGCCGATGGCGATGGCCAGACCGCCGAGTGTCATCGTGTTGATCGACAGACCGAGGACGTAGAAGACGATCGCCGTTATCAGGATCGAAACGGGAATCGCCGTCAGAGAGATGAACGTGGTGCGGACATTGAGCAGGAACAGGAAGAGGACGATCGCAACGACTGCGACAGCTTCCACCAGCACAGTCTTGACGTTGCCGATGGAGGTTTCGATGAAGTTGGCCTGCCGGAAGACAATGTTGTCAATCTTGATGCCCTTCGGCATCGTCGCGTTGAGGTCTGAGATCGCGCGTTCGACCTCCGCCGACAGCTTGACCGTGTCGATCGCGGGCTGCTTCTCGACCGAGACGATGACGGCGGGCTTGCCCATGAACCCCGCCTCGCCGCGCTTCAGGCGGGCGCCATAGCTCACCTCCGCGACCTGATGCAGATAGACCGAGCGTCCGCCCTCGGCGGTAATGACGACGTCGCGCAGATCCTCCAGCTTGAGTGTCCGCCCGATGTTGCGGATGAGGTACTCGCGGCTGTACTGGTCGGCAAAGCCACCACCGCTGTTCGTGCCGAAGCGCTCGAGCGCGCGCTCCAACTGCTCGAGCGTGACGCCGAGCGCACGCATGGCGGGTGTGTTCGGCGCCACGCGGAATTGCCGGACCTCGCCGCCGATCGGTATGACCTGGGCGACGCCAGGAATGGTCAAGAGGCGTGGCCGGATGACGAAATCGGCGATCTCGCGCACCTCCATCGGGTCCGCCGACTCGGCCGTGACGGCGAACATCAGGATCTGCCCCATGATGGAGTTGATCGGACCCATCTGCGGCGTCACGTTCGCGGGAAGTTGCTCCTTGACGAGACCCAGCCGCTCGGAGATCTGCTGGCGGTTGCGGAAGATGTCGGTTCCCCATTCGAACTCGACGTAGATGATGGACAACCCGACGCCCGACACGGAGCGCACACGCGATACGCCGGGCAGACCGTTCATCTGCGTTTCGATCGGGAACGAAACCAACTGCTCGACCTCGGCCGGCGCCAGTCCCTCCGCCTCGGTCATGATCGTGACCGTCGGCCGGTTGAGATCCGGGAACACGTCGACCGGCAGTCTCTGCAGCGTGAAGGCGCCATAGAGCACCATCACCGCCGCGAGTGCGAGCACAAGCAGACGATTGCGGAGCGAAGCTGTAACCAGGAATGTGAACATGGCCGCCGCGTCGTCCTATCTCGGGAATGCGCTGTGCTTCGGAGGGCATTGAACCGGCACCGCCACGGTCAGCTCCGTGGCTCTGGCGCCGTGGTGGATCAAGGCACCGGATATCTCATGAGCGTCACTGCACGCCCTTTTTCTTGAGCCAGTCACGCATCCACGTGATCTCGGTTTCTTGCGCCTTGATGATCTCTTCGGCCAGCTTCCGGACTTGCGGGTCTTTGCCGTACTGCAAGACGACCTTGGCCATGTCGACTGCGCCGACATGGTGTGGGATCATGCCCTTGATGAAGTCGACGTCCGCGTCCCCGCTGAACGACATCGTCATGTCCTTATGCATCTTTGCGTTGACCGCCTCGAAGGCCTTTGCGGCCGGTGACGCCGCAGCGGACGTCGCCATGTTGTGCTCGCCGGGGCTCATCTTCGAATGATCCTGAGCGAACGACATCGACCCGACTGCGAGCGCGGTTGCGCTCGCGATAGCGGCTCCGACGATTCCTGCAGTCCTGTAGTTCACGGCGGCCATGTTGTTTCTCCTTGTGCTCATGATGATGGGAGGATCAGCGGATTTGGTTCAGCAGCTCGGCGCCTGTCGTGACCACGCGCTTACCTGGCTCGATGCCAGCAACAATCAAGACTCGCTCGGCATCGAGTTGTTCAATGCGAACCTCTCGCGGCACGAAGCGCTCAGCGTTGCTGTGCTCGTAGACGATGCTCTGCCCATTGGGGCCGCGCAAAACCGCCTCGCGCGGCAACGCAATGCCGGTACGATCGTTGGCGGTGGTCGCCAGGACCGTCATGAATTGGCCGGCGCGGAGACCGGACGTGTCACTGCGAATGGCGAAATGAACCGGAACGGACTGGTTGCGATCGGCAAGACCGGTGCCGACGTAGGCCAACTCGATCGACTTGCCGCCAGCGAACAACCCCTGTGCCGAGCCGTTGGTCGACTGCGGCTCGAAGCTCAGTGCCTCGACCCAGAGGCGGGCGGGATCGATGATTTGGAAGATGATCGAGTTGGGCTCGGCCATTTGGCCTGCGACGGCATTGGAGGCGGCGATTATCCCGTCGACGGGAGCCATCAGCGGCTCCGGCTCTTTGTTTGCGCGGGCCAGATTTGCGCGTCGCTCCTGCAGCCCCTTCAGCTCCAGTTCTGCATCCTCGAGCTGACCTCTGGCGATGACTTTTTCGATGGCACGCAGCCGTTCGAACTTGCGGGAGGCGACAGAGATCTGCTGATCGAGTTCGCGCGCCTGCTGCTGCTGCGTCGTCAGATCGGCGGAACTGATGGGCGGATTCACATATGCCAAGACATCGCCAGTTTTGACAGGCGTGCCAAGCGGCTTGAAACCGCCCGGCGGAGGCAACAGCCGACCGCCCACTGCGGCTTGAACGAGTCCGCTGGCGTTGGGGTCAGGAATAACGCGCCCCGGAAGCTCGATGGCGCGGGCGTGGGCGCGCTGCTCTGTGAAGATCGTGCGCAATCCGAGAATGCGCTGCGTCGGCTTCGGAACGAACAGCGCACCGTCCGGGAACCGCTGCGAGACATCGCGCGCCGCTATCCCGGTTGTGGAAGCCTTGGGCGCAGTATCGGCCAGCACGCCGGTCGGCGTTGCGAGCGGCAAGGCGGCGAGCAGAATCAGGCCCGCGGCTGCACGCCGCCGTCCGAGCACCAGGGCCGTCAATGCAACGCCTGCGACGAAGCCGAGCCCGAGGGTCAACAGAAGTGACGTGCCGGGCTGTCCGACGCGCTGACTCAACTCCTGTGCAAAAGCCGGATCGATGCCCCACGACTGACGCGGGGTGGCTACGGCCTGCGGCTGCGTCGCGGGCGAGACCTTGAGTGTGGTGGTCAAGACATCGACGATACCGTTCGCCGAGATGGTGACTGCTAGATCGTGGGTGCCGGGCGTTGCCGCAAACGGAGCGGCAACGGTGTAAAATCCTGCGCCCGCCGCAATCGGCTTCAGGATGCCGCCTGGACCATCGATCTCGATCTCGGCGCCATCGATCGGCTGGTTGCCGCGAAACGTGTCGAGATATATCTCGAGCTTGTCGCCGCGCGCGATGGCGACGAGTTCCAAGTCTGCGGACGATGCGTCGGCGCGCGGCGCGATCGTGCTCGACGTCGGTGGCGGCGGCGCGCCATGGTCATGCCCCTCGTGGGCACGAGCCGAAGCGGCGACAAGGAACATCGCCACTGCGGACAGCAGCGATATGGCGAGCTTGGTGAGCGACATCCCCATGGGCCTCTCGCGGAGAACAACGATGCGAGGAGACCGTAGCCTGCGCCGCGTGACTGCGCGTTTCGCGACTGTAACAAATTGTTTCAGGCCGCCTCTTTGAGGGCGCGCCGTCCGCGCGATGATCAGAATTCGCCTCGCGAAACAATTTGGAATGCTGCGGAAATAACGGTGAAACAGCCATTTGCTATTGTGATTGTGCCTCGCAACTACCCATCGTCACTCTTTAGCGGTGTGGAGCAGATCGCGGGAGCAACAACAATCAAGCCCTAATGGAGGCTCATCATGAGACGCATTCTTGTCGGCACTCTGCTGATCCTGTCGCTCACCGGCGTTGCAACGGCGGCGCAGGCGGACCACTGCAAGAAGTGGTCGGACTGCTTCTTCGAGGATCAGCAGAAGAGCGGTGGCTGAGTCCCCGCACGACAACACATTCGGCATAATGCAACCGGCCGCAT
>JBGANK010000086.1:0-9597 GCA_044222395.1 Hyphomicrobiaceae bacterium | reverse complement strand
AGTCTCCAACTTGGCGGCGTATCCAATCCTTCCGGTCTTCAGGCATCCCTCACCCCATGCTCGTTTCGTTCGGTGTGGATTCGTATCACGGAAATGGCGCTGGTACGGGTCTAAAACCAGAACGCCAACATGAAAACAACCTACTTACAGCCACTTAAAAAGTTCTCGACAAGTAGAACAAATCATGTACATTAACCTCAATTGCGCCGGTCGTGGCTTCATGAAATAAGGGACAATACCGATGGATATGCCGCAGCTCAGAGTGGTCGAAGGGGGCGTTATGGACAAGCAGAAGGCGCTGGAAGCAGCGCTGGCGCAGATCGACAAGAACTTCGGCAAGGGCTCCATCATGCGCCTTGGCCAGAACGACAAGTCGATCGACGTGGAGGCGATTTCGACGGGCTCCTTGGGCCTCGATATTGCGCTGGGCATCGGCGGTCTGCCGCGCGGCCGCGTGGTGGAGATTTACGGGCCGGAAAGCTCGGGCAAGACGACGCTGGCGCTGCAGGTGGTGGCCGAAGCGCAGAAGCGGGGCGGCATCGCCGCTTTTATCGATGCCGAGCATGCGCTCGACCCGGTCTATGCCAGGAAGCTCGGCGTCAAGGTCGAGGATCTACTGATCTCGCAGCCCGACACCGGCGAGCAGGCCTTGGAGATCGCCGATACGCTGGTGCGGTCAGGCGCGATCGACGTGCTGGTGGTCGATTCGGTCGCCGCGCTGACGCCCAAGGCGGAGCTCGAAGGCGACATGGGCGACAGCCTGCCGGGTTTGCAGGCGCGGCTGATGAGCCAGGCGCTGCGCAAGCTCACTGGGTCGATCTCAAAGTCGAACTGCATGGTCATCTTCATCAACCAGATCCGCATGAAGATCGGCATCATGTTCGGCAATCCGGAGACGACGACGGGCGGCAACGCGCTGAAATTCTATGCGTCGGTACGGCTCGACATTCGCCGCATCGGGCAGATCAAGGATCGCGACGAGGTGGTCGGCAACCAGACGCGCGTCAAGGTGGTGAAGAACAAGGTGGCGCCGCCCTTCAAGCAGGTCGAGTTCGACATCATGTACGGTGAGGGCATCTCCAAGGTCGGCGAGTTGATCGACCTGGGGGCGAAGGCCGGCATCATCGAGAAATCGGGCGCTTGGTTCTCCTATGACGGCCAGCGCATCGGCCAGGGTCGCGAGAATTCCAAGACCTACCTCAGGGAGAATCCGACGATTGCGGCCGAGATCGAGCGGGCGATCCGGCAGAATGCCGGTCTGATCGTCGACAAGATGCTGGTGACACCGGATCAGGACATCGATGCGGATGGCTCGGCTGAGCTGGCAGACGTGTCGGGCGATGACGGCGACGGCGATGCGGCTCCGACCAAGTCGCGGGCGAAACGCTGAGCCGGCCCGGTCTGGCGACTGTATCTGGCCCGCAGCGACCAGTGTTGGCCGGCGTCCATAGTGGTGGTCGTTGGCGGCCGGCGGGCCGATCGTGGCGGGTTGGCTGCCCGACTTCCTGGGAAGTTGCGGGACCATGTGAGAGTGAGCGGCTGAAAGTCCGCTCCCCAATGTGTACGGCCAGGTGTGCGGGGGCTTTTGCTGCCGCGCTCGGGTGGTGCCCGGTGCGAGGGCGTCTTGGCGCCGCGATCGCAGTTCGAACCAGGCCGCATGCGGTGACCTGATGGCACGTGCTGCTCCGCGGCCGATGTCGATTTGCTACGTCGGCTGCCGACAGCGCCGCGGCTCGCCTTTGGGCTTTCTGGACACGCAATTGGTGCGCGGCTAAAAGGAGCCGACCCTGGTCGCTGCCGTGGCGCCGGGCCTGCCTCAGACGCAGGCAACGCCCCGCGGGCTTCATTTCATGCGTGCAAGGATTGTGCGGGTACCGTTCGGGCCGCGCGGCAATCGTCATGCGGCGGCTTGTGGCGGCGATCGGGCGGCGGTGCACCTTGGGTTGGCATCGGTGCCCGTCGCAGAAATGCACAGCTTGCAATTAGGTCCGAACCGGGCCATGCGGAGTGCCTGCCGGTGCCCGCACCGGCGACGACCTTGCCAAAGGGCCCGCTCATGACCGGCGTCAACGAGATCCGCAAAGCGTTCCTCGACTACTTCGAGAAGAACGATCACGAGGTGGTGGCCTCATCGCCGCTGGTGCCGCGCAACGACCCGACGCTGATGTTCACCAACGCCGGCATGGTGCAGTTCAAGAACGTCTTCACCGGCCAGGAGACACGGCCCTACACGCGCGCGGTCACCTCGCAGAAGTGCGTGCGTGCGGGCGGCAAGCACAACGATCTCGACAACGTCGGCTACACCGCGCGCCACCACACGTTCTTCGAGATGCTCGGCAATTTCTCGTTCGGCGACTACTTCAAGGACCGCGCCATCGAACTCGCCTGGACCCTCGTCACCAAGGAGTTCGGTCTCGACAAGAAGCGGCTCATCGTCACCGTCTACCACGACGACGACGAGGCGTTCGGCATCTGGAAGAAGCTCACGGGTCTGCCCGACAGCCGCATCATCCGCATCGCCACGTCCGACAACTTCTGGCAGATGGGCGACACGGGACCGTGCGGCCCTTGCTCGGAGATTTTCTTCGACCATGATCCGGACGGCAAGAAGGGCATCAAGGGCGGCCCGCCGGGCTCGGCTGATGCCGATGGCGATCGCTTCATCGAGATCTGGAACCTTGTGTTCATGCAGTTCGAGCAGCACGAGGGGGGCACACGCGTGGCGCTGCCGCGTCCGTCGATCGACACCGGCATGGGCCTGGAACGCATCGCCGCCTTGCTGCAGGGTACGCACGACAACTACGAGACGGATCTGTTCCGCGCGCTCATCGCCGCATCCGTCGAGGCGACGGGCGTCGAGCCCAAGGGCGAGGCGAAGGCCTCCCATCGCGTCATCGCCGACCATCTGCGCGCGACAAGCTTCCTGATCGCCGACGGCGTGCTGCCGTCCAACGAGGGGCGCGGCTACGTGCTCCGCCGCATCATGCGCCGCGCCATGCGCCACGCGCATCTCTTGGGTGCCAAGGAGCCGCTGATGCATCGGCTGGTGCCGGCGCTGATCCGACAGATGGGCGACACCTACCAGGAACTGATCCGCGCGCAGGCGCTGATCACCGAGACGCTGAAGCTCGAAGAGACGAAGTTCAAGCGCACGCTCGACAAGGGGCTCGGTCTGCTTGCCGAGGCTTCGGGTGGCCTGAAGACGGGTGCGACCTTCCCGGGCGACGTCGCCTTCAAGCTCTATGACACGTACGGCTTTCCGCTGGATCTGACCGAGGACGCGTTGCGGGCACGCGGCATCGGCGTCGATACCAAAGCCTTCAACGCGGCGATGGAGAAGCAGAAGGAGGACGCCCGCAGGGCCTGGAAGGGATCGGGCGAGGCCGCGACGGAAACAGTGTGGTTCGAGATCCGCGACAAGGTCGGCGCCACGGATTTCCTCGGCTACGACACGGAGATCGCGGAGGGTGAGATCCGCGCGATTGTTACTGTTCCAGAAGGAGAGAAGCCGCGGCAAGTGAAGCGACTTGCGCTTTCCGACGTCGGAAGCATCATTACCAACCAAACGCCATTCTATGGAGAATCGGGCGGACAAGTTGGTGATAAGGGCTTTATCATTGGACCTCGCGGACGCTTCAAAGTTGTGAACACCGCTAAGGTGGCGGATTTATATGTCCACGAGGGGATTGTTGACGCCGGCGACATCTTAGTTAGCGATAATGTCAAGCTCGTCGTCGATCACGCGCGCCGCTCGGCAACGCGTGCCAATCACTCCGCCACACATCTTCTGCACGAGGCATTGCGGCAGGTGCTGGGCACGCACGTTGCCCAGAAAGGTTCGCTCGTTGCGCCCGACCGCTTGCGCTTCGACTTTTCGCATCCCAAGCCGATGAGCGCGCAGGAACTCGCTCAAGTCGAGGAACTCGCCAACCAAGTCGTACTGCAGAACGCACCGGTGGAGACGCGACTGATGGCGGTCGACGATGCGATCGCGTCCGGTGCCATGGCGCTGTTCGGCGAGAAGTACGGCGAGGAAGTGCGCGTCGTTTCGATGGGACTTCCGGTGGCAAGCGGTGAGAAGGCCAACAAGGCGTGGTCGGTCGAGTTGTGCGGCGGCACGCATGTGAAGCGCACCGGCGACATCGGCCTCGTGCGCGTGGTAGCGGAGGCGGCGAGTGCGTCAGGCGTGCGCCGCATCGAGGCGCTGACGGCGGATGGGGCGCGTCAGTATCTGGCCGAACAGGATCGTCGGCTGCGCGAGACGGCGTCGTTGTTGAAGATCCGGCCGGAGGAGGTCGTCGACCGGGTCAAGACGCTGATGGATGAGCGCAAGACGCTGGAGCGCCAGCTTGCCGATGCCAAGCGGCAGGCGGCGATGGGCGGCGGTGGCGGTGGCGCGCAATCGGCGGTCAAGGAGATCGCAGGGACCAAGTTCCTGCCGCTCAATGTCTCGGGCGTCGACATGAAGGATTTGAAGTCGCTCGCCGACGAGGGCCGCGCCAAGGTCGGCTCGGGCATCGTTGCGGTTGCCAATGCGGCCGCCGACGGCAAGCTCGGCATCGTCGTGGCGGTGACGCAGGATCTCGCCGGCAAGTTCAATGCCGTCGATCTCGTTCGCATCGCTTCGGAGAAGAGCGGCGGCAAGGGTGGCGGCGGCCGTCCCGACATGGCGCAGGCTGGAGGCCCGGACGGCTCGAAGGCCGGCGAGGCTCTCGATGCGATCGCCGCGGCGCTGGCGGGTTGACGGTAGAGTTTGGAGCGAAGAACCAGCGCCAGCCACAAACTGTCATCCCGCGCTTGATGCGCGGGATCCATGCGGCTGCGGATGAGGATTCAGGGGGGCGTGGTCGGCGCGTCGGCAGCGCGGCAATAGCTGCGCGCAATGTCCTTCAACATCGGCTTGATGCGTGTCTACTTGTTCAGAGCGACGACGAGCGCGCGCGGATTGCCACCATTTTCGGCAATGTAGTTCTCGAACAGGTTCTTGAGGAACGGGCTCATCCAGAAGCCGAGCACCTGGGCGTCGCGGACCTTCCACGTCGTGCCATGGCGGAGCAGCAGCCAGCGGACGTCATAGGTGGTGCCGTCGGTCAACGTTACGCGCGTGTCGACGTGCACGCCCGACTTGGTCTCCTCGGTCTGGCCGGTGACGATGGCGTTGGCGACCGGATACTTGGGCGAGTTGGTGGCGGCATACTTGGCGATGAAATTGATCATGCCGGAGAAGTAGGAGTTGCGGTCGGCGCTCGACAGGCCGCGGGCGTAGTTGCCCAGCGAGTAGAGGCCGATCGAGGTGTAGTCGGCATGGCTGCGAATGGCGGTCGCAAACGAACTGGGCGAGCTCGACTTGGCGGCCAGCATCAGCTGCTTGGAGACGCGCTGCATGTAATGGGCCGCAGGCTCGGCGGAGCTGGCCGTATGCGGGACAAACGCCGCCAGGAACACCGCCAGCGCCCAAAGGCGTCCGCGGCGGAGAAAAGACCGGGCTGTGATGGTTAGGTCCGTCATTTCTCAAACGCTCCCCAAAAAACCGGAACTACGCTGTGCTTCGTATCGGGCCGGTACCCCATCCCCGCTGGTTTGCCAAGCGGCGTTATGGCAAGGCCGGGCAGTGGTATCGGAATGCACGGGGGTCGACCCAATTCACCCGAGCAGGTGCGGTTCGTCAATCCGCGCCAAAAGATGGGCCACAAGTGGGCATCGGCCCCGACCACACGAACTTTTTTGTCATTGCGAGCATGGCTGCGCCTCGGTTGTGGTCAGCGGGCGGGTTCGGCTCACTGCGAACAGTGGCCGTACCTGCAGGCGGGTGCGCCCATAAAGCGCTTCCGGCGGCACGATCGCGACGTTGAGGCGCGAAGCGAGGCTGGCCACGTCCTTGTCCGTCATGCGCGGGGACAGGGCGAGAAGGATGTTGGCGGAGCGATCGGAATGCACCAGGATCAGCTCGTGACGGGCGCCGGCGTTCGTGGTGCGGATGTGGTGGGTCAACCCAAGGTAGTCGGAGAGGGGCTTTTCCCAGATGTCGTGGCCGAAAAGTGAGACGTCGGTGACAGAGACCCCGTCCTGGTCGATGTCGACGATGCGCCGCCGTCCGATACGGTCGACGAGGATTCGCAGGGGTCGGCTGATCATCAGGAAAATCAGAGAGATGCCGAAGGCGACCTGGAGCGCTGCAGCGGGCTGGCGTGCGAAGCTCGAGCGCGTGGCCGGATCGAAGATGAACTGCGCCACCAGAGTTAGAATAGTGACGAGCAAAAGCACTGCGATGGGCAGGAAAAGCGTGAGTACCACGGCACTTCTGAGCGACGATCCCGTCTGCTCGAGCCGGCAGGGCAGCTCCGTATTCGTGAGATCGGGCGTTATGGACTCGAATTCGGCAATACGCATGGCGTTCCCACGGATGACATGGCGGAGGCGGCGGAGCGTTGGACTTGCATTCCCGTTATCGATTTCCTGCGGGGTGGCCGCCGACAGAAGCCCGCACCAGGCCGCAACGAGGGTCACAGTACGCCGCTAAGCTTTCACGCCGGTAAACGGGCGTCTCATTTCGGGCTGGCAGGTTGTTGCGGAAGTGGTGGCGACGTGGTCGCTGCAATGCGGTCACGGCAAAGTGGACGCGCTGGCGAACCTGAAGCAGAGGCGCTGTCGGCCACATCGACGCGCGGGGCGCTTGACATATAAACATATCTTTATATGTTCCCTCGAACTGCTGCGCGGAGCCTCTTCATGTCGGTGATCTTCGAGCCCCGGGATCTTGTTGCCGCGCTCAAGGCTGCGGCAGAGCCGACGCGCCTGCGCATCCTCAATCTGTTGTCGTCTGGCGAGCTCAACGTGAAGGATCTGACGCAGATCCTCGGCCAGAGCCAGCCGCGAATCTCGCGTCACCTGAAGCTGCTCACCGAGGCGGGGCTGATCGACCGTTTCCGCGAGGGCAGCTGGGTCTATTTCCATCTGGCCGACGGCATGCGCGGCGGCGATCTGGCGCGGCGTCTCCTGGAAATGGTGGATTTGAATGATCGCGTCCTGGTGCGCGATCGGGAACGCGCGGCGATCACGAAGCGCGAACGGGAAGCGGCGGCGCAGGCCTTCTTCGAGGCCCATGCCGCGGACTGGGACAAGATCCGTGCGTTTCATGTCGACGAGGCGGATGTCGAGGCGGCGATGGGCGAAATGCTGGGGCCGGGTCCGTTCGAACTGTTCATTGATCTTGGCACCGGAACCGGGCGCATCCTTGAATTGTTCGCCGACCGCTATGCGCATGGGCTCGGTGTCGATCTCAATCAGGCGATGCTCGCCTATGCGCGCTCCAAGCTCGCGCGTGGCGGCTTGGACAAGGCACAGGTTCGGCATGGCGATCTCTACAACCTGCCGGTCGATGAAAGTGTCGCCTCTGCCGTCGTCATGCATCAGGTGCTGCATTTCCTTTCCGATCCGGCTCGCGCCATCGCAGAGGCATCGCGTGTCATGGCGCCAGGCGGGCGGCTGTTGATCGTCGATTTCGCGCCCCATTCGATCGAGGAATTGCGCGAGCGGTTTGCACACGAGCGTCTGGGATTTGACGCACGGCAGATTGCGCAATGGGTACGCAGCGCGGGTTTGAAGCCCGGTCCCGTGCGTACCTTGAGCCCGCCTGCCGACAAGCCGGCGGGGCAGCTTACCGTTTCCATCTGGACCGCCGAGAAGCGCGGCGTGGGTTCGAACGTCCGCGCAGGCGCTGCAGAGCAACGCAAACTCGAGAGGACGCAATGATTGGCGAAACGCGCGAACGCAAGAGCCGTCTGCTCGGAACAGGCGACATCGAGGTTTCCTTCGAGTTCTTTCCGCCCAAGAACGAGAAGATGGAGGCCGCGCTATGGGCGGCGATCAAGCGGCTCGCACCGCTGGCGCCCGAATTCGTCTCCGTGACTTATGGGGCCGGTGGTTCGACACGCGAGCGCACGCACGCGACCGTGGCGCGGATCGTGCGCGAGACGGCATTGCGGCCGGCGGCGCATCTCACCTGTGTCGATGCGACGAAGGAGGAGGTGGATGCGGTTGCGCGCGCCTACTGGGAGGTGGGGGTTCGCCACATCGTGGCATTGCGCGGCGATCCGGCTGCGGGTGTCGGGCAGACGTACGTGCCGCATCCGGGCGGCTATGCCAATGCGGCGGAACTGGTCGCGGGCTTGAAGAAAATCGCCAATTTCGAGGTCTCGGTGGGCGGCTATCCCGAAAAGCATCCCGAGAGCCCGACGATGCAGGCTGACATCGACAACCTGAAAGCCAAGGTCGACGCGGGAGCGGATCGCATCATCACGCAGTTCGGCTTCGACAACACGCACTACCTGCGGTTCCTGGAGCGGGCGCGGGCAGCCGGCATCTGGATACCGATTGCGCCCGGCATCGTGCCGATCCACAACTTCCGCCAGGTGGCCGGCTTCGCGGTACGCACGGGCGCTTCGGTGCCAGCGTGGCTGGCGCGGCGATTCGAGGGATTGGAGGAAGATCCTTCGACGCAGCAACTGGTCGCCGCGGCGGTCGCCACCGAGCAGGTGATGGAGCTGGTCGAGCAGGGCGTGAAGAAATTCCACTTCTATACGCTGAACCGGGCTGATCTCGTCTACGCGATCTGCCATCTGCTGGGGTTGCGTCCGCTCACCACGGCGCCGCTGGAGCAGCGGCAAGTGGCGAACGGTTAGTCGTTTCCACGTCATGGCCGTGCTTGACACGGCCAACCAGTGTTGCGGGGGCGACCTGGATGGCCGGATCCAGTCCGGCCATGGAGTTGAGGGTGGCTAGCAGGGACCTCTAGAATGTTGGGCCTTCCCTGTTGGCACCGGTAGCGGCCCTTGCTCGCGCAGCGAACGCTCTTAACGAGGCAGGACATGAAGAGAAAAGACAGCTGGGCCCGACTGGAGAAGGCCGCCAACGAGCGGATCCTCATCATCGACGGCGCCATGGGCACGATGATCCAGAAACGCAAGCCGACCGAGGAGACCTATCGCGGCAAGCGCTTCAAGGACTGGCGCCAAGACGTCAAGGGCAACAACGATCTGCTCGTGCTGACGCAGCCCGACATGATCCGCGAGATCCACGAAGAATACTTGGCGGCCGGTGCCGACATCATCGAGACCAACACCTTCAATGCGCAGGTGATTTCGATGGCAGACTACGGCATGGAGGAGCTTGCCTACGAGAGCAACTTGGAAGCGGCGAAGATCGCGCGCGCGGCCGCGGACGCTTGGACGAAGAAGGCGCCCGGCAAGCCACGCTTCGTTGCGGGCGCGGTCGGGCCGACCAACCGCACGGCTACGATTTCACCCAAGGTCAATGATCCAGGTTTCCGCAACATCAGTTTCGATGAGCTGCGTGAAGCCTACAAGACGCAGGTGCGTGGGCTCGTCGATGGCGGATGCGACATCATCCTCATCGAAACGATCTTCGATACGTTGAATGCCAAGGCGGCAGGTTTCGCCACGCTGGAGATTTTCGAGGAGAAGGGCATCGAGCTGCCGATCATGATCTCGGGCACTATAACGGATGCCTCGGGGCGCACGCTCACCGGACAGACGGCGGAGGCGTTCTGGTATTCGCTCAGGCACCTGCGGCCGTTCT
>JBGANK010000085.1:0-9617 GCA_044222395.1 Hyphomicrobiaceae bacterium | reverse complement strand
GGATCATCTGCTTGGCCACCGTCTGGCTGATGAGAAAGGCGCCCTTCACATTGGTCCGCAGGACGCGATCGAACTCCGCCTCGTCGAGTTCCAAGAACGCCTTGTCGTCGACGATGCCGGCGTTGTTGACGAGGATGTCGACCTTGCCGAATGCATCACGCGCCGAGGCAACCAAATTGAAGACGTCGAGCTTTTCGGAAATGTCGGCGGCGCAGAAGATCGCCTCGCTGCCAGTGGCCTTGACGGCGGCAACCACCTTGGCGCCTTCGGCTTCATCGATATCCGCGACTACGACCTTGGCACCCTCCTGCGCCAAACGCTCCACGGTCGCGCGGCCAATGCCCTTTGCGCCACCCGTGACGATCGCGATCTTGTTGGGGAGCAGCATGGGATACCTGGCATTCGTTGAGATTCAAATCCGGACAACGCCGGTTGCACCGTGGCTTCTACCCTTGCTGCCGGCTCGACGGCAGAAAGCCAACAACCGTTCTAATTCGCGATGTGTGACGCCAACTGCGGTGGCCGCCGCGCGCAAAACGGTGGCACCCTATGCCGTTCGCACTGAAATGAAAAGTCCTGGCCGTCAGCGGCATGGCCGCGTCGTGTGCTCAGTAATGCGAAACGCCTGAAGCCGAAGGGCTCCAGGCGCATTTCTGAGGATTTCAAGTGGCGCGGTTCGACCAGCGATCAACTGGCTTGAGTTGCATTGGCCGCCAGGCCGCGAGACTTCATCACCTCGGTGATCTCGCCCATGATGGCCGGATCGTCGATGGTGGCGGGCATCTTCCAGCTCTCGCCATCAGCAATCTGCCGCATGGTGCCGCGCAGGATCTTGCCCGAGCGGGTCTTGGGCAGACGCTTGACGATCATGACGTTCTTGAACGCGGCGACCGGCCCGATGACGTCGCGGACCAGCTTGACCACCTCGGATTCGATTTCCTTGGAGTCGCGATCAACGCCGGCATTGAGCACGACGAAGCCGGCCGGCATCTGGCCCTTCATCGCGTCGGCGACGCCGATCACCGCGCACTCGGCGACGTCCTTGTGCTGGGCGACGACTTCCTCCATCTGGCCGGTGGAGAGCCGATGGCCGGCGACGTTGATGACGTCGTCGGTGCGCGCCATCACGTAGACGTAGCCGTCCTCGTCCTTGTAGCCGGCGTCGGAGGTCGAATAGTAGCCTGCGAAATCGGCGAGGTAACTCTTGCGCATGCGCTCGTCGTTGTTCCAGAGCGTCGGCAGGCAGCCGGGCGGCATCGGCAGCTTGATGGCCAGCGTGCCGCTTTGATTGGCGGCGACCGGCTTGCCCTTCTCGTCGAGCACATCGACCTGATAGCCCGGCATGGGGACCGTCGGCGAGCCGTACTTGACGGGCAAGATGCCAAGTCCGACCGGGTTGCCGGCGATGGCCCATCCCGTCTCGGTCTGCCACCAGTGATCGACCACGGGAACCTTCAGCTTGGCTTCCGCCCACTTTATCGTTTCCGGATCGGCGCGCTCACCGGCGAGGAACAGCGTGCGCAGACAGGACAAGTCGTACTTGCCGACGAACTCGCCTTGCGGATCCTCCTTCTTGATGGCGCGGAAGGCGGTCGGCGCGGTGAAGAGTGCCGAGATGCGATGCTCGGAGATCATGCGCCAGAAGGCGCCGGCATCGGGCGTGCCCACAGGCTTGCCTTCGTAGACCACGGTGGTGGCGCCGTGCAGGAGCGGGGCATAGCAGATGTAGGAGTGGCCAACGACCCAGCCGACGTCGGAGGCGGCCCAAAACACCTCGCCTGGCTTGATGCCGTAGAGGTTCGGCATGGTCCACTTCAGGGCGACCATGTGACCGCCGTTGTCGCGCAGCACGCCCTTGGGCTGACCGGTGGTGCCCGATGTATAGAGGATGTAGAGCGGATCAGTTGCAGACACCGGCACGCAGCCGGCCTTGCGCCCGGCTGCCTTGGCGGCGGCGGTCGACTTGCCCCAGTCGTGGTCGCGACCCGCATTCAGCGCCGCCTCGGCTTGCGGCCGCTGCAGGATCAGGCAGGCAGACGGCTTGTGATCCGACAGCTCGATCGCCTTGTCGAGGAGCGGCTTGTAGGGAATGACGCGGGCCGTTTCGATACCGCAGGAGGCCGACAGGATCGCAGCCGGCTTGGCATCGTTGATTCGGGTTGCGAGCTCGCTTGACGCAAAGCCGCCGAACACCACCGAATGAACCGCGCCAATGCGGGCGCATGCCAGCATGGCGATGACCGCCTCTGGGATCATCGGCATGTAGACGATGACGCGGTCGCCCTTGCCGACGCCCAGATCCAACAGCACGGCAGAAAGGGTTGCAACCTCATCAGTCAGTTGCGTGTAGGTGTAGGTCCGCTGCGTGCCGGTTACCGGGCTGTCATAGATCAGAGCCTGCTGATCACCGCGTCCTGACTCGACATGGCGATCCAGGCAGTTGTAGGCGGTATTGCATTCCGCGCCGGTGAACCAATGGCCATACTGACCGGCATAAGGGTCGATCACCTTGTCCCACAACTTGTACCAGCTGATGTCCTTGGCGGCCTCGGCCCAAAAGGCCTCAGGATCCTTTTGCCAATTGCCATAGACTTGCGCGTAGCGGCTCATCGTAGCGTCCTCCAGATCTCTTGGAATTCTTGGTTCTTGATTGCCCTTAATCAGCACCGGCCAGGGCGCGGACGCAATAGCTGCGACGTAGGAGTTTCGGCTAGGTTGGCAGCGGAATAGGTCGGTCTGTCGGCTTGTCGGCCTTCATTGCACTCCGGAAATCGTCAACCATGATCACCGATCCCTGGTTCTACGCGGCCGCCGTGCCGGCCATCCTGCTCACCGGGCTCTCCAAGGGCGGGTTTCTCGGGGCGGCGGGCGGGCTTGCCGTACCGCTCATGTCGCTGGTGATCCCGCCGGTGCAAGCGGCAGCCATCATGCTGCCGATCCTCAACACGATGGACGTGGTCGGCGTCATCGCCTACCGGCGTGACTACGACTGGCGCAACCTGCGGATCCTGTTGCCAGCTGCGGTGGTGGGCGTGGGCATCGGCTGGATGACGGCAGCGCACGTCACCGAATCCCACGTACGCCTGATCGTCGGTCTCGTGGGACTTGTCTTCACGCTCAACTACTGGCTGGGAGGCGGCAGCGAACGGCCAGCGGCTGGGCCGGATCGGCTGAGGGGAACCGTGTGGGGAATTGCGGCGGGCTTCACCAGCTTCGTCAGCCACACGGGCGCGCCGCCCTTCAACGTCTACATGCTGCCGCAGCGGCTGCCCAATGCGGCGCTGGCGGCGACCGCGGTTGCCTTCTTCACGACAGTCAACGCCATCAAGCTGGTGCCGTACTATGCGCTCGGCCAGTTCAGAGCCGAAAACCTGGCGACGTCCGCGGTCCTGCTGCCCCTGGCGCCACTCGCCATGCTGGCCGGGGTCTGGCTGACGCGACGGGTCGCGCAGGCACCGTTCTACCGGATCGCCTATTCAGCGCTGTTCGTGATTTCGTTAAAGCTCGTTTACGATGGCGTTTCCGCACTCACCTGACGCAGTCACTTAACGCTCCATTCAGCCCGAATTGCTAGCCTTCGCGCAAACGTAGCGTCGTGCGCGGGCAGGCGATAATGGCACCGTTCAATTTGATTTCTCCCACCGCATGGCGCCTCCTCGCAGCCATCGTGATTGCCGACGTGGTGTTGTGCGCCGCCCTCGGCCTGCGCGTCGCACCGCTGTCTTTGGCCACGGCAATCACCACCTTCTGCGGCGCCAGCGCGCTCGCCTGGTTCTACACGGCAAAGCGGCCCACGCCCGATCTGGCCATGATGGCGATGGCGCTGGCCTACCTGGTGCTGGTGACACCGGCCGGCGCGGTGCTCAGCTACGCCACCAACGCCTTCAACCTGCCGCTGTGGGACGACACCTATCACGCCCTCGACGTCGCAATGGGGTTCGACTGGATGGCAATGCTCGCCGTCATCGACCAGCACCCCTTCCTCGCAATGTTCCTGCGGATGATGTATTCGAGCAGTCTGCCTCACGTGGCGCTCGTCATCGTCGCGCTGTCCGTCGCCACACAGCACGACCGCCTGCGCGCGTTCCTCGTCCTGTTTGCCGCGACAGCCGCGCTCACCTGCTTCGTTTCCGGGCTGCTGCCGGCCCTCGCCGCCTTTGCCTACTACGCCCCGCCCGCCGAACTACGTGATGCGCTCGGCCAGAATGTCGGCTCCTGGCACATCGCCCACGTCCTCGGACTGCGCGACGGAAGCTTCCGCATGATCGATATCGCCAAAGTCCAGGGGATCGTCACCTTCCCGTCATTCCACACCACGCTTGCCATCCTGTGCGGCTGGGCAACCTGGACGGTGCGTCGCATCGCCTGGCCGTCCGCGATAGTTGCTGCGATCATCGTCGCGGCAACACCCCACATCGGCGGCCATTATTTCATCGACTTGATCGGCGGCGGTTTCATCGCTGCCGTCGCGATCTATGTGGTGTGGCAGCCCAGGACTCGCGCCGTTCAGCGTTTAGAGGCAGCCGCAGCAGCTTCCTAGCGGTTCAATCTCAGGCGATATTGTTCTGATGGGGCACCTGCAGCCGCTGCGGTTGCGGGATTTGAAACAGCGCACGACGGTGTTCCCTCCGCCCTGCCCCAGCGCAGCAGCGGCCAGAGGAACTTGTGCGACGAGTTTGCCGCTCAAGTCATATAAGCGGCGCTACAAGAAATGCGCGCACGTGTCGCCGACACTCGATTGTCTCAAAGCGCCAACCAGGGCAGGCTCAGCAAAACTATCAAGAAGAGCCAGAGCGCAATGCCTTCCTGCTGGGATTCTGTCATGATGCTCTCCAGTGCGACTGGACCAGGCAGCATTTGCTGAAATCATGATAGCCCCAATCGGATTAGACGAAAAGCTAAACCGTCATTTTGCCCACCAATCTTGCGGTGTGTGGGGGCCTGGGCTCGGCCTGACCCTCAATGGCTGTACGGCTTCCTCGTTGCTGGCAACTATTTGACACGCTAGAGCTTGTTCGCTTTTGATTGAATCGCGAACGCGCTCTATCCACTTGCTTTGAGCATGTTTTTCACGCTGAGCCGCTTACACTTCAGCTAAACATGCTCTAGCGTGATCTGATCTGTCATCAGCCACGTCCAAGTCTGGCCTACAAAGTCTGGCGTATCATGGCATTGAACCCCTACGAGCAGAATCTCGGAAAAACGCCCGCAAATTACCAGCCGCTGACCCCGCTCACGATCATTGCTCGATCTGCCAGCGTCTATCCCGACACGACGGCCATCATCCACGGCAACAGCCGGCTCAGCTACGCGGAATACTTCAGCAGGAGCCGTCGGCTCGCCTCGGCCCTGGCGCAGCGCTACATCGGCAAGGGCGACACGGTTTCAGTGATGCTGTCGAATACGCCGCCGATGCTGGAGGCGCATGTCGGCGTGCCAATGGTCGGCGCGGTACTGCATTCGCTCAATACGCGTCTCGACGCGGCGATCATCGCCTTCCAGCTCGACCACGCCAATAGCAAGGTGCTGATTGCGGACCGGGAGTATGCTCCGGTCATTCGCGAGGCCTTGTCGATGGCCAAGGTCAAGCCGCTGATCATCGACTACGACGATCCGGAGTTCCCGCAGGAAAATGAGCGGAACTCCTACCTCGACTACGAGGAGTTCATTGCCAGCGGCGATCCTGATTATGCATGGCGGATGCCGGACGACGAGTGGGATGCGATCTCGCTCAACTACACGTCGGGGACCACGGGCAATCCGAAGGGTGTCGTCTATCACCACCGTGGCGCGGCGCTGATGTGCTATGCCAACACCATCGCGACGGGCATGCACAAACACGCGGTCTACCTGTGGACGCTGCCGATGTTCCATTGCAACGGCTGGTGCTTCCCGTGGTCGGTGGCGACGGTGGGGGGCACGCACGTCTGCCTCAGGTGGGTGCGCGCCAAGGCAATGTATGATGCCATTGTCGATCACAAGGTGACGCATCTGTGCGGCGCGCCGATCGTCATGTCCGTGCTGCTCAATGCCACCGCCGAGGAGAAGCGCCCGATCACTCACAAGGTCGCAGTCTCGCACGCGGCGGCGCCGCCGCCGGAGTCGGTGCTGGCGGCGATGCAGGAGGCGGGCTTCGCGCTCACGCACCTTTATGGCCTGACCGAAACTTATGGCCCGGCCGTGCTCAACGAGTGGCGCGCGGAATGGGACCAGCTTCCGAAAGAAGAGAACATCCACAAGCGCGCGCGCCAGGGTGTGCGCTACGCGGCGCTCGAGGATCTCACGGTCATGAACCCCGAGACCATGACCGTGGTTCCTGCGGATGGCGAAACCATGGGCGAGGTCATGTTCCGCGGCAACATCGTCATGAAGGGCTATCTGAAGAACCCCAAGGCCACCGACGAGTCGTTCTACGGTGGCTGGTTCCACTCAGGCGATCTGGCCGTGCTGCATCCGGATGGGTACATCCAGCTCAAGGACCGCTCCAAGGACATCATCATCTCGGGCGGCGAGAACATCTCTTCGATCGAAGTCGAGGACGTGCTCTACAAGCATCCGGCGGTTGCGTACTGCGCGGTTGTCGCCAAGCCCGACGAAAAGTGGGGTGAGACGCCGTGCGCGTTCGTCGAGCTGAAACCCGGCGCCAGTGTCACAGCAAATGAGCTCATGGCGTTCTCACTGGAACATCTGGCGCGCTTCAAGGCGCCGCGTCACGTCGTGTTTGCCGAGATCCCCAAGACGTCGACGGGCAAGATCCAGAAGTTCCGGCTGCGCGACATGGCCAAGGAGTTATAACGGGGGCGATTGCAAGCCGCACCTTTATGGCCGCAAGTTGACGCAGCAACGTCGTCCGACGTGCCTGCGTTGTAGTCGCTGGCGGGGAAACCACGCCGTCAGATGATCTTCGATCGTCACGAGTGCCGTGATATGGTCCCGCAACCGCCGCACTCGCGCGTACATATGCCGTGCTCGGTGTGAAAGTGAGGCTGGCCGCTGACCGTTACGCGGCCGCTGGGAGGATGCGAGCTCGACATGCGTAAAGGCAGGCCGGTGAGCAGCGGTCGGCATTTAGACCAATGTGGCAGCGTTGGGACGATGCACGATCGATCGCGGAGAGTTGGCCGCAGGGTCGTTTTCGTGCTGGCAGGCGCGCTGACGGCAACCTGCGGGTTCGCTGCTTCCGAGAAGGCGTTTGTCGACGGGGGCATGGCGCTGGCGGGCAAGCGCTCGGAGGAGAATTCCAAACGCAAGGCACGGCGGGAGCGTGCGGAGGCGGCGCTGGAGCGGGCACGCGAGCGGGCCAAGCCCAAGAGGAAGGCGGCGGAACGTGCGCGCGAAGGCAACGACGACGACATCGCTCCGATCGAAGGCAAGCGCGATGGAAGGCCGATGGCGCTGGCGGAGAAGAAGTCCGCGGTGCTGGCCGCGCCGCCCGAGGTGCTGAAGCGGATCGGACGCCACGTCATCACCGGCTACAACAGCCAAAAGCAGTTGATGCCTTTGCTCGAACGTGGCGCAATCGGCGGTGTGTTCGTCACATCGCGCAACGTGCAGCGGCGCAATGCGACGTTACTGGGCAAGGAGCTCAAGGATCTTCGCTCGCTTGCCGACGAAGCCGGTCAGAAGGTGTTCTTGCTGGCAACCGACCAGGAGGGCGGCAGCGTCTCGCGGCTTTCGCCACCGCTGCCCTACCAGGCTTCGCTCAAGCGCGTCGTCGGCGAGCAAAAGGCGGCCGACAAGCGCCGTGCCGCCGTCGAGGAGTACGCGGGCAAGCAAGCCAAGGCACTGGCCGACATCGGCATCAACCTGAATTTTGCGCCGGTTGCCGACCTCAATCACAACGTAAACTCGTCAGAGGACCGCCACACGCGCATTCGCTATCGGGCCGTGTCCGAAAATGCCGAGGTCGTCAGGGACGTCGGCAAGACCTACTGCGAAACGCTGCACAAGGCCGGCGTCTACTGCACGCTGAAGCACTTTCCCGGCCTCGGGCGGGTGCATGCCGACACGCACATGACCTCGGCGCGGCTCAAGACCAGCACCGAGGAGATGGCGAAAACGGACTGGGTGCCATTTCGCGAGATCGTCGCCTCGACGCCGGCCTTCGTCATGGTCGGCCACCAGCAGATGACGACACTCGACGCGCACAATCCTGCCTCGACTTCGCCGGCTGTCATCCAAGGCGTGCTCAGAGACGAGTGGAAGTTCGACGGCATCGTCATCACCGACGACCTGTCGATGGGCGCCATCACGCGCGGGCACAAGGGCGGCATGGGGCAAGCCGCCGTCGACGCTCTCAATGCTGGCGCCGACCTCGTTCTCATCGGTCCGGACGGCGACCAGGTTTATGAGGTGCTCTATGCCCTCATCCTCGCGGACGAGGAAAAGCGCCTCTCGCATCGCAACCTGGAAGCGAGCGACAAACGGCTGTCACGGCTGGGCACGGCCGCAACCCCGCCTACCCCGACGGCGTCGGAGCTGGACAGCGGGGACGGCGATGTCTCAAAAAGCAAAACGGCGCGTCAATGACGCGCCGTGGTTTCCGAGTCTTCGGCCAGTCGAACAATCTGCTCCTTCAGCCTCAGCTTTTCCTGCTTCATGCGTCGGATTTCGAGGTCGTCTGATCCTGGTCTTGCAACCTCTTCTTCGATGCGACGCTCCAGCAGCTTATGTTTTTCAGTGAGTTCTGCGAGATGAGCGGACAGCGACATCAGGCCCTCCCATGAAGTTGAACACGATGGAAGTGTGACAGATCCGAACAGGAATGTCCATGAAGGGCGAGTGCTTTGCCACGAGTAGCCTGGGCAAGGTTAGTCATTTGCTGCAGCGACGTGCACAATGCTGAATTCTTTCTCTGAATTTGATGGATAAGCGGGCAGGACCGGGGTCGGTTCCGGCTCGGCGGCGGGCATCGCAGCGGGCTTGCCAGGAGTCCAAAACAGGCAGATATTCGGGTCTGTCGTTGAGGGCTGAGAGAACTGGCACGCTGGGGCTGCGGCGCCAGCGTTCGGAGTGTGTTTGTGCTCCGCGGTGTCCGCGCTTGGCACAACCGCAGAGTTGGATTATTCGATTGTGCCGGATGTACGCAGAAGGCGCGTCGAGCACGCGGTGAACGGGAGGCGGTACGGGCCACCTGCCGCGCTTGATGTGCAGACTGTCGACGCAATCCGTCTCATCATCGTCAATTCAGTGATCCGGTAGCGGGATCGAACCAGGACCACGATGCAGCGTCGCAATGAAAAGGAGCTCCGGGAGCAGCTTGCGGCGCTGCGCACCGAGCATCGCAATCTCGACGACGAGATCATCGCGCTGGAGGCCACCGGCAGCGCCGATCAGCTGCTGATCAAGCGGCTGAAGAAGAAGAAGCTCGCCTTGAAGGATCAGATCACGGTGATCGAGGACCAGCTGCTGCCCGACATCATTGCGTAGAGTTCGCTGAGCCCGGCGCTCACCCGCAGCGATTGTGCGGATCGCGCAAGCTGCTGCGCGCCACGAGCGTCGCCGGGCTGGTCGATCTCAACGGCGCCCCTCCGGCGCTCATCGAAATCCTGTTCCGGGCGCTCAATCTACCCCCTGATCGCGCCCACGCGCTGGCCGAAGCGATTGCGGATTTCCGC
>JBGANK010000084.1:0-9905 GCA_044222395.1 Hyphomicrobiaceae bacterium | reverse complement strand
ATCGACTGCTTGATGCCGAGCCGCTTGCCGCGCGCGTTGAATGAGAAGGCGTCCTCCACCTCCGCGTCGACGACTTTGACGAGGTCGGCGAAGTCGCGGATCGTGCACAGGTGCGCATTGGGCGTGTCGTACCAGCTTTCCGGCAGCGTCTCGGTCACCGGCATGCGCCCGCCGATCAGCAATCCGCCGCGCACCCGCCAGTGCCCGAAGTTGGGAAACGAGACGATCGCGCGGCGGCCGATGCGCAGCAGGTTCTCGAGCACCGTCTTCGGATAGCGCGTCGCCTGGATCGTGAGCGAAAGGATCGCGTAGTCGAAGGCATCGTCGGGATAGTCGGCGAGATCACGGTCGGCATCGCCCTGGATCACGGAAAGGCCGCGCGCCACGCAGGCATTGACCCGCTCGCGCGAAAGCTCGATGCCGCGCGCATCGACCGCCTTTTCGCGCGCCAGCAGATCGAGCAGTGCGCCATCACCGCAGCCCACGTCGATGACGCGCGATCCGGGTGCCACCATTTCGGAGATCAACAGGTGATCGGGGCGAAGGCTCGCCGGGGTCTGAGGGCGAATGTTCGCGTGTTGCTTGTCGTCGGCGCGCATGCGTTGGTTCCCGCTCATACCTTCAATCCGCGATGCAGCGCTGCAGCTTTCACGAAGCCCTCGACGGTGGCGAAGAACTCCGGCTCGTGCAGCAGGAACGCGTCGTGCCCCTTGTTGCTCTCGATCTCGACGAACGACACGTTGGCGGCGACCGCGTTCAACGCCTGCACGATCTCGCGGCTCTCGCGCGTCGGATAAAGCCAGTCCGACGTGAACGAAACGACGAGGAACCGCGCGCGTGTTCCCTTGAAGGCGTTCGCCAGCACGTCGCCGTGTTCCGCGGCGATGTCGAAATAGTCCATTGCGCGCGTGATATAGAGGTAGCTGTTGGCATCGAAGCGGTCGACGAACGTCGAGCCTTGATGCCTGAGGTAACTCTCCACCTGGAAGTCGGCGTCGAACGAGAACGTGCGCGCTTGCCGGTCCTGCAGGTTGCGGCCGAACTTCTGATGCAGCGCATCTTCCGACAGGTAGGTGATGTGCGCTGCCATCCGCGCCACGCCGAGCCCCTTCTCGGGCACCTTGCCCTGGCCGAGGTAGTCGCCGCGGCACCAGTCGGGATCGGCCATCACCGCCTGCCGCCCGACCTCGTGGAAGGCGATGTTCTGCGAGGAGTGGCGCGCAGCGGTGGCGATCGGCATGACGGCGAAGACCCGTTCCTTGTGCCTGACCGCCCAGTCGAGCACCTGCATGCCTCCCATCGATCCGCCGATCACCGCGAACAGCTGCTCGATGCCCAGGTGATCGACGAGCCGCACCTGCGCGTCGACCATGTCGGCGATGGTGATGACGGGAAATGTGAGGCCGTAGGGCTTGCCGGACTTCGGATCGATCGATGCCGGCCCCGTCGTCCCCATGCAGCCGCCAAGGATGTTGGCGCAGATGACGAAGAACTTGTTGGTGTCGATCGGCTTGCCGGGGCCCAGCAGCGTCTCCCACCAGCCGGGCTTGCCGGTCACCGGATTGGTGCCGATCACGTACTGGTCGCCGGTCAGCGCATGGCAGACGAGCACCGCGTTGGATTTGTCCGCGTTGAGTTCGCCCCAGGTTTCGTAGGCGATCTGGAAACTGTCGAGCTGCTGCCCGCATTCGAGCCGCAGCGGCTTGTCGTCGAACTGCAGCTTCTTGCTCGACGGGCTCCAGCTTTCCTTCAGCCGCGGCAGCGCCTCGCCGAGCGGCGCGCGCGGCTGCGCACCTTCCCCTGAAATCGAATGTTGTTTCGCGGTCTCGTTCACGCGCGCACTCCCAGACTTCAATCGGTGAGCGCTGAGGCGGAAACGAAAAAGACCGCCCCTCGCTCGCCCGGCGCTTAGCTGGCCGGGCTGACCGAGGATCGGTCTGGCACGGCCTTTTAGCGAGTTGTTTAACGTGGCTGCAAGCCGGCCGGCCAAATCACCACGACGTATCAAGCTCTTGAATATCGGACGCTCGGCAGTGAGGTCAAGGGGGCGGCGGGGCCACAATGCCGGATGCACGGTGCTCTGGGGCGACGGCGAACTGGACCTTTGAATCCGTGACCGCCTCGTCTAAGACTGCCGCGCCCGAACTTTCCCGTTGTTGTCCACCTGCAGCAAGCTCGAAATGACCATTAAAGCCCCGATCCCCCGCCCCGGCATTCTAGATATCGAGGCCTATGTGCCCGGCGAGAGTAAGCTGCCGTCCGGCGTCAAGCCGGCCAAGCTGTCGTCGAACGAGACGCCGCTCGGGCCCTCGCCGAAGGCCATCGAAGCCTTTCGCGCTGCGGCGGCGGACCTTGAGCGCTACCCGGACGGTCAGGCCACCCTCCTGCGCAACGCGATCGCCGCGCGCTACGGGCTCGATGCGTCGCGCATCGTCTGCGGCGCGGGCTCCGATGAAATTTTGACCATGCTCGCGCACGCATACCTCGGGCCGGGCGACGCGGCGATCTACACCGAGCATGGCTTTCTCGTTTACCGCATCGCCATCCTCACCAATGGCGCAACGCCTGTCGTCGCGCCCGAGAAGGATTTGCGCACCGACGTCGACGCGATCCTAGCGCGCGTCACGCCCAAGACCCGCGTCGTCTTCATCGCCAACCCGAACAACCCGACGGGAACTTACATTCCGATCGACGAGGTGCGCCGCCTGCGTGCCGGCCTGCGCGGCGACATTTTGTTGGTGCTCGACGGCGCCTACGCGGAGTACGTGCAGAGGAACGATTACGAGGCGGGATTGGAGCTGGTAGCGACGACCGACAACACCGTCATGACCCGCACGTTTTCGAAGATCCACGGACTTGCCTCGCTGCGCATCGGCTGGGGCTACTGTCCCGCTGCCGTGGCGGACGTCTTGAACCGCATCCGCGGCCCCTTCAACCTGTCCACGCCCGCAATCGCGGCGGGAACAGCCGCGATCGCCGATACCGCGCACATGGAAAAGGCCGTCGCGCACAATTCGAAATGGCTACCGTGGCTGGAATCCGAGATCGGCAAGCTCGGGCTTCCCGTGACACCATCCGTGGCGAACTTCATTCTGATCCATTTCCCGCGCGATGCCGGTCGCACCGCCAAGGATGCAGATGCCTTCATGAAATCGAAAGGCATCATCCTGCGCATGGTCGGCAGCTACGGCCTCGGCCACTGCCTACGTATGACGATCGGCTCGGCAGACGAAAATCGGCGCGTGGTTGCGGCGCTCACCGAATTCATGGGGGCGCGCATCTGATGACAAATGCAACCCGGCCGATGTTCAGGCGGCTCGCTCTCATCGGTATCGGCCTCATCGGCTCCTCGATCAGCCATGCCGCGCGTCGTCACGGCGGCCTGGTGGGTGAGATTGTTGGCTCGTCGGCGACGGAAAAGACGCGCGACACCGCATTGCGCCTCAGCCTCGTCGACAAGGCCTATGCGACCGCAGTGGAGGCCGTGGCCAGCGCCGATCTCGTCATCATCTGCACGCCGGTAGGCGTGTGTGGGCGGATCGCCAAGGAGATCGGCCCGCATTTGGGCGAAGGCGCGATCGTCTCCGACGTCGGCTCGGTCAAATCGTCGATCGTTGCCGATATGGCGCCGCACCTACCGGGCTCCGTGCATTTCGTGCCGGGCCATCCCATCGCCGGTACCGAGTTCTCCGGCCCCGAGTCCGGCTTTGCGGAATTGTTCGACGGCCGCTGGACCATCCTGACGCCGCCCGAAGGCGTTGCCGCCGATGCAACGCAAAAGCTCAAGGCGTTCTGGGAGGGGCTCGGCTCCAGAGTGGAAGTGATGACGCCCGAGCACCACGACCTGGTGCTCGCCATCACCTCGCATCTGCCGCACTTGATCGCCTTCAACATCGTCAACACCGCCGAGCACTTGAAGCGCGTGACCGACTCGGAGGTGATCCAGTTTTCCGCTGGCGGCTTCCGCGACTTCACGCGCATCGCCGCGTCCGACCCTGTCATGTGGCGCGACATCTTCTTGAACAACAAGGACGCGGTCCTGCACATGCTCAATCGCTTCGGCGAAGACCTCGGCACTCTCGAACAGGCGATCCGCGCCGACGACGGCGACACGCTGTTCCGCCTCTTCACCGAGGCGCGCGCCATCCGCCGCAGCATCGTCGAGGCAGGCCAGGATACGGCGGTTCCCAACTTCGGCCGGCAAGCGGCGGGTCCGGCGCAGCAAAGGGACAAGTCTTGAGGGCAGTCCGGCTCGGCCGAGCAGATGAAACCTGATGCGCATTGATTGGCGCGCCAAAATCGGATGACAACCAGCGACCATGAACTTTGGATTTTCGGCTACGGCTCGCTGATGTGGCGGCCGGGATTCGCCTACGTCGAAAGATCGCTCGCACGCCTGGTCGGCTACTCCCGCGGCTTCTGCGTGACGAGCGTCCATCATCGCGGTTCAGCAGCCCGCCCAGGCCTCGTCCTGGGGCTCGATCGCGGCGGCCTGTGCGAGGGCGTTGCCTATCGCGTCGAGGCCGCCATCGCATCGGAAACATTGCACTACCTGCGCGCCCGCGAGCAGGTCAACGGCGTCTACCGCGAGGCCCGCCTGCCCGTCGAACTGCATGCCGCCGGCGGCACTTGTGATCCGCGTATCGTGACGGCAGTTGCCTATCTGGTTGAACGCGCGCATCCGAGCTATGCCGGACATCTTTCGCTGGCCCAGCAGGCGCGTCTGATCCGGGCCGCGCGAGGGCTCTCGGGTGTCAACCTCGACTATGTGATCAACACGCTGCGGCACATGGCCAAACTCGGCATCCGCGAGCCTGAGCTGCAGCGGTTGATGGTCGTCATCGGAGCTCTATTTGCGCGCGAATCGTATGCAGGCTTGGCCTCGCCGCGTGCTGCCGCGCTGCGCAGAATGGAGTCGCTCCACCACGCTGTGCCGCGGTACGTGCGCACAATGCGCCCTGACGTGCGCCGGCGCTTCTGCTATCGCCGGAACATCGCCTGAAGCACAGCAGAAAAATCGAGCAGCGGGCGACTGCGCAGCGACGCAATCAAGTGCTCAAAGACGGCGCTTTCAGAATGCAAGGCTCAGCGCAGAATTTAGTGCTGTGTGGTCGACGCGTGGGCACCGGTATGGTCGGGATGCCCGCACTGCAGGTCGAAGGCGATCCGCTGAGCCTCGCGCTCGTTCTCTGCCAGCAGGTGCACATGCACCTCGTTGGCGCCCAGCGTCGCGCCGCGCTGGCGGATCTCGGCGAGGTTGAGAGTCGGCGAATTCGGACCCAGCAGATTGATGTCGAGCACCGTACGCTGGCCCCCGGTTCCCCGCTTGACCAGGATCACGTTGCCCGAACTGAGAGCCGGGCAGTCCATCAGCGTATAAATCGTATGCACGTAGCGCCGTCCGGATGCGCCGGTCCAGAACTGGAAGCGTTCCATGAGTTCGGGGGCGGGATCAACGCTCGTTGCGACCGTCAGTTGCTTCATACACGTCTTCGCCCGGCTGGCCCGAGCCTCTTCGAAATTGATGATACGCGCACTCATGACGAACAACCCCCACGGCAACTCAACGCACTTGAACGTGCTTATGAAGCGGGTCGCAGTGTGCCCGAAAGTTCTAGCTTAATTGTGGCTCGCCCCGGGTCTTCTGAACTTTTGGCAAATAACGGGTAAAACCATGTTTCGTCGTCGCGCCATCGTCGCGTCATGCCCGTTATGCGGGCCAATCTCTTAACGCAATCTTGCGCCGCACTGCTGTGCGCTTGCGAAATCGAACACGCTGGTCGGGCTGTTGCCGCGCGGCATCGTTGCACGCGTCTGGATCCGCGCCCGACCTCCGCGCGCGAGCCGATTTGCCGTTGATAAGCCTCGGGCCCGACCGATGTGCAGCGCACACACGGCACGCGCCGCACCGGACACACCTTCACATGAGGGCGCGGTCCAACGCGTCCAGCGGCACGTCCCTCCGATTACCCGCATTTGGAAAAGCCACAGTCGCGGCACACCCAGCATCCCTCCTTGCGATCGACATGCGGCGAGGAGCAGCGCGGACAGAAACGCGTCGGCGCGCCGCTGGCCGCTGCGCTGGCATCCGGACCACCCGCCGCTCCACCCGCCATACGGCCTCCCGCACCGTCACCGCCCACCGCACCGCCAGCAACACCGCTGCCCGCACCATCGCCCGGACGCGACGGGGACCGGCGTGCACCCGTTCCGCCCCGCTCCTGGCCGGGAGCCGGCCGCAGCATCGTCGACTCGTCCTTTGCGGCCTGCAGCGCCTCTGCCTGCAGCCTGCTGACCTCGATGTCCTCCACGGCCACCTCGGGCAGCTCGAGCGACTGCCCGCTGCGGCCCAGGAACCCGATCTCGATCAGATGCCGCTCGATCACGTCGCCGATCGCTGCCAGCAGGCTCGGCACGTAGCGTCCACCGAGCCACTGCCCGCCCTGCGGATCGAACACGGCCTTCAGCTCCTCGGCGACGAAGGCGACGTCGCCACCACGTCGGAACACCGCGCTGATCATGCGCGTCAGCGCCACCGTCCAGGCATAGTGCTCAAGGTTGCGGGTGTTGATGAAGATCTCGAACGGACGTCGGCGGCCGCCCGTCTCGATGTCGTTGATGGTGACGTAGATGGCATGGTCGCTCGCCGGCCACTTGAGCTTGTAGGTAAAGCCGGCAAGCACCGGATCGCGCTCCAGCGGCTTTGCCATGTAGACGACGTCGCCGGCTGCCGCTGTGCGCATCGCCGTTCCCAGCCCGCCATGCGGCGCGGCGACCCGATCGGCGCGCACGTCGCCCCTGAGGGCCGGCTCCTCCGCTGCCACGTGCGTTGCCTCGCCAGCTGCGGCAGCCTCGGGTGCCCGATCCGCTGGGGGTTCGGCAGCGGCAGCCGTCTCCAGCACCGCCCCAGTCACCCGGTTCGGCCGGTAGGTCGTGCAGCCCTTGAGGCCGAGCGCGTCGGCCTCCAGGTAGATTGCCTCGAAATCGGCAAACGACATCTGGGCGGGCACCGTTATGGTCTTGGAGATCGAGCTGTCGACGTGCCGCTGCAACGCCGCCTGCATGGCGAGATGGGCGCTGGGCGCGAGGTCCTGGGCGCGCACGAAGGGTTCCGGCAGCGGCCGGTCCGCGCCGAACCTGCGCCGGAAGCTGGCGTAGGCGAAATCCTCCACCGTCTCCTCGTGCCGCTGGCCGTCCACACCCAGCACATGGCGACGGTAGCGGAAGTCGAACACCGGCTCGACGCCGCTCGATACGTTGCCCGCCAGCAGCGAGATGGTGCCGGTCGGTGCGATCGAAGTGAGGCAGCCGTTGCGCAGCCCGTGCCGGGCGATCAGACGCCGCGTTTCCTCATCGAGCGCGGCGACATTGGGCGCTGCCAGGATTGCCTTGCGGTCATAAAGCGGAAAGGCGCCCTTCTCCGCGGCAAGTTCGGCGCTCGCCCGGTAGGCACTGCGCTGGATCGTGCGCATCCATTCCCCGGCCAGTTCCCGCCCCGCCGCGCTGTCGTAGCGCAGACCCATGAAGATCAGCGCGTCGGCAAGTCCCGTGATGCCAAGCCCGATCCGCCGCTTGGCCTTGGCCTCCTGGCGTTGCCGGGCGAGCGGATAGCGCGAGATGTCGATGACGTTGTCGAGCATCCGAACCGCAGTCGCCACGCGCGCTTCGAGCCGTCCGCGGTCGATGCCGGCGCCCGCCTCGAACCGATCCGAGACCAGTTCGGCCAGGTTGATCGAGCCCAGCAGGCAGGCACCATAGGGCGGCAGCGGCTGCTCGCCGCACGGATTGGTCGCCGCAATCGTTTCGCAGTAGGCGAGGTTGTTGCCAGCGTTGATGCGGTCGATGAAGATCACGCCCGGCTCTGCGTAGTCGTAGGTGGCACGCATGATGCGCTGCCAAAGCTGGCGCGCGCGCACCGTCCGGTAGACTTGGCCGCCGAACACCAGATCCCAGTCGCCATCGCCGCGCACCTTCTCCAGGAACGCATCGCTCACCAGCACCGACAGATTGAAATTGTTGAGCCGGCCCGCCTCCGACTTGGCCGCGATGAAAGCCTCGATGTCGGGATGGTCCGCCCGCATCGTCGCCATCATCGCCCCGCGCCGCGAGCCTGCCGACATGATCGTGCGGCACATCGCGTCCCACACCTCCATGAAGCTCAAGGGGCCCGACGCCTCGGCGCCCAGGCTCTTCACCGGCGCGCCCTTGGGCCGGAGCGTCGAAAAATCGTAGCCGATGCCCCCGCCCTGCTGCAGCGTCAGCGCCGCCTCGCGCAAATTCTGGAAAATGCCGCCCAGGTCGTCGGGGATGGTCCCCATGACGAAGCAGTTGAAGAGCGTCACGTCGCGCCCCGTGCCCGCCCCGGCCAGAATCCGCCCGGCCGGCAGGAAGCCGAGATCCGCCATCGCCGCAAGGAACGTCTCGGCCCACTGCGCCCTGACCCGCCCTCCGCCCTTTTCGGCGGCCGCCGCCGCATGAGCAACGCGCGCGAACGTCTCCGCCAGGCTCGCCTCGCCCGAGCCATCCGGCCGGCTCAGCCGGTACTTGCTGCGCCAGATCTCCTCCGCGATCCGCGCGCGGAACGGGATATCGACCGAGGAGGCAGTAGACTCCGACATGTTGGGCCTTCAATGCGCGTCTTTCAGTGTCTCGCGAGGATATGGGAAGGCGCAGCCCGAGTCAATGAATGTTCTATTAAAGTTCTATTATTGTTTCTGCGATTGTCGAGGCTCGAACGGCCGCTGGCGCAACCAGCGAATGGGTCAGCCGAGCAATCATGAAGCCGGTCTTATGTAGTCGCCTTCGCCGCACCGTTCTCGACCACCGGCCTGGGCAGGTTGGGATCCTTCGTGCGCGCTTCAGCGACGAGGTTCGCGGTCGCCGTTTCGATCCGCTCCTCGAGCACATGCCGGAACGCCGCCCTTGGAAGATCCGGCGGCACCGGCTCGAGGAACGCGACGACGATCGTGCCCGGATAACGCTCGAGCTTGCGGCGCGGCCAGAACAGTCCCGAATTGAGCGCCAGTGGTACGCACGGCACGTCGAGCGCCTCATAGAGCGCGACGACGCCCGACTTGTAGTCAGGGGCCGCTCCCGGAGCTCGCCGCGTGCCTTCAGGGAAGATGACGATCTCGCGCCCCGCCGCCACCCGCTCGCGCGCGTCGCGAATGAGACGCTTCAACGCCGACGGCCCGCGCTCCCGCTGCACGAAGATGTGCTGGAACTTGTGGCTGAACCAGCCGTAGAACGGAATCCACCCGAGCTCCGCCTTCATCACCATCGCCGGGTCGCGAAACAACGTGATGAGCGCGAACGTGTCCCACGCCGACTGGTGCTTGGCCGCGATCAGCACCGGACCCTCCGGCAGGTTCTCTCGCCCGCGCACCTCGAGTTTGGTGCCGACGATCAGCTTGAGCCAGAAGAGCGAGGCATGAGCGTGCGCATTTAGACCCGCCATCGCCCAGCGACGCGGACCGAGCAGCAGCGGCGAGCCGATCACCAGGAACACCGCGGTGTTGATATAGAACACGATGGAGAAGACGATCGATCTCAGCATGAATCACGTGCGTTCATAGCCGCGCCTGACCAGGTGCCTTGCTGCCGGTTACCGCAATCGCGCTCGAATGGAGCGGCCCCATCACGCGATCGGTAGCGAGACGTAGCGCAGTGGGCAGGAACTTCAGGTATTCCGACAGCAGGATTCGTGCGGTGGCGGCATGCAGCCACCACGATTCGGTTGGAAAGCCGCGCGGCACCACCGGATGTGGCAGGATGCGAACATTGGGCATGGCAATCGCAAACTCAGTCGTAGATCTCGGCATATGGAAATTTGACGTGACGAGAATGATCGACGAGTAGCCATGCTGTTCGATCCAGGCTTTTGCCTCTCTGGCATTTCCGACCGT
>JBGANK010000083.1:0-10049 GCA_044222395.1 Hyphomicrobiaceae bacterium | reverse complement strand
AGTCGGACGAGGTCGCCCGGCTGGAGGGTGATCCGCGCCTGCGTGCGGACGGCCTCGCCGTTGACCGTGAACGCGCCAGCGGCACCGGCCTCGTCGTCGATGCGACGGGCAACGTCGTGCCCGACACCGTCCTCCGGCGCGGCGAGCCTTGGGTGCCCCAAACCTAATGGTTCCTACTTCGCGAATGCATCGAAGGACAGGTATTGACAGCAGTGACTTGCGCCGCAGCAGTTACGCAGCCGCCATCGAGCTTTCCAGATAGGCATCGAACGCGGCCCAGAAGCGCTGGCGGATGGCGTCGGACTCCTGCAGGATCTCGTGCAATGCGCCCGGCAACAGCAGATGCGAGCCGATCTTGAGGCGGACGCCCAACTCCTCGATGGCGCGCGTGGAAACGATGTGATCCTCACCTGCGGCGAGCATCAGCACGGGAACCTTGACCGTCGTTGCAAAGTCGGGCGCGGTCAGCACTCGGCATGAGCGCATGGCGGCACGGAACCAGCCGACGGTGGCGGCACCGAGCCCGAGATCGGGAGCAGCCTGCAGCACGGCCTTGGTGCGGCCCCAGCGCTCGGGATCGGATGTCAGCGTGTTGCCCTCGAAGGCACCAAGCTCGACAGGCACGGCAGAGCCTCCAGGCACGAAGCTCGTCGAGAAGCCCGACATCGCCACCATGTCGGCGAGGCGCTGCGCCAGTCCCTGTGGAATGCCGACCTTTTCGTCGGCGATCGCCACCATCGGCGCGGTCAGCACCATGTGCGTGAACCAGGAGCCGGGCTGCGTCGCCGCGCGCAGGAGGATGTTGCCGCCCATGGAGTGGGCGAGCGCGACATAGGGCGGCGGGCAGTCGGGCAGCACCACCTCCTTCATGAAACGGACGAGGTCCTTGTCGTACTCGGCGAAGTCGTCGATGTGCGATTTGCGGCGATCGGCAAGCGGCCGGTACGAGCGGCCCTGGCCACGCCAGTCGAGCGTGGCGACGGCAAAGCCGCGGCGGCGCAGATCGGCGATGGTTTCGAAATACTTTTCGATGAATTCGGCGCGGCCTTGAAACAAGCAGACGGTGCCACGGCGCGGGCTGCGGGTCGGCTCCCAGCGCGCGTAGCGCAATGGCACGCCGTCATAACCAGGGAAGGCGCCAACAAAAGCGCCGCTCGGCACGGGGTTACGCGCCAATGAGACAAGTTCCATGCCGCCGTCCGTTGTGATGGCTGGTGCCACGAGAAGATTCGGCCCGGGTGAGCATAGCATTCTTCGCTGATACGGGCACGGCAAAGCATAGCCGGCCCTCGCAGGCCGGCTGGAGCAGGTCCGATCTTTATTGAAGCAATTCAGGCTCTGTGGCCTGCTCCAAGCCCTTGTTTGAGAGTCTGATTCACGCCTTCGTTGGATCCATGAATGGCTCCATCTCAGACGATCAGGCTCTTTGCTGGTCAACGCCCTATTCTATGAGTTTGCGCTCGCACACAAGTGCAATCGACGTCTGTCATATGCACGTCGGGGCGCGAGCGTCCTGTTCCAATCGCTCACCGATCGATCGGATCAGTAGTCGTAGCGGTAGCGACGCGGTCCGGAGGCCCAGCGCCACGGCGCACGATGGCTGCGGCGCCAGCTCCAGTCGTCGTCGTCCATGGCACGCAGGTAGGTGCGGCGCGGTGCAATCGGATCGGCTGAAACGATGTGGCCGGAACAGCGGTCGATCTTGAGGAGATAGGGACGATCGGAATAGCCGCGGCGCGCCTCGACCAATGCATACGAACCGCGCGCCTCGGCATGGCGGAAATTGCGCCAGCCGTCGCGGATCAGCTCGCGGCGTACCTCGTCGCGGGGTACGCAATGGCGATCGTAATGCGAGTGACGGCGCGGGCCTCGCCAGTCGGGATCCCGATCTTCCCAGTATTCCTCGACTGCACCGTAGCGGGGGCCGTCGTAGTCGAGATCGGCCGCTTGCGCGGGTTGAGCTGAGGCGAGTGTGATGCCGGCCAATCCGACCAGCGTTGAGGTCAAGACGAGTCTCTTCGACCCCGATCCTTTGAAGAACCAGAACATGACGCGCGTCCTTGAAAGAGTTGGTACCAAGGGCCGCCTCCAGCCCGTCACAAAATTGCCCCTGTGAAGATGAACGCGAGATGAACCTAAGTTGTTATTGCAACTGAAAGAAAATATGCTCGGTCAGGGCCTTAGTGGCGCAAATGGCGGCAAATGGGGCGGCTTTGCGACAGGTCTACGCATCGCCCCTTGAACGGGCCATCGGGGTTCCTAAATCAGCCTTTGCACCTGCCTCGACGCAGGGGGTGCGCCACGACTGAGCGCCTGGCCAGACACGCTGCGCGATGGCAGCAGGCAGGCGGTTCACATGTCGCTCAATCACGGAGGATATGTCATGCGACACTTCGATTTTGCCCCTCTTTACCGTTCCACGATCGGTTTCGACCGGATGGCGCAGCTGCTAGACAGCCTCGGCAGCACCGACGAAGGCGCCTACCCGCCCTACAACATCGAGCGGCTCGGCGACACCGAGTACCGGATCACGATGGCAGTCGCCGGGTTCACCGAGGCTGAAATCAGAATCGAGGTCAAGGAGCAGTCTTTGACCGTCAAGGGCGAGAAAGTGCCCGAGGACAAGGAGCGTCAGTTCCTGCATCGCGGCATCGCTGCACGCTCGTTCGAGCGGCGCTTCCAGCTTGCCGACTATGTCGAGGTGACCGGCGCGGAGATGAAGGACGGGCTGCTGCACGTCGATCTTCAGCGAAACATTCCCGAGCGCATGAAGCCGCGTGTGGTGCCGATCGGCTCGATGAGCCAGCCGCGCCAGATCGCTGCGGGAGAATAGATCGGTTCCGCCGGATGCCTCCCCCGCGTCCGGCGGTTCACGGGAGCACACAAAGCGGCTCCCGCATGGGCGTCACCGCCCCTTCCCCCCCCCGGACGGTGATGCGCGGGCGGATGCTGGAGACAGTGTCCGCCCGTTTTTTTGTGCGAGCGGTGTGAGCGGCTGCTTGGAATTGCAGCGCGTTGAGCGGCTCGCGGTCGGCGCCGAACTCGTGTGCAAGCCTGCCAGCAACGGTCATCCCGACGCATCGTAACGACCGGCGCCGAGCGCGGGTCGAAGGAGTCGGCCGGATCCTTGAAACTCGGCGGGAATTCGCGCTCCAGGGCCTTGTGCCGCAATCGGAAATCTGCCATCTTCCGGCCAAAAGGACAGCAATGCTGACCTTATTGTCGTCCTTTGATGTCACGGTATTGCGCGGCACCGGCAGCAAGCGACCCTTACGGCTCACTTGCAGAGCGCTGGTGTTGTTGCAGCGGAGCGGGCCTCCGGCAGCGTTATTTTGGTGATTTGAGCGAGGACGAGCGTGTCGACGTATCGGGCAAACTGGAACCTCAGGGCGAAAACCGCCAGAGATGCCGGCCCCAAGTCGGCGCGAACGGGCGCGGCTATTGCGGCCAAAGGTGTCCCGCCGCGGACGGTCGCGGGCGCGGAACGAACACGAAAACGCTTTGCGCCACCAGCGCTGTGACGGCAAGTGTCCCGCCTTTAGCCGATCACTTGCACCCCCAGGGCAAAGGCCCGATGATCCGGGCCGAGCACCGCGGCCCCCATTCCCAACCACACCAAACCGAGCCTTCGAGGGCATTCAAGGACACGACATGACCAGCCGGACAGAGCCCTTCCCCGCAATGACGCCCGCTGTTCAGCCTGATGGCGATGCGACAGTGCTGGCGAAGGCGCAAGGGCTTTATGACCCCAAGCTCGAACGGGATGCCTGCGGCGTCGGCTTCATCGCCGACCTCAAGGGCCGCAAGTCGCACCGGATCGTCGAGGATGCGCTGCAGGTTCTGGAGAACCTCGAACATCGCGGCGCGGTCGGTGCCGACCCCAAGGCGGGCGATGGCGCCGGCATGCTGGTGCAGATCCCGCATACGTTCCTTGCCCAGGAATGCCAGGTCCAGGGCTTCTCGCTGCCGGAGCCCGGCAACTATGCCGTCGGCCACGTTTTCATGCCCAAGGACGAGCGGCTCCGGGCCTATTGCGAGAAGGTGTGGACGCGCATCATCCGCGAGCGGGGATTGAACCTGCTCGGCTGGCGCTCGGTGCCGGTCGACAACCGCTCGCTATCCGAAATGGTGATCGCCACCGAGCCGCTGCACCGGCAGGTGTTCATCGGCCGCGGCAGTCTCGACGGCGACCAGGAGGCGTTCGAGCGGAGCCTCTACCTCGTGCGCAAGATGGTCTCCAACGCCATCCAGGCCGCATCGAAGGGACGCGACATCGGCCACTACTGCGTCTCGCTGTCGACGCGCACGCTGGTCTACAAGGGCATGTTCATGTCCTACCAGGTGAAGGCGTACTATCGCGACCTCTCCGACCCGCGCTTCACCTCGGCGATGGCGCTCGTGCACCAGCGTTTTTCCACCAACACGTTCCCGTCGTGGAAGCTCGCGCACCCCTACCGCATGGTCGCGCACAACGGCGAGATCAACACGCTCCGGGGCAACGTCAACTGGATGGCGGCACGGCAGGCGTCGGTGTCGACGCCGCTGTTCGGCGAGGACATCAAGAAGCTGTGGCCGATCTCGTACGAGGGCCAGTCCGACACCGCCTGCTTCGACAACGCGCTCGAGTTCCTCGTCATGGGCGGCTATTCGCTCTCCCACGCGGCGATGATGCTGATCCCGGAAGCGTGGGCTGGAAATCCGCTGATGGATGCCAAGCGGCGCGCCTTCTACGAGTACCACGCGGCGCTGATGGAGCCGTGGGACGGGCCGGCAGCGATGGCGTTCACCGACGGCCGCCAGATCGGCGCCACGCTCGACCGCAACGGGCTGAGGCCGGCGCGTTACCTCGTCACCAAGGACAACGTTGTCATCATGTCGTCGGAGTCGGGCGTGCTTCCGGTCAAGGAAGAGAACATCGTCCGCAAGTGGCGACTGCAGCCGGGCAAGATGCTGCTGATCGATCTTGAGCGGGGCCGCATCATCTCCGACGAGGAGCTGAAGGCCGATATCGCCTCGAGCCACCCCTACGAGACGTGGCTGAAGAGCACACAGATCATGGTCTCCGACCTGCCGCTGCCGCAGCGTCGGACGCCGGCACGCCGGTCGGGCGTCAGCCTGCTCGATATGCAGCAGGCCTTCGGCTACACGCAGGAATCGATCAAGTTCCTGATGACACCGATGGCGGCGACCGGCCAGGAGGCCGTCGGCTCGATGGGCAACGACACGCCGATCTCGGCACTGTCGTCGCGGCCGAAGTTGCTGCACACCTACTTCAAGCAGAACTTCGCGCAGGTGACGAACCCGCCGATCGACTCGATCCGCGAGGAACTCGTGATGAGCCTCGTCTCGTTCATCGGGCCGCGTCCGAACCTGCTCGACCTGGAAGGCACCTCGCGGCAGAAGCGGCTCGAGGTCTATCAGCCGATCCTGACGAATGAGGACCTGGAGCGCATACGGCAGATCGGCGAAGTGCCCGACAACAACTTCTCGTCGATCACCATCGACATGACGTTCGATGCCGATCGCGGCACGCCGGGCATGGTGACTGCGCTCGACGTGATCTGCGCGGAGGCCGAGGAGGCCGTACGCTCGGGCGCCTACAACATCATCATCCTGTCGGATCGCGAGGTCGGCCCCGATCGGGTGCCGATCCCGTCATTGCTCGCTACGTCCGCCGTACATCATCACCTGATCCGCCAGGGTCTGCGCACGTCGGTCGGCCTGGTTGTCGAGACAGGCGAGGCGCACGAGGTGCATCAGTTCTGCACGCTCGCCGGCTATGGCGCCGAAGCGATCAACCCCTATCTCGCGTTCGAGACGCTGGAAGCGATGCTTGCCGAACTCGATGCCGGCATCACCAAGGACGAAGTCAAGAAGCGCTACATCAAGGCGATCGGCAAGGCGATCCTCAAGGTGATGGCCAAGATGGGCATCTCCACCTACCAGTCGTATTGCGGCGCGCAGATCTTCGACGCGGTGGGGCTGCGCACGAGCTTCGTCGACCGCTACTTCACCGGAACGCACACGCAGATCGAAGGCGTCGGACTGCGTGAGATCGCGATGGAAACGTGCGAGCGGCATCGTCTCGCCTTTTCCAATGCGCCGGTGCTCAAGAACGCGCTCGATGTGGGCGGCGAATATGCGTATCGCATCCGCGGCGAGGCGCACGTCTGGCGGCCCAATGTCGTTGCGGACCTGCAGCACGCGGTACGCGGCAACATTCCCGAGAAGTACCGGGCGTTCGCCACGCAGATCAACGAGCAGTCCGAGCAACTGATGACGATGCGCGGCCTGTTCCGCATCCGAAGCGCGGAGGAGATGGGCCGCAAGCCGGTGCCGATTGAGGAAGTCGAGACGGCCAAGGACATCGTCAGGCGCTTTGCCACGGGTGCGATGAGCTTCGGCTCGATCTCACGCGAAGCCCATACCACGCTCGCCATCGCCATGAACCGCATCGGCGGCAAGTCGAACACCGGCGAAGGCGGCGAGGAGCCCGACCGCTTCAAGCCCATGGCGAACGGCGACACCATGCGCTCGGCGATCAAGCAGGTGGCGTCGGGCCGCTTCGGCGTGACGACGGAGTACCTCGTCAACTCCGACATGATCCAGATCAAGATGGCGCAGGGTGCCAAGCCCGGCGAAGGCGGACAGCTGCCCGGCCACAAGGTCGACCAGACGATCGCGAAGGTGCGCCACTCGACGCCCGGTGTCGGACTCATCTCGCCGCCGCCGCACCACGACATCTATTCGATCGAGGACCTGGCGCAGCTGATCTTCGATTTGAAGAACACCAGCCCGAAGAGCGACATCTCGGTGAAGCTCGTTTCCGAGGTCGGTGTCGGAACGGTCGCGGCGGGCGTTGCCAAGGCGCGCGCCGATCACGTCACCATCTCCGGCTACGAAGGCGGCACGGGCGCCTCGCCGCTCACATCCATCAAGCACGCTGGCTCGCCGTGGGAGATCGGCCTTGCCGAGACGCACCAGACGCTGGTCGTCAACCGCCTGCGCGGGCGCATCGCGGTGCAGGTCGACGGCGGCCTGCGCACCGGCCGCGACGTTGTCGTCGGCGCATTGCTCGGCGCCGATGAGTTCGGCTTCTCCACGGCCCCGCTGATCTCGGCGGGATGCATCATGATGCGGAAGTGTCATCTCAATACCTGTCCGGTGGGCGTTGCCACCCAGGATCCGCGCCTGCGCGCGCGTTTCACGGGCCAGCCCGAGCATGTCATCAACTACTTCTTCTTCGTCGCCGAAGAGGTGCGTGCGCTGATGGCGGCGATGGGCTACCGCAGCTTCAACGAGATGATCGGCCAGACCGAGATGCTCGACAAGGAGCGGGCGATCCAGCACTGGAAGGCGAAGGGGCTCGATTTCAGCAAGCTGTTCCACAGGCCGAACGTGCCGGCGGGTGTCGCGATCTACAATTGCGAGCGTCAGAACCACGGGCTGGAGAAGGTGCTCGACAACCGGCTGATCGAGCTTGCCAAGCCGGCAATCGACAATCGCACGCCGGTCAAGCACGAGATGCCGATCCGCAATACCGATCGCTCGGCCGGCACCATGCTGTCGGGCAAGATCGCGGAGAAGTACGGTCATGCCGGCCTGCCGGAAGACACGATCTGGATGACGCTCACGGGTGTCGCGGGGCAGAGCTTCGGCGCCTGGGTGGCGGCGGGCGTGACGCTCGACCTCGTCGGCGAAGGTAACGACTATGTCGGCAAGGGACTGTCGGGCGGCAAGCTGATCGTGCGGCCCAATCCAAAATCGGGCATCGTGCCGGAAGAGAGCATGATCGTCGGCAACACGGTGCTTTATGGCGCGATCGCGGGCGAGTGCTACTTCCGCGGATTCGCCGGCGAGCGGTTCGCGGTGCGCAACTCGGGTGCCTATGCGGTGATCGAGGGCACGGGCGACCACGGCTGCGAGTACATGACGGGCGGCGTGGTCGTCGTGCTCGGACCGACCGGGCGCAACTTTGCCGCCGGCATGTCGGGCGGCATCGCCTACGTGCTCGACGAGGCCGGCGACTTCGAGAAGAAGTGCAACCTGGCGATGGTGGACCTCGAACCGATCCCGGCCGAGGAAGCGCTGATGCAGAAGCTGCAGCAGTCGGGCGATCTGGAAAGCCATGGCCTCGTCGACGTCATGGCCGACATGACGAGCCAGGACGCCGAGCGCCTGCACGCCCTCATCACGCGGCATGCCCACTACACCAACTCGAAGAAGGCGCAAACGATCCTGGCTGACTGGCCGAACTGGCTGCCGAAGTTCCGCAAGGTGATGCCGGTGGAGTATCGCCGTGCTCTGGCCGAACTCGCCAAGGCACAGGAGGCCGACACGACCGGGCTCAACGTGCTCGAGATCGGCGTGACGCGCGTCAAGGGCAAGACCAAAGCGGCCGAGTGAACGTTCGGAACTTGCGGACATTCTTTCGATTCACGTGATCGAAGTCGGAATTGAAAATGGAAGCAACCTTGAGATTTGCGTCGCGGGATGATGGCTGTGAAGCGGGCAGCACAGGCGCATTGCAAGAGTCGGAGACGAAACATGCCGCACGATCGCATAAGCTGCAATCCGAGCGTGATGAAGGGCAAGCCCGTCATCAAGGGCACGCGTGTCGCCGTCGAGGTCATCCTGCGCCGGCTCGGCAAGGGGATGACGATCGAGGACTTGATGTCGGAGTACGAGCTGTCGCGGGAGAACATTCTGGCAGCTCAGGCGTTTAGTGCCGGCCACCAATCGGGGACCTAATGAACATTCTCGTAAAGACAGTAAAAGCGAGTCAGCTGCCTAAAGACTGGCAGACCGAGCTGGGCTTGAGCGGCGACGCTCATGTGCGAGTTGCAATCGAGGAAGTGCAGCAAGCACGGTCCCCCGAAACGGTTGGCCGCATGTTGGAGCGAATGCGAAATCTAAAGCCCCTCCACGTAGAAGGCGACATCACAGAATTCATTCGCGCAGAGCGTGAGCGCATTGATGGCCGGAATTTGCGCTGATGCGGCTTGTCGTCGACTCCTCTGTAATCGCAAAGTTCTTCTTGGCCGAGACCGATCGGGACAAGGCATTGCTGTTGATGGAGCGTGCGGCCGCCGGGGACGTTGAACTCTCTGCTCCCACCCTGCTGCTCTACGAGGTCAACAACGCCTTGATCAGTAAGGGCGTGAGGGGCCACGACTACGACCAAGCTATTGCGCTGATTGTGGATTGGGTGAGAGAGGGCTACATAAACATCGTGGAAGCCTCTGAAGAACTCTTACGACGAACAGAGGCCATCGCGTCAATGGATACACAAGGCCAAGGACACATCTCTAGCTTCGACGCCACATTCCACGCGCTCGCCCTCATGAGCGATGCGACGTTTGTCACAAGCGACCAAAGCTACGTACGCAAGACGGCAATGCTGATTGGCAGTGTGACCCTGCTGCAAAATCTAACGAGCTAAAACGCGAACGGAACGACAATGGGCAAGCCAACTGGTTTTCTGGAGTTCGACCGCGCCGAGCGCAAGTACGCGGCTGCCGAAGAGCGCGTGAAGCACTGGCGCGAATTCGTCGTGCCGCTTACGGAAGCGGATACGAAGACGCAAGCGGCGCGCTGCATGGATTGCGGCATCCCGTTCTGTCACAACGGCTGTCCCGTCAACAACCAGATCCCTGACTGGAACGACCTCGTCTACAACGGCGACTGGGCGACCGCGTTCGAGAACCTGTCGTCGACCAACAACTTCCCCGAAGTGACGGGCCGCGTGTGTCCGGCGCCTTGCGAAGCCTCGTGCACGCTCAACATCGACGACAAGCCGGTTGCCATCAAGACGATCGAATGCGCGATCGCCGACCGGGCCTTCGAGGAAGGCCGGGTGAAGCCGCAGGTTGCCGACAAGAAGACCGGCAAGAAGATCGCCATCGTCGGCTCGGGGCCGGCCGGCCTCGCCGCGGCACAACAACTCGCCCGCGCCGGTCACGACGAGCTCGCCCGCGTCCGGTGGGCCGCCGGAGGGGCCGGCGAAGGGGACGACCGTCTCGAAGCGGACGGCGCCCCCCAGCGGGCCG
>JBGANK010000082.1:0-11711 GCA_044222395.1 Hyphomicrobiaceae bacterium | reverse complement strand
GGGGGGCGGCAACATCGGCCTTTACATTGCGCGCGAGCTGGAGGCACGCGAGCCCAATATCCGAGTGAAGGTCATCGAGATCTCGCGCGAGCGTGCCGTGCATATCGCAGAGCGGCTCGAGCGTACCGTGGTGTTGCACGGCTCGGCGCTTTCGGAAGACGTGCTGCGGGAAGCGGAAATCGGCACAGCCGATACGCTGGTTGCGGTGACGAACGACGAGCAGGTCAATCTGCTGACGTCGGCGCTGGCAAAGCAGCTCGGCTGCGGCTCGAACCTGGTTCTCATCAACAGCGCCAACTATGCCGGCATGGTGCGCTCGCTAGGCATCGACGCGCATGTCAATCCGCGCGCCATCACGGTGAGCCGCGTGCTGCAGCATGTCCGTCGCGGGCGTATTCGCGGCGTGCACTCGGTCCACAACGGGGCGGGCGAGCTGATCGAGGCGGAGGTGCTGGAGACGGCGCCCGTGCTCGGGCATCCGCTGCGCGACTACAAGCATTCGGAAGGCATCCGGTTCGGGGCGATCCTGCGCGACGGCAAGGTGATCATGGCGGCGGGAGCAACCGAACTGGAAGTCAAGGATCGCGTGGTGCTGTTCGCCCGTGCCGATCATGTGCGCGAGGTGGAACAGATGTTCCGCGTCAGCCCAGACTACTATTGAGTGCCGAGCGCATCGAGCGGGCGGACCTCGACGAGCGCGAGGTTGCCCAACCCGAATCTTGGTCCTGAGGGGTTATCCGCGTGACACGTGTCGTCTACGTCAACGGCCGCTATCGTCGCTACGCGGACGCCTTCGTGCATGCCGAGGATCGCGGCTTCCAGTTCGCCGATGCGATCTACGAGGTGATCGAGGTGCGGGGTGGCGGCCTCGTCGACAGGGATCGGCACATGGCGCGGCTGCGCAGGTCATTGGGTGAGATCAGCATGACCATGCCGATGAGCGAAGTAGCGCTCGACCACGTATTGCGGGAGACCATCCGGCGCAACCGCGTGCGCGACGGCCTCGTCTATCTGCAGGTCAGCCGGGGCGCTCGCGCGCGCGATTTCGCGTTGCCGCCGGCGGGCACCCCGCCGACCGTCGTATGCCTGGCGCGCGCAGTGCCGCCGGAGCGGTTTGCCACGCAAGCGGCAAAGGGCATTTCGGTGGTGACACAGGCCGATATCCGCTGGGGGCGGTCCGACATCAAGACCGTCATGCTGCTGCCGGCCGTGCTTGCCAAGGATGCGGCGCGCCGGCTCGGGGCCAAGGAGGCCTGGCTGGTCGATGCCAACGGCTACATCACCGAAGGTGCCTCGTCGAATGCGTGGCTTGTGCTGGCGGATCGAACACTGGTGACGCGCCAGCTGTCGACGGCAATCCTGCCCGGTGTCACCCGTGCGACGCTGATCGACGCGATAGCCCGCGAGGGGCTCAAGCTCGAGCAACGCGCCTTCACGCCGGCGGAAGCGAAGGCAGCAAGAGAGGCCTTCGTCACTTCGGCCACCAACACCGTGATGCCGGTGGTGGCAATCGACGGTCAGGCGATCGGCGGCGGGCGGCCGGGCGAGGTCACCATGAGGCTGCGGAAGGTTTTCCACGACGTTGCTGCAATAGCGAAATGACTAACGGATGGGCAGCGGTCGGGCCTGCCTTGCCATGCGTCGTATTGACTAGCCCTGGGCCGGTGTTTGCCTTTGCTTTCGCTGGATGTCCCGGGCTAGTGTCGCCCCACCAAAGCGCAGACTGGCTGGCTCATGAAAGGAGGGTCCGGCGTCCCTGAAGTGTGGCCGCAAGTCATGCGATACGGCAAAAAATGAACAAGGGTGGAAAAAAACGATGGCGGCAGACAAAGTTCAAAGCCTCCAGGATACATTCCTCAACCACGTTCGTAAGAACAAGACTCCTCTGACAATCTTCCTGATCAACGGCGTGAAGCTGCAGGGCATTGTGACGTGGTTCGACAACTTCTGTGTCCTGCTCAGACGCGACGGGCATTCCCAGCTCGTCTACAAGCACGCAATATCGACAATCATGCCGGGTCAGCCGGTTCATCTGATGGACGCGGACCCCGCAGAAGGCCAGTAAGGCTGTTCTGAATACCGGGACTTAGCCCATCGACAAGAACGCGCCAGACGCCCTCCATGCGGCTCGCCCATCGCCTCGCTCACGCGGGGGGGATGGGCAGGCTCTCAAGGAGCGCGCGCTGGTGCTCGTTCCTGTACTGGCACAACGCACGAGTGCAGCCATGGCGCAGCCGCGGGCGGCAGGCGGCGGTGACGGCGATAGTGCGCGTCAGCAGCAGCCGTTGCGGCCGCGCAAGTCGGTGCATTCGCCGGAGGACCGACTGGCGGAAGCGCGGGGGCTTGCGGAAGCAATCGATCTGGAGATCGTCGGTGGGATGACCGTGCCGGTGCCGACACCAAAGGCGGGCACGTTGTTCGGCTCTGGCAAGGTGCGGGAGATCGCCGAGTTCGTCGGCGAGCAGGAAGTCGGCCTCGTCATTGTCGATCACCAGGTCTCGCCGGTGCAGCAGCGCAATCTGGAGAAGGCGTGGAATGCGAAGGTGCTCGATCGCACCGGGCTCATTCTGGAAATCTTTGGCGCGCGGGCGCGGACTCGAGAGGGGCGGCTGCAGGTGGAGCTGGCGCATCTGTCCTACCAGAAGGGACGGCTGGTGCGCGCGTGGAGCCACTTGGAGCGGCAGCGCGGGGGCGGCGGCTTCCTCGGCGGACCGGGCGAAGCGCAGATCGAGCTCGACCGACGCATGCTGCAGGATCGCATCGATTCAATCCGCAAGGAGCTGGAGCAGGTGGTGCGGACGCGCGAACTGCATCGCGCCGGGCGACGCAAGGTGCCTTATCCGGTGGTCGCGATCGTTGGCTATACCAATGCCGGAAAATCGACGCTGTTCAACCGGCTGACAGGTGCCGACGTGCTGGCGATGGACCAGGTGTTCGCGACGCTCGATCCAACCATGCGCGAGGTCAAGCTGGTGAGCGGGCGGCGCATCATCCTGTCCGATACGGTCGGCTTCATCTCAGATCTGCCGACGATGCTTGTTGCCGCCTTCCGCGCGACGCTGGAGGAGGTGGTGGAAGCCGACCTCATCCTGCACGTGCGCGACATCAGCCATGAGGAAACCGAAGCGCAGGCGGCCGACGTGGACGAGGTGCTAACGAGCCTTGGAATCGATCTGACGCCGGCAGAGAACCACGTGATCGAGGTATGGAACAAGACCGACCGGCTGTCGCCTGAAACGCGTGCGGAGGCTGAAAACGCGGCGCGTTTCAAGTTGCCGCGTCCGGTGCTCGTCTCGGCCGTGACAGGCGAGGGGCTGGTCGGGCTGCTCGATGCGATCGATGTGCGTTTGGGGGCCAGCGACGAGATCGTGACGGTTGCCATCGCAGCGGGTGACGGCAAGTTGCGTGCGTGGCTTTACGAGAACGCCGATGTCGTCGCCAGTGAGGAGAAGGAAGACGGCAATGCGGTCTTCACCGTGCGCATTCCTGCCGATCGCAGGGGCCGGCTCGACGCGCGGCTGAGTAAGGCTCAGTAGTCGCACTGCCGCAGAACGGCGGCCCCAAATCTGACACGTCTCGAAGACAATCGTATCGCGTGGCGACCGATAGCGGCGCGTCGCCCTGGTCGCATCGACGGCATGGCACGGCGATTGCGCCGTGCCAACAGCACGAGTGGCACGAGTTGGACAAGATCGATTTCAAGAAGGCGCTGCCGTCGCTCTACGGTGCACCGAAGGGGCGATTTGTCATGGTCGATGTGCCCGTGATGCAGTTCGTGAAGATCGATGGGCATGGCGATCCGAACACCGACCCAGGCTACAAACAGGCCATCGCTTGGCTCTATCCGATAAGTTATGCGATGAAGTTCGCGGCCAAGAACTCATTGAAGCAGGATTACGTCGTTCCGCCCCTCGAAGGCCTCTGGTGGTCCGACGACCCTGCCGATTTTGTCGCGCGACGAAAGCATCGGTGGCGCTGGACCATGATGATCATGGTACCCGACCTGATCGATCACGCCATCTATGCGGCTGCATTGGAGAAGGTGCGCAAGACGCTGGGTGAGCCACCATCTACATTGAGGTTCGAGCGATTTGAGGAGGGGCGCTGCCTGCAAACGCTGCACATTGGCAGCTATGATGATGAAGGTCCGACACTGGCGCGGCTTCACGATGAAATCATGCCTGCAGCGGGCGTGACGTTTGCAGGCCCGCATCACGAGATTTATGTGAGTGATCCCCGCAAGACGCCTGCCGAAAGGCTCAAGACGATCTTGAGGCAACCCGTCAGGAGTTTGAGCCGATCCGCGGAAGCTTAACGCTCGCGTAAACGTGAGAGCGCCCAACTCTTGCTCGAATTGCAGTCCAATGTCATAAGACGGCGCGCACCGGAGAAGCAGAAGCATCGACGGCGCGTTTTTTCATGGGCGGCGATGTGCTGCTCGACTTGTTGAACCGGCAGCGGAGGTGTCCATGCGCGACACCCACATCTTTCGCACCCCACGAGAGGGTGCCTGATCCTGCTCTTCGGCGCTCGCCGGAGCGCCTGATCGCGCGCGCCATAGAGGCGCGCTGTCAAACTGAATCGACCCTAACTTAGACCTAGAAAGTCTGGTGTTCGCCATGGAGCTTACCCTCCATGAGGCGTCGACGTGTGCGTTGTCGCGTGCGCGTGGCGCCATGCCTGCAGCTCATCTCGCGCCCGCCCACACGGCGGCGCTCGCTCGCTTTCCGCTTCGGCGGCGGAAGGCGGTGCGGAAGCTTGCGCTCAATCATCCCTATATCGCCGACCTGCTGTTGTCGTTTCCGGCCGCGATTTATGCGATGGCGCACGGGCGCCGTTCGCGGACGCTTGCCGGTCAGCGCTTGGCAATTGCAGGCGCACCGCTGAAGGAGGTAGCGGGGGCTGTCAGCTTGCCGCTGTGGACCCGGCGCGTGCCGATCGAGGCGTGCCGCCCGGCGCTGCTGCTGCCGCTGCCGTCGGGACGCGAGCTCTCGGCGAAGATCGTCAATCTCATGCCGCGCGAGGGCAGGGATTGGGGCTTTTGGCTGGAGGCTCTGAGCATCGCCAGCCGGGTCATGGATGAGGCCTTCGCGCTGTGGGTTGCGCGTGAGCTGAAACGTTACCAGCGTCCGCAGAAGATCGACGGCATCGCCACGATCGCGCTCTTTGCGTGGTACGGGGCAGCGGAGCGCAACGCTGCGAGCCGACTGATCGTCGAGTGCTGGCATCCGCGCCTATCGCTGCCGCGTGCGGCGCAGGCTGCTCGCCACTGGCTGGACTCGCTGGGATTCGTGCTGATCGAGGAGCCGGCGGCGATCGAGGTTCCACATCCCCTCGACAACACGGTTGGACCCTACAGCTTCCATCCACTCGGCTGGGGCAAGTCGCTGGTGCAGGAAGGCGCCCAGATGCGCAACTGCCTGGCGACCTATGCCAGTGGTTACGCGCGCGGCAGCCGGGTGTGGTCGATCCGCCGTGATAAGGAGACCGTCGCCGACATCGAGCTTTCGTTTGCCGGCACCAACCACGGCGTGCCGCGGCTCGTTCAGCTTTACGCCCGCTGCAACGCTCTAGCGCCCGACGAGGTGTGGGCGGCGGTTTATCAATGGCTGGCGCGGTGGACGGTACAGGCGGAGACCATCGCGGTGGGCTGGCCGCTGGCGCATGACAGAGCCGGCGCCTGGGTCGAGGTTTGGCGCCCGTTCTGGGAGGCCAAGGGTTTTGGTCCTGGCTTGCCCTATCCGATCGGGGTGACGCCGGGAATCGATGCCGAGCAAATTATGGACGGCGTTCAGTCTCTCTGTTGGCTTGGCCAGCGGACGAACTGATCGTGCGGACAACTGCTGCATTCTTGCGGTGCAGGTGCCGGAATTGCGGGCTGCAAAATCCGAACGGCCAAGTTGGAAAATTCGGTGACGGCAATCACGGAAGGCGGAATCCGGGTCGTGATAGCTAACGGTCAAACAATGGCCAACCGCCTGACGGCGGGACCGGCTAAGCCAAATAGGATCATTATGAGCAATATGTTCAAGACCTCTGGTCTGGCAGCAGTGGCCGCTTCGATTGTGGTTCTCACTGCACTGCCGGCAGGCGCGGCGATGCCGTCGATGGCTGGCGCCGAGCCGCCGGTCCCGGTCGGCAACCCGGCGCGGGCCAAACTCGCCAATGTTTCCTCCGGTTCGGCAGCCTCAGCTGACCACGGACCTGCTGGGTCTGCCAGTGGTCCACATGAGATGGTCATCAGCCGCGTCGTGGCAGCAGCCGCAGACAAGCCAGACGGCTCCGCCAAGGAGGGCTCTTCGGGCAGTTCCCAGGCCGGCGCGCCGGCACGCTTCGCAATTCGCATGGGCGAGATCGACGACCTGAAGTCGGTCTACGCGACGGTCCGCTCGACCGATCGCATCGAGGCGCGTGCACGCATCGGCGGCACGATTGCGTCGCTGGCGGTCGATGAGGGAACCCAGGTCGAGACCGGCCAGGTGATGGCGATCGTCGCCGACCAGAAGCTGGCGCTGAAGCTCAAGTCGCTCAATGCCCATATCGATGGGCTGAAGGCGCAGGAAGAGAATACCAGGCGCGATCTCGGCCGGCAGGAGGCACTCATCAAGCGCGGGTTCACGCCGAAGGCGAAGGTCGATGAGCAGAGCACGCAGCTCGAGGTGGTGCAGAACCAGTTGAAGTCGGCCATCGCCGAACGCGACGTGGTGACGAGGCAGGTACAGGAAGGCGAGGTGCTGGCGCCGGCTTCGGGCCGGGTGCTGCTGGTGCCGGTGACGGCGGGCTCGGTGATCATGCCGGGCGAGAGCCTCGCGACGATCGCTGCCAACGAGTATGTGCTGCGGCTCGAACTTCCAGAGCGCCACGCGCGCTTCATCAAGAAGGGCGATGTGGTCCAGGTCGGGCCGCGCAGCCTCGAGACATCGGACACCTCGCTCATCAAGGGCGCGATCAGCCAGGTCTATCCCGAGCTGCAATCGGGCCGGGTGATTGCGGATGCGAGCGTCGAAGGTCTCGGCAACTACTTCGTCGGTGAACGCGTGCTGGTCTACATCTCGGGCGGCAAGCGCCAGGGCATGGTGATCCCGCGCGACCATGTGATGACGCGGTACGGCTATGACTTCGTGCGCGTGGCGCGCGACGGCGGCACATCCGATGTGGTCGTGCAACTTGGCCTTGGCGCCGAGCTGCCGGGCGGCGCCAACGGCGTCGAGGTGCTGGGTGGTCTCAATCCTGGTGACGAGATCGTAAAACCATGACCGACAAGACAACCGCTCAAAGCACAGCGTCTCGCGGTGCCGATCTTGGCATTTCGGGTCGCCTCACGCGGGCCTTCATCGGCTCGCCGCTGACGCCGCTGCTGCTGATGGCGGCGATGGCGCTGGGGCTGGTCGCGCTCGCCTCGCTGCCGCGCGAGGAGGAGCCGCAGATCTCGGTTCCGTTGGTCGACATCATGGTCAATGCCGACGGCTTGCGCGCAGAGGATGGCGTGCGTCTTGTGACAGAGCCGCTCGAGACGATCGTCAAGTCGATCAACGGCGTGGAGCACGTCTACAGCCAGACGGTCGACGACCGCGTGGTCGTCACCGCGCGCTTTCTGGTCGGCACGGAGGCCGACAACGCGATCCTGCGCGTGCACGACAAGGTGCGCGCCAACATGGACCGCATTCCGGTCGGCATTCCCGAGCCGCTGATCGTCGGTCGCGGCATCGACGACGTGGCGATCGTGGTGGCAACGCTGTCGCCGAAGCCGGAGGTGGCGCAGAACTGGACCGACAGCCGGCTTTATCATCTGGCGGACGACGTTCGCACCGAGTTGGCGAAGCTCGACAACATCGGCTTGTCCTATCTGTCGGGCGGGCGACCGGACCAGATCCGAATCGAGCCCGATCCGAAGAAGCTGTCGCTTTACGGCATCACGCTGGCGCAGCTGGTCGGCAAGGTGAAGGAGGCCAACCGCGCCTTCCTGGCGGGCAATGTGCGTGATGCCAACCGATCTGTGCCGGTGGTTGCGGGGCAGACGCTGAAGGGCATTCCCGACATTGGTCTGCTGATGTTGACGACGCGCGATGGCCGGCCGGTCTATGTGCGCGACGTCGCCGAGGTGGTGGTCGAATCAAAGCCGCTGGAAAGCCGCGCGTGGCAGATGCGTCCCGTGCGCGAGGGTGATGCCGCAGGCGAGCATGGCAAGGAAGCCGGCAAGGTGACCGGCCTCAGCCAGGTGCCGGCGGTGTCGGTCGCCATCGCCAAGCGGGCGGGTGCAAATGCGGTGGTGATTTCCGAAGAGGTGATCACGCGGCTCAATTCGCTCAAGGGCAAGCTGATCCCTGACGACATCACCGTGTCGGTAACGCGCAACTACGGCCTGACCGCGGACGAAAAGGCCAACGAGCTGCTGTTCCATCTCGGACTGGCGACACTGTCGATCGTGCTGCTGGTCGGTTTCGTGATCGGCTGGCGCGAGGGCATCGTGGTGCTCGTCGTCATCCCGACGACGATCCTGCTGACGCTGTTTGCCTCCTACATCATGGGCTACACGATCAACCGCGTCAGCCTGTTCGCGCTGATCTTTGCGATCGGCATCCTGGTCGACGATGCGATCGTGGTGATCGAGAACATCGCCCGCCACTGGGGCATGAAGGACGGCCGCAGCAAGGTGCAGAAGGCGATCGAGGCGGTGGCGGAGGTCGGCAACCCGACCATCATCGCGACGCTGACGGTGGTCGCCGCGCTGCTGCCGATGCTGTTCGTGTCAGGGCTGATGGGCCCCTACATGAGCCCGATTCCGGCCAACGCGTCAGCGGCGATGATCTTCTCGTTCTTCGTGGCGGTGATGCTGACGCCTTGGCTGATGGTGCGCATCGGCAAGCCGCATGCGGGCGGGCACGGCGAGCATGGCGGCGAGGATGGTGGCGTGCTCGGGCGGCTTTATTCGAAAGTGGCGCGGCCGCTCTTGAGGACGAAGCGCGCCAGCTGGATGTTCCTGATCACGGTCGGCGTGGCGACGCTCGCCTCCATGGTGCTGTTCGCGACCAAGTCGGTCACCGTCAAGCTGCTGCCGTTCGACAACAAGTCGGAATTGCAGGTGGTTGTCGATCTGCCGGAAGGCTCGACGCTGGAGGCGACGGACCGCGCCTTGAAGGCGGCGGCAGACCGCATCGCATCTCTGCCGGAGCTGGAGAGCATCGAGGCCTACTCGGGCACGGCGGCGCCATTCAACTTCAACGGACTGGTGCGCCACTTTTATCTGCGCAAATCGCCGGAGCTGGGAGATCTGCAGATCAACCTCAGCGCCAAGCATCATCGTTCGCGAACCAGCCACCAGATCGCGCTCGACGTGCGCAAGCGCCTCGAAGGACTGGACGTTCCTGAGGGCACGTCGGTCAAGGTGGTGGAAGTACCGCCGGGACCGCCGGTGCTGTCGACACTGCTCGCGGAGATCTATGCCAAGGATCCCGAGACGCGGCGCGCGGTCGCCGAGAAGGTGAAGGCGGCATTCAAGTCGGTGCCCTACATCGTTGACGTCGACGACAGCTACGGCCGTCCGTCCGAGCGCCAGCGCATTGCCATCAATCACGATAACCTCGAGTTCCACCGGGTCGAGGAAAGCGATGTCTACAACACGATCCAGACCTACCTGTCGGGGTTGCCAGTCGGCTACTCGCATCGCGGGCAAGGACGGCATCCGATCGAGATCGCGGTCGCTTTGCCCAAGTCGATGCGGGCGATCACGGCAAGTACGCTTGCCATTCCCGTGCCGGCGAACGCACTGCCGGGCAATCGCTCGATCGTGGAACTCGGCGATGTGGTCAGCGTGACCACGGAGCAGGCCTCTTATCCGGTGTTCCGGCACAATGGGCGTCCGGCGGAGATGGTGCTTGGCGAACTTGCAGGAGCGTTCGAAGCGCCCGTCTATGGCATGATGGCCGTCGCCGACGCGATCAAGACGGCTGATTGGGGCGATTTGCCCAAGCCGCAGATGCGCTATCATGGCCAGCCGATCGACGATAGCAGCCCGGTGCTGTTGTGGGACGGCGAGTGGGAGGTGACGTATGTGACGTTCCGCGACATGGGCGCTGCGTTCGCGGTCGCCATCATCGGCATCTACTTCCTGGTCGTCGGTCAGTTCGGATCGTTCAAGCTGCCGCTGGTGATCCTGACGCCGGTGCCGCTGACGCTGATCGGTATCATGATCGGCCACTGGCTGTTCGGGGCGCCGTTCTCGGCAACGTCGATGATCGGCTTCATCGCGCTCGCCGGCATCATCGTGCGCAACTCGATCCTGCTGGTCGATTTCATCAGGAACGCGCGACGGCCGGGCGAAAGCCTCAGGGAAACGCTGATCGAGGCGGGTGCCATCCGCTTCAAGCCGATCCTGTTGACGGCGGTGGCGGCGATGATCGGTGCGGCAGTGATTCTGACCGATCCGATCTTCCAGGGGCTTGCGATCTCGCTTCTGTTCGGCCTGGTATCGTCGACGCTGCTCACCGTGCTCGTCATTCCGGCGATCTACGTGGTGCTGCGTGACGACGGCATTCCGTTCGAGGCGGCGGTGAGCGAGCCGAAGGCTGCGGCAACGTAGTTGCTCGCTGCAGTGCCGTGCTGAGCGTTTTTGCCTGTTGTCGGTGCCGTCGTCGGCGGTTACCGTCAATGGGCGAGAGCAGGACTGTACTTGATGGAATCGCTTCAATCGCTGTGGCCTGCTCTCTCCTTTTTTTGAGACGCTGATTCACGCCATCGCTGGAACCACTCATGGTTCCATCTCAGGCGATCAGACTCTAGAGGCCGAGGCGTGAGGTGGTTCATGGCGGGAGATGAGGCAGGGTTCGATCTGGGGCTGCTCGACGATGCGGGCACGGCCTACCGCAGTTTCCGTGCGGGTGAGAAGATCTTCGTCGCCGACGACGATGGCGACTGCATGTACGTGGTGCGCTCGGGCATCGTCGAAATGCGCGCCTATGGCGTCGTTCTTGATCGTGTCGGCCCCGGCGGCATGTTCGGCGAAATCGCGCTGATCGACGGCGCGGCGCGCTCGGCCACCGCCGTCGTCGTCGAGGACTGCGAAGTGGCGCCGATCACGCGCGAGGGCTTCCTGACGCTGGTGCGGCGCGAGCCCGGCTTCGCGCTGGAGGTGATGCGCTGGCTGGCGCGGCGCATTCGCGGCATGAACGAGAGTGTGTAGAGGCGGCGATCGCGATCGCATATTGCATGTTTGCTTCAGTGCGGCGTCGATCGCGATTGGGTCAACTCCACCTGCGGTTCGACCACATCCACTGCTCGGGGTGATCGCGCACCCACTCTTCGAAAATGCGCTGCATCTCGTTCATCGACCAGCGGATGTCGGCGGTCTGGTCGGCGGTGCGCGGGATGCGCAGCTCCTTCAGCTCGATCCAGAAATTGGACGAGGTTCCCTTGCGCACGCAGCGCGCCAGCCAGATGCGAGCGCCGACGCGGCGGGCGATCATGGCGCCGATTGCTTGTGTCATCGCATCGCGGCCGAAGAAGGGGACCGGTACGCCAGTGCGGTCGTAGAGATCGCAGACCATGCCGAGCCGCCCGCCGCGACGCACATAGTCCATGAGGACGCGGGCCGTCTTGCGGCTCTCGCCATGGTCGCCTTCGACGCCGCCACGTCCGAACAGCCCACCCGGATAGAGGTTGCGGCGCTGATCGCGCAGGTAGCGATCGACATACGGATTGTTGACCGAGCGGTA
>JBGANK010000081.1:0-12403 GCA_044222395.1 Hyphomicrobiaceae bacterium | reverse complement strand
GATCGCCCCCCCCGAGAAGCAAGTCGGCTCGAAGGTCTTGCGGAAAGCCTTGCTCCACGCGCTCACCGAAACGCAAAAGGTCCCGCGCTGGCGCGGGACCTTTCATTCCAAAGCCTTGCCAGCAAGCAAAGCCGTTCTGGCCGCCGGCAGTCTTACTGCGGCTTGGTCGCAGGCTGGGCGGCGTCCTTCGCCTTGTCGACGGCGTCCTTGGCCTTTTCCTTGGCTGCGTCGTAAGCCTCCTTGGCCTTCTCTTTGGCCGACTCATACGCAGGGCCCGCCTTCTCCTTGGCCGACTCGTACGCTTCCTTCGCCTTCTCTTTCGCCGACTCGTACGCCGGACCGGCCTTTTCCTTGGCCGACTCGTAGGCGTCCTTGGCGGTGCCCGAGCTCTTGTCCGTCAGCTCCCGGGCCTTCTCCATCGCCCGCTCGAGCAGTGACTTTTTCGGCTTGGCCCGTTTGAAGGGCTCGACAGCCTTAAGAAGTTCGGCATTGACACCAGGAATCGTCACAACCGTCTTGCCGTCCTTCTCGTCGAACTTCAGGGCCGAGAACTTCACGCCGACCTTCTTCTCGGCCACGCCGAGGAAGCCACCGGTGCCCATCACCACGCCTTCGACGCGGTTCCAGTCGTTGAGAACGACGTCCTCGATATCACCGATGATCTTGCCGTGCTCATCCTGCACCTTGGCGCCGATCAGAAGATCCTTGGCGAGATACTGTTCTTCTCCCTGCGCGTCGATGAACAGGCTCTGGGGGGTTGCCTGCTGGGCCACAGCCGGCGTGGCAGCGACGAGGCCGAGCACAATAAGCGAGGCGAGCGATGTCTTCATGGGGTTCCGTGTCCTTGTTCCGCGGTGCGTTGGCGAGCGTCTGGAAGAGGGCGCCGTCAACCAGGCCCTCACCGTGGGGGGAGATAATTGGTCTGTGTGTCGATAACAAGTCGGTACGTTTGCGGCAATTTCGTCGCACCCGTCCCGCACCTTCTGCCAAAACCCCATGATTTGGTGAGGAAAACCGTGCGGCGCATAGGCTACGATGGCAGCCCGCGATTGCGCCTTGTCGGACCTATTTGCTAATGTTGACCGACCCGCACCATCGACCTCAGGCGCACGCGCGAGCGTGCGCCTGACGTCGTCATGCGTCCCAGGTCATGCGTTCAAGCAGACGCACAGCAAGACGTCCAAACCCATGGACCGGCACGCGGCCTGACCGGCGTGTCTCCGCTATGATCTGCGACCTAACCGACATGCGTCCGAACTGACAAGGCGAACCCCGTGGCTGACAACAACGACGACGACAACAAGCCGGGCGGCGAGGAGCCAAGCGACATCCGTCCCATTTCCATCACCGAGGAAATGAAGCGCTCCTACCTCGAATACGCCATGAGCGTGATTGTCTCTCGCGCGCTCCCTGACTTGCGCGATGGGTTGAAGCCCGTGCACCGCCGCATCCTGTTCGGCATGAACGAGCTGGGGCTGGAGTGGAACAAGAAGTACGTCAAGTCCGCCAAGGTGGTCGGCGAAGTGATGGGCAACTACCATCCGCATGGTGATCAGGCGATCTACGATGCCTTGGTGCGTCTCACGCAGGACTTCTCCATGAGCGTGCCGCTGGTTGATGGCCAGGGCAACTTCGGCTCGGTCGATGGCGATCCGCCTGCGGCGATGCGCTACACCGAGTGCCGGCTGGAGAAGGTGGCGCAGTTCCTGCTCGACGATCTCGACAAGGAAACGGTCGAATACCAGGACAATTACGACGGCTCCAAGCAGGAGCCGACCGTGCTGCCGGCGAAGTTTCCAAACCTGCTCGTCAACGGTGCCGGCGGCATCGCTGTCGGCATGGCCACCAACATCCCCCCGCACAACCTGGGCGAAGTCATCGACGCCTGCCTTGCCCAGCTCGACAATCCGGCGATCTCCATTGACGAGTTGATCGACATCGTCCCCGGCCCCGACTTCCCGACCGGCGGCATGATCCTCGGCCGCTCCGGCATCCAGGCCGCCTACCACAAGGGCCGCGGCTCGATTCCGATGCGCGCTCGCGTCGAGATCGAGGATCTGCGCAAGGATCGCCAGGCGCTCGTCGTCAGCGCCATTCCCTACCAGGTCAACAAGCGCGTGATGATCGAGAAGATCGCCGATCTGGTGCGCGAGAAGCGGGTGGAGGGCATCTCCAACATCTGGGACGAATCCAACCGCGAGGGCATGCGCGTCGTCATCGAGCTGAAGCGCGATGCGGTTGCCGAGGTCGTCCTGAACCAGCTCTACCGCTACTCAGACCTGCAGACCTCCTTCGGCGCCAACATGCTGGCGATCAACGGCGGGCGGCCCGAGCAGCTCAATCTCAAGGACATGATCGAGGCGTTCACGAGCTTCCGCCAGGAGGTCGTCACGCGCCGCACCAAGTACCTGCTGGGCAAGGCGCGCGATCGCGCCCACGTCCTCGTCGGTCTTGCCATCGCCGTCGCCAACATTGACGAGGTGATCCACCTGATCCGCACCTCGCCGACGCCGCAGGAGGCGCGCGAGGCGCTGATGGCGCGCGACTGGCCGGCCAAGGACATGGTGCCGCTGATCAACCTGATCGCCGATCCGCGCCACATGGTCTCCGAAGCCGGCACCTATCGCCTGTCCGAAGAACAGGCCCGCGCCATTCTCGATCTGCGCTTGCAGCGCCTCACGGCGCTGGGCCGCGACGAGATCGGCGATGAGCTGAAGAAGATCGGCGTCGAGATCCGCGACTATCTCGACATCCTTTCATCACGCGAGCGCGTCATCGACATCGTCAAGGGCGAGTTGACCGCGATCAAGTCGGAGTTCGCGGTGCCGCGCCGCACCGAGATCATCGACATCGAGGGTGAGGTCGAGGACGAGGACCTGATCCAGCGCGAGGACGTCGTCGTCACCGTCACGCACAAGGGCTACATCAAGCGCGTGCCGCTCTCCACCTATCGCGCGCAGCGGCGCGGCGGCAAGGGACGCTCGGGCACGCAAACGCGCGAGGAAGATTTCGTCACGCAGATGTTCGTGGCCTCGACCCACACGCCGGTGCTGTTCTTCTCCTCGCGCGGCATGTGCTATCGCATGAAGGTGTGGCGGCTGCCGGCGGCGACACCGCAGTCGGTCGGCAAGGCGCTCATCAATCTCCTGCCGCTCGAGCAGGGCGAGTGGATCACCTCGATCCTGCCGCTGCCGGAGGATGCCGAGACCTGGAGCACTCTGGAACTGATGTTCGCCACGCAGTCCGGCAGTGTCAGGCGCAACGCGCTGTCGGACTTCGAGAGCATCAACCGCAATGGCAAGATCGCCATGAAGCTCGAGGAAGGCGACCGCATCGTCAAGGTTTCGATCTGTTCGGGCGCCGATGCCGTGCTGCTGACCAGTGCCAACGGACAGTGCATCCGATTCCCGGTCGATGACGTGCGCGTGTTCAAGGGGCGCGACTCCACCGGCGTGCGCGGTATTAGGCTCGATGATGGCGACCACGTCATCTCGATGACCATCCTGCGCCATGTCGAAGCGACCCCGGCCGAGCGCGCCGCCTATTTGAAGCAGTCGACGGCCTTGCGCCGGTTGGAAGGAGCCGAAGGCGAGGAGGGGGCTGGCGTCGAGTCCGCTGACCTCGAGGAACCCGCGGAAGGGTCTGCCGAGCTGACTCCAGAGCGCTTCCAGGAGATGGCGGCAGCCGAGCAGTTCGTCTTGACTGTATCGGAGCGCGGCTTCGGCAAGCGCTCCTCGTCCTACGAGTACCGCACGTCGGGCCGCGGCGGCAAAGGTATCGTCGCCATGGTCGTCAACGATCGCAACGGGCCGCTGGTCGCCTCGTTCCCGATCTCGGATGCCGACCAGATCATGCTGGTGACCGACGCCGGCCAGCTGATCCGCTGTCCGGTTCACGACATCCGCATTGCCGGGCGCAATACGCAAGGCGTCCGCATCTTCAAGACGGAAGCCGAGGAGCGCGTCGTCTCAGTGGAGTGGATCCCCGAGGAGGGAGAAGAGGCAGGCGAGAACGGCGGCGACAACGGCGACGCATGACGCTCGATTAGGACGTCGTGTCGCCGCGATGCTTGCGTCGGCTGGTTCGTCGCCATGCCTCGAACGAGGGCGCCCGAATATCCGATCGTACACGACCGTCGATTGCGATCTGCCTGACCGGTTGCCCCAGCTCCTGCGATTGGAATTCCCGCACGCGCCGCAAAGCCGCAACCCATCAGACACGAAACTTAGTTTTGCGCAGTCGCCGAGCGGCTATGCCCATGCAACGCCACGATCGTATCAGCAAGCGGCGTCAGCTTCATCAGCTCGGCAAAATTTGGCGCATATGCACGCCCCCTGCCGGCCAACCCAAGCACCCCCGACTGCCGCAGCCGTGACATGATGCGCGACAGCGTATCCGCGTTGAGTGCCAGGTAGTCGGCCATATCGGTCCGTGACAAAGGCAAGTCGAAGGTACGGGCGCCTTCGTAGCCCTGCTCGCCAACCCTGAGCGCCAGCTCGACCAGCAGCGAAACGACACGCTCTTCCCCCGTCATGGTGCCGATCGTTGCGACATGGATGAGACGGCGCGGGTATTGGTTGGCTACGGTGCAATCGAACCAATGCCGTGCAACCTCGTCACCTTCAAGCGCCGACTCCAGCCGCGAGATACCAATGCGCGTGACCTCGGCTTGCGAAGCTGAAATGAGATTGATCCCGGCAACTTCCGGTATGAGGCGCGAGCGCACGATGTCTCCCGCATAGTAGATATCGAGCACTTGGCGGGAGGAGGGCTGGGGTAGACTTTCAAGCAGCAGCACACCCGAGTTCACGACGTAGACGTGCTCGCCTTCGCGCCCAAGCGCCACGCGCTGCCTTGGTCTCAAACTGATTGCAACACCGTGCTTCTGAAGCCCGGGCGGTGGCCTCGTTATCGGCTGACCAAACTTGATAGCTTCGCAAATGGTCATAAGAATTCGCCTACCTCTTGCCGAGTATCGATGCGTGCATCCGCCGCGTGCGGCAGACGTTAAGCCATTCGCAATAGGGCCGCTTCAGGCACGGCGCTGCTTCAGATCATTGGAACTCGCTCAGATGCCACACTCGGCACAGCCGTTGGCCCTCGCTTTGATGACGGTCAACAAGGTGGCTTCGAACGCCAAAAAAAGAGCCGGATGAATAGTCGCAGGGCAAGCCGGGGCGGCTATTTCGCACCTGTGAATTGATGGGAATCAATTTGCGATGCGGATTTTCAGTCACACATACACTCAGGGCATTTCAATGTTGATCGCTGTCAGTTCTGCAATGAAATCCAAGCTCGCCTGACAACCAATAGCATGTAAATATCATCGCATACTGAGTGTCATTGCGAGCATGATCTCATCTAGCGGTTCGGCGGTTCGATCGATGCTTTTGCGCGGGCAGCATTTAATGCTCGGCGTGTGGTTAACGGAAATTGGGGCTAGTAGCTTTTTTCTTATGGAGGGTAGCGCGGCCGCAGTAAGCGTTGCCGTTTTTGGTCCTTGCTAACCCATGCGGGCTTTGTAGCCGAACGTTCGGCCCAAGCCAGGGCAAACCCAGTCGTCCATCGACACTTCGCCCTCGGATTTTCTCGTTAGGCTTCAACCAACGCTGAAGCCTTTCTCGCGCCGCTTAGCATCGATTCTACGAACGCAGCAAATTCGGTTTAGGCGTCGGCTCACATCCTTCCCGAGCCGATGTCGAAACTGCGGCCCGAAGCGTACGTTCGGGCCGCATTTTTTGTTGGGCGGGTGTCGTGGAAGCGAAACGGCGAACGCCGCTTACTGCTGGTTTCAAAGCCGCCGTATGCCCACCGGCCCCACTGCCGTTTCACCACAGCGAAACGTCCTTGCCCTCCGACCTCAGCCTTTCCCGGTATTGCGATAACCAGTGCTGGAAATCCGGCTCGCTGTCGTAACCGCGCTCCTTGACGTAGACGAACGTGCCGAGGAAGTGGAACGGCTTCCAGTGGCCCAACAGCCGCCACGCCTCGGCATCACGGCCGTTCTTGCCCGCCAGCAGCGCCGGATCGGACGGAAAAAACACGAGTGACGGTGTGAAGTTGACCTTCCAGCGCTGCGCCAGTTTTCGCTCCTCCAATTCGACGCCGTCGAAGTCCTTCACTTTGCGTGCCCCGTAGAGATTGAGTTGCAGCGCATAAAAGTGCTGCTTGATGTAGTCGGCAATTTCAGGCCGGGAGAGATTGACCTTATGCATCTCTCCGCAGTAGGGGCAGCCCCGCTGCTCGAAGAAGATCACCAGCGATTTTCCCTTGGCATGAGCGTCGGCGGCATCCTCCTTGAGGTCGAGGAACGTCTGCTCGAACCAGGGCTGCGCATGCAGACCGTCGTCGGTGAGCTGCACGCCAGCGGATTCCGCCCGCGCGTCAGGCCCTGAATGTGCGGCGGCCAAGCCCGCACACGCACCGGCACCCAGCAGCATGGCGGAGCGGCGATTGATCATTTCGGTTCCTCCTCGATTGTAAAATACCCGGCCTGCTTCGCGGCCTGCTCTTCACCGACCGACCGAGACCGTACACCGCCCGCGGCCGGCGACGACTTGCACTTCAGAAAGGCTAACATGCGGGCCGGCCAGAGGAAGCCGGAGGCAAGTGCTGCGCCCGACCGCCAGCCTCGCCTTGTGAGCCGCCACCGGCCGCGCTAGAAGAACCTGAAAATTCGGCAAAAAGCCGCAACACCCGCGACCCAGCAAACGAACTTCAGGCGGCACCCATGACCCGCATCGGCTTCTATTCCGGCTCCTTCGACCCCGTGACCTTGGGACATATGGATGTGATCTCCAGGGCCGCCCTGCTGGTCGACCGGCTGGCGATCGGCATTGGTGTGCACCCTGCAAAGAAGCCAATGTTCACCGCGGCTGAACGCGTCGCCATGCTGACCGAGGAAACCAAGCCGATCGTCAAGCGGACCGGGACGGTGATCGAGATCCAAACCTTCGATGATCTCGCCGTCGACGCGGCGCGTCGAGCCGGTGCCAGCGTGATCTTCCGCGGCCTTCGCGATGGCACCGATTTCGACTACGAAATGCAGATGGCGGGCATGAATGGCCAGATGGCCCCTGCAATCCAGACGGTGTTCGTAGCGGCCAGTCCAGCGGTCCGGCACATCGCCGCCAACCTCGTGCGCCAGATCGCCGCGATGGGTGGCGACGTCGGGCCTTTCGTTTCGGCAAGGATCGCAAAGCGGCTGACGGCAAAGGCAAAACGCTCCTGACCCCGCGCCTGTAGTGTGCCGGCTGGTCGCGCTGCCTCTGCCAGATGGGTTGCGCCGCTGTCCTCAAATCGCCATAAGGGCCAACAGAAGTTTCCGCGGATCCGGGCCGCAAACCCGGACCGCCGTGTCTAGTCCAAAGCCAGCTCCACGAGAGAAAGAGGGTCGCGACCCATGCGTCATATCTTGGCACTTCTGCTCATCGCCTTCTCGTTCGCCAGCGTGTCCCACGCCGCACCGCCCGCGCTCGATCCGGAAAACACGCTGATCATGGAGCTGAAGACCGGCAAGGTAACGATCAAGCTGCGTCCCGACATCGCTCCCAAGCACGTCGAGCGCATCAAGAAGCTGACCCGCGAGGGCTTCTACAACGGTGTGGTCTTCCACCGCGTCATCCCAGGCTTCATGGCGCAAACGGGCGACCCAACCGGAACCGGCTCGGGCGGTTCCAAGAATCCCGACCTCAAGGCCGAGTTCACGCCAACGCCGTTTGAGCGCGGCACGCTGGGTGCGGCGCGCACGTCGAATCCCGACAGCGCCAACAGCCAGTTCTTCATCTGCTTCACCCACACCCCGCACTTGAACGGCCAGTACACGGTGTTCGGCCAGGTGGTCGAAGGCATGGAGCACATCGATCAGGTCAAGAAGGGTGCGCCCGGCAGCGGCACCGTCACCAACCCCGACAAGATCGTCAAGCTGACCGTCATGGCCGACGCCAAGTAGGAGTCGGACATCAACCAATGAGCCACGGCCGCCCGTGCCGCACCCCAGCAGCAATCGCCCAGGAGACCTCCGCATGGCCGAGATCAAGGATCCGGAGAACACGCTCATTATCGAGACGACCAAGGGCCGCGTCGTCATAGCCATGCGTCCCGATCTGGCACCCAAGCACGTCGAGCGCATCAAGCAGCTGGCGCGCGAGGGCTTCTACGACGGCATCGTCTTCCATCGCGTGATCGAAGGGTTCATGGCCCAGACCGGATGCCCGGACGGCCGCGGCACCGGCGGCTCGAAGTACCCCAATCTGCCCGCCGAGTTCAACGCCGAACCGCATGTGCGCGGCACCGCGTCGATGGCACGCGCCTCCAATCCCAACTCGGCCAACAGCCAGTTCTTCATCTGCTTCGATGATGCCGCCTTCCTCGACAGGCAATATACCGTGTGGGGCAAGGTGATCGAGGGCATGGAGAATGTCGACAAGATCAAGCGCGGCGAGCCGGTGCAGAATCCCGACAAGATGGTGTCGATGAAGGTGGCAGCGGACGTCAAGTAGCAAGTGTCTATGTTGCAGCCCTGCGCATTCACAACAATCGGATGATGCAATGAGCGGGCTTGAAAAGACGAAGCGAACGTTTGTCACCCTCGCCTTCGTTGCAATAGCTTCCATGGCCGCGCAAACTCATGGGCAGGAGAAGAGGCAAGTCGAACTCAATGAAGTGGATACTTGGGCCTATCAACTTCAAGGTTTGAAGCCTGCCCGCATTCCAGCCGACTCGTTCGACGTTCTCGTCATCGACTATTCTGCAGATGGGAGCGACAACAAGCGATACACACGCAGTCAAATCGATAACCTGCGACATCGTCCGCCGTTCAAGGACCGCATAGTTCTCGCTTACCTGAGTATCGGTGAGGCCGAAGACTATCGAGGATACTGGAGGAAGGAGTGGGCGATCGAGGAACCTGACTCAGGATCATCACCAACGCCAACGGGGGAGGTGGCCCAGGCTGCCGAGCCCAACTCCGCCGAACCGGTTCAACAGCTAGCGAAGAAGCAAAACAAGCACAGGCTGACGCAGCTAGCACCCCAATGGCTTTCCGGCGAAAACCCCGACTGGCCAGGCAACTTTCTCGTCAAGTATTGGGATCCGGCCTGGCAGACATTGATACTTGGTTCGCCCGAGGCCTACCTCGATGCGATCATCGCGGCAGGCTTTGACGGCGTATATCTCGACAAGGTCGACTCCAGCGACGACTGGAAGAAAACACGACCGACGGCAGAGCGGGAAATGGTCGAGTTTGTTAAGCGAATTGCGGATTACGCCCGCGCCAAAGCTCCAGGATTTCTCATCGTTCCGCAGAACGGCGAAAATCTCATCGAGCACGATGACTATCTGGCCACGATTGATGGTCTCGGCAAGGAGGATCTACTATACGGTGGCGATACACGTCGCGATGGCGAACCCAATCCGGAGCAAGAGATCGCGGAAAGCGTCCGTAGCCTTTCGCGCGTGACAAAATCCGGAAAACCAGTCTTTGCTGTCGAATACCTAAAGGTCGAAGCGCAAATTTTGGCCGCCATCGATCGCCTCAATAGCTACGGCATGATCGCGTTCATTGCCGAGAGGGAGCTTGAGGCTGATCCTGTGCCTCTCGAAGAGAGAATCGATGGATATGAACGGTCCCAGGCACAACCCGCGCGCTAGGCTCCAAGAACCCGATTTTTCTGTGCGAGCGGTCCTGAAGTTTGCATCGGCCGCAGCCGCGACATGCGCTGCATGCTGTGATGCCATGCGCCCTTCACACGGGAATCATCAATCCTTTTATTGCCCGACGGGGAGCTAGCCGTGAGTGCTCGCCACGCGATCGCACTATTGGTCGGCCTGCAGCCCGCAGCCTGCATGGTCCTGACTGCTACATCCATCCACGCTCAGCAGGCGACGGCCCACATGCCGACTTCACAGCAGGTCCACCGGATCGAGCGAGACAGAATTTCACTGGAGTTGGCGCCACTGTCGCATGAGCAGGTGAGCGCCTTTCTGATCGGTCGAGGAATATCGACCGAGGACGCGGACGTTGCAGCACAGCGCGGCTGCATCTTCCGCTCTGCGATTGGCAATGCGGCAACGACGTCGGACGGGCCGCAGGTCCGCATCAGTCTTGCCGAGTGGAAGACGCTTCCGGAGAAGGGTGCGCCTGCGCGGCTCGGCCTCCGCGAGGACTGGGACGAGTATTGGCGGCAGCGCAATATGGCCGAGGCACCATCGGTGGCCTTCCACTGGGCCCTGTTTCCCAGCGAGCAAGTGTTCGCCCCAACTGATCACAACTGGGGTTTTCTTGCGTTCATGCTGGCTCCCGGCAAGCACTTCGACCTCGACGTCGTCTGGCATGTGGGAGAGAAAGCTCATCGTGCGCGCATCGAAGGCTTGAGGTGTCCGTCATGAGACAGCGACAATGCGCCGATCGGATCCAAGCGCGACACGCCGCCCCTGCCTTGTCGCGACGTGCACTGCTGGCAGGGGTTGCTGCGATCGGAACCTCCGCAAGAATTCCTGGCATCGGCCCTCTTGGCTCTCGTGCGATTGCCGCGCCGATGCTGCTGCAGAAGGTCCCCGACGCTCCAGCAGCTCCGGACTTCGCGCTCCCTGATCTCGACGGACGCACGCGCACGCTCAAGGAATTTGCAGGTGTCCGCCGTGCCGGGCCGAGATTCCTTCCATGCAACGCGCCTGGGAGAAGCTAGAGGCGGAGGGCGCGCACGTTCTGGCACTGCATGTTGGCGGCGATCCCGACCAGATCTGGTCCTTCCTTGCCGAGTTCAACGTGACATTCCCGATATTGCTCGACCGCTCCGGCACCGTTTCTCGCGCCTGGCAGACGGTTGGCCTGCCGACCACCTACGTGGTCGACGTTGCTGGCCGCAAGGCGCTGCGCGCCATCGGCGAGCGAGCCTGGGATGACCCCACGATCATCAGCCAGATCCTGGCACTGAAGGACGCAAAGCCATGAATTCGCGCTATGCAATCGTGTTCCCGGCTGGCTTGCAGGGCGCAGCCGGAGTCGCACTCGCAGCAGTCGCCGCTCACCGCGTCCAAGATCCCGCTTTGGCGTCCGCTGCGCACATGCTGATCCTTCATGCTGCGGCTACGATTGCCACCGCGGCCCACCTGAAGCCCACGCATCACTGCCCCGCCCCGGCGTCGAGGGTATTGATCGCCGCGGCCCTACTGATGTTGGTGGGCTCTACGCTCTTTGCCGGCGACATCGCGCTACGAAGCTTCACCGGCAACCGGCTGTTCCCGATGGCGGCACCTCTGGGCGGCTCAGGCATGATGGCCGGCTGGCTGGTCCTCGCGCTCGCCGCAGCTCTGTCCTTGCGCCGGACTGACAAATAGCGCATCAGCCCTGATTATGCGCACCGATCTGTTCGACTTCGAGCTGCCTGAAGAACTCATCGCCCTGCATCCCGCCCGCCCGCGCGACGCAGCGCGCCTGCTCGTCGTTCGCCCGGGTGCTGCGCTGGGGGATCGCGGCGTGCGAGACCTGCCCGGGCTTCTCAGACCCGGCGACGCCCTGGTCTTCAACGATACCCGCGTCATCCCCGCAGCACTGGAAGGATCGCGAACCCGCAGCGGCAGTACGGCCCGCATCCAGGCCACATTGATCGAGCGGCTCGACGAATGCCGCTGGCAGGCGTTCGCCAAGCCCGGCAAGCGGCTCAGGCCCGGCGACGTCATCCGCTTCGGCGATGACGGCAAGGTCTGCTACCGCGACGTCCTCGATGCCACGGTCGAAGCCAAAGGCGAGGAGGGGATCATCACGCTGCGCTTCAATCTGCACAGCGCTTACCTCGATGCCGCCATCGCCGAGAGAGGGAGTATGCCGCTGCCGCCCTACATCGCCGGCAAGCGTGAAGCGACCGACGCTGATCGCAGCGACTATCAGACGATCTATGCCGAGAACGAGGGAGCCGTCGCAGCACCGACGGCTGGGCTGCATTTCACGCCCGAGTTGTTGGCAGCTCTGCGGGAGCGCGGCATTTCGAGCCAATTCGTCACCCTGCACGTCGGGGCTGGCACCTTCCTTCCTGTGAAGGCCGCGGATACCGATCAGCACGTCATGCACCACGAGATGGGTGTGATCTCAGCCCAAACCGCAACAGCGCTCAATGAAGTTCGCAACAAGGGCGGACGGATCATTGCCGTCGGCACGACATCACTGCGACTATTGGAAACCGCGGCCGACGCGCGCGGCGCGATCACACCTTATTCGGGAAGCACGGCGATCTTCATCACGCCCGGCTACCGCTTCAAAGCGGTCGACGCACTGCTGACCAACTTCCATCTGCCACGCTCGACACTGTTCATGCTGGTCTCAGCCTTCGCAGGCCTCGACACCATGAAGGCCGCCTACGACCACGCCATCCGCGCGGGTTATCGCTTCTATTCCTACGGCGAT
>JBGANK010000080.1:0-12685 GCA_044222395.1 Hyphomicrobiaceae bacterium | reverse complement strand
GGTCATCCTCGCGTCGCCCCGCTGATCGCCAAGGCTGCCCGGCTCGTTCGCAGTCCTTTGTCTCGCGCACCACTGCCCCGGCGACGTGACAGTGGGGACGCGAAGGGCTCCAGTCGGTGAAGTACATGCAGGGCCCCTTGGCGCACGATCCATAAGGGATTCGCCGTGGTTCGCCCGCGCGCCAAGGAAGCTCGTGCGCATAAGACGGGACTTGAGCCGCGAGCAGTGAAAGCCCTGCCAAGACAGAAAGAGTGGGTATGCGCAGCATTTGGTCGTTCTCCTCTTCAAAGGGATGTCGCGCCTCTTCGAAGGCGCGACACTCCTGGGCCGGTCAGTCGAGCTTGAACCGTGCCTGCTCTGGCTTGTGGTCGGGCATGGTCAGCGTAATCACGACAGTTGCGCCCTTTGCGGCCTTGAAGCCGCCTTTGCCGTTGAACACGCCGCCGGCAGCCGGTTGCAGCTCGACGGCCTCGGTCTTGCCGTCAGCGAGAACCGTCGCCGATGCCTTGGCCTTGGTGACATCCTCCGGCTTGTCGGCCTCGTCGCGTACGTAGAGGGTGAGCGAGCCGTCGGCGGCGACCAGCTCAAGATGATGGTGACCACTCTCGACGATCTTACCGCCGTGCTTGCCCTTATGGTCACCGGCCGCGAGTGCGCCGACGGCCGTGACCGCAACGATGGCGGCGGTGAGTACGAGCTTTCTCAACATGCAGGACTCCTTTGGTTGCTGAGGTCTAGAAGGCTTCGGCGTGAGAGAGTTCTCCCTCGGTCTGCTGCAGCTCTTCGAGCGGCTTGCGACCGAACAGGAGAAACAGGGTCGGGGTCAGGAAGGCGTCGAGCAGGGTCGCGCTGACGAGCCCGCCGAAGATGGTGATAGCGACCGGATTGAGCAGTTCCTTGCCCGGCTCGTCGGCTCCGATCATCAGCGGCACGAGCGCGATTCCGGCGGCAAGCGCCGTCATCAGCACGGGCGTCAGACGCTCCAACGTGCCGCGAATGATCATGCGGCGCCCGAACTGTTCGCCCTCGAACAGCACGAGGTTGATGTAGTGGCTGATCTTGAGAATGCCATTGCGCGTGGCGATGCCGGCGAGCGTAATGAATCCGATGGCGCTCGCAACCGAGAACGGCTGGCCAGCGATCATCAGAGCGATGACGCTGCCGATGAGCGCGAGCGGCACGTTGCCCATGATGATGAGGGCGAGGATTGCCGACTTGTAGCGTGAGTAGAGTACCACGAAGATCAACAGCAGCGAGATCAGCGACAGCGCGGCAATGAGCTGTGATGCCTGCTCCTGGGCCTGGAACTGGCCTTCGAGCCGCGTGAAGTAGCCTTGCGGCAGCTTGGTCGCTTCGATCTCGCGGCGGATACCGGCGACAATGGCGGCCATGTCCGACCCGTCGGTGTTGGCGAACACCGCGATGCGGCGGCGGCCATCCTCGCGCTGGACCTGATTGGGGCCGTCGGTCTCGATGATTTCGGCGAAGGTCTTGAGCGGCACGCGCCCCGCCGGAGTCTCGACCAACAGGTCTGCCAAGGCTCGCGTAGTGCGGTCGCGATCCGCGAGGCGCAGCACGACATCGAAGCGGCGGCTCTCGTCGATGATCTGTGAGACGACGCGGCCGTTGGACAAGGTTTCGAGCGCCTCGGTGACGGCAGCCGGCGTCAGGCCGTAGCGCACGGCGGCATCGTAGTTGACCCGCACCTGGAGCTGCGGGATCCGCACCTGCTTCTCGGTCTGCAGGTCGACAACGCCGGGAATGCCCTTCAGCCGCCGCTCGAATTCGGCTGCCAGCGCCAGAAGCGTGTCGAAATCGTCGCCGTAGATCTTGAGTGCGAGTTGCGCGCGCACGCCCGACAGCATGTGATCTAGGCGGTGGGCGATGGGCTGGCCGACGATGATGCTGGCGGGCAGCACGGTCAGGCGGTTGCGGATGTCGGCGAGCACCTCCTCGCGCGAGCGTTCCGATCGCTTCAGATCGACATCCAGCTCGCTGTTGTGAACGCCTTCGGCGTGCTCGTCGAGTTCGGCGCGACCCGTGCGCCGTCCGACCGAATGCACCTCCGGCACTTCCATCACGATCTTTTCGGCGATGCGGCCGATGCGATCGCTCTCGGCGAGGCTGATCCCCGGCTGCAGGATGACGCTGACCAGCACCGTGCCCTCGTTGAAGGACGGCAGGAACGCGCGCGGCAACAGCGTCGCGAAGAAGGCCGCCGCGGCGACCGCTGCGATCGGAAATCCGACGACAAATGTCGGGCGGTCGAAGCACCACTTCAGGCCACCCTCCTGCCAGCGCTTCAGCACGCGCACGACGGGGCTCTCGTGCTCCGCCAGATGCTTCATCCGCGGAATGAGCCAATAGGAAAGCACCGGCGTTACCGTGATCGAGACCAGGAGGCTCGCCAGGATCGAGACGATGAAGGCGATGCCGAGCGGCGCAAACAACCGGCCTTCGATGCCGGACAATGCGAACAGCGGGATGAAAACAAAGATAATGATGGCCGTCGCATAGAGAATGCCCGAGCGAACCTCGTTGGTCGCGGCGGCCACGACTTCAAGTGTGCCGCGATGGTCATGACCTGCCGCGGCCCGGTGCTGCTTCAAGCGCCTGTAGATATTCTCGACGCCCACCACGGCATCGTCCACGAGCGCGCCGATGGCGATGGCAAGTCCGCCCAGCGTCATGGTGTTGATCGACAGGCCGAATAGCTGGAACACGATGACCGTCATCATGACGGACAGAGGGATGGCCATCAGCGAGATGAAGGTCGTCTGCCAGTTGAGCAGGAAGGCGAACAGCACGAGCGTGACGACCACGAGCGCCTCGATCAACACCTTCTTGACGTTCGAGATCGAGGTCTCGATGAAGGTCGCCTGCCGGAACTGGACGTCAGTGACCTTTACGCCTTGCGGCATCACGCGCTGCAGCTCCGGCAGCATGCGCTCGATTTCCTTGGTGATGGTGACCGTATCGCCGGAGGGCTGCTTCTGAACCGCCAGGATGACGGCGGAACCGCCATTGAGCCCAGCGTCGCCGCGCTTGGTGCGGGCAGCGAAGTGGACCTCGGCGACCTGGCTGAGCACGACCGGCTGACCTTTGCGGTACGCGACGACGAGGTTCTGCAGATGCTCAATCTTGGTCGTGCGGCCGATGTTGCGGATCAGGAACTCGCGCGCCTGCTGGTCGACGAAGCCGCCGCCCGTGTTGGCGCCAAAGGACTTCAGCGACTTCTCGATGGCATCGAAGTCAACATCGAGGCTGGCCATCCGGCGCGTGTCCGGAACGATGCGATATTGCCTCACCTCGCCGCCGATCGGAACGACCTGCGAGACGCCAGGCACGGTCAAAAGCTGGCGTCGCACGACGAAGTCGGCGATCTCACGCAGCTTCATCGCGCTTTCGGTCGTGCTCGACATGGCAATCAGCATGATCTCGCCCATCACCGACGAGATCGGACCCATCTGAGCGTGAACGTTGGCAGGCATCTGATCTCGCACGAGCTGAAGACGCTCGGCCACCTGCTGTCGGGCGAGGTAGATGTCGGTCTGCCAGCTGAACTCGATGTAGACGATCGACAGTCCTACGCCCGAGACAGAACGCACACGCGTCACCCCCGGCATTCCGTTCATCGCCGTTTCGATAGGCGTCGTGACGAGGAGTTCAACTTCTTCAGGGGCGAGTCCCTCAACCTCCGCAATGAGTGTCACCGTCGGGCGGTTGAGATCGGGGAATACGTCGACCGGCAGCTTGGTCAGCGTCACCGCACCATAAAACATCACGATCAGTGCGCCGATCAGCACGAACAGGCGATTGGCAAGACTGCCTCGAACAATGGCGTCGAACATGGCTGGACCTCAACGCACCTGATTGATGAACTCGGCGCCGTCTACGACGATCCGCTGCCCGTTCGTGAGGCCGTCCGTGACCAGAACGCGCTGACCGTCGAGCGGCGCCGTGCGGACAGCCTTAGCGGCAAATTTCTCGGGTCCGAGCTTTTCCCAGACCTGCGGGAGGCCATTGGCGGCGCGAACGACGGCGGCCTCAGGCAACACGATCCCCGGCGTGCTCGACTTCGCCTGCACGAGAACGGGGACGGACCTCCCAATTGAAAGGGTAGCAGTGGGCTTCTCGACCTTGAACAGCAACGGCAGCGACTGCTGCTTCAACTCCGGCGCACGACCGAGGAACTTGAGCAGTACACTCTGACCTTGCGCCACGACCGCATGCGCTCCGGTGATCGCCTTCTCGTCGATCGTGGCAAAGCCGACAGCCTCGATCCACAGGCGCTCTGGATCGACGATCTCGAACAGGACCTCGCGGGCGTCGACCACCTGCCCGGTGCGGACATTGGCAGCGGCGATGATGCCAGCGACAGGTGCCCGCAGCTTCTCCTGACCGAACAGCGACGGGGACAGCGCTGTGCGGCGCTCGCGCAGCGATTTCAGTTCCGAGCGGGCCTGATCGATGTCGGCCTGGGGCACGCTGCCGACCAGCTTGCTGAGGCGCGCCACCTTCTGCTCGGCCTGGGCGATGCTGCCGTCGAGTTCGGCAAGCTGTTGCCCGACGGAGCCGCGCTCGACCGAGCTGACGGTCGGCACGAGGGCAGCCAGCACATCACCCTTGGCGACGCGCTGCCCCACGAAGGCGATCTCGATATCGTCGACCTCGATCCGTCCTGCAAAGGGTGCCTGGACGCGGCCCGAGGCCCGGGGATCGGCGATGACGGTTCCGAGGAGTTCGGTCGCCTGCGGCGCCGTCGTGCTCGATGTCGCCGCCGTGCGAATGCGCAACAGCCGTTGCGCCGGCTTCGGCATGAACACGCTGCCATCGGCCTGCCGGCGCGGAACATTGCCGCCCGGCGAGGCTGCGCCGCCCCCATCCCCATGATCATGCCCCGGGCCGGCGTGCGCGGGATCGAGTGAGGCGACGAGACAGACAAGACCCGTCAATGCCAGGGCCGCAGCCTTGCCGACAATCCTGGGCGCGGGCTTGCTTGCTGGATCGGTCGCGGCGGCCGTCGGATCGTCGAACGGGGCTCGCGCAGGTCTGAAGGCGAAAGACAGGAAGAACCCGAGTGCGGCGGCGATAGCGCTCCAAACCCAAAGCTCCACCCGCATCAGAAGCGCCTTGAAGTCGAGCGGCGCGGCCTTCGCGGCCACCTCAGGACCGTGGATGTCCAATGTGCCGTTAAGCAGATCGGTGATCGTCGGCGTCGTGACCGTGAACACCAGAGCCTTGACGCCGGGCTGATCGACCCAGTCGGCCTCCAGCTCATAGACACCATTGCCCTTGGGCTTGGCCTCGGCCTTGTGCTTGCCGTCGGCCTCGACCACGATCTTTGCTCCGTCGATCGGTTCGTTGCTGACCGGCAGGTCGAGATAGATGGTCAGCTTGTGCCCTTCGGCTGTGGCCACCAACTCGACGTCGGGCGTGACGCTCTCGATGCGTGGAATGTCTGCCGTGGCCTGGGCCGCTCCGCCATCGCCATGATCGTGACCGGGTCCGGCGAGCGTCGTTGCGACTGACGCTACGAGCGCCAACAAGAGTACAAGCGTGCGTGTCATGGCTCGATACCTTGAGCTTGATTGATTTCGGATTTGGCGCGCTCGACGGCGATCCGCGCGAGCGCTCGGGAATTCGCGGCGTCGAACATCTGGACGCGTGCGCGGATCAGCTCGCTGAGCGACGTCTGTCCCGCTTGCTGCGATTTCTCGATGAGCACCACGGCCGACGAAAGCTGGGTATGGCGCTTCTCAAGCGCTGCGAGTTGCTTCCTCGCGCCGTCAAGCTTGGCACGCGCCTTGGCGACTTCGTTCTTGATCATGCGCTCGGCGGCATCCAGTTCCGCCTTTGCGGCAATGATTGCCCCATCGGCGCTGGCCCGCTTCGGAGCGTTGACGGCATCGTACGCGAACGGGATCTTCACCCGCGCGCCGATCTGCGTGTTGTAGGCCTCGTCGCGGTCACCGCGATCTGTTCTGGTCGTCAACGCGAACTCGGGCCGATCGCGGTCCACGACCTCGACAAGATGACGTTCCGATTCTGCCTTGGAGACCGCGGCGGTCAGCGCGATCACAGTCGGGTGCGTGCCCGAGCGTCTGCCGATCTCCTCTGAAAAGCTGGCGGGTGGTCGCAGGCCGGTCCTGCCGTCGAACTGGACCAGAGCCTCGTTTAATTCGCCGCGCCGCGCCGCCACGGCGGCCTCTGCGTCGCTCAGCTCGGCTTCGGCGATCAGCGCATCCACCTCCGCAGCCTGTCCAGCACTCACGCGCCGGCGCGTATCGGCAGCAAGAGTTCTCGCGATCGCAAGGCGCCGCTCGGCAAGGGACAGCTTCTCGCGTGCCTCCGCGAACTCCCAGTAGGCATCACGCACGGTCTTGGCGATCTCCATGCGCTTTCGGGCGAGTTCAGCTTCGAGCGCAAGCAGCGCGTGGTCTGCGGCGTGAGCCGTCGCGCCGCGCTCGCCGGGCAGCCAGATCGGGAAGGCCGCTTCTGTCGCGACCTCTCGCGCGCCCCGCCCGGTCGTCAACGCGTCGGATTCCGTACTGACCGAGATCGACCAGCCGCCCGGTAACAGGGCGCCCGCCGCGTCGCGCTTGACGGCCTGCTCCGGCATCCGGGCAAGCAACGCCTTGATCTCGGCGCTGCGCTCGACAGCAGCCTCGAACGGGCCGGAAAGTGAAGAAGCATTGGCGGTCGAGGCAAGTGCAGCAAATGCTGCAAGTGCGACGAGCCGAACGCCCGAAGTCTTTCGGTTCATGCCCGATTGTCCCTGCTCATGACGACGAGGGACGCAGCGCAAGCCGCATCCTCAGCGATCAAACAGGGATTCGGGGGGGTCTTAGGAGGGAGAAGCGCACGCCGAGGTGCCGCGCGGCATCGTCAAAGGCACAAAAAAGCCTGGGTGCCGAGCCGTCTACGATTCCGGGTCGAACATGAGCCGGCAAGAAGTGGGACGCCCCGGCACACGAGCAGCAGCTGCAGTCGGGGCAGGATTGATGGTCTTGGCCTGGAACGTGGTCGTGTGAGCCGTGACCCGCATGGTCGTGTGCGCCAGCGGTGTGTGCGTGCACTTTCACCGGCGCATCGGAGCGTTGCGCGTTAAACGCAATGCCCACCGCGTCCGAGGCTCCAAGGCTCAGCAAATGGGCGCTCGGTTCATGGGCAACCGCACGCGAACTTGTCCACGCAGCCATAACGGCCACGAGGAGAACAGCGAGCAGCGATGCAAAAGCCCTGAAGCGCATGCTCAACAAGTCGATTGATTTCTGCGCCATGTCAAGGGTGGCGCTCATCAAGGATCAATCACCGTGCGCGAACGCGGTGATGGTGTGGCCTGCCGGCCAGGTGACTTGGGCAATCTATGGGGCAGTCCGAATCGACCAAATAGGCGTCAGGACCTTTTAGGTGTTAACTTGATGTCATCCAGCAGCTGACCCGCCGGCACTTTCAGCCCCTTGGCGATCTTGTCGAGGATGATCACGGTCGGGTTGCGGACGCCGCGCTCGATGCCGCTGATGTAGGTCCGATGCAAACCGCAATGGTCGGCAAAGCTCTCCTGCGAGAAGCCTTGCTCCTCCCGCAGTTTCTTCAGGTTCAGCCCTAGCCGGCGGCGCACGTCCATCGGCCAAGGGTTTCGACACCTTAGTCGATCAATCTACAGACGATGAGTCTCATTTCTCTGGACTTCACAGCCGAACGAAGCGAACCGTTGCTCCGCCGGATGACGATGAGTCTCAGGTTCGGCAAGAAATCCAGCACGGAGGCGACCGTGACAATCGGTGCACAACTCACTTCGACGCAGAAGGGCAAGGTGACCGAGCAGATGGTCGCCAGCGCGCTCCTCATCGCCTCGGAGGGGCGTCTGGCGCCTTTCGTGCCGCTCGCCGACGACCACGGCCTCGACCTCATCGTGCTCGACAAGGTGACCCGCCGGAGTGTCGCGATCCAGGTCAAGTCGGCAATCGCCAACGCGAGCCGCGACACCGTGCAGTTCGACGTCCGCAAACAGACCTACAGTCAGGCTGAGGGAGAGTACCTGCTCATGGTGATCTTCGAGCCGGCGCGCATCGCATTGGCTGCATCCTGGTTGATCCCGATGACGCATGTTCCAACCGTCTCGACCGAACAGCCGGAGAAATTCGTCCTCGTCCCGAGCCTCAAGGCCACGTCGAAGGATCGCTGCAGGCCCTACCGCCACGACGACGCCCACGCACTGGTGGCCGCTCTTCTTGCGGCGCTCTCCAACGAGTCACGCAGCAAGCCGTGAAGGACCGGCGGCGCGGCAGACGACTGCCGCGCATGGCCTGCCTATTCGTCCTTGCCCTGCTTCGCCGAAACGTCGGCACCGAACTGCTGCTCCCAGGACTCGGGTGTGAGCCGCCCCGGGACCACCAGCCGGCCGGCGCGATTCTTGGGCTTCTGCGGATCGTATTCGGAAGCAAGCTTATCCATCAGCTTGTTGGCGCGGTTGTTGCCGCTGAACGCGAGCCGGCGCAGCGTCAGGAAGATGAGTTTGATCGTGGAACGCGTCACTGTGCGATCGTTCTCGCTGACGACGTGCTGCTCCCACAGCACCCGGCGCGCGACACTGGCCCTGCCCTGCGCGCCCTTCGGCCGCCCCTTCGGATTGCCCGATTTGCCCTTCTTGAACCGGTGCTCCTTCGGCGGCGCCTTGTAGCCGACGCGCGGCTCGCCAGGCGGGCCATCGTACCCTTGGTCATCGATCTTCTGCTCGTCATCGCTCTGCATGTCGCCGTCTCCTATCGTGTTGGCAGAGTGGTTCTGAGGTTCTCGTCATGTGCCGTCAGCTCTCCGTTTCGCTGTCGGTTTTCGGCTTCTCGAACAGCGCCTCCCACGACCCGGGTGCGAAGCGTCCCGGCACGATCAGCACGCCGCCGTTGTCGGGCGCAGGAGGCGGCGGCCTGACAAGGTCGAACTTGCGCGCCTCGCGCAGAACGTTCTCGATCGCAGGCAGGCTCTTGTCCTTGAGCGCCTTCTTGACCTGCGCGCGGAGCTGCACCTCGTACGGCGACATGCTTTGCCGCTTGCCGTCGCGGCTGACCTTGACCGGCTGCGTGAGGATCTCCGCGATGTCGAGCTGCTGCGAGTCCTTGCCTCTGGGACTCTTCTTCTTGGCCATCACATGGCCTCCTCGACGGTCACCGCGGCACGCGCGCCGGCAAGCTCAGTGAACGTGCGCCCGCTCTCGACGTGCACGGCCTCGAGTCCGGCAACCGTCGCGAGGCGGCGCACAATGACATCGCAATAGAGCGGGTCGAGCTCGATGCCGTAGCCGCGACGGCCCGTGCGCTCGGCCGCGACCAGCGTCGTGCCGGAGCCGGCGAAGGCGTCGAGCACGATGCCCTTGCGGCGCGAGTAATCGAGGATGGCGTCGGCGACGAGCGCGACCGGCTTCACGGTCGGGTGCATCGCAAGGTCGCCGTCACGCGTCGCGCTGAAGGCGTTGGCGCCGGCGTACTGCCACACGTTCGTGCGGTAGCGGCCGTGACGGCCCAGCTCGACGTTGTTGATGTGCGGCGCGCGGCCGCTCTTGTAGACGAAGACTAGCTCGTGCTGCGAGCGGTAGAGCGAGCCCATGCCGCCGTTAGTCTTGGCCCAGACGCAGATGTTCTTGAGCTCCGAGTAGGCCGGCGTCGCCGCCGCGAGCACCTCGCCGACATGGCGCCAGTCCATGCAGACGAAGTGAATCGCGCCGTCGACGGCATGCTCTGCGAGGTTGGCGAAGACGTCCTTCAGGAAGTGCGTGAACTCGGCCTCGGACATTTCTCCGGACGCCATCGCGAACTCGCGGTGCTTGGTCGCGCCGAGGCCCGAGACGTGACCGTCGATCTTCACGTTGTACGGCGGGTCGGTGAAAACCATCTGCGCGGCCTCGCCGGCGAGCAGGCGCGTGTAGGTCTCCGACATGGTCGAGTCGCCGCAGATGATGCGGTGCCGGCCGATCTGCCAGATGTCGCCGGGCTGCGTCACCGCGGGGCCGACTGCGACCTCCGGCACGGCGTCGGCCGGATCGGCCTGGTCCGCTTCGGCGTCCGAGAGCAGGAGATCGATCTCGGCCATCTCGAAGCCGGTCGCCGTGATGTCGAAATCGAGATCGAGGTCGGCGAGGTGCTACAGCTCGATCGCCAGGATGTCGCGATCCCAGCCGGCCTTCTCGGCGAGCTTGTTGTCAGCGAGGATATAGGCGCGCTTCTCGGCCTCGCTGAGGTGCTCGAGCCGCACGCACGGCACCACTTCGAGGCCGAGCTTCTTCGCCGCCGCGACGCGGCCGTGCCCGGCGATGATCGTGCCGTCCTTGGCGACGAGCACGGGGTTGTTGAAGCCGAACGCCTTGATGCTGGTCGCGATCTCGGCGATCTGCTTGGCGCTGTGGGTGCGCGCATTGCCCGGGTAGGGCCTGAGCCCGGTCACGGGGAGGTTGGTGATCGATAGCTTGCTCATACAAACGACACTCTCATTGCGAGGTGCCGTGGCGCGCGCGAGATCGCGCGATGACGCGGGCGGCGGTCACCTCAGGTGGATCGGATTGTCGTTCTGAGGTTCTGGCGCCCGCGGCCCCGCCCGCTTCGGGGCAGAGCTGCAAGTCGGCTTCGCTTATACCATGCGGCCCGCGGCCTTTGGAGGGGGCGCTCAAGGGTGCTGGCGGGAATTCTTTGTCCACCCTGCGACGTGGTCGTCGATGAGCCGGGGCCCTGGAGGGAGCCACAGAATGGCAAATTCCGAGAGGGTGTCACGCTGATCCCCCGTGGCGCGATCCCTGATCCGTCCGGAAAAGCCCCTGTTAGCTTCGGGCAGATCCCTGTTACCGTCTTGGAAATTCGCTGATAAGTTTTGGCGTCGATATGGCGTAACGCACTGATGTTGCGTGCAACTATGCCGAAACCAACCACGTTCAAGCCCCGAAAATCGCCGAAATTCGCTGTTATTTGCACTGTGTTCGAGACCCGTTCGCGCCAGACTGCCTACACAGCCACGCACTAACTCATTGATATAGCTGCATAATTTGTGATTTCCGTAGGCGGAAAGTCGCCGCGTTTTCCGTGGCTTGGCGACTGTCCGACATCAACACCTGTGAGACAGAATTAGCGGCTTGAAGACTGGAGGATTTCGGGATCATCGAAGCGACTGGAAGGAGCGCAGATGATTCGGAAATCCTCGTCCCAAAATCCACCTGGCGCCGAAAGTGGCCGCCAGAGCCCGTCCGAGCGGCTCGTTCGCGATATCCGGCGGGCGACTCGCAAGCAGTATTCTGCGGAAGAAAAAATCCGCATCGTGCTCGATGGCCTGCGCGGCGAAGTCACGATCGCTGAACTGTGCCGGCGCGAGGGCATCGCCGAGAGCCTGTACTACAGCTGGTCAAAGGAATTCCTCGAAGCCGGCAAGCGGCGCCTTGCCGGCGATACGGCGCGATCAGCCACGACGAACGAGGTCAAGGACCTGCGTCGTGAAGCCCGCGAGCTGAAAGAAGTCGTCGCCGAACAGGCGCTCGAACTCCGCCTGCTCAAAAAAAGCATGAGCGAGGATGGGGGCGACGAGGCATGAGATATCCAGCTTCTGAAAAGCTCGAGATCATCCGCATCGTCGAGCAATCCCACCTGCCGGTGCGCCGCACATTGGAGAAGCTCGGCATTCTGCCGGGCTCGTTTTACCGCTGGTACGATCGTTATCAAACCGGCGGCGTCGAGGCGCTCGAGGACAAGTCGTCAGCACCGGCGCGCGTGTGGAATCGCATTCCGAATGACGTACGCGCTGAGATCATCGACCTGGCGCTCGATTGCCCGGAGATGAGCCCCCGCGAACTGGCGGCGAAGTTCACGGATACGCGCAAATACTACGTTTCTGAAGCGTCCGTGTATCGGCTACTGAAGGCGCACGATCTGATCACCAGCCCGGCGTTCATCGTCATCAAGGCTGCTGACGAGTTCCGCGACAAGACGACGGCGATCAATCAACTCTGGCAGACCGACTTCACGTACCTGAAGGTGATCGGCTGGGGCTGGTTCTATCTGTCGACGATCCTCGACGACTTCTCGCGCTACATCATCGCCTGGAAGCTGTGCACGACGATGAAGGCCGAGGACGTCACAGACACGTTGCAGCTGGCGCTCGCCGCATCAGGCTGTGACAGTGCCAGGATCAGACACAAGCCACGTCTCTTAAGCGACAACGGTTCGAGCTATGTCTCGGCTGAACTTGCCGACTGGATCGACGGTAACGGCATGGACCACGTTCGCGGTGCGCCGAACCATCCGCAGACGCAAGGCAAGATCGAGCGCTGGCATCAGACCTTGAAAAACCGCATCCTGCTCGAAAACTACTACCTGCCCGGCGATCTTGAACGCGCCGTGCACCGCTTCGTCGAGCACTACAATTGCGCGCGCTATCACGAGAGCCTGGGCAATCTGACGCCGGCCGACGTCTACTTCGGGCGTGCAACGAAAATCCTGAACATGAGGGAGAAGATCAAACGCCAGACGATCCAACAACGCCGATTGACCCACTTCAAAACCGCAGCTTAAACTACAAACCAATCTGACCCTGAGCCTCCAGTCCTGCACGCACTCAACTGTCTCAAAGCATTCGACGACGGACAGTGGTGTCCGAAAAGATGGCAGCGCTCGGGCGCTTGGTCGCCGGTGTCGCGCACGAACTCAAC
>JBGANK010000007.1:0-97525 GCA_044222395.1 Hyphomicrobiaceae bacterium | reverse complement strand
CGGCAAAAAAGCCGACCAAATCGCCCCGAAGATCGAGAAAACAGTCTACCCGCGACCGAAGTTCAACAGCCTGCTAGGCGTAGTCCCTCGATGGCCACGTTGTGATAGAATGAACTCAGCGGTGCGACCTTCATCTGTTGTTCGGCAAACTCGCTCATTTCGGCGGCATCGCCGGCGAGTGATCGCTGATAAAATCGCTCCTGCGGCGTTAACGCCGGCTCATCTCCAAGCAGAACGTGCAGGAAGTTCAGACTTTCGACATACTGGCCAAGCACCACCAGACACAGCGTCATTGGAACAGCCAACAGCAGGCCGACTGGCCCCCAGAGCATCGTCCAGAATGCAGCAGCGATGAGAGTTGCGAGTGGAGAAAGGCCTGCACTCTTCCCCTGGATCAAGGGCTCCAAGACCTGCCCCATGACCGCCTCGCCGACCACGTAGACCAAGAGCGTTATAGCGACAGTTGTCCAACCAGGATCGATGGCCGCGGCTAGTAGCACGGGAAAGGCCGCAGCGATGAAGGATCCCAGAATCGGCACATACCTCATGAGAGTCGCGAGTATTCCCCACAATATTGGTGCGGGTATGCCCAACCACCACAGAATGATGGTCATCAACACGCCATAGGCGATATTCAAGATCGTCAGATTGAGCAACGATCGGGACAGCCGAGTTGCTGCATCGTTCATTGCTGCGGTCGTCCGCGTCATGTCACTCGATCCGGCAAGCCGGATTACACGATCCCTCAAATCTTCCTTCTGGATCAGCATAAACATCAGAAGAACGATCACGATGGCCAACATCGCGATGGGCTCGATCAGATTGGCGAGGACAGACAGCAGACTTTCGATCGGCTTGGGCTGCGGATAATGCACCTCGACGGGGATCAGTGGCTTGTTCGCTTCTGGTTTGCCGACGGCCGACCCGAAATTGCGGCCCGGCTGGTCGCTCGCCATCTTCTGCTGCTGTTCGGCAGTCGGCCGCGATTGTTCGAACTCGGATTGGAGATCTTTCAGCGTCTCGGCTGCGCGCTCGATTGCTGGACTCGAGATGGCAGCTCCACGAAGTTCGCGAACTTTGCCGCGCAGTGTCGATTCATATTGTGGGATCTGCTGTGCAAGCATCGTTACTTGCGACGTCAGAATGCTGCCGAGAGCGAACAAACCCGCAAATGTTGCCGCAACCACAAGCAGAACTGCAGGAATCCGCGGCAATCGCCATTTTCGCAGAAATTGGACAATTGGAGAGAGTACGAACGCAAGCAATATTGCGGCGGCCATCGGCATGAAGACCGGCTTGCCGATGTAAAGAACAGCTATGATGAGCGCTGCAAGTATTGCCGCGTTCACGGTGGAGCTTCCAACACCCTCACCGTGTGGCCTCGTCAGCGTGCGCGTCCGAGCGTACCGCACCAATGTATCTTCAGATGTGATCTGCGCGCGACTCAGCATGTCCTGCTCCAATGAAGAGGGTTATGGCTGCGTGTTGCGTGTTATGGGGAAATCGCGGAATGGGCTGCAGGTGTAAGATTGGCCTTGATGATCGGGATCCGTCTGAAATTCTTCACTAGCGTTTGGTTCAAGCGAACTGGGGCTCTATTGGCTCTTGAGTTGTCGAGCAGCTGTGAAGCCGAACATGAAGGCGGTGGCCATGACTTTGGCGGCGCCAAAATAGTCGACCAATTCGCGAGCTTCGCTATCGACAGCTTCGAGTGGTGCCGTTGCGATGGTAGGCTCTAGTTCCGCAGCCGACCGGAACCTCTTCCATATCGCAGGCACGATGACGAGCAGCAGGCCGGCAGCCAGGCAGCCCGATGCGATGATACCAGCCGCCTCAGTCGATCCGAACATTGGAGCGAGATGCGAATAAAGGGCAATGAGTGCGAACGCTGCCGCTCCGATCAGTAGAACGGCGAGCGTCGCTCCCCAAATGACCGTCCGAGAGATGCTTGCGACCGCGGAATTGGTCACACGGTTTGCGACGTAAAACGCAGCTTCACCAATCATTGAGGCTAGCTCCTACACGATGTTCTGAACGGTCCCGGACTAGCGACGCGCAAGCGCAGCAAAGAAGAAGCCGATCCCGGCAGCAATCGCCGTTGCTGCGAGTGGATTGCGCCGAATGGCCACTTCAACGCGATCAAGACCTTCCGAGGCGTAACGGCGTGCACTCTCCATAGCCTCTCCTGCTTGCTCGGCGGCTTGGCCTACTACGCGGTCTGCCGCGCGAGCTACGTGCTCTGACGCTTTGCCGACAGTTTCGGGTGCTTGTGACGCGGTTGTCTCAGTCTTACTGTTCACTGCCATCTCTCCGTAGATTATGCGTTGCCTAGGGGCGGCGTGGCAATTGGATGCTTCGGTTCAGCGGATCATGATGAGCCCAACGAGGAAGCCCACTCCAGCTGCAATCAGCGCCGCCTGAGTTGGATTGCGGCGTATGGCTTTCTCGGCCTCGCTGATTTTCTCGGTGGCCTTGGCTTGGATTCCTTCGACCGACGTCCCCAAGCCGTCGGCAGCGAGATTGCGGACTGATTCTGCAAGCTGGCTCAGATCCGAGCGAATCGCCGCGAAATCATCCGACACAACTTTCGACTGTTCGCGAACATCGTTATGATGTGACGATGGGGTTGACTGCATGTGTTCTCTCCCAATTCATGTACCTCGCACTTCCGAAAGGGACCGACGCGGGCAGGACTACGGAAGCGAGACCGTCGGCGTATGAGCAAGTACCGAAGCGCGCTGGCGTGGCCAGAGATGCGGCTCTTACGACGAGAACTCATATCGACGTGGCCATAACGCGCAGCATCGGATCGGGTTCCGCAACGCTACATGCTGCCAATGCCGATCGACGGGCTGCCAGCAGACCCAAGATCATCCAAACATATCGGGCCAGAAGTACTGGAACTTCCGACCCGGCAACCGCGTTGTGGATAGCATTGGCGGATCAACTGCCCTTGCCGTCTGAGGGCATTCGCCGATCTTGCTCTATCGAGGATCATTCATATGGCTAGCCAACACCCGGTTCGCACGTCCCCTATCAACGATAACAGTGAGGTAGAACAGGTGTCGGCGTCCGATGGGCATTTTGCAAACGAGCTGGCTGCCGTTCGTGCCGAGATCGACCGGCTCGCATCTGTCGTTTCGAGGGAGATCGAACGCCGAGCGGCGCAGGCGGCGTCAGCGGCTCAAGACGGTATCGACGTCACGCGCCATACGATCGGGTACTATCCCTGGACTTCGATCGGCGTCGCTTTGGCCGGGGGTGCTTTGCTTGCCCTGGCCATCTTTCCACAACGGAATACCGGCTGGACCGCGCGCGAAGTGAAGCGACTTGTGCGGAAGCGCGCGGCGGACGTTCAGAGCATGCTGATGCCGGCGACATTATCAGGACTGCAACTTCCTAATTTGAATCTATCCAACCTGAGCACTGCGTCACTACCGACGCGTGCTGAGCGCGTCTTCGATGCCATCTCGCAGATCGATCCGAAATCGATGTCTGGTACGTTGATGGAATTGGCTGATCGCTGGCTAAAGCAACTGGTGCCGGGCAAGGTCACGCGCGAAGCCTAGTTGTAGGGCGGATCAATTCGTCGACAGTTTGTCGATCGCGCTCTTGGTGGAGCGCACCGCCTTCTGGAGAAGAATGTGCCTTCTGCGGAGACGCTCTTCGGCGCTGCGATAGCAATCGCGCTCGAATTCGAGCAATGCCTTTTCAGCGAGGACGCCCTGCAGGGGCTTGGCCGCGTCGCCAGGTACGGAGGGCGATGAATGGTTGTTCGCGGGCGCGACTGCCGGATTGGTCGGCTGGACCGGGTTTTCCGGCGTGGCGGTCTTCGTATTCTGCTGGGCTTGCGGACTTTCAGCGGTTGTAGGTCGCACTGATGAAAGCGCACCCTCAACGGTTCTGCAGTCAGGCTTGGACGGCGCCTTCAGCATATCCAATGTCGGTGTCGGAATTCGCGGAATGGCAACGTGAGCTGTCGCGGGCTTGGGCTCGGGTTGCGTCACCTTGCGCTCTACTCGCTTTGGCGCGGGCGCTGGCGGCTCGGGTTGGTAGTGGGTGCAACTGACGACCAACAAACAGCTGACGGCGAGTGCCGCGCCTGGAACTAGGCGCGCAACACGACCGGCGGCCGCGTCTGTGCCCGCAATAGCGAGCGGCAAGTGCCCCCAAATCTTACGCATACAACCCGAACTCCCACACCCATGTATGGTGAGTTCATCATGCAGGCTTTTGCTTAATTTCGTGTGAATGCGATCAGAAAAATTGCCGAAGAAGCGGTAAGAGCACGTAAAGCAATTTTCGTGAGCTTGCTGTCTACCTGGTCACGTCAGCGCGCACACTACCTTGCGAACAGGACCGCCCGAGCGGATTGGTGACAATCACCCTGGTGGCAAGATCCTCGGCAATGGACGCAAACTCTTCGCGTGCGCTCTCGGGATAAATGAGAAGCGTGCGGTGCGCCAAACGACCGGAGCACGACAAATCCAAACGCTCCACGTATGCCTCGTTGCCATACGTGCCGCGCAACACAAACCCGCCCTTGTCGCGCAAATCGGACTTGGCTGGGATGCCACTTACCCGACTATCCAGGCGACTGCTCAACTTGGCGGCTGCGGTTGGGCTGCCATCAACGACGATGGTTTGTATGCGCAACAGAGCCTGTCCATCTCGCGACCTGAAGAGGCGGTCCAGCGCGTCTCTCGAGAATTGTTGGTTGGGCAATAGGTCTTTCGAATAGGGAACCGCCAAACCGTAGCGGGCATCGCGGAACAGCCGACGACGCTTGCGCTCGCCCTTGTTCTGCAGGCTTGCCTCCGCCTCGTACGTGACAACCGCGGCAACTGCATTGATGGCATCGGCAGGTTCGACCGACCGGCGGGCTGGCGGAAGAATATCTGCACCAGACAGTTTCTCGGTCTGGATCATTTCGCGGGGAGCCAACGTTGTCGCCGTTTGCTCCGGTTGCAGCGAAACGGGAATGGCGTCCTGAAGGGCCAAGGCGATGAGCGTCTTGCGCGTTGTCGGTGTCGTCCTGGCAGTGACGACCGAAGTGGAAACCTCGGCATCGACCTGCTTGGCGGAGGGCGTCATTGAATTGCGGGTTTCGTTTGAATTTCCCGGCCGCATGTAAGTGGCAGCGGCACTCAAGATCCAACGCCGGTGCGCCGACTCGCTCGCTTCACCCGCATCGGCGCTGAAAGCCTCGTCCAGGTTCTGGTAGCTGTTCACGGCATCCAGATGAATCTTGCCGGTCGGAATGAGGATCATCGCGGGAGCAAGAACGCATGCAAAAACGATTGAAGCCTTGCGCGCGGTGCTCGCAAACATTTCGCCACGCTGCACCTGCTTCTTGCTGTCATTGGCATCGAGCGCACGAACGCGACGCAAGTACGAGTAGGCGGCATTGACCTGGTAGAGGAGTTCCTTGTTGGTTGCGTTTTGCGGTCCGATATCGGGATGCAGCCACTTGACGAGTCGGCAATAGGCCTCTCGAATTTCCCTTCGACTGGCAAATGGCGCGACGCCAAGTGTTCGATAAGGATCCAGCATGATCTGTCGACTAAAGCCCAAAGCATCGATATTCATACGGATCGAATGCGTGGGGTCAATATATGTTCACAAGATGACGTTAACCAATCAGCGGGCCTCAATTCTGCTTATCGAGCAATCCTCGAATTTCAAGAAAGCCTAAATACTCAAGATTTGCAAAACTAAAATTGCGGCGTTTTCTTCTGATGTTGCCACTGAAGATGCATGTAATGCGATAGTGGATGTTGTCGCGCTGCGGAATGATCCGATGATGCTGGTGGCGCGCCTCAATCAGGGAAATTAAATCGGGCCGTATATCCAGCCGATCCAGAAACCCAGCGCCAGGAATGGACCGAATGGAATGCGCGTGGTTGCTTGAAAAGCCCTTCCGGTTGCGGCGGCTGCGAGCAGGAAAATCAGTGCCGCCACACATGCCCAAAGCAAAACGCTCGGCAGGGTTTCGGCTCCGGTCCAGGTGCCGGCCGCCGCGAAGAGTTTTGCATCACCCAGTCCAATTCCAGCCCGGCCACGCAATGCCTGATAGCCGCGTGCGATGCCGAAGATCGAGGCGTAGCCTATTGCGCCTGACACGACGCTCCACCACGGCGGCATCTGGCCAAGCACGGCACTGACTGCAACGCCCATCGCAATCAGCGGAAATGTCAGACGATCAGGTAGCGTAAAGCTCTCGATGTCGATCAGGCTGAGCAGCACCAATATAGCGGCCAGCAACAATGACAAAGTTGCGGTCGGAACGGACAGGTCGCCCGACATGAGCAGCGGCACGAGTGTCGCGGCCGGAACGAGCGACATGGCCGCCAACAACAGCCAGCGCCGGGGTTCTTTGGGCTTTGGTTCCGAAGTCATCGACAAGCTACGATATGCCAGTTCTCCATCACGGATCGTTGCCACCATTGGCTGAGCAGTGCAATGAGGCCGCGCTCAACCTGGTTGATCGGACAGAAGTTACTTCAACAGCGACCGGCCTGGGTGAGCCTTGGCGAGAGCGCGCGATTGCGGCGAGCCCGCAAGAGCCAGATCAGCACGGGGACAGCGCTTCACCCTTCGCGACGGCCGCTGGCTCCGATACGCCGCGCCGCCACAACCGCACTAACGGCACGCCGCTGCGCAAGAGATCGATGTCGACGATCGCATGGCGTGCGAACGCCGCCCCACCCGGCAGCTGTGCGGTACTCTTGATGGTAAAGACGCGCTTGGAAGAGGACGTGAAGAGTTCCGTGGAGGTCGTCGCGCTCAACGCGTCAATCGCCGACATCGCGGTCCAGCCGGCGTCGCCTTGCCGTATCTTCTGCAGCAAGTCTGCGGATGCAGCCCTGGTATCGACGCCTGGCGCGGTCGAGAATACCGTCAGGTAGGGCTGGGCGGCGGCGACGATGGCGGGGTCCAGTCCGAGCACGCGATTGAGCTCATCGACGGTCTCGAATGGAGCATTCTTGGGTCCAAGCGGCAAACCAGCGGCTTCATAGTCCTTGAACTCGGCACCGCTCTGGCGTCGATTGTCATCGGGATCTCGATAGTCGATGACGGCATTCGCGTATCGCGTCGCCTCTTCCCGGCTTGCTCCCAAGCCAATGAAAAAGGCTAGCAGCAGCCGCTCACCGGCAAGATTGAGATTGACGCGACCAGCCTCGTTCTGGACCCGCAAGGTTATGATGGCACTGCCGTCGAGGTCGCATGAGAAAGCTGTGCCATTGATCGGAATCCGTGGCAGGAACGTGTCGTCCGGCTTGACGCTTGCCAACGCGAGCACCGCGATCTGGATTCCGGCATCGGCGAGGGCTTCGGCTTTGGCGCTTTCGGCGGTTGCCGAAGCCATCTGCAAATGCGATCGCGTGGTGAACGAAAAGCCGGTCACCAGCAGCGCCAGCAACACCGCGATCCAGATCACCAGGACCAGGATGAAGCCCTTTTCATGCTGAGGATGTGACAAGCCGGGCATGGCTGGGGCCTTCCGATACTGCGCACCTGTGCAGTCCCGCCAACTTATCAGCTCTGTCCGCCGCCGTTGGCAAGCCAGCCCCGGGCTGTTTGCCGCGCCAAGGCAGCGGTGGTCGGACAATTCCCTATTGGAGAAATGCCGCGCTCAGCGCGAAAGCCGATCCAACTGTTCGCGGCGATCGGGAGGCCCAGACCGCTGCGGGCGGGTGGAGAAATTGAGCCTGTCACGGTATTCGGAGGCAACCGCGTCGATCTGGCGGGGGTCGCGCAAGACCTGTGGCGTGATGGAAATCAGCAGCTCGGTGCGCTTGATCGAGTCGTCCTTCGCCTTGAACACGTTGCCTACCAACGGGATGTCGCCAAGGATCGGCAGCTGATCGCGGTTGCGCGTTGCTCGATCCTGCATCATTCCCGCAAGCACGATCGTTTCCCCATCATTGACTGTTACCGTCGTCTTGACGCGGCGCTGCTGGATGGTGGGGCTATCGATGGTCGATGTCGTCGTCGGCACGGCGTCGCTGACTTCCTGCTCGATATCGAGGACGACGCGCCCGTCGGCACCAAGCCTGGGCGTGATGCCGAGCAGCACGCCCGTGCTGCGGGATGACACGGAGTTCAAGATCGGCGCACCGGGCACCTGAACGCCAGTCGCCTGCTGCGTGACAATCGGCACTTCGTCGCCAACCTGCAGGGTGGCGCGCTTGTTCTCCTGAACCATCAGGCTCGGAGACGATACGATATTGACGTCGGTGAGCGCGCTCAGGGCGTTGAGCGTGAGCTGCAGGTTGGACATGCTGATGAAGTAGCTAAACCCTGCTGCTGGCGTCGGCGCCAACAGAGGCAGATTCTGGATCGCGTTGGCGCCGGTTCCCAACACACTGTTGAACGCGATGTTCTTGCTGGCTCCATTCTGCGCAAACCAGCGGACGCCGAACTTGAGGTTGTCGTTCAGCGTGACCTCGGCGATCGTGGCTTCAAGCAGGATCTGGTTGGCGGGCACGTCGATGCGCGCCAGCACCTGCTTGATGCGCCGGAACTCGGCAGCGGTGGCGGTGATGACGAGCGAATTCTTCGGCTCATCCGCGACCACCGAAATGCCAGACTGGCGATCGTCGGGAAGCTGCTGGTTCATGCCGCCGGCTTTGTCGGGCGACCCCGAGGACGGGCCAGACTCGCCGCCCTGAGGAGATGAGCCTTCAGGCGGCCGGTTGGCGCTGGCAGCTGAACCAGCCGGAGGCGGCTCCGTCTGCGAGACGGGCGTCGCCGGAGCGGTTGCACCGCTCGAGGATGTTGCGCTGCTCGACGCTAACGACCCGGAGCCGCCGGCACTGCCGAACGGTGCCATCAACCCGCCGCCCGGGGAACCCATCTGAGACGAGGAGCCGGCCAGATCGGACGTCGTCGAAATGCCGCTCTGCGAACGCGCCGTGGAGCCACTGCCTGATCCCGATGTCAGGTAGATCTTCTGCAGCAGCGTCGCCAGCTCGGCAGCCGGGCGATGCTGCACGTGATAGACGTTGACCTGCTTCTCGGTCGCCTTGCTGGCGAGATCGATACGCTTCATCCACGTCTCAGCCTTGCGCAGGTACTCAGGCTGCGAGGTGATCACCAAGACCGACTTCAAGCGACGGTTGGGGATGAAGCGAACGACGCCCTTGGTCGGACCCTCCTTGTTGCTGGAGAAGATATTCTCGAGTTCCTGGGAGATCGCTTCGGGGTCCGCCGTCTCGACCGGGAATATCCCGAAGGACATGCCGCGCATCCAGTCGACATCGAAGACGTTGATCATCTCGGACATCGAGCTCAGCTCCTGCTGGTTGCCCGAGATCATCAAGAGGTTGCGCGCATTGTCGACGCGCAGAACCGACGCCTGGGGCGCCGCGGACTTCAAAATCCGCTCCATTTCCGTCGCCGCAACGTAACGCAGCGGCACGACCGTCGTGTTCGTGCCCGGCGACTGACGCAGCCGGTTGCGTGAAATCATTGGTGAGCCGCCGGCGGCTGCATCCGTAATCGGGACGATGCTATAGAGACCATCCCTTACGACGATCGCGGCACCCTCCTCGCGAAGCACGGCCTCGAAGATGGCCAACAGCGCACTCTTGTCCACCGGGCGCGCGGTTCGCAGCGTGATGTTGGCCTTGATCTTGTCGCTGACGGTGTAATTGACGCCCATAATGTCGCCGAGAACGGTCTTGGCCACTTCGGGAACGGATGCCCCGACGATATTCAAGGTCGTGCCGTCGACAGTTATTGCGCCTGTTGCAATCGGGCTTCCCTTGATGGGGCCATCACCGACCGACTTTGGGTTTGGGTTTGAACTTGGATTTCCCGCATCCGCGGCTTCTCCAAACACGGCTGTACCGGTGAATGTGCGAGGTTCGCGCGTCTCGCTGCTGCCCGGTCCTGAAAGGGAAACGCCAGATGCTTTCTTGGAGGAAGCGGCGCCGGTGCCGTCACTTGCCGACGGCGTGACAGGGCTCGGCAGTGAAAGCTGTTGGTATGGCAGAGAGCAACCTGCGACGATCACGCCACAGAGGCCGATCGCCGTGGCAACAGCAAGACGTCTCTTGCATCTGCCTAGTACCACATATCCTCCAAGGACCCGCTTTCAAATGGCCGCCCAACGGAAACCGAAAAGAAAATACTCATCGGCGATTGAGTCGTCGATCCCCGCTCCACAGGTCGACTCCGTACGCGAACACTACTGACTAGCGATAGGTGCAGGCGTTGGGGAGTGCTTGAGGGACACAGTCATTGAATTGATTGCTACGCATTCTTGACGTGCTGCTCAAGATCAGTCTGGTTATCCGGTTGGCATCATTCTGATGACAACGTCACATAACGGATCAACAGAACTCAATCGACATCGTCGTCATGAATGATTCTGGATTGTGATGCCATGTGCTGGGTGTTGAAAACCCGTGTCGTCAAATCTTGGCGGCTCCACACCTAGAACTTGTTGGTTCAGCGGACGACACCGATCTCTGACCCGTCAGCGGGTCTTTGGTTCACCCGCAGTCTTACCAAACAGCCGTAGCTCACTCTTGGTCTTGGCAGCCATGACCAGGATGCGGTCGTCCATGACCTGTTTCACCTTCCAGCCGCCGAACTCGTCGCCGACCGCGAGCCAACGCGCTTCGCCGCCACCCGCGGGTCTCACCAAGGCCTTGTATTGATTGCCAATCTGCATGGTCCCTATGAGCTGCAGCGCATCGGGTGGCGCCACGACTTCAGCTTCCACGGCGGCAGGGGCCGCGGAAGCAGCCGGCTCAGGCTCCGAACCCGGCACCCTACGCAGCGGGAAAAAGATCGGCCGGCTGGTCGTTTCCTTCAGGTCGGCAACCTGCAACTCCGGCGAATCAATCGCGAAGCTCTCTGCCGGCACCGTCATGTTCGAAGTGACTGGCTGCGAGGTTGCGAGCGGTGCGACATCGACCTGAAGGTCGGCAATCCGAAAATTGACATAGATCAGAAGGCAAGCAACCGCTCCCAGCCCGGCAAGAAGCCAAGTGCCATTGGTCCCCGTGCGTCGTCTGTCAGCAGCCATTGCGCCGGTCGCTCACGGTTGTCGCTCCTCCACCGCAAACACGTCCAGATGCGCATCGAGCTGACCAAGGGTCTGCGACCCCGGCACTCTTGCGTTCATCATCGGAAAGACGTGCATGCCGGACACCAGTAGTGCGGGGCGATGCTTCTCGATATCGAGCAGCAAGGCCTGCAACTTGTCAATCGATGCCTGCAGCTGAATCTGAACTCCCAGTAGCCGCAGCTCACTTTTCTCGCGAATCCGCAATGCGCGGGTACTGCGCAGCTTGAGACCGTTGGCGGTGACAATGTTGGCGAGCATCGACTGCAGGTTCGACAGTCGGATCGCCTCGCTTGTTCCGGAAACGAACAGTTCCTTGTCCTTGGCTTCCTCGGTCCGCTTACTTGGATCTGTCTCGCCAGCATCGCGACTGACCAATTGCGAGAACCGACCAGCAACGAGGCGTTCCTGCTCGATGCGATCCTTGATGTCGGCAATGTGTGCGGACACGGGCCCCAACATGACGCCGGCAATCGTGGCCAACGGCACGAAAAGCAGCGCCAGCGCAAGCAACTTCCGGACAAGCGGCGGCCAACCGTGGATCATGGCGGGGTCCCCGATTGATTGGTAAGCGACTCTCCCAAGTCCGCCCCACGGATGCGCGCGCGGATCGAGAACCGCTCCTTTTCACCACTGTGCTCCAACGTCACGGTGGAACTGAACGAGGCATCGATGAAGTGGCTGGAGCTTTCGAGCAAGGGCAGAAGGCTCGCCGCCGATTTGGCTTGTCCGGAAATGTCGATAGTCGCGTCCTCAATTCTAAGGTCGCTGACCCAGGCGGTGTCAGGCAGCACCCGGCTCAGTTCCTCCAGCAGCATGGCGCGCGAGACCATTTTGGAGCGCAGCTTCTTGTAGCTCGCAACCGCCGCCTGCGCGGCATTGGCTTTCTCAACAGCCGACTTCTGCGAGGCCGCCTGGGCCCTCATCTTCGCATTCTGTGCCTGAAGCTCTTGCAGCGCCGCCTGATGCCGATCGACATAGAGATAGACGGCAAGCGCGCTCAGCAACGCGATCGCGCCAAGCAGCACCATGGCGGCCATTCCCGTCGGCCGAGCCTTTGCTGGCGCGTCGCTCAGAGCGTCCGGAGAGGTCAGTGGAATTGGATTGGCCTCGTCGCGACCAGCCTCGATGCGAGAGACGTCCAGTCCCAGCGCATTAATCTCATCGACGACTTGAAAGACCGGCTTTCGCTTGACGATGATCTGCTGCACCTTGATCTGGCCGTTGCTGGGGCCGGCCGGGTCCACTTCGATGGCCGTCAAGACGTCGCCCAGGCGGAATGGCGTCGTGCGTTCCAAATCAAGCGCCATCATGCGCTCGAGATCACGACGGGCCGCGGCGGGAATTTCAACAGAACGCGTGAAGGACGTTGCCGCCGGCACTTGCAGTGCAATCGGCTCGATGGCGCGACCGGCCTTGCGCATCCGGGCAAGAAAATCGAGCACGTCGGCAAGGGGAGCGTCGCCCTGCGGTTGTGGTGTGCGGCGAGGTGGACGTGCGGCGCATTTGACTATGCGCACACCGTCGGGCACCAGCGACAGGATCGTGCGCGCTTGCGGCTGGCGCTGTCCGGAAAGTGCAGACGGCAGCATTCCAATCAATTCGTCGCGCCACCAAGAAAGGAATGACGATAGTGCCGAACGCTTTGGGTCAGCGGCGATGTTGCCGGCCATCACGTGAGCGCGCATGATACGTCAAGCTCCATACTGCGCTCCGGGAGGACATGCGCTTGGCAGCGGTAGTGCGGAAATCGATTGCTCATCTCGTAGAGCATGGCGCGTCACGGAAGCCAGAATATGTTAAGAGCGGCTGTGTCGCAGTCGGGTCGGCACGCTGCATCCTGGAAATAATCAAGTTCCTGATATAGCATACTTTAGCTTCTATCAACATCGTGCTCGATCGGCGCCGACGCAGCCTCAGCCAGCTTGCGACGCCAATTGGAAACCGAACATGACCAAGGTCAATCCCGAAAGCACACACGGTGCGGCACCAAATACCCGGGGCTCCGATTTTGCCGAGCAGTTCGGAGCATACCTTGTTTCCGAGGGGCTTCTCGACGACCTCTCGGTGAAGCGTGCCCAGCGTGCCCAGCGGCAATCCGGCGAGCGCTTCGCGCTGGTGCTGCTGCGTCTGGGATTGCTCGATGATCGCGCCATTGCACGCGCGTTGAGCGGCTACAGCCGGGTGCCGCTGGCGAGCGAGGACATGGTGCCGCGCGAGCCGGTCCGGCCCGACGACTTCGATGCGGCGTTCCTGAAGCTCAATTCCATCCTGCCGCTGCGCGAGCACGACGGACAGATGGAGCTTGCAGTTGCAGATCCCTTCAATACGGAACCGCTGGCGGCACTTTCGTTCCTGCTCGATATGCCGGTTCGTCCGCTGCTCGCCTCCTATGGCGACATCGAGCGAGGGCTCGAGCGCCTCTACGGGCAAGGCGATGCCAAGCAGGGCGCCGCTGCGGGCGCCGCGACAGAGGTCCATTCGGCCGAAGCCGGCGAAGAGGACGTCCGCCGTCTGGAAGACATGGCCAGCGAGGCCCCGGTCATCCGTCTGGTCCAGGACCTGATCACGCGCGCCAACGGTATGCAGGCTTCCGACATCCATATCGAGCCGCGTGAGGATAGCGTGCGGGTCCGGTTCCGAGTCGACGGCGTCCTGCATACCGTCGAGACGCTCAGCCCGTCGTTGCGGTCGGCGATCGGGTCGCGCATCAAGATCATGGCCAAGCTCAACATTGCGGAACGGCGCCTGCCTCAGGACGGGCGCATCAAGGTGAACGTGCGCGGCCGGGAGATCGACCTGCGTATCTCCACCATGCCGACGCTGTGGGGCGAAAGCATCGTGATGCGCCTGCTCGACCGATCGAGCGTGGAGCTGGATTTCGAGAAACTCGGTTTTGGTGCGCGGACCAGGGCCACTCTTGGCGAGTTGCTGTGGCAGCCGAACGGCATCATCCTGGTCACCGGACCGACCGGAAGCGGCAAGACGACGACGCTCTACACGGCGCTGTCGATGCTCAACTCGTCGGACCGCAAGATCTTCAGCGTCGAGGATCCAATCGAATATCAGATGCCCGGCGTCAACCAGATCCAGGTGCAGCCGCGCATCGGCCTGACGTTCGCCCACGCACTAAGGTCAATCCTGCGCCAGGACCCCGACATCATCATGGTCGGCGAGATCCGCGACCTGGAAACCGCGCAGATCGCCATCCAGGCCTCGCTCACCGGACACTTGGTGCTGTCGACGGTGCACACCAACAGCGCCGCGGCGACCATCACGCGGCTGCTGGACATGGGTGTCGAAAGGTACCTGCTGGCGTCGAGCCTCAAAGGCGTTCTCGCCCAGCGGCTCGTGCGGCGGCTGTGCCCGGCATGTGCCGTCCCCTCTCCCGATGCCGCCACCGTCTGGGATATGCTGAGGTCGACGGGCGCAGACCCGAAACGGCTGCTGGATGGCGCACCGTTGAACCTTAAGCGCACCGGCGGCTGTCCCCAGTGCCGAAGTACCGGGTTCTCCGGCCGCACGACGATTGACGAACTGCTGACCACCACTGACGCGGTTCGAGCACAAATCCTGGCAGGAGCCACGGAAGATGGCATCGAGTCCGCCGGTATTGCTGGCGGCATGGCCACTCTAGTCCAGAATGGGCTGGCCAAGGCGCTGCGTGGGGAGACCACCACCGAAGAAGTTCTGCGCGCAACACGGTTTGACACATGCCGCGATATCGATACAGCGTCTACGACCAGCGCGGCGCCCTGATCACGGGCACCATCGATGCGGTCTCGCGCAAGTCCGCCCTGGAGGCATTGCATCAGCGCGGCCAGCTGCCCCTGCAGCTCGATGAAGTCGGAGCGCAGCCGGCAACGACGGTGCGCTGGTGGCAGCGAGAAATCTCGTTCTCGGGCGGCGGCTTGCCGCTGACATCGCTGGCGATCTTCACGCGCGAGCTGGCAACGCTGATCAAGGCAGACATCCCGCTCGACGAGGTGCTGCGCGTCGTTTCGATCCAGCCGCTGATCCCCCGCCGCATGCGGACAACGGCGCTGAGCCTGTTCGAGGCGGTTCGGGAGGGGCAATCGCTGTCGGGAGCGATGGCACGGCCGGAGGCCGGGTTCCCGGAATACTACTGGCGCCTGGTCCAGGCCGGAGAGGCGAGCGGTACGCTGGGCGAAGTTCTCGACAATCTGGCGCGCTTCCTCGAGCGCAGCAGCGAGACGCGTGCGGAGATCGGCTCGGCGCTGCTTTATCCCGCCGTCCTGCTGGTGGCTGCGGCGGTGGCCGTCGGCGTGATCCTGACGGTGCTGCTGCCAACGGTGGTGCCGCTATTCAAGGATGCCGGGGCGCCACTGCCAAAGACGCTGCAAGTTCTCGTCTCGGCTGAGGCATTCCTGAGGGCGCACGCGTTTACTCTGGTGCCGACCCTAATCGCCGTGATCGCCGGGCTCAGCCTGGTCTCGCGGACCCAGGCCGTTCGCGGTTTCATTCATCACCTGCTCTTGCGCGTGCCGGTAATCGGCGGGCTCATCGGGGATCGCGAGACAGCTCGATTCACGCGCACGCTGGGTACGCTGGTGCACAACGGCGTGCCGATGCTCGACGCGGTACGCATATCCGGCAACGTGCTGCAGAATGAGGCCTATGCGGCGGCGGTCCGCGAAGCCGGACAGGCCCTGCAGGAGGGCCGGATGCTATCAACGCCTCTACTCAACTCGGGACTGTTTTCCGAGTTGTCGATGCGGCTGATATCGGTTGGCGAACAGACCGGACAACTCGAGACGATGCTGATGCGCGTGGCCGATGTCTATGAAACCACGCTGCAGCGTCGACTCAACCGCTTCATGAGCCTGCTGACCCCGGTGTTGACGCTGTTCATCGGAGCTCTCGTCGGCGGCCTCATCTTGTCGGTCATGAACGCGATCCTTTCCATCAACGAGCTGGCCAAGCTATGAGCGATCGTGCGTCTCGGCGTCGGCCGGAAGAGACTTGTGGCGGCTTCACGCTGTTGGAACTGATCGTGGTGATGTTCCTCGTGACGATGGCGTCGGCTCTCGTCGTGACACGCGTCCACACCGGATCCTCACGGCCGTTGCTCGATGTGACGACCGCCAAGCTCACTGCGCAATTGCGTGCGGCGCGGGCGGATGTGCTCAAGAAGGGGGTTGAGAGAACGGTTGCAATCGATCTTGATCGCCGCGTGCACTGGTCGGACTTGCAGCCTGATCCGACTGCGATCGACCCGCGCATTTCCGTCGCGATCATGGATGATACTCTGGAATGGGATGGACGCGTGCGGCGCGTGCGCTTCCGTCCCGACGGGACTGCGACGGGTGCGAGGATCCTGCTCACGGACGGCGCCTCCCAGGCTCGCATCGACATCGACTGGCTGACGGGTGCCACCAAGTTCGTGACCGGACATTGAGAGATGCTGCAACGACGGCCGGACATGAAAGGGTTCACGCTGATCGAGGCGATCATAGCCATCGTGGTGCTGGCCAGCGTTATCGTCTCGCTACAACAGGGCGCGGCGATGGGGTGGCGCGGGGTTCGCCATGTCGAGGCCAGTCGCGCGGCGGTGGATATTGCGCGACGCAGGCTGGCGAATGTCGGGCTGTCGACACGGCTCACGGAGAAGACGTTCGAGGAAGGCGAGGAGGGCGCCTTCAGGTGGCGGGTCTCGGTGTCGAACTATGCGCCGCCCGAAGGTGTGCGGATGCCGCCAAATCTTCGCGCCTACTGGGTGCAGGTCGCCGTTGCCTGGCCGGACGGGCCGCTTCGACCGCCGAAGTCATTCGAGCTCAGAACGCTCAAGCTGCAAATGGTGCCAAATTGACGGCCGACGACCACACAGAAGCAGGCTTCACGCTGATCGAAGTGCTGGTGGCGCTGGTGCTGACGGCGCTGGCACTGGCGTCGCTGCCGAGCCTGTTCGAAATGACCTGGCGTGCCAACCGCGCGGCGATAAGTCTCGATCGTCAGGCAGAAGTCGATGCGGTGATCGCCTTCGTTGAGCGGACGCTGTCGGAGGCAACGCCGGTGTTCGAGGACAGCAGGGGCGGGCAGCCGACCATTCCATTTGCCGGAGGAGCCAATTGGGTATCGTTCGTGGCACCGCTGACGTTCAGTCGGACCGACGGCGGCTTGGTGAGTTTCGACATGCGATTGGGCAGCGATTCGGACGGCCGATCGGGGCTCATCCTCGCCTGGACGCCGTGGCAACCGAAACCAAATCTTGGTACAGCCAGCCGACGACAGCCCCCGCCACCTACGCGATCGCGGATGCTGGTGGCCGACGCGGATACCTTCGAATTGCGCTACTTCGGATCGGGCAGAATCAACCCGCCGCGGCAATGGGTCGATGCATGGGCGCGTGATGACACCATCCCCGATGCCGTCGAGATCCAACTCGGTATCGGCAACAGGCGTGCGGTCCGCTCAGTGTCGCTGCAGCTCAGACATCACTGAGATGACGCTGCGCGCGCGACGAGCGCTGCGAGGCGCTAGTTTGAGACGTCCTGGTTCTCACCGTCGCCGCCCGGCGCATTGTCGCGACCGAGCGTGAACACGTCGGGCTGGCCGCCGCGACCAGGAATACGATAGCCGTATTGACGCCCCCACGGATCAACCAAACCCTCGGCGCGTTTCAGATACGGGCCGCGCCACGTCGCAAGCCCGGTCGGCGCCGTGACGAGCGCAGCCAAACCAGCCTGCTGCGGAGGGAAGCCGCCGTTATCGAGCGCATAAAGCTCGAGCGCGGTCGTGATCGCGGAAATCTGCCCCTTGGCGGTTTCGGTGCGCGCCTTGCCCAGGTATTGCACCACCTGCGGTGCAGCGATCGTTGCCAACAGCGCGATGATGCCGAGCACGACCAGCAGCTCAAGGAGCGTGAAGCCAGACTCGTCAGCTGTGCGGACGGGCAATGTGCGACCGCGGCGTCGCGCGCGCAGGCGCGCTCGTGCGGACAGGTATCGCATCAGTGATGTTGCGTCGGTTTGGAGCATCGTGCGCGATCGATTCGATTTGCAGCCATCATCAAAGTCAGATCCGTCAAAATCATGATCCAATAAAGTCATTGCAGCGATTGATCGATGCGAGGAACCCGACGATCCCGTGCCATCGCACTTCGAGGACTCTCCTCATACGCCGCTCGTCGGCGAGACGTAGCATGGAGCTTCGCAGCAACGCAACGATGACCACGGTGTGGTGCAATAGCGGCCGTCCATACGACCTCAAATTCGATCGTTCGACAGCTGCGGAGGGCAGACGTGCCATGGATTTGTGACCGAGCAAATTGCCGGTCAACGTCCTGCTAATCTGGCGCACCAAGAGCCAGAAACAATTTCTGTACTCGTAACGTAAATTACTTCAAATCTAATATTCTGAATTGACAATTCGTTTAACTCTTGAATAGATTGGTTAGTGGAAGAAGGCGTCAAAGCAGTTCCAAAATAACAAGACGAATCAACGCTTTCAACCAAAGCTTGCTGATATTTGGGCTGAATTCAAAAAAACAAACAGCCAAATCCTGGGAAGGATTTCGTGCGCGTCGCTATTTCGAATAGCGGTGCGCGCTATGGACGTCTGCGTGCCGATTTCCGCTGACCGCGGAGAACGTGCGCGGCGGCCAACGGTCGTTCTTTGTCTTGATTCTTGTTCAAGCTCCAGTGGAGTTAGATCGATGTCGAAGCGTCACTTGCACCGAGGCTACAGCGGATTTGGCGCCTGTAGCACTCTAGCCATCACAGCGATTTCCCTCGTCCACGCAAACACTTCACCCGCGCAGGCGCAGTTCCTGCCCTGGCAGCCGGAGGCCGCGTGTACGTCGACCACCGCCGTCTGCGCCCCGGTCGATCCTGCTGGCGGTCAGCTCTTTGCAAACGGAGCCCCGCACTATGCCTACAGCCCGGCACTGCAGAAGTTCCTCGACCGGCTGCCGGCACTTTGCGGGCCCACACAGACATCGACGGCCCCAAGACCATGCATTCCCGTGGCTGCAAAGAGCACGCTCAATGGAGCGGACTACTACGAGTTGAGCGTGAAGGACTACCAGCAGCGTATGCATTCCCAGCTGCCAGCGGCAGGGACACACTTGCGCGGCTACGTGCAGACGAACGGTACCGTCTGGGCAAACCAGCAGAAGTACTTAGGCCCGGTGATCGTGGCCATGCGCGGCACGCCGGTTCGGCTCAAGGTCAAGAACGAGGTCACGCTCGGTGCATTTCCGGTGCCGGTCGACACGACGATCATGGGTTCTGGCATGGGACCGCCGATCAGGGACATCATTGCGGGTGACCCGCTCAACGGTCCGAACGTCGATGCCGCCGGCAATCCCGTGAGCTTCCCGGATGGCAAGGCCTATTGCACCGTGGCCGAGGCCCTGGTGCCGGGCACCACCTGCGCATACGGTGATTACTCTTTGGACCGCGCGGAGATCCATCTGCACGGCGGCTTCACGCCGTGGATCAGCGACGGCACGCCGCACCAGTGGTTCACGCCGGCAGCTGACACCAGCATCTACAAGAAGGGCGTCAGCTTCCGCAACGTGCCAGACATGGCGGCAGGTGAAACTCCAACTGACGCCACGGGAACGTACTACTACACGAACGACCAGAGCGCGCGGTTGATGTTCTACCACGACCACACGTACGGCATCACCGGCCCCAACGTGTATGCGGGTGAGGCGGCGGGCTACCTGCTCACCGACCAGATCGAGCAGGACATGATCACCGCGGGGGCGACGAACGGCACGAATGCCGGCTACCGTGGCCAGCTCGCGGCAGTCGGTGTGACCGATGTCGGAACACCGCTGGTCATCCAGGACAAGACCTTCGTAACGACAAGCCCCGGCACCATTGCGAGACCGCAGCTGATCACGGGCAATGTCGACCCAACGTGGTCGACGGCGTGCAAGGGCATTATTGGTGGCGCGTCGGCGTGCACGACCGAGGGCGATCTTTGGTTCCCGCACGTCTACATGTCGAACCAGCTGCCTGGCAACACCATGAACCCGTTTGGACGCTGGGACTACGGTGCCTACGTCATTCCGCCGGCGTTCATTTTCGCCAGCGCGATCCCCGCCATTTCGCACGTGCCCGAGGCGTTCATGGACACGCAGGTGGTCAATGGCATGGCGTTCCCCTACATGGAAGTGCCGCGCAAGCCGATGCGCTTCCGCGTGCTCAACGCCTCCAATGACCGCCACCTCAACCTGCAGCTCTATTATGCGGTCGATGGCGACGGCAAGGTGGGCAGCACGACGCAGAACTACGGCAGAGTCTGCAACAGCACACAGAGAAAATTTGCGAACTGCACCGAGGTTGGCATGGTGCCGTCGCTCGGTACGATGACCGATTTCGTGTCGCCCTACGCGGTGCCTGCTTTCGGCAACATCACGCCGGCGATGAACGTCTATGTGCCCGCCGACCTCAGGCTCGGCGGTGTTCCCGATCCGCGCAACCAGATTCCCTTCATCCAGATCGGTACCGAAGGTGGTCTGCTGCCCAACCCGGTCGTGCATACCAACCAACCGATCGACTGGGACTACGATCGCAAGAGCATGACGGTGATGAACGTCCGCAACACACCGTTGACGGCTCCGATACCGCTCAGCGTGTCGCCGCGTTGCAACGCACCTGGCTGCACGTATCCGAACCCCGGTTACACCTTGTATCTCGGACCGGCGGAGCGTGCGGACATCATCGTCGACTTCGGCGCCGTTCCGGACGGAGCGACGATCATTCTCTACAATGACGCCCCTGCTGCATTGCCGGCAGGTGATCCTCGCTACGACATGTTCACCGGGCAGCCGGACCAGACTGCCAACGGCGGACCGCTAGCCACGCAGAAGGGCTATGGCCCCAACACGCGCACGGTCATGCAGTTCCGTGTGATGGGTCAGCAAATCTTCACCAAGCCGACGTCGGCGACCAATCCTACGCCGGTCACCGTCAAGCCGAGCGACAAGTGCAAGAAGACGACTCCCGGAACCGTCAATCCCTGCATGCTGCCTCCGGGCTGGGTGCAGAATGTGCTGCCGGGCATGATCCAGGCCGCGTATGCAAACTCGCACACGGATCCGGTGGTGGACCCGGCTGGTGTTGTTGTTCCCGCAACGACGGACGCTGCCGGCAATGAGACGGCACCGTCCTACCTCAAAGGCACCGTCGATCCGCCGACGCTGGTCGACATGTCATCGACTACGTTGCATGGGAAGTGTGATGCCACCGACCAAAGCGGGTGCGGCAACGGGCGCATGTGCGGCTACGGCACCGGCTGCCTGACGGGCATCAACGAGTTCCCAATTTGCGCTGGTGCGGTACAGGATCCCGCTACTGGCCACTGGAACAATTCGGGCGATCCGAACTACCGCAAGACCTGCGGCTTCCCGGTTCGCACAAAAACGATCGTCGAGGACTTCGATCCCGTGTATGGCCGCCTCAACGCCATGCTCGGTACCGAGTCGACGGCGCTCGAGCCCAACGGCCAGAACGCGTTCGGGTTGATGTACGTCGACCCGGGCACGGAGACGCTGCGTGAAGGTGAGACGGAAATCTGGAACATCGTCCACAACGGTGTCGACACGCACGCGGTCCACTTCCACCTGATGAACGTGCAGGTCATCAACCGCGTCGACTGGGGCGGCATCGTCAAGCTTCCCGATGCCAACGAGACGGGCTTCAAGGAAACCGTCAAGATGAACCCGCTCGAGAACATCGTCATTGCGGTACGACTGAACAAGCCGCCGGTGCCGTTCACGTTATCGAACAGCGTCCGGCCGCTCGACGTGACGACGGCGTTGGGTGTCACCAATCCCAATGCGCAGACGCTGTTCCCGTTCCGCAGCGTCGACCCGGTGACGAACGCGCCTCCGGTCAACCGGATCGAAGACTTCGGTTGGGAGTACGTGTGGCATTGCCACCTGCTCGGCCACGAGGAAAACGACATGATGCGTCCTCTCGTGCTGAAAGTGCAGTAGGACCAAGACACGCCGTAGCCGGGTTTCCGGCTACGGCGCCTCGATTCCTAACCACGTCCTGATCGTGGCCGAAGGACTACTCGGCCCGGATCTTGCCTTCTCCCAGCATAAGCACGCCGCACATCACATTCCGATCTGCGTCGGTTCCTTCAGCGTACTCATTCGGACGAGCGATGATTAACGCGTCAAAGACGACCCTCACCGCGGCGCTTGCATTGGCACTCACTGCGTCAGCAGCAGCGGCCGCCGACACATCCAAACTCACCAACGAACGCGAACGACTGAGCTATTCGATCGGCATCGCCTTCGGCCGCAGCCTGATTCAGCAAGGCATGGGTGAGCTCGATTTCGAAAAAGTGCTGCAGGGCATGCGGGATTCCTACGAGCGCCGCGAGCTGGCGATGAGCGAGGAAGAATACCGCGCGACGTATCGCGGCTGGCAGCAGCACATGACTCAGCGCATGGGCAAGACGCGCCAGCTCGCCGGGCTCGACAACAAGATGGCGGGTGACGCCTTCATGGCCGAGAACGGCAAGAAGGAAGGTGTCGTCACGCTCGAAAGCGGCCTGCAATACAAGATCCTGAGTGCGGGCACGGGCGAAAAGCCGACCGCCACCGACACCGTGACCGCCAACTATCGCGGATCACTCCTCGATGGCACCGAGATCGACAACACATGGAAGCGCAACCAGCCAGCGACCTTCGATCTCAAGGGTGCCATTCCGGGATGGCGCGAGGCCATGCAGATGATGCCGGTCGGCTCGAAGTGGGAACTCTACGTTCCACCGCAGCTGGCGTACTCGGCGCAAGGTGCCGGCGCTCTGATCGGCCCCAACATGACGCTGATCTTCGAGGTCGAGCTGCTCTCGATCAAGAAGCCGGAGTGATTAGAGACGACGGCGCCGGACGCGTGTCGGATCGGCTGCCGCGGAGATATGGCGGGAGGCCAGTGCCATGCGTAGCGCCAGACACATCTGCATGCACCCGAGACGTTCAATTGCGTTGGTCGCCGTGCTGGTCTTGTCGACTGCGATGACCATCGGCTCGGCGCCGGTGATCGCCGATATCGCGGTGGTTGGAGCCACAGATGCGGTTGTGCTCAATGTACAAGACGCCAAGCTCGGCGAAGTTCTGGAAAAAATCGCCACGACCTACAAGGCCAAGGTGACGTCGAATGTCGATCTCGACACCTCGGTCAGCGGGAGCTATCGCGGCAAGCTTGAAGGCGTGATCGCGGCGCTCCTCAGCAACTACAATTTCATCATGAGCCAAACGCCACAGGGACTCAACGTCATGATCCTGCAGGCCAGCGTCCAGGTGACGACTGCAGGCGCCCAGGCCACGGCAGTGGCACCCCCGATCGTGCCAGCAGCGATCAAGCCCGCACCGATGCCGCTGCCTCATGCACTTGCCCGGCCTACGTCAGCATCTGCTGTCGGCCAGCATTCCGAGCTGTCGCCCGAGGGCCGACAGCTGGCGCGCGAACTGTTCGGGTCAGAAGCGCCTGTGCCGGTCGTCGACGAAGCGTTTCTCAAGGCCTATGCCAAGCGCGCCATTCGCAGCAATGCGATGCAGAGGCGGATGGCACCGAGCGCCGGGCCGATGCAGCCATGAATGCGAAAGCCGGATACGCATCACTCGCAGTAACTCTCGCAGGAATAGCCGCCTGGTTTGGCGGCGGCATCATCGGCAGAGCTGGCGTCTCGCCGATGGCCAGTGCCGACGCCATCGAAGCGGCACTGCTTGCCGGCCCGATCTGCAAAAGCGAACCGAAGGACAAGGCATCCGTTTCCCAAACGCGCATCGCGGCGAACGACGCTGCCGCTGGCGTCAACCGCTCGGTCCCGCAAAGCACAGCCACAACCGACGCCTCGGCAAAGCTGGCCGGGCTTGAGAACTACGATTCAAAAGCACGCACCACTCACACGCAAGCCGATGTGCACAATCCGTCGCACAAGCATGATCATGTCACGAACGAGACTGCGCGGCAGCCGTCGATGAGTGCGCGCAAGGTTTTGTACTACCGCAACCCAATGGGTCTGCCCGACATTTCCTCTGTTCCCAAGAAGGACGAAATGGGCATGGACTACGTGCCCGTCTTCGCGGAGGACGGCGGGAGTGAGGGCGGCGCCGTGCAACTCTCCGCCGGCAGGATTCAACGCACCGGGGTCCAGACAAGGACCGTGGAGTCGCGCGAAATGTCGTCGCCGGTCCGTGCCTCTGGCGTGGTCAGCTACGACGAGACCCGACTCACAGTGGTCTCCTCCGGCGTCGAGGGAATCGCCGAACAAGTGTACGCGAGCCATGTCGGTCATGCCGTGCGGCAAGGCCAACCGCTGTTCCGCATCTCCAGCAACAGCTCGCAGATGCTGCAAATCGAGATCGCTCGGCAGAACCGCATCGCCGGAAAGACCGGGGACTCCAGCGCACAAGCGCTGTTCACCGGCACGACCAACGTGAGCGCGGCCGACTGGCCGTCTCCTGCGTCGGGCGTGGTGATCGAGAAGCGGCTCATCAACGGCCAGCGCATCGGCATGGGCGAGGAGCTGTTCCGCATCGCCGACATGTCGCAGATGTGGGTCATCGCCGATGTCGCCGAGATCGACGTCGGTGCATTGAAGCCCGGTATGCGGGCGAAGGTTCGGCCGCGCGCCTATCCGGGCGAAACGATCGAAGGCAGCGTGCGGTTTGTCTATCCCGCATTGCGGGCGGAGACGCGCACAGCGCGCGTTTGCATCGACGTGCCCAATCAGCAGGGGCGGCTGAAGCCGGAGATGTACGCCGATGTCCTCCTGGTTCCAGAAAGCCGCCACGTGCTCGCGGTGCCGGACAGCGCGGTGATCGATGACGGTGTCGAGCGGCACGTCCTGCTGGCGCTTGGCGAGGGACGCTTCGAGCCACGCAAAGTGAACGTGGGCATGCGTGCCGATGGCCATACCGAAGTGCTCGAAGGACTTGCGGCGGGTGACAGCGTCGTTACCTCCGCTGCGTTCCTCATCGATGCAGAAAGCAAGCTGCAAGCAGCATTCACCGCATTGGCAAATGCGCGAGGCAAGCCGTGATCGCGGGGCTGATCCGCTGGTCGGCACGCAACCGACTGGCTACCATCGCCGCCGTGCTGCTGGCTTGTGTTGCCGGGCTCATTTCGATGCCGCGCGTGCCGATCGATGCGATCCCCGACATCTCCGACTCTCAAGTCATCGTTGCCACGGAGTATCCTGGGCAACCGCCGCAAATCGTCGAGGATCAAGTCACCTACCCGCTGGCCTCGGCACTGCTTGGCGTTCCAGGCGCGCGCGTCGTGCGCGGCATGTCGGTGCAGGGCACTTCGTTCATTCATGTCGTGCTGGAGGAAGGTGCCGATGTCGCCGCGGCCCGCGTGCGCGTGCTCGAGCAAATCGGCGTGACGGCCAACCGCCTGCCGGCGGGCGTGGTTCCGACGCTCGGACCCGACGCGACGGGGGTCGGCTGGGTCTACCAGTACGTCTTGCGCGACAACAAGATGTCGCTGGCAGAGCAGCGTTCCCTGCAGGATTGGCAGATCCGCTATCGGCTGGGCGCGACGCCGGGCGTCGCGGAAGTCGCGAGCGTTGGCGGGTTCGTCAAGAGCTATAGCGTGGTCGTCGATCCGCAGCGGCTCAGAGCGCTCGGCATCTCGCTTGAGCAGGTCCGCACCGCGATCCGCTCCGGCAACCAGGAGATCGGCGCGCGTTCGATCGAGATGACGGAACGCGAGGTTGCCGTGCAGGGGCGCGGCTACCTTCGCGAAATTGCCGATATCGAGCGGCTTGTTGTCGCCGGCGATCGCCCCGTCCCCGTGCTCGTCAGAGACATCGCCCACGTCGAGCTGGCGGCAGATGAACGGCGCGGTGTCGCCGACCTCAATGGCGAGGGTGAGGTCGTATCGGGAATCGCGATCCAGCGGACTGGCGCAAGCACGCCCGGGGTCGTTGCTGCCATCAAGTCGAAAGTTGCCGAGATAGCGGGGGCGCTGCCGGCCGGCGCCGCCATCCAGACGATCTACGACCGCTCGGTCCTGATCGGCAGGGCCATCACAACGCTGCGCACGACACTGATCGAGGAGGTCTTGATCGTGGCTCTCATCTGCGCCGCGTTCCTGATGCACGCACGCAGTGCGCTGGTCCCCATACTCTTGATGCCCGCCGGAATGATGATTGCCTTCCTGCCGATGCACATGTTCGGCATCGGTGCCAACATCATGAGTCTCGGCGGCTTCGCAATCGCAATCGGAGCCATGGTCGATGCGGCGTTGGTGATGGTCGAGAATGCGCACAAGCGACTCGATAGTCTCGCATCGGGCGCATCTCGCCGGGACGCAGTGATTGCCGCTGCCACCGAGGTCGGGCCGGCGTTGTTTTTCAGCCTCCTCATCATCACTGTTTCGTTTCTGCCGATCCTGGCGCTGGAAGCGGAAGAGGGCAGGCTGTTCCGACCTCTTGCCTTCACAAAGACGTTCGCGATGGCGGCGGCTGCACTGCTGTCGGTGACGCTCGTGCCTGCCATCATGGTTTGGACGATGGGCGACAGGCCGGCGCTGGCACGGGCTCGCGCACTCAATGACCTGCTGGTGCGTGCCTATCGGCCGGTGATCGAGGTGGTCTTGAGGTTCAAGGGCTGGGTGCTGGGACTGGCGGCCCTGCTGATGCTGCTCACGGTGTGGCCGGCCAAGCAGCTTGGCGGCGAGTTCATGCCGACGCTGAACGAGGGCGCGCTATTCTATATGCCCACTGCGCAGCCCGGACTGTCGATCACCAAGGCGACCGAGCTGCTGCAGACGCAGGATCGGATCATCAAGTCGTTTCCCGAAGTCGAAACCGTGCTCGGCAAGGCGGGCCGCGCGACGACGGCCACCGATCCCGCGCCGCTGGAAATGTTCGAGACGCTGATCATCCTGAAGCCGGAGCGGGACTGGCGACCCGGGATGACCACGCAGAAGCTGATCGCCGAAATGGACCAGGCTCTGCAAATGCCGGGCGTCGCCAACTCGTGGACCATGCCGATCAGGGCGCGCATCGACATGCTCTCGACCGGCATCCGCTCGACGCTCGGCGTCAAGGTGTTCGGCGACGACCTCGCCATCCTCGATGACATCGCCAGCCGCGTTTCAGCCGCTATCGGCAAAGTTCCAGGCGCGACGAGCGCTTTTGCAGAGCGCGCACTCGGCGGCCGCTATCTCGACATCGTGCCTAATCGCGATGCGCTTGCACGCTATGGCCTGTCGATCGCCGACGTCAACGCGACGATTGCTGCAGCGGTGGGCGGCGACCCAATCACGACGACCATCGAAGGACGCGAGCGCTATAATGTAAGCCTGCGCTATCCGCGCGCCCTGCGTGGCGATCCGCAGGCGCTGGCGCGCGAGGTGCTGGTTCCTCTGCCCAACGGCAAAGGCGCGGTCACGTTAGGCGAAGTGGCGCGGCTTTCGATTTCGCGCGGTCCGGCAAGCATTCGTTCGGAAGGCGCCCGCCCCGTCGTCTATGTCTATGTCGACTTCCAGGGCCGCGATCTGGCAGGGTTCGTGGCCGATGCGAAGAAGGCCGTCGCGCAAACCGCTTCATTGCCATCGGGCTATTCGCTGACTTGGAGCGGGCAATTCGAGCACCTGGAACGGGCGGTCGCGCGCATGGCTCTGGTCGTGCCGTTGACGCTGCTTGCCATCTTCATTCTGCTTTGGCTGTGCTTCCGGCGCATTACGGAAGTGCTCATCGTCATGTTGTCGATGCCATTCGCGCTCGTCGGTGGAATCTGGATGATGTGGCTGATGGGCCTTCACCTGTCGGTCGCCACCGTGGTTGGGTTCATTGCTCTTGCCGGTGTCGCTGCCGAGACCGGAGTCGTCATGCTGGTCTACATCGATCAGGCGTACCGGGCGATGCTGGCCAAGCGCCAGGGCACGGGCGAAACGGTCGGCCGTGCGGATTTGGAATCGGCAATCATGGATGGCGCCGTAGAACGCGTGCGACCGAAGCTCATGACGGTGGCGGCAATCATCGCCGGATTGCTACCGATCCTGTGGAGCAATGGAACGGGCGCGGACGTCATGCAGCGGATCGCGGTGCCGATGATCGGCGGCATGGTGACGTCGACCATTCTGACGCTGTTGGTGATCCCGGCGGTCTACGCCTTGGTCAAGAGCGCGCCGCAGGCCGTGCGCCGAAGTGTGCAATTGTCAGAGGCTGCACAGGTCACCGACTGAAAACGCACATCGACGGAACTGAAGGTTTCGCAAAATCGCCTCCGTTCCATCGTTGAACCAAACCAGCGCCGGGCTGCACTGGACTGCAGGCCAACTCCCGTGTCATTTCGGCAACCGAAACGACGAAACGCCCCTTTTCCTTATGACGGAATGCGTCAAAATGAGGTTTCATCGGCAGCGAAGCACCCGGCCATGGTATTTGTCAGCCGAGGTCGTTGATCTCAAGCACGCGCAGACATCAGGAGCAGGCATCGATGCAGCGGTTCGCTCTTATCACTACGCTCGTCGTGGCCACGCTGGCGCCAGCGACGGCACATGCGCATCCCCGCTCGTATTATCGGGACTACCCAACAATGGGGCCTGAAGCCGTTGGCTGCTACTGGGAGCGCGGGAGATACTTTTGCTCGCGCTATTGCTATATCGAGGTCGACGGCTACAGGTATTGCCGTGAGCACAAGTCGCACGCTCATTCGCAAGCGCCTTACGATGAGCGCATGTATTACGACGCACCGAGAATGCGCGGCCTGAAGTGATCTTGTCAGCGTCGCGTCAACCAAATGTAAGCTTGTTGTAATGTTCAATGCCTACTAGGAGCAATCGATCCCTAAGCTGCGTGTTAATATCTCGCATCTGCGTATTCGAATTTTTTTTGCTTTGCTGTTCCGGATCATTGACTGCTGCTTTTTATGTCGACTAGCCTCAACGAAAATCGACGCAGATCTGAGCCAATAGAAATAAGAAGTGTCCGGGCCACGGACATCGCCTCGAGACGGTTGCGCCTTTTCAGGTGAACCGTTGGTCTCGGGGCGTTTTCGTGCCGCCACAGGTAGCCGCCTAAAGGAATTGGGGTAACCGCTTAAGAAGACCGGGGTAACCGCCCACTAGAACTGGCTCACCAACCCTTGACAGAATGACGCAACATTGTTGTTGCGACGAGCATTTGAACACAAGGGACGGATGAAGGATTTGGAGAGGAAACCATGAAGCGAATAGGATACGTCCACGTCGTGCCGATGCTTGCCGTGGCTCTGGCTTGTGCTACGGAAGTCAGCGCAAAGAAGGTGGACGCGCAGACCGTTCCAAAGTCGATCAACTCGACGAGCAAGGGGCGGGCCGCAGTAGGAACTTACACGCCGGTTCCCGAGCAGCCGTTCACCACGAACGCCAACTACCAGATCCTGGTTTCCAATGACCTCGGCATGCACTGCGGTGATCTCGACAACCGCATCGCGGCCATCCTGCCGCCGTTCAACACGGCTCACGCACAGGTCATTCAGCGTGCATCGACACGCCCGATCATCCTCGATCAGAATACTGTCAACGTGGTTTATTCGGCTGCCTCGAATCCCAATGATCCATGGCGGACCACACCGCGGATCGTTGCAGCTGATGGGAGCATCTTCAAAACGAACTTCTGGGAGGTCGCGGTTGCGGCCTATGGCCCGTTCTATCCGGCGGGCGTTCTGGCACCGTACCTGCCGGCCAACCTGGCAGGCGACCCGAAGGGAATCGATATCGGACTGCCGGTTCCGGACATTGAACTCCTGGTGCTGGGCGATGGTACGCTCGACATCAAGCAGCACACGATGCCCAGCATCACGAATTTCACAACTGTTTCGGGCGCGCTGCCCAACGTACCGACCAACGTGACGATCAACGCCTATACGGCGAACAAGCCGCAGGCCTGCAAGAGCTTCAACAAAGACCTTCCATTCTTCAGCAAGCACTTCCCGTTCGGCTACGACGTCAGGAACGTCAAGTGGTTTGCCAACGAAGGTGTACCGATGGCACCCTTCGACGACTACGGGCGTGAGAACCCGTATCCTCTGATGCGGTTCCAGGCGAAGCTCAACTCGACTGGCGCGACCGTCGCCAGCCTCGACGCAGTGCTGCCAGTTTCGGGCGAATCCGATTGCAAGAGCTGTCACCTGTCCGTCAGCCCGGGTAATGGTGTTGCAACGAGGAACCTGCCCCCTGCTCAAAGGATGACGCCCAGTCAGGATCCGCAGTGGCGCAAGACCATCTTGTGGTCGAGCGAGGAGTGGGCAGCAGACATCAACATCCTGAAGCTCCACGACCAGAAGCACGGCACGCATCTTTTCAACGGGTACAATGCTACGACGGGCGTCGGCAACACGCCGGTCGCCTGCCAGTCCTGCCATTACACACCGGCACTCGACCTGTTGCAGGTTGGTCCGCAGGGAACGACCCAAGCGCCCGCTAACGGTTTGCAGCAAGCCTCACACGCATCGATGTCGCGCGTGATGCACGCCAGCCACGGCTTGGTCAAGGATGCAGCAGGCAATCTGCTGTTCCCGGAAATGCCGGCGCCGAACGACTCGGATCGCATGGCCAATCAGTCGACGACGCCGATCAACACGTTCGAGCAGGATATCCTGAACAGGTCCTGCTACACGTGCCACCCCGGTAAGCGTACGCAGTGCAACCGCGGCACCATGAACAAGGCCGGTGCGGTGTGCCAAGACTGCCATGGCGAATTGGCGAATGTCGGCAACGACTTCTCCAGGAACATGCCGGGTGGCGGCTTCATCGTCGCTTCGGACTTCTACACCAATCCCAATACGCCTCGCGTGCCGTGGGCCAACGAACCGACGTGCGGGTCGTGTCATACGGGTGATGCCAACAGCAACCTTACGGCGACGGCAAACGTTATTGCAGCGCCCGACGGGATCCGACTGTTGCAGACGTATCGCACAACCGATGCGAACGCGAAGCCGATCCTGCCGACCAACCTGCGCTTTGCCGAGCCGCGCGTCACAACAGGCCCAGCTACAGGCAATCCGCAGTTGTACCGCGTCAGCTCCGGTCACGGTGGCGTGTTCTGCGAAGGCTGCCATGGTCCGACACACGCGGAATGGCCAGCTAGCGGCGGCAACACCGTCAACGACAACGTTGCTGCGAACCAGCTGCAAGGTCATACCGGCAAGGTGCTGGAGTGCCAGACCTGCCACCTCGGCATCATGGCGCCGACACTCAATGGCCCGCACGGCATGCATCCGGTTGGCGACAACGGCAACTCGGCTGCCTGGACTCACGACCATGAGGACTACATGGAACGTGTCGGCGAGCGGACCGCGAAGACTCAGTGCGCGGCCTGCCACGGCAAGAACGGCCAGGGAACCGTGCTGTCCGTCGCCGCCGTCACCCGGACTGGTCTGAAGTGCGAAAGCGAAGGCACCAACTGCCGGAATGGCACTGCAACGATCACGGCCGGCACTCAGGTTGGCTGCGCCCACTGCCACAAGAACGAACTGCCGTAAAGGCGGGCGTTCACAAGCAGCCTCGTTGGCTTGAAATAGAGGAAGGGGTCCATCACGGACCCCTTCTTTTTTGTGCGGCAATCCATTCGCGATAGGCAGACCGCGGCCGACGACTGCGGTCAGGTCTTCTTGAGCTTTCTGGGTGTGCGTGACCAGCGCTTGGCGAGCGCTGCAAGCTCGCAGCGGATCACCTCGAGATCGACGACAGCGGGATCAAATTCCGCGTCGTACCATTCGGTGAACTCGGCGTGACGCTCGTGGCTCGGATCCGTGATGGCTTCGAGAAATTCCACGTAGCCGGGCGGGCCGCCGATGTCTTCCGGCGGGCAGCGCCCTGTCGCCTCGATGAGCCGCGGGTAGGCGGCGCCGGGCTCGGGCACCGCGATACGCTCGATCCTGATCGTATGTTCCCAGCCGTCACCGAAGTCGTAAAGGTACGTCAGTTTCTTTGCCCCGGACTCTCCCAGCACGCCAAGCAGGGTTGCCTTGGCGGCATTGGCCGGACCATCGTCCCAGTCGGGATCGGGTATGCCCCAGCCAGTCTCGCCGGCGCGGAACTCCCACAAGTGGCTGTCGGTCCAACCGAGCGCGGCCTGTAGCACGGCGTGTAGCCGGTCGAGACGGATCGAGAGCGGCACCTCCACGCGGCGCACCACTTTCGGCTCGACGTCGTCGAGGGTGATCTTGAGGCGGGCGATCTCGGCGGGTGCGGTCATACGGTGAGCTTAGAGGGCGCCCACTTAAGATGGAATCGTGAACGCGTTCTTTCCGCTTGCTTTGAGCATGTTGTTCACCGCTCAACCGCACACACTTCAGCTCAACATGCTCTCCTTTGATTTCGAGCATGTTGTTCACCGCTCAACCGCATACACTTCAGCTCAACATGCTCTGGCGACCGCAATCGTCGTCGCCCAGCCCGCCGGGAGCCGTGCCAATATTTGCTGGCGCAATTCGAGCTGCCGCGAGAGGTGTCCGGGCCGTTGGCGACAAATCGGATCACAGATGCTTTTCAGCTTACGCGCAGCAGGCGCGAGCGGTGAAGATCGGTGCGAGCTGCGAGCCGCCATCCACTCAACCGCTCGAGAGCGTCGGCGAAGCGTCGCGCACCATTTCGGCATCACGCGGCGCTTCTGCACCGGCGGCAAAGCGAGATCAATTCTTCCGCGTGTTGGCGTCGATCCAGGTCTGCGCGAGTTTCTTGGCCGTGGCGATCTGGTCCGGTGTCATCTTTTCGGCGACGACGTCGCGTGCGTTGGCCGCCAGCGAGCCCCAATAATGCATGGCGATCTCGTACCACTTGTAGGATTCGACAGGATCGGGTTTGGTGCCGTGGCCGAAGGCCAAAGCATCAGCGACCTGCAGCTGAGCGCCGACATCGCCGGCCTCGGCCGCCTTCACACTCCAGACGAACGACTTGGCGAAATCCTGCGGAACGCCGTGGCCTTCGCGGTACATGCGCACCAACTCGACCTGCGCCTTGTCGAACCCCGCTTCGCCCGATTTGATCAACAGCTCGGCCGCGGCGGCTTCATTCGGCGGCTCGACCATCCTGTTCAGATACATGATGCCCAGGATGTACTGGGCCTTTGCATCGCCACTCTTGGCCAGAGGCGCAAGCACCTCGGCAGCGGCGCCGAACTCCGAGCGCTCAAAAAGTTCCAAGCCTCTTTCAATTTGCGCAAAGGCCGAGCTCGCGCCAGCGAGCCAGAATGCGATCCCGATGGTAAGGGCGAAACAACGCTTCATTTCTCGTCCCCTTCTTTGCCATTAAGCACTGCCTCGATCCCGCGCGGAAACCACGTCGCTCCACCGTAGCCGCCAACCCATGCGGAGCCCTCCGCAATGGCGATGGCGAACACGCTGGAGACGTTCAATCCTACAGGATGTATCAGCTTCTGGAACGTTCGACCATCGAACCAAGCGAGCCCGCGATTGGTGCCGATCCACATGCGGCCGGCGCTGATCGCCAGCTCGAAGACGTGATTGCCCGGCAGGCCGTCCGCCATCGTGAAGCTGCGCCACGAGGTTCCATCGAAGCGGCTAAGTCCGGCCCCCCAGGTTCCGGCCCACACAACGCCTTGTGCATCGACGGCAAGCGAAACCACGTAATTGGGATTATAGGCCGGCCCGGAGTGCTCCAGTCCCTGTTCCTTGCGCTGGCGCTGGTGATGGAGCGAGGCGGCCGAGGATGCCCTGCGTTCCTGCTCTTCCCCGGCTACGCGCTCCCACGGTGCGCCGAGTCCATCGGCATGGTTCCAACTCGTCCAGGCGCCGTCCTTGTAGCGCGTGAGCCCGCCTTCGGTCGCCAGCCAGACGCTGCCGTCAGGACCAGAAGTCAATCCGTAGACCCAATCATTGGCCAGACCGCCCTTGGTGTTGGCAACGGTATGCAGCCGCCACGCAGACGGTTCGCTCATGGCGCCGCCGATCACCTGATTGACGCCGGACCAGGTGGCGATCCAGATGTCGCCCCTCGCATCACGCATTACGTCGTATACGAAGCTGTCGCCCAATCCGTCGGGGATGTTGTAGTGGGTCCACGCATCGGTTTGCGGGTCGAGGATCGACAGGCCGCCGCCGTAGGTGCCGACCCAGATGCGCCCGTCAAGCTTGCCGACGTAGAAGACGCCGTTGGAAAAAAGTCCGCTCTTGTTGTCGTAGGCGCGCTTTTCCCCGGTGAGATTGTCGAAGCGGATGAGGCCGTCGGAGGTGCCGAGCCATGTCAGTTTGCCGTCGATCAGCACATGCTTGACGTTGGCGGTGCCGAAATCGAAGCCGATCGAGGTGCGCATCTTGCCGACAATGTCGCCCTCGGGCGGCGTGGCAGCCGCTGGCAAGGTGCCGGCACACAGGGCGAGGAAAGCTGCGGTCACATAGATGGCGAGCGACATCATGGAGATGCCTTCGGCGCGATGAGCCGCACCACGCCGCCCTTCACCCCGGCGTAAACATCGCCGCCGCTGACAGCGGCAAGCGCATAGACATGGGCGGGCGAACGGCCGATGTCGTGGCTTGTCCAGCGCGTGCCGTCGAAACTGGAGACGCCCTTGCTGGTGCCGAACCACATGACGCCCTTCTCATCCTGGGCAAGGCTATAGACGATGTCACCCGCCAGCCCGTCGCGGCTGGTGTAGTTGGTCCACACACCGTCGCGCGACAGCAGTGCCGCGCCACCGCCCCACATCCCGAACCAAACTCCGCGTCCCGTGCGATCGACATGGACAGCGAACACGTAGTTCTCGTTGTAGCTGCTGCTGCCTTCTTTGCTGACGTCGAGATCATGGCGCGACTTCGTGCCAAGCCCGGTGTTGGAGCTGGTGGGTACGCCGGCGTGATTTGGCGCTCCGAGCCCGTCGGCGTGGGTCCAGCTGCGCCACTTCGAGCCGTCGAACATGGAAACGCCGCCCTCGGTGCCGAACCAGACACGGCCCTCCGCGTCGATATCGACACCATAGACCCAGTGATTGATCAGCTCGTCGTGATAGGTGGTGAAGGTATCCGTGCTGGGGTCATAGAGGTTGGCGCCGTCCCAGGTGCCGATCCAGACCCGCTGCTTGCTATCGAAGGCGAAGGCGTAGACCCAGTAGTCGGCGAGCCCGTGCATGGGGAAGAACGTGCGCCACTTGCCTTTATGCAGCCGCGACGTGCCGCCGGCGTTGGTGCCAAACCAGACTGCACCGTCCGGCGCCAGTCCGATCGCGAAGACGTACTCGTTGGCCAGCCCGTCCTTGCGCGTGTAGCGATTGCGCGGATCCATGCTGGCGAGGTCGATCTCCAACACACCATTGGAAGCGCCAACCCAGAGCGTGCTCTGCCTGGCGTCAACGGCCAGCGAGCGGACATAGCTCTGCTCGCCCAGGCCGTAGAACTCGGCCTTGCGCACGTCGTCGGCCGCGGCGGGAATGCACGCCGCGGCCCAGGCCGCCAGCAGAGTTGCGAGGCTAACGCTGGAGCGAGCGCGAATAGGCCAAGACATCAAGCAGCCCCCCGCCGCGGATCACCGCTTCATAGCCTGGCATCAGGCCCTTGCCGAACCGCAAGCTACGTATCAACACTTGCTCGGGTGCCATCAGCCCTTCGCCTCTGGCAAGATTCGGGGTTCCGGGAATCACCGAAAAGCCGTTGTTGCCATGACAGCGTGCGCAGTGCTCGGCATAGAGCTTGCGTCCCTTGAAGACGTCTCCAGCCTCGGCAGGCGCGGAAAGTAACGCAGCGCTCAATGCGAGAGCAACAGGTGTGAAGCGTCTCATTTCAGCTCCGTTTTCTGTCGACCCGCAGCGAGGATCTCTGTCACTGTCTGCTCTGCAGAATCCGCGGACCATTCGCGGGCTCCAATGACGCGAGCAAGCACAGCGCCGCTCGAATCGAGAAACAGTGTCTGCGGGTAGGATTCGACCTGGAAGCGCTCACGCGCGTAGGTGCCCTTGCCGTCCCAGAAATTGCCGAAAGATACCCCCGTTTCGCGCATGAACTCTCGCGCGAAATCGCGATCCTTGTCAATATTGAGCCCGACGAGACGATAGCGCGCCGGATCGAGAGCAGCGGCAAAGGATTGCAAACTCGGCATCTCTGCACGACAGGGGCCGCACCACGACGCCCAGAAGTTGACGATGGATATCATTCCCGCGGGCGGGTTCAGCGCGTCGGGAGTGTCGGCAATTGCTGGCAGCGGTGCCGGCGGTGGCGGAGTTTCGCGGGGCGCGGGCGCATCGCTAAGCCTTGTGTCGGTTGCTGCAACCACTGTGGTATCGGATTTCGTCGTCTTGGGGGCGGCATCAGACGTCGTTGCGGTCATCGGCGATTCAGACTTTTCCGCGATTGCAACGGAATTGGTCTCTGTTGTAGCCGGGGTGGACCCAGATGCCGTTGCGACTACTGTCGATTCGGATTTCGGGCCGGGATTGACTGGCTGCTGCGCCTCACTCTTATCGGTTGGCGATGCGGCGTTGGTTGCCGGTTCCGTTGTCGCCACAGCGTCGGGCTTTTCGGCGGCGCTCTTGTCATGTTGTGATGTAGCGCCCTTGGCGGTTTTCGATGCCTCGGCCTTGTCGGCCGCCTCCCATTCCCAAAGTGCTGAAAGCGCCTTGCGCCGGAACGGATCCGTTTCAGGGGTGAGATGCACATATGTACGCATCGCACCAATCGCGCCCTTGCGATCGCCTGTCGCTTCGAGCGCGGCAGCGAGCCCGTAATACGTGTTGATCTTCTTGGGATCGATGGTCAGCGCACGATCGAATGCGGTGGTTGCTTCCGCATGACGCTTCATCGCCAGATAGGCGAAGCCGAGATTGATATGTGCGTCGGCAACGTGGGGATTGATGGCGCGCGCTTCATCGAAGGCGGTTGCCGCCGTTTGCGCATCACCAAGGCGCATCGCCTCTATGCCGCGAGCAAAGGCCTGACCGAAAGGCGTTATATTCTTCGTTTTGACCTGCTGCTGCACTGTCCCAATCTCGGGACCGCTGCCCGGCATGATGCCGAGGAACAGGCCAACCGCGCCTATGACCATGATGATCAAAGCGGCCAACAGCACGTGCGAGCGGCGGCGGCGCCGGACTGCGACCTCCATACTCATCAGATCGCTCCCTTGTGTGGCGCGGTCGAGATGAACGGCACGCCGAAAAACGTATAGAACGCCAAGCCGAAGATGAGGAGACTGAAGATCGCCGCCAGCATCGGCCGTGCTCCGCTGCGCGGGCGCAGATGCAGGAACAGGAGTGTGGCGGTCCAGGTTACGAAGGCCCAACTCTCCAGTGGATCCCAGGCCCAATAGCGCGACCAGGCATTCTGTGCCCAGGCGCCGCCGGCGACAAGCATCGCGCTTTGGAACACAACAGCGATCAGCAGCAGGCGATAGATGTCGATTTCCAACGAATCTGAATCGGGCAGGCTCGAGAACCGCGTGCGCAACCCCTTGCGGCCGACCAGCACGAGACCCAACCCGGCTGCGGGCGTGGCCAGCCCCAGGAAAAACTTGCCCAGCGTCACATGGATCGGCAGCCAGATCGTGGCGTAGGTCACGGGAGTCAACGTGTCGCGCGCCGGCGTGAACCACATCCAGACGGTCAGAACCGCCAGCAGTGGTAGCGTCGTCGCGAGCGCAGGCCGCAGGCGCGGCAGTGCGAGGAACACCAAGAAGGCAGCAACGTGCAGGCTCAAAACGTTGCTGGAGAGCACCTCGAACATATCCACATATGGCCCATGGTCGAGTCTGATCCACCGATACGCGATCGAGACCGTGTGAAACGCGAGTGCTGCCGCCATCAGCCCGAAGGTCACCCCCTGGCGACCTTTGCCGAATGCGGTGGAGTAAAGTGAATGCGCCATCGCTGCCAGATAGAGCACGACGGCGATCGCCAGCAATTGCGCTTCAAAGGCAGCTCCATTCTGCGCGGCGATCTCAGCTGCCATGCTGACCCTCCGTCACCGTCAATCGGGCGCCGCTGAAGAGAACAACCAGCACATGGGCAAGTAGCGTCAAGCAGGCGATGAATGCGGCTGCGGCGATCCAGTGCGTCATGGACTGACCGACAATGTTGTAGCCCATCCAGCTGCGCAGCCCGTCATAGCGAATCTGCGCTGAACCCAGCGCGGCGATCTCGCCCAATTGCAGTTCGTGGCGCTGCTCGCCGTCAATTACCACCAGCCGGGTGTTGGCTGGCTTGGCGAATTTCCAGGCCTTGTCCTCTTCGAACACCGGCTCGGGGATGTGCAGCCAGACCTTCAACGGCCTTTTCGTTCCCGGTGGTGTCCAGGTTTGTCCCTGGTTGTTGTCGTGCATCGGGTAGGACGGCAAGTGGATGGCACCGGTCTTGGCCGCACCGGATTCGTTCACGTACGTCAGGATCGGCGCATAGCCCTTGTGGCGCGTCGTGTAGAAACGATAGTCGCCGAAGATCAGCGGTGTGTCGTCGCCAACGCGCACTTCGTTCCAGCTGCCGTCCTGCTGGGGAATGCGGATGATGCTCTCGGTCCGGCGCCGTTTCATGCCCGGCGCGTAGGTGATTTCGAACTGGCCCTGCAGGAATTTGACCTCGTCCAGACGCAGGCGATGCAATAGCCCTGCCTGCGCCGTCACGGTCGAGGCGTCGAACATGGAGCCCTCGGTGACCTCGACGCGTCCCGACATCGAATTCAGTCGATCAAGCCCGATGGTGCCGACAAGCGCGACGAGCGCCGCGTGAAAGGCGAACAGCATCGGCTGGCTTTTCAACTTGGCATTGGTCGCCAGCGCCGCCAGCAGATTGGCCAATACCAAAGCGATTGGCAGCACCATCCAGTTGGCGGTGTGTACCAGGCCGTAGATTCCGGCGATGGCAATGGCGGCGCACAACACGATCAGTGCGGAGGTCATCTCCGCGGAGGCGAGGCGGCGCACAGTCTTGCGAAGGGTATCCTTCATGGCGCGGTCCTCATGGCAGGTTCGCGCAAGCTTCCTTCATCCAGTCCTTGCCCTTCTTGCCCGATTTGGAGCCGCAATTGTCGGGGTCCCAGTCACCGCTCTTGGCGAATTGGAGAACCTTCAAAACGGAGCCGAGGTAGTACGGTCCGTTCGTGTATGGCGGGCCGTTGTCGCCGATGCGAACCTCGGTTCCGGGCGGCAGGCCGCCTTCCGGACCCACGTCGTTCAGGTTGACGAGGAACGCCTTGTTCTTCCATCCATGTGGAACTGCTATATGGCACCAGGTGCACTGCAGATTACGATCGAGCTTGTCAGCGTGGAATGCGTGCAGGTTCTTCTTGTCGCCGCCGCTTCCGGTCGAGAAGCCGCTCCTGAGGTCGGTGCCCGCCTCCGTCGCATAGGCCTCGTACCTGTGGCACTTGAAGCAGATGTCACCCTCGGTGCCCGGCTTGCCGGTATTTGCGCTGAAGCCGCCCTTCAGGATGAAGTTGTTGACTGAGCCGTGAGGGCCCCACGAGCGGCCGTTCTCGCCACCGTTCGGTATAATGGTGGCCGGCGCGGTCTCCGAGCCATGACAATCCGAGCAATACATGGTCTGCACGCCGATCTGGTCAGGCAGGTTCCACGGCGGAAGCCACAGATTGGGGTCGGCGTCGCCGCGGATCTCAGGCGTGCGACCGGTCTCGGCGATTACCGGATGCCACGAGCGGTGAATGGCTTGCAACTCGCCGTTGACGACCTTGGTCGGCTCGCCCTTGTCGCCCGGTGGGGCCTGGAATTCCATCGCCTGATCGGTGTAGCGCTTGACGGCGTTGGTTCCCGGCGGCGTGCCGCCACGGCTCTGCCCCAGCTCAGGAGGCCGGTTGTAGCCATAGGTGGAGTGGCACTTGAGGCAGACCTGATATTCGCGCGTGACCCACGGCGCGGAGGCGGCCGTAGAGCCCAAAACCGGCGGATTGCCCCGTTTGATGTTGAAGACCGCGGGCGGCGCCAGGAAGTCGGGCGAACCGTAAACCGGCTCGACGCCCCAACTGCCACGCAGCACGCCCGAGGCGATGTTGGTCTGCGGAACGCCCGGGGTTCGATCGCGCGTGCCGACGATGTCAGGAACCGAGGGCACGGCGTTGAAGATGCGGTTGCGGATCACGCGATGCGGATGATGGCAATCCGTGCACTCGACATGGCGATTGCGGTCGCTGCCGCGGCCGAGCAGCTTGCGGCTCTCGATGAAGTCCTTGCCCGGTTGGGGCTCTGAACCAGTGCCGATGTCGTGCACCTCAGGGCGTTCATCGATCGGCATGCGCCGCGGGCTCAAGAAGTCCTGCTTGATGTCGGGAACGCTCGAGCCCTGCACGCCCTGGCCGTTCAATACGTGCTCGGTCGAGGAATGGCACTGGTAGCAGCCTTCCTCGATGGCCGACTGGCCGCCCTGCTTGGGACGCAGGATGCTGTCGGTGGCCTCGCGGACCAGACGCCGGGCGCCACGAACAGTATGCGTGTCATGGCAGTTCAGGCAGCCGGCGCGCCAGACCTGCATTCCAACCGGAAACTCCCTGAGGTTGGCGGCGTTGGCGGTGTAGGTCTCGTTGGCGACGTTCAGGTTGGCGTGGGCGGAGTCGATCCAGCCTTCCTTTTCATGGCAACCTAGGCAAATCTGGTCGCGCTGCTTTTCGAAGAATGGGCTCGTTGCCGGAACTTCCTGGAACCGGTTGAGCCGCAGGAACTTGATGTTCTCTGGGCCGGTGCCGCGGATATGCGGATCGTGACACGACGTGCATTCCAGCATGGTGCCCGACAGCGGCAGAGCCGGCTGGTGACCGGGCTTGCGTGGACCCACATCCGGCGTCGCCGTCGGACGGCGCAACTCGCCGTCGTCGTTTGCGAGCCGGTCATCGTAGGTGAACGAGATCGGGTGATCGTTGGTGAGGTCGGTTCCCAGGCGTCGCGTGAAGCCGCTCGATGCTCCCTCGCCGGCAGGCATCGTTCCGTCGGGCGCAGTGCCCGAAACCTTGATGTCCGGGTTCGTGCGTCCGCCAAGCACCAGCACCGAGCCCAGCGCGATCGTACCGTCATGGCATGACAGGCAGAGCTTGGAAGCTCCGCCCGGCTGGCCCGCACCGCCATAGTCATGCCAGCCGGGCCGCCTGCCGGCGTCGAACGACGAAGAGGCATACGGCTTGTAGGTCGCGTTAGAGAGGACCCGGTTCCAAAGCGGCGGAGGTGCCTGCTCATTGGCAGCGTGTGGCGTGTGGCAGAATACGCAGATCTGGTCCTGGTTGGAGCGCACCTTGCCTGGTCCGCTGAGCGCTAGATTGTGCTTGGTGTTGGCGATGTCGGCGAAGCGATCGGCGTGCGCAGGGTCGATCAGCGGCGCAAGCGCGCACAGCGCGCAGAGCAGGGCGACCCGTGTGACGATCCGGAGAAGGGGTAACAAGCGCGGCCGCATTCCTACCCCTCGGACAACTTGGTGAGTTCTTTTAGGACGACGACGCGGCCATTGAACATGTCGGCAACGTAGACGTTGTTCTTGGAGTCCGTCCACACTCCTGCGGGCAAGTAGAACGCGCCAACCGCGCCGCGGCCTTCGATCGGCAACAGCAGCTGGCCCTTGGGGTCGAATACCAGCAGATGGTCTTGCCGCGACTCGACGACATAGATCCGACCGTCGCCACCGATGGCCACGCCCTTGGGCCGCGTGAACTGGCCGACGTAGAGACCGGCCTTGCCGAAGCTGGTGGGCGAGGCGCCGTTCGCATCGAACGACTGGACGCGGAAATTCAGCGTATCGCTGACGAACAATCGGCCATTGGCAAAGCTGAGATAGGTGGGAGCGTTGAATTGGCCCACCGCCTCGCCCGGTCCGCCAATGGTCGCCAGCAGAGCGCCAGACGAGCTGAACTTCTTGACCACGTGCTTGGCGGAATCGGCCACGAAAATTGCGCCGCTACCGGGATCGCGTACGATGCCAGTGGGGCGAGTGAAGGCGCCAGCACCAAACTCCCCGCGCGGCTTGCCATCCTTGCCGAGCCGTACGACCTTGGCGAGTTCGGAATCGGAAACCAAATAGCCGCCTTCACCGTCGCCCGCGACAGCGACCGGCGACCTGAAGCCACGATTTTCGCCGGTTTCGCTCCAGATCGCGAATTCCTTGTTGGCGAAATCGAAGCGAACCAGCGCCTTCAGGCCCGCGTCCACCACCAGCACCGAGCCGTCTTCGAGGGTCAGTCCCGATGTCGGCCGCTGAAGCTCTTTGTACTTTTGTTGGCCGACCGCGAGACCGGCGATCGCGCGGCCCACATCCGACAGGAAGTCGCTGCCTGAGTTCTTGCCGGTGACCGTCTGTTCGCCCACCAGCACGGCGCTCAAGCGATAGCGCGCCTTCTCCGGTGGAGCGGGCCATTCAACGCCTTGTTGTTTGTCGCTGGCCGCCCCGCTGCTCTCGCCGGGCTTCGGCAAGCTCAATTGATCTGCGGATGTGCACGAGGCGAGCGCCAGCAAAGCGGCAGCAGCCACCCCACGACTCATCACCAGCGCAACTGAATCGAGTCTGCCCAATCGCCTACTCCATCACCATTACGCCGGCGCTGCGAAGTGCCTTGACGAGAAGCTTTGTCGCGTTCTCAAGAGTTCCTATTGCAGTGACATGATCTCCGCTCGTCGCCTGCGTCGAAGCCTGCTCTCGCAATTCTCGACTTTGTTCGACGAGCTTCCGAATATACGGGTGCAAATCCTTATCAGGATTCTCCTTCTCCCCCAGCGCAATGTCCACAAGAACTTCATAGCTCTTGTTCCGATTGAGCTCGTATTTGAATTCATCCGCCGGCGTTGCAAAATGCAGCTGGTAGATGATGGACTGATTGCGCCGGGCCTCACTGACGATGACCACGACCTCTTCATAGATCGAGACGAGCCGGGCGTTTGCCTCTGTGAACTTGTCCTCCGCGAACAGTGCGTCAGCCTGCTCGAGCCCTTTCTTGGCAACCGTCAGGCGCGCGGTCCAGGGTCCTGGCGAGGCTGCGTCGCTGCCGGCTTCCAGGGACTTGATAAACGAATCGATCTGTGTTCGTCGGGATTGGAATTCGGTTTTCTTGGCTGCGGGATTCGCGGCACGCGTGCCTTGCTGCAACATCAAGGCCGAGATCTGACGCAGTCCGGCATTGAGGCTCTGGTCGGCGCGCGTAAGCTCACCTTTGCCCAGCGCTGCGACACCTTCGGCAAGGTCGGCGCGCGCACGATCGACCGCCTCAATGTTCTTCTGGTCGCCGCTGTTGACCGCCTCGACGACTTTCTTCGATGCGAGATAGGCCTCCAGCATTATCGACTTCTGGCGGAGCAGACGTTCCACCTCGCTCTTGGCGTCCGCCGGCTGCTGGGCCCAAAGAGGGCTGCCCCACATCGCACACGTCACCGCCAAGGCAGCGCCAAACGCGCGCATCGCGGCCTTCGCGGCGAACATGGCTTCCCCTCCCCTGCAATCGTCAGCCAGGAACATAGATCCCGCTCAGCCGGATCGCCTGAAGCAAGACGCTGGTCGACGAGTTCAGCTCCGTGATAGCCCCCGGATAGTCACCCTTCTTTGCCATTGCCTCTGCATTCCCTCGCACCTCGCGCGCCTTGTCGCGGCTCTGGTGAATGCGCTCGATGACGCTGCCGCTCGGCGTCTTCTCGGCGATGGCGAATTCGAGCAGCGCGAAGAAGCTGTCATTTCGCTTGATCTCGTACTTGTACTCCTCCTCCGGAGTCGCGAAGTTCAGGTCTCTCGTGAGAGTCTGGCCAGCGCGCATGGAGCGGATCAGCTCGCGCGTGCGCTCGTAGGCGGCACCGAGCGGCTCCTGCGCCTTTTCATGCTGGCCTTTCGCCGCCAGAGCGTCGGCCTCCGCGAGCTTCTCGGCGATCCAGCGCGTGTGTTCCTTCGGCAGCTGCGAGGTATCGGCCTTGGGATCGGATTTCGAATCCGCCTTGGGATCCGTCGAGACCCGCTCATAAGCGTTCAAGAAGGTCTCAACGGCGTGGCGGCGCCGCTCGAAAAGCACCTTGTCGCGCTCAGCGTCCACCGAGCCCAGCGTCAGGCGCCTGGAGTGGTCGTTGATCAGCTTCAGGGCTTCGTTGAGCTTGTCGTCGGCTTCCTTGAATTGTCCGCCGACACTTGCCGTCTTGGCATCTTCGATCAGGCTTTTGGCTTTCTCCAGCGCCGCGATCGCATCCTTGTCACCGCTTTCAGCGATTGTCTTGGCGGCGACCGACCGGAAGGCCATGTTCTCGACCAATTGCCTCTTCTGTTCGACGATTGCTTGATTAGGCGGCACGCGCTGAGCTTGTTCGGCGGTTGCAGGCGTGGCTGCTAGTTTCGCGAAGCAAAGCATCGCGGCGCTCAACAGTGCAAGACGATGTCGCATGATGTGCGCTCCTTCTGGAGAGGCTCCGCCCGGGGGCGAGCCCCGAAGCAGGAAGCCGACTTACTGCGTGCGGCCTAATAGCAGGGCGCTCGCGCCACTCGTTGGACACCGGCTATTTCTTAGTGGTCGTATCCTTTGTTGTCGTATCCTTTGTTGTCGCATCCTTTGTTGTCGCATCCTTCGCAGGCGTCTCCGGCGGCTTGTTGGCAGCCATACCCGTCGTCTTGGCCCAGTTCGATTTCTCCGCCAGCGCGCGCAGCTGCTCGGCTGTCTTCGGATTGGCATGGCATCGCCGACAGTCCGTCACCGGGAAGGCTACGCGGCCGTGGCATACGCCGCACTTCTGACCGAGCAGGATTGCCGCCATGCTGATCTCGTTGGCGCCCTTTTGCGGAATGAAGATCTCGTCATGGCAGTTCGAGCAGTCGAGCCACTGTGTGTGCGCTTCATGCGGGAAGACGACGTTGGGCATGCTGCCCTTGACTTCACGCACGATCACCAGATCGAACAGGAACGGCTCAGTCGTCTTCTTCTCGAAATCAAACCAGGGCGCGATCTTGCCATCCTTCAAGGTCCCGACCCAATCGACCAGATTGCCGTCGTTCGACTTCTTGAATTCGGTGAACGCTTCAGACGGCCATTGCAGCATTCCCGTGCCCGGGTTCTGCGCATCGTGAATACCGTCATCGGTTGGAGTGGCGTTCTTTGCCGTGGGTGCTTTCAATAGACGATTGAACGTGTTGGCTGGGCTCTTCTGCGGCCCCTGCGGCGCCTGCTGGGCGGGTTGAGGCGGCTGTGCCTGCTGCGCGTGGCTTTGGCCAGCGAGTGACAACCCACCAGCGACCGCCAATCCCAGCAGGGCAAGGACGGCTGCAGCGCGGACGAAGAGAACGTCGGTAGAGATCTTCATGATGGCGCTCCTTGATCTCGCAGCTTCGCCTATTTGGCGACCGGCGCGACGAGACGGTCGGAAGTGCTGTTGTGTGCACGGGTCTTCATGTTGGGTACGCCCGAGTGGCACAACACGCAGTTCTCGACACCCCAGGCGATGGCGTTGTTATGACAGTGCCCGCAGAACTGGCCGTCGAAGATCTTCAGCATATTGATGTCGTTGCCGCCGGCCTTGAACTTGAATCCCAAGTCAGCGTGGCAGACTTTGCAGCGAAATCGAATTCGATGAAACCAGTGAGGAAAGACGACCGGACGAATGCCAGCGGCGTCGGAATAGTTGTTTATGACGACGTCGCCATACTCGGCTTTCGCCTCGTTGTCATGAAACAGGGCTGCTGCAAAAATTGCTGCTACCATTGCAAGCAGCGTCACGAGCGAGAACCGAGCAGCCTTCATCTTACTGCGCATCGCCTTCCCCCTACATTCTTCGTTGCGCCACTATACCTGTTTTCCGATCACAGTCAGCTAGGTTACGCCGATGGTTGAATGCTAGTCGCAGTCGACGAAGCGTGCACATTCGACATTGGAAAATTTTCGCAAACAAACTTGCAAATCGCGTTGGACAATCTTTGAAGGCCTTCCTGCGGCAGCGCCAAAAATTGCGATGCTGCGCGAACTCGAGATAGCCAATGCCGCGACATCGAGCGTGCGCTGGTGTATTGCCGGCTACAGCTGTCCGATATTACGACTTCACGCAGGTTCCTGCGCGCCTTGATGCGCGTGCGCTGTTCGGATTGCTTCGACCGGGGGCGTGAGAGTCTAGTCCGTAAAGTCGAAGTTGCGACGGCCGGCAAACCTCACGTAGTATCCGAGATCCCCATCAACCTGGAAAAGCGAGCCTTCCAACAGCACTGAAAGCTCGCCGATGCGATACTGCAGCCGGTTCCGCCAATCGTTGCGGAACATATTGGGGCTCAACTGCTCGCTCCAATCATGTGCAGGGTCATTGGGTCCGAATGCATTGATCCGCACGCCGGACGTAAAGCTCAGACCCGTATATCCAAAAAGATCGCGATATTCGTATTGGATGTCGGCCGGGGTGAATACGTAGAAATCATCGGTGCCATAGCGGTTCTGGCGAACCACTTGAACGCCCACACTGCCCTGGATGCTCTGGTTGCTGCTGAGCTGCATGTGCCGTGTGAAATCGAACTGCGCGGATTGATACTCTTCCAGTCTGTCGCCAAAGCTGTGGGTGTCGCGCATAAAAAGGCGGATGTAGCTCGAGCCGCGTTCGTCCTCGAAGCCCTTCGAGATCGATGAGCTGTGCGTGACGAATGGCTTGAATTCCTCGTAGTAGCTGTAATGGGAGAAGCCGATCTCCTGGTGGAACGTATAGTTGACAGTATCAAGCCAGGGCATGCCGATCGCGCGATCGAAGCTATGGCCGATGCTGACCCCGGCGTCACTCTTGGGGCCATAGATCCGCTCGTACAACACCGTGTTCTGGCGGTTGGTGGTGTATCCCAGATCACCGAATAAGCGTGCGTCCCAATTCCAGTTGAACCCGCCGACTTGCTGGGTCAGCGACCGGTAGTCCATCGATCCCAGCAGGCCAGCGGCCAAATTCGACCGCACCACTTCCGGCTGCACGATGCCATTTTCATCAGCCAGAGTTTGGATGCGCTCCGCGCTGGCGCGTGCACCAAGCGTCATGGAGAGTTGGTCGCTTGCACGCCAACTGACGCCGGCCGATGCGGCAAAGACGGCACTGTCGGTATCGGTCTTTTCTTGAGCGAAGCGATGGTCGATCTGCTGCACCATCATGCGCATCGCACTGGTGGTGACGACGTCGTTGGATGGAGAGCGCCACTGAGCCGTGCCGACGGCCTGTCCCATCAGCCGGTCGAAGTGATCATTCTTGTAAATGGACTTTTCGGATACGAGCGTGGCGCTCATGTCGTGCGTGACGCGCTCCAGCGGTGCCGCCCGATAAAAGACGGTTCCTGCCAGCGATTGAGTGGAATTGTCGGGATCGCCGGAAATGCCGCTCTTGAAATCGGTGTTGTAGTAGGCCAGCGAGAGGCCGACATCAGTGATGCTGAGCGGCAGCTCGCCGATATCGAAGCTGTGCCGCAGCGTGGTTTCGGCACGCTGCGCGGCCACGGCGCCAAACTCCTTCCGGTCCAGCTGATCGTGGCTGAACAGATAGTCCATGGTGAATCGATCGGTGAATGCCGCCCGTCCCGACACGCCAGCACGCAAGCGCGAATAGTCCATCGAGTAGTCGCCGTCGAAATGATTGTCGCTGGCCGAAAAGAAGATCTGGACGGGATATCGGGATTGAGGCAGTGCCGAAATCAACAGATCGCCACCAATGCTGGTCGCCTGGCCGAGACCGCCGTCGGTGCTGGCCTCGAACGCAGCATTGAAGTCGGCGCTCACCGTCGCGATCCAGGGCTGCCACAGATAGGTCGAGGCGTGGGTGAAGGCCAGCACCTGGGAGGCGACCTCGTGGTGGTCATCACTCGGCAGCTGGCGCGAGATGACCGAGAATTCCAGTTCGCCAGAAATGTCGACCGGAGGCTGCGCACGCGCATCCGACGCAATGCCGTTGAGCAGCAGCGCGCCGATACCGGCTACTCCAGCGCACCCCCTCCGACGCATTCCTGTCCCCCAAAAATCTCGTCTACGGTCGCATGCGAGAAACACCCCCAAAACGCGGCCAAGCCGAACGATTTGCTGTCGTCCGATCAAATGCTGGCCGCGAGAATTGATGGTGCGAATTTTATCCGAGTTCCATGATTCGCGCGATAGCACCTTGCGCGTTTCGTCGTTGTCGATTGACGCGCGCGGACAATCGGTGCGCGCGCACGATCTGCTCCCGTGGTCGACCCTCGATCATGTCGCGGGCTTGCGTCGGCGAGCAACTGCGAGTTCAGACCGGCAGTTCGTCGCGGAGCCGAGCGCTGGTGCGCTTGCCAAATCAGCTTCATCACCTCGAGGTTCTCCCGTTCGATGGTTCAGGGAAGGATCCCAGGTTACGTCCCGCGCCGCATCTGGATTCCCAAAGTGTCACCTAACGTTGCTTGAAATAAACTCCGCAAATGCCGAGCGATCGATCGAGAACCGCCCTTTGATTGTTTCGACGTAGCGTTGCCACAGCTTTTGCGCTCGATCGCGCTGGTACAACGACGATGCGCGCTCTTTCACTTCCTCGAACGGCATGAGTTCGGCCGCACGCTTCTCATCGACCTGGAAAAGTGCAACCCCCTCCAACAGCCGCACGGGGCCGGCGACGCTCCCAGGCGCGGCGGCGCGCAGAACGGCTTCGGCTGCGTCTCCCAGCTGGCCTTCATGGACAAGGCCGATCGTGCCACCCGTTTCGGCCGAGCTGTGTTTCGAATTGGCGCGCGCTAGCGAAGCGAAGTTCTCGCCCGCGGCGACCTTGCGTGCATATTCCTGAGCCTGCTCCTCGGCGGCGCGCCAAGAGTCGGTGCTGGCGCCCGGCTCCACCGCTATCAGCAGCAGCTTGAGCCGATAGCCTGCGGGGCGGGTGAACAGCGCGGATTGGCTTTCGTGGTACGCGCGGATATCTGCCTCGGCCGATTGATCGACGCGACTGATCTCGCTCTTCAAGGCCTCGATCCGCAAATCCACCTCGATCTCGTGGCGGAGCTTGGGCATTCGCTCGCTGATTTCGTGCCATTCGGGCCGGTTGCCGAACTGGGCCTTGATGTCGGCCAGGCGCCTTTCGACCTCAGCCTCGTCGATCTTCATCCCTCGGGCACTGGCCTGCTCGGCCAACACGCGGTCGATGAGGAATGCATCGATGGCCTCTTCGGCAAGCGCGCGAACGCGCTCGGGCGAACCTGAGTGATAAAGCTTCGAGCGCAAATAGGCGCGCATGTAGGGCTCGAAATCCGCGCCGGTGACCGGTTGGCCATCGACGCGCGCAATGACCAGTTTCTGTTCCTCCGAAGCGAGCGCCGGCACCGCGAACACAGCCGCGGCCAGGGCCAGGGCGCCACCCCCCGCCACCGTCAATCGGTGCGCGCGCCTCATCAGCCTCGCGCTCATTTGATATGGCAGGACAGACACAGATTGCTGCCTTTGTTGGTCAGTCGCATGAATGTCGGATTGGTGCCCGAGCCGCGATGCGGATCGTGGCAGGTCGCGCATTCCACAAAGGGCTGGTCTTCGCCGTTTACGGTGCGCGTGTAGAGTATCATATCGGTCTTGTCGCGATTGGCGTTGGGCACGCTTTCGGTATCGACCCACCAGCGCCTGCGTCCAAGAATGATAGCCGACTGCAGACCGGTGGCGCTGTTGACGAAATCGGGATCAATCTGCCCGCGACGGATTTTGAAGCCGCCGTACTGCACGCCCACAGGATGATCGTTGCGCAAGTCGGTGCCAAGATTGGTAATGCGCTCCGGGCTGATCAAGCTAGGGCTCGTGACGAGGCGGCCGCTGCCGAAGCCGCTGCCCGGCGAATTGATCACGGTGTCCATAGCCTGGGTCCCGTCATGGCAAGACAGGCACGCGGTGGAGACCGATCCGACGGGCAGGATCTTTCCGTCGGTCGTTTCGCTGTCATAGGTGCGATAGGCCTGCACGCCGCTGGGCTTGTTCCAGAGCGGGGCCTCGACGTCGGTGTTGGCGCCATGGGGCGTGTGGCAGTAGACGCAGACCTCGTAATTGTCGTTCACGCCTTTGGAGAGATCGTGCTTGGAGCCCTTCACTCCCGTTTGCGCCGATGCGGGGCCGGCCCAGGCCAAGGCGGCGGCCGCCAGGATTCCGAGGGCCCAACCCCGTCCCGTGACAGACCGCGTCTCATTCGCTCGTTTCACAAACCGCCTCCCTCATCATGGCCGCGACGACACAGGCTTTTCCGCGGTTGCCTCGCCCTGCGCTGTCGCACGCCCTCCTGGAGGACTCGACGCAGGCAGCGCGGCGGGCCGAAACACCTCGATCTTCTTGAAGTACTGGTCGACGACGTAGACGCGACCGTCGACGTCGACATCAATGCCCGCCGGCAGCAAGAAACGCCCGCGCCCGCCCTGCTCGTTGCGTTCGCCGACAGAGAGCAGGATCCGACCGGACGGGTTGAAAATCTGGAAGACGCCGAAGCTTGGATCGGTCACATAGATGTTTCCGGCGGCATCGAGTGCCAGATCCTTGGGGTGACCGAACTGTCCGGGGTAGCGGCCGGGCTTGCCGAAACTGGACAGCGGCGCGCCGCTGGCGCTCAGCTTTTGCACCCTGAAGTTTCCGGCATCGACGACATAGAGGCCGCCATCGGCAGCGCGCTGAATGGCCAGCGGCAGATTGAATTCCCCTGCGCCGGCACCGCGCTTGCCGATTGTGCTCACGCGATTTCCATCCGCGCTGAAGACCACGATGCGATGCTGATCGTTGTCGACGCCGCCAGTGTCGAGCACATAGATGCGCGAGCCATCGGGCGTTACCGCCACCGACGACGGACGCTTGAGATGCGTGGGACCGCCAACCGCCGTGACGTATTCGCCGCCGGCGCTGTAGATCATCACGCGCCGCGTGGTGGTATCGCACACATAGACGCGACCGCTGTCGTCGACGGCCAGACCCAACGGCTTGGTGAGGCGGCCGGGCTCTTGCGCGCCGATCTGGCGATATTCGCCGTTGGCCCGGTCCAGCACATGAACGAGACGTCTCAGCGTGTCGCTCACGTACAGACGGCCATGGCGGGCAACGAGGCCGAACGGCTTGCCTAACGTTTCGACCCTTCGGCCGGAACCGGTCGCGAATTCCTTGAAGCGGTCAGCATTCGTTTCGGGAATGATATCGGTGTTGCCGACGATCGTGGCCTCGTGGACGAAGCGTGCGGTGGCAGGAGCAGGCGGATAAATCAATGGCTTGGCCTGCTCGGCGCGCTCCATCAATTCAGCCGGCGAGGTCGGTTCCAATTCCGGCTTCACGCAAGCCGTCATAAGCGCAGCCGAGATCGCTGCGACTGCCGCGCCACGGAACGATTTGGATGTCAGAAAAGTGAGCGGCACATTCGCCATGCTCAATCCTTCATTCCCAGTCGGCACGGCATCGAATCGCGTTTCCAGTCTCTAGCATAGCGCAACTCAAGTGCCGTATCTGGCGCGCCACACTTGTTCATCAACTCATATCGTTGTCCGAAATGCGGAACCGTAGCCGCCGCCGAACTTTGGTGCAGAGTTCGTTTGCGCACGCACGCGTTCGACTGCCTCGCGCAGTCTACACAAGCTCGTCAGCCAGCCTTTGAAATGGGACAATCCGTGTGCGCGCCGCCGGTTGCCGCACTGCCGTATGAGTGCAAACTCGAATCGAAAAGGGATTGAATACCGCGTGCTATCAGATCGAGCCGAATGCGCGAATCGTCGATTGATCAATGAATGAATACAGTATGTATCGGCCTACTCAATAATTCGCGTGCCGATTCGGTGGCGCTGCGCGAAACGCGGCTGCACGGACTATTGACACGAAGTCATGGCGGCGATGACCGCCGGGTTGGGCTTCGTCCAATTCAAGGGTGTGAAAAATGCTTCAGACCTAGCGAAACGATTTGCGACAGACTGAAACTTCTGTAGCTCTTGCGGCAATTGCACCAATATATCTGGTCCAGGCGGTTACTCGCGGCGCCGAAATCGGTATAGAGTCGCGTGGTGCGCGTCGCGTTACGGTCAAGGCCCTGGTTCGCAAGGCGATGTCTTGATGCGATCGATGCAAATTTTGAAGAGGGCTTGGCCCATGTTGGCTGCGGGCTTGTGCCTTGCGGCGCTCGTTGGCCTGTTCGGCTTCGAGAAAGTCGCGCTCGCTCAGAAGGCCTCTCGCAATCCGGCGCCGGTCGGCGGATACGAGCCGCTTCCTCACAACCCAAGCATGGGGGGACGCGCGATGTCCTACTGGGAGCGCGACGGCGGGCCGGTCGACATTCAGAACCCGTGGCGAGCCCTGCAGTCGGATGGCTTTCACGACCCCGACAGCGATGCTGTGAAGAGGCTGCAGAATCCGGTCGAGGCGATGCGAACGCTGCCGCGTGCCAATACCGGCAACTTCATCGATTGGGTGGCGGCGCTGAAAAACCGCGTGATCGAACCGCGAGCGGAGGTCACCAAGGCCGGCCAGATGAAGCTGCTCGCCAACGAAACGATACTTCGCAACACGCGCTCGATGCCGACGGTGACCTTCTCTCATGCCGTTCACACTGAATGGCTGGCGTGCTCGAACTGTCACAATGAGCTGTTCATTGACAAGCCGGGCGCCAACGTGATCCGCATGATCGACATCTTCCAGGGCAAGGCCTGCGGTGCTTGCCATGGCAAGGTGGCGTTCCCGCCCGATCAGTGCTTCCGCTGTCACAACGGGCCAAGACGCCAGGCCGAGCAATGATGCTGCGGGCGTGGCCGCGGACTCCAACCTCTTTTTGGGCTCAGGCTCTAAGGCGCTTGAAAGGCGCGACGCACATAGGCCGCGATCGCTTCGGCCTGCTCGCGGCTCAGCACATTCTCAAATGACGGCATCGAGGTTGCGTCAGGGGCGCGCAACGTATGGGTGACAAACGCGCCCGAGGTCACGAGCTCTCTATACCGAGGCGTATTGAAATCGGTTGGCGAGGGATCGAGGAAGCGTCCGATCCAGTTCTTGCCGGTGCCGTCCGCGGCATGGCATTGCGCGCACGCCGACTGGTAGAGGCGACGGCCTTCCGCCTCGGCGGGCGTCAGATCGGCAATCTCAGGCACGATGTCGTGGGGGCCCTTCTCATAGTCGCCCGGCATCTGGCTCATGTCCGCAACAGGCCCCGCCGCGCGCTTGCTGCGCTTGCCGAAGTGGCAGGAGACACAGGCGCCCTTGAAAAGGTCCAGGCCTTCGCGCTCAGTCATCGTGAGTGACGAAAGCGGCGCATCGATCGCCAGTTCGCCCAGCGCGAACGGGATGGCGGGTGCGTAGCGGGCGTCATGGTCGGGCCAGCCGTTCTTGGCCGTGTGATAGCGTCCATCTTCGCCCTTGTGGCCAACGAGATTGCGTGCCACGTACTGTGCGACCGCTGTGATCTCGTCATCGTTGAGAAGCTTGGCGAAGGAGGGCATGGCCGTGCCCTGGCGCCCGTTGCGAACGGTGTTGGCAACAACATCGGCGCCAAGCCGCGGCTCGGCGGTGAAGTCTCTCGGCTTGGGATCGAGGACCTGCGCCGCAGCGGTGCGGCCGTCACCAATCTGACCGTGGCAATAAGAACAGCTCTGAAGATAGATGCGCTTACCGATCTCGGGAGATGCGTCATTCGACGTGGCGTGGTCTTGCGCCGTCCGCTCGCCCTCCATGAAGGCCCGGAATGCGTATTCGGCAACGTCGGCAATCTGCTGGTCGCTCAGCACTTTCGACCAGGCGGGCATGGTCGTGCCAGGCACGCCCCGGGAGATCGATGCAAACAGTTTCGCCCGATCGAACGCGCGTCTCGTTCTGGCCGCGGTGAAGTCCAGCGGCTTCTTGACGTTCATGGCCGCACGCCGTCCGCGCCCATCGCCGGCATGGCCGTGGCACTCGGCGCAATTGGCGTGGAAGAAGACGCCACCCTTGGCCGCATCGCCTTGCAGGCCGAATGGAAAAGGAGCGCCAGAAGCAGCTTTCACCCCGACGTCGGCGTGGCGGGACATGAGCTGCGCGCGAATGTAGTCAACGACAACGGCAATCTGTTCTGGCGACAGGCGGCTGCCCCAAGCCGTCATCGCCGTGCCCTTGCGGCCGTTGGCGACAGCATCGATCATGACCTCGCGGCTTAGTTCTTCGGCGTCGGTGCGCGTGAAGATGCGCGGCGAGGGGGAGAGGCTGGCGCTGGCCCAGTAGGCGCCGCCGCCGCGATCACCGTGGCAGACGCTACAGCGCCGCTCGTAGATGGCTCGCCCCTCATCGGACGATTGCGCCTGCGCCAAGTCGGGCCAGGCCGTCGAGAGCGAAAGGAGGAGCAGCAAGATCGATGTGAAGATCGGAGCGGCCGCTCGGCGGTGACGCGCCGTGATGGCTAAGCCCGACAATAGACGCCTACTCAAGTTCACCGATACCCTGGGCCCGTCGTGCGGTGGCGGCTATGAAGCCCGGTCGGCGTGCCCTTACGGCCCGAATGGCAGCGCCCGCAGTTGTCCTCGATCCCCCAGGTCGTCTTGCCGTCATGACATTCGCCGCAATAGCGGCCGGAATAGACGTCGCCCATGGTGATGCGATTTTCACCGACCTTCATCTTGAAGCCAAGCTCCGAGTGGCAGACCTGGCACTTGAAGAACGTGCGGTGGACCCAATGCGGGAATATGACGGGACGCTGGCCGCCGGTCTCGGAGCGGTCGTTCAGTACGACATCGCCAAATTCGGCATGCGCCGCGACTGCCGAGATCGCGGCCAACAGGGCGGCAACAATCAGGACCCGTTTCATCAGTTTGCCACCCCAACAGCACGCTCCGCGTTGTGACAGCGCAAGCAGTCGGTCGGCGGAAACGCTACTGCGCCATGGCAACGACCGCAATATTTGCCGCCCAGGATGTCCTCCATGTTGAAGCGGGCGGCACCGATCTTCTTGGAGAAAAGATCGTCATGACAATTCGAACAGCTGAGCCATTCGGTGTGTGTCTGGTGCGGAAAGCGGACCATTGGCATCGCCGCCGTGCGCGGCATGATGATGTCGGCCTGGATCTTTTCAGGAGCCTCGGCCGCGCCGGGCTTCAGGCGATCCTTCGGCTTGATCTTGCCCTGCCGCAGAGCGGCCATCCAGTCGACGTTGTTGCCGCTCTCGTCCCGCTTGCCAGGAAGCTTGGAAAGGTGCTCGGCAGGCTCACGCAGCTTTTTGATGTCCGGATTAGCCTTGTCGTGCAGGCCATCGTTCTTCATCCGGCGCCAGAAGCGACCGTCCTTGCCGTGAACGAGATCCGGCTTCGGCTTTATGGGCCGCAGTGGCGCGAAGGGCACCTTTTCTCCGGTGACGTCGCCGCGCCGCAGGGACCGCGGACTCCCGTCGTCAACCCCCCAGCCCGAAAGCAGGAGAACGAGGCACGGCGCCAGCGCCAACACGGCCATGCGCATGAGCCACTGCGACCGCTGCACACGGCGCGGCCCGTCGTCTGTCGACGTCGATGGCTGCCATCGCTGTGTCATGGAACGCCAACCCGCCTTTCTCACGGCAGCTGCGGACGTCGAGGCTCGGCGTTGAGAAGATCTACCGCCGGAACGATTTGGGCTTGGGCATTGAAGGTCGACAATCCGCGCACATTATACTCGTGATTCTTTTGCGCTAGAACACGGACTAACTGCACAGAGCTATTACGGCATGCGATGGCGGCTCATTTGCATCGCATGGGTCGGCTTTGTTCGATGTGTCGCGAAATCGCGCCTGGGCAGGGCACCGTCGCCGAACGGAGGTGCTGAATTGTCCGGTCTGTCACAATGCCTTGGGCGTCGTGGATGAGCACCGCCCGGCAACCCTTTCGGCGCGAAGAGCCGATGTTGCCCATGTCTCGAGAACGAACTGCCACGCATGTGTCCGAAATGGACAATCAGCCAATTGGCGGAGAGGGAGGGATTCGAACCCTCGATACCCTTACGAGTATGCCGCATTTCGAGTGCGGTGCTTTCAACCACTCAGCCACCTCTCCGGATCAAATTGTGGCGCCGAGGAAGGCTGGCTTTTAGCCTGAGACCCCACTGTGATCAAGGCCCGCGAATGCGGTGATTTGGGACTAGGCTCCGGCCCAGGCTGCGTTCTGCCTTTCGGGGCTCAACTGGCCGCCTCTACTTCCACATCGCCCGCAGCGCCATCGTCAATCCTCAGTGCCGCCAATGTCCGAAAGCACGGGTCGCACTGCAAGTGGTGAGTGGCATTCCAGACAGCGGATCGCGAGCGTCTCGCCCGGGTACTGCCCGACCCATCAACAGGTGATTTAGCTCTTGCGGCTCACCTGGTGCGTTTGCAGCGAACATGAAACGTCTGGCGATGCATCCGATTGAGCGCTCCCAAGCGTTCAACGGCGACGCCGACCAGGGATGGCACCGCCAGACGAGCACGGCCAGCGGTGGCGGATCCGTGTTCAGCAAAGGACTTGTGCAAGACACGCAAACAGGTTGCCTTGCGCATGGGTCATCTCGACTTGCAAGCAGCAGACGGTACTGAATTCGCGCGCGTTCTCGACGCAATCGGCGACTTCGTCCGACGCGTACAAAAGGCGGAATTCCGGCCACACAGCGCCATATGGTGCGGCACAAGTTCCACACAGACAAAAGTTCGGCCGTGCAGCGTTGCCCGCCCGAGCGCTCCTGTGTTAAGCCCCAAGAACATTCGCCAGAGGAAATTTGATGCGTGCTGGACGATATTTGGGCGGTCTCCTTGCCTTGATGGTCCTCAACCCTGTGGTGGCCGCCGCGGGGCCGGCGCTGTTGTTCGAGGCGCAATCGGGCAAGATCTTGTACGCCGAGGATGCCGACAACCTCTGGCATCCGGCCTCTCTCACCAAGATCATGACTGCGTATGTCGCTTTCGAAGCGATCCGCGACGGCAAACTTTCCCTGGACGACAAGCTCGTCACCTCGGAACTGGCCAACAAGGAGCCGCCGAGCAAGATCGGACTGCCGGTCGGCGCGGAAATGTCCGTCGATCTGGCGCTGAAGGCGTTGATCGTCAAATCGGCGAACGACGTCGCCATCATGCTGGCAGAGAAGATCGGCGGAAATGTCGAAGGTTTCGTCGATCGCATGAATACAACCGCGCATCGGCTCGGAATGCAGCGCACCCGCTTCGTCAATCCGAACGGACTGCCAGCGGAAGGCCAGGTCACCACGGCGCGCGACCTGGCGAAGCTGTCCAGGGCTGTCATGCGTGATTTCCCGCAGTATGCCGAACTTTGGGCGCTGTCCGATTTCCAGATCGGCAAGCGGCGGCTTGCCTCGCACAACACGTTGTTAAAGTCACTTGAAGGCGCCGACGGCCTCAAGACCGGTTTCATCTGCGACAGCGGCTTCAATGTCGTGGCGAGCGCCACCCGCGATGGAACCCGGCTGATGGCCGTGGTGCTGGGCGAGCAAACCAGCCAGGGTCGCAGCCTGCGAGCCAGCAGCCTGCTGGAACACGGATTCCAGCACGCCGGCTGGAAGTCGTTCTTCAACCCGACCGACATCGACAACATGCCGTTGGATGAGAATGCGAAGTCGGTCGTCAGCATGCGCGAAACCGTCAAGTCGTGGGGATGCGGATATCGTCCGGCCAAGGCCGCGCGCGCAGCGACGCGGGTGCGCAAACTGAAGCAACGGGCGAAGCCGCAAAACAAGACGCAGCAGCAGCAGGCCGCCAAGCCGCACGCGACGACCAAGGCAGCGGCGAGTGCCACCGCGACGCATAAGCCCGCTTCGTCTGCAGCCGCGGCCAGCAATTGATCACAACGGCGACGGACCCAGAGCTTGTTCGCTTCTGATAGAATCGCGAACGCCATCAACTCGTGCCCGTGCTGAACTCATGGCAGAGCGCGACGCTCAGGTCTGCCTTTGTGCGGCAATCAAACGATGAGCTCGAGCTGCTGGCCCCGGTAGGGGCAGCCACCGCCGCGCGGCGGATCAGCCCGCTCGTCACCTTCAGATGGCGTTTCCTCATCGTCATGAGGCTCGTCGTCATGCGGGGGTGGTGACTCGGGAGCGGCCCGTGGCGGCCCGTTCCGGTCCTCGCCCTGTGGCGCGTTACGCGAGCCTGGCCGGTCGTCGGCGGCTGTAACCGGCGCGGCCCAGAGCAGTGCTGCCAGGACGGCCAGACCCAGCAGACCCCGCAACGCGGTTGCGCGATGGCTCGGCAGCTTCAGGGCTGGCAGGCCACTCGATTGGGCATGCAAATAGCGAAAGCTCGCCAACCTGCGCCGGGAACGAAGGCGCTCGAAGCAGACCGCGGGCTGCCGGGTATGCAGATCCATCATCGGTTTCTCATTGGTGGCAACCAATGCCTCCGGCTGCAGCAGATTAGCACTTCACTGGTTGGGCGAGATAGTGGCGCCAGCATTTTGTACCGGAACCGCACGTTGAAAGACCTAAGCCGCCCGCCAAGCCAGGGACTGCCCTTTCGGCAGGGCGTTAATCCCGATCAGCGTTCCAACATGGCGCATTCGGTGATGGCGCCGAACTTGCTTGCCTAGGCGCTGTTAAACATCGGTTTGAGGCAAATGTGATGGCAGCCGGCTGGTATCCGGACGATGACGCGACCCCGACGCCGCGTGATGTCGAGTTCATGGCACAGACTCTGGAAGGGCGGCACGGGCTTCTTGCCGCCGAGGTGGCGGAGTTCTTCGCCAGCGTCCATTCGGAACGTGGCGACGCCGGCCGGTCCTGGGCCTGGGCCGGGGTTGCCGAGCTCGTCCGGCAGCGAGAACGGGTACGGGTCAAGGATCTTTAGCACATGGCGCGCGCCGGCAGTGACGAGGCAGGGTTCGAACGAGACTGAACGACATGGGGCAAGGCACATCAGCACGGCGGGTGGTTGATCTTCAGCCGCGGCCGATAGGCAATCCGTTCGTCGGTGCCATTGCCGCCGTCGTCGTCATTCTCAGGGGCGACAACGACACGACGCGGACGCAACGCGACGCGCTCATGGCGTTTGCCGTGCGCATTGCAAGTGCAGGACTGCTCTATCTGTCGCAGATCGTGCTGGCGCGCTGGATGGGCGGGTTCGAGTACGGCATCTACGTGTTCGTTTGGACGTGGGTGCTGGTGCTCGGCGGGCTTTCGCACCTTGGGCTCAATCTCGCCGTCATCCGGCTCATTCCCGAGTATCGCGAGACAAGTCAGCTGGCGCTGCTGCGCGGGCTTGTTTGCGGCAGCCGGTTGATGGCGCTGGTGGTGGGCACAGTGATTGCCGCTGCGGGCATTGCGGGCATCTGGCTGCTTCAGCCCCACATCGAGAACCACTTCGTCCTGCCGCTCTATCTGGCACTCGTGTGCGTGCCGATGTTGGCGCTGACCGACATCCAGGACGGCATAGGCCGCGGCCATGCGTGGATGGGGGCCGCACTCATTCCGCCCTATGTGCTGAGACCGCTGTTGCTGCTGGCGGCAATGGCGGTGGCACACGCGGCGGGGCTGCCGATGCAGGCGACGACAGCGGCCGGCGCGGCAATCCTTGCTACTTGGGTTGCTGCCATCGTGCAGACGTTGCTCGTCAACCGGCGGCTGGCTGCCACGATCGAGCATGGTGGGCGCGAATACGACTTCGGCTTCTGGCTCAAGACCTCGGCGCCGCTGCTGATGATCATCGCCGCCGACCTGGTGCTGCAGAATACCGACGTGCTCGTCATCTCTCGGTTCTTGAGCCCGACCGAGGTCGGCGTCTACTTTGCCGCCGCCAAGACCATGAGCCTGATCATGTTCGTGCACTATGCGGTGGGCAGCGCGGTCGCCACTCGGTTCGCGTCACTCAACGCGCGCGGCGATCGCGAGGGCTTGAAGGCATTCGTGCGCGATGCGGTGAACTGGACGTTCTGGCCGTCGCTCGCCTGTGCGGTGATCATCCTGGCGCTCGGCAAGCCGCTGCTATGGCTGTTCGGCCCGAACTTCACGGTGGGCTATCCGGTGATGTTCGTGCTGGTGCTGGGCTTCCTGTTCCGATCGGCGATGGGACCGGCGGAGTTCCTGCTCAACATGCTGGGCGAGCAGGCCTTGTGCGCGGCCGTGCTCAGCCTGACCGCACTGCTCAACATCGCGCTGAATTTTGCACTGGTGCCGCATTTCGGAATGCTCGGCGCGGCCAGCGCGACGGCGATTTCGCTGATGCTGGCGGCCTTGATGAACTACGTGGTGGTGCGGCGGCGGCTCGACATCGAAATTGGTATCTGGCGCAACGTCGGGCGGAAGTGAGCTTCAGCTCACACTTTGCTTTCGAGCAAGCCACCTAAGCACGAACGCGGCGACGATCAGCAGCCATCCAGCGAGGGGATGCCAAATCGGGAGCATGAGCCAGCTTGGCGTAGGATTATCGGCAATTTGCACGTTGACCAACTCGATGCCATCAATCTCCACGTCACCCTGCAAGATCACAGTCGTATCGAGAGCGTTGCGACGCCATTGGAATGGGACTGGAGCGTGAACTGAATTTCCCTCTGGGTTGAATACTTCTGCCTTCTTTTGGCGCGCAGAGAACGCGACCACATGACCATCCTTCGATAGTCCCAGGCGGAGGATGCCGCCTGCACTGTCGACGAACCAGCCGTTCTGGAATTCGCCGCGTGATGAGTAGCGCTGCACACGCCCATATCCCTGAATCGCCGAATACCGCCCCCCATCCGGGGCCCGCATCGTGTAGGTCTGAAATCTCGTGGGAAATTCGATATGGTCGAGCCAGCCACCGGCCAGCGGGAACAGGGAGGTACCTAGGAAGCTAACAGCGCCGAGAGCCAACAGAATCGCAGCCGCGCGCCCACCCTCTCGCCATAGGCCTACAGCACCGCCGAGGATTGCGGCTGCAATAAGCAGGCCCAAAGAGTGAGAAAAGTTGAAACCGACGAGCGATACCACGCGCCGCTCACATCTGCGAGCCGATCACCAGCGTCCAGAAGCTCTTGAACTCGGTCTTGGGATCATAGACCAGCGCCAGGCCCATCTGCTGCGCATCGGCCAACAGCAGGTTCTTGTTGTGGCCGGGGGAGTTCTTCCAGCCCTTCATGACCTCGTCGAAATTGACCTGGCCGGTGCCGACGTTCTCGGCGGCAAGGCGCGCCTTGTACCCAGCGCGCTTGACGCGGTCCCACGGATTGGAACCGTCGGAACCGTAATGGGAGATGCGGTCCCATTTTGAGAGGTCGCGCGAATGCGCCTTGGCGGCCGCGGTCAGCTCGGCGTTGATGACGAGCGGCTTCAGGCCGTTGTCCTTGCGGTACTGGTTGATGATGTCGCGGGCCATCTCGACATTAAGTTCGGTGCGGCTGTAGTCACGGTCGGTGAGCGCACCGGATGGCGCTTTCTCGAAGGTGCCCTTGGGCGCCTTGTCGTCGACGCGCGCAACCTTCACGTCCTGCTTGGCCGAGTGGCCCAGGCCACTACTGCCCGAGGACGGGAGCGATGCTGTCGAGGGGGGATTGTCAGCGAAACCGGAGGTAATTGCGCTCGAGTTGAGTGCGCAACCGGCCAGAGACACGCAAGATATGCCGAGGAGGACGACGCGATACATTCCAGATACTCCCGCAGAAAGACGCGCGGTTACTCGAGACATCTTCGCTCCAACCCGTTAACTTGCCGTTAATGCTAAATGGAGTGTTTCCGACAAACTCTTGTTCTACTCGCTGCTGCTTGACACGTCGGTCAACTCACATCTGCCCGGCCTTCCGGCTCACCGTGCGCGATCGCGACGCTCAACGGTGGCCACAAGACACGCGGCTGCCCTGCCAGAGCCGGCAGCGCGTTAATCCGTAATCGTCCTACAAATTTCCCTCGGATTGCTCCAGGCCCGGATTCGGCCCGAACAAGGTGACGCCAATTTGACGTCAGCTGGGCGAAACGAGGACACACGCCGTCCAATATGCGGATCAGGCTCATGGAAAACCCGTGAGTTGGTGCTGCAAGGCACTTCCATCGCTCAATTCGATCTTCCAGACTGGCCCTCTACTTTCCCGGTGATTCTCGCGTCCGGCACCCTTCACTGTGCGGCCTCTGCCGCTGCCTCGGGCCGCGGACGATGGTGTGTGCGCGTGCGTCGCGGAGACCTTCCACCATGCCAGGCTTGATCAGCGATCTTGTTCGACCGCCCAGCGCGAGCCCATCAGCTCCGGCGCCCTATACCGCATTGCAGGATCTGGTGCTGGTGCGGCTTGCGGCGGAGGGAGGAGCAACGCGCGCGGAGGCGATTCGGGATCTGTCGTTTTTCGTGGCGCACCGGCTGTCGCCAGGAGAGTGGCGCCAGACCGCCGAGATCGCACTGGGCGAACTCGTCAATCAGGGCCTTGCCGACGAAAAGCGCGGGCGGTTCACGGCATCCGCGAAAGGCTTGCTGCGGGCCGGCGAGTATCTGGCGCTACGGCAGAACGTATCGCTGGGGCCGTGGCCGGAGGTGCGCGATTGCCAGCTGATCGCGCGGGCACTTGGTCTGGAAGCGGAGAGCACGCCGAAGTTGAAGGCGCTAAGCACTCCGGAAGGCTTGCGTGCGCTTGTGGTGAGCCAGGCGTTCGGGCTGCCACGGCGACTGAAGTCGACCCCGGCGCGGCTGCGCGGAGAACTGGCTCTGGTGGCACTCGAGCGGGCGTTCGGCAACAAGATCAAGAGCGGACTCGGCGCCGGTACCGGGCTTTCGCCTAAGGCCGGCCGGGCACTCGCCGCGCAGCTGTCGCGGCGGCCGCGCGAGTTCGGCTCCGACAGCCGACTCATCGCCGCGTTGGCAGCCGAGCAGGTCAACGCCGCCCAGCCGACGCTCGACGTGCTGCGCGCTGCCATCATGAAGCGGTTCATCTCCGAGTTGCTGGACGGAGGCGCCGCACCGCGCAACGAGTTGCGTGCACCACAAGCGCCGCGGCGGCGCGTTGCATCTGCCAGTGACGTCAAACCACCCGACGCCGCCAATGACGCGACCCCTGCGGATGGGCCACCGCCACTCGTGCGGCCGGACCTCGATGAATTCGCAAGCGAGGTTCGCCGTTGTGCGATGCCTGTCGCTGAGGGCTGGCCAGGCAACCGCAAGGCGTTTATTTCTCAGGTGTGGCCGTCGATTCGCGACGGACGGCCCGAGTGGAGGCTGAGCGACATCGAGTTCAAGTGCATGCTGGTGGAGGCGCATCGCGCCGGCCGGCTGTCGCTGGCCAGTGCCGACCTGAAGAACAAGAACAACATCAAAGACGTTCAGGACTCGGCCATCAGTTACATGAATACCGTTTGGCATTTCGTGCGCGTCGAGGATTAGGACAAGCGGGTGGACGCGGCGCGTCCGGCCCAGACGTTTCTGTTCGACGAGTTCCGTGTCGGAGTGACGCCGCTGCCACGCAGAGCGTGCCTGCAATCGGGTCGGCAAGTTGGTGCCTAGCCCCGAGTGACGATCGAGCGTTTCGGAGAATGAACACGTGATGCATCAGGAAGCTCTCAAGGCTGCTGTCGCACCCGACAAGCTGTCAAAGGCCTTCGAGCACTCCATCACCTGGGAGGACGACATCTGGCGCGCCGACCCTGTCGACGTGGAGGAGGTGCATGTCAAGGCGCGGCGGAAATTCTTCGATCTACTCGAGGCCATCACCGGCAGCAGCGGCGGCGGCCGGCGCAAGAAGAGCCCTGATTCGCAAGCACGCATCCTGTTGTTTCACGGCCAGTCGGGCGCCGGCAAGACGCACCTCATCCGCGCGCTTCGGACCGGCGCGCACCGCACCGGCAAGGCCTATCTGGGCTATGCGCAGATGTCGCCCGATGTCGCCAACTATGCCGACTACTACCTGAGGCGGCTCATCGCCTCGCTCGAGCGTCCTTATGATCCCGATGGCGGCGGCGAGAGCGCGCTGGCGCGGCTCACCCGCAAGCTGATCGAGGGGGCGAGCGAGATCGCGACCTCGGACATCGAGAAGCTGCGCGAGGATACGCTCGAGGATCGCGCGCTCGCGCGGCTGGTGCACGATCTGGCCGACAGCATCGTTGCTGCGCCGCGGTTCGCCGATGAGAACATCGACATCAACATCATTCGTTCGCTGCTCTACCTGGAGCGGCATGATCCGCGCATCGAGCAGCGCGTGAGACAATACCTGCAGTGCCGACCGCTCAACGAGCTTTCGCTGCAATCGGTAGCGGCGCTCGACCCCAATGTCGGCGACGGCCGTGCCTTCGACCTCATCGAAGGCATCGGCCGGCTGATGTGGGCGGTCGACGGGGCGGCGCTGGTGTTCTCGATCGACCAGGTCGAGGATCTGCGCTTCTTCGACGACGCGGAGGAACGCTTCCAGCGGGCCGTGCGCGATCTCATCCAGATCGCCAATCGCGTGCCGACGGCGATCGTCGTCATCTCCTGCCTCGACGACTTCTATGCGCAGGTGCGCGAACCCCTGGCGCAGTCCTACAAGGACCGCATCGAGAAATCCGGCCCTGTAGCGCTTTACGAGAGCCGCACTGCGGAAGAAGCGCGTTTGATCATTGCGCGGCGGCTCGCCTATGAAGCCGAGCAGAATAGCGATGCGGTCATCTATTCGGATCCGTCGGCCTATTTTGGTCCGGAGTTCTTCGAGGAGTTCTCCGGCCTGTCGACGCGGCGACTGCTCGAGCACGCGCAGAACCGGTTGCGTGCGGAGACCGCTCCCAGCGAGGACGAACATGATGAGCGTGCAGCTGCCGAACCCGATCGGCGGCCGGCTTTTGTTTCAACGCTGGCGGCTGCACTCGGCTTCGGCAAGCCGGAGCCGAAACCCGCGCCGATCCCGCTGATCGAGGTCGACTACCGGGAGATGTGGGAGCGGTTCCACAATTCGTCGGAAGCCGAGATCCCTTCTGACGACAACGAGCTGATGGACGTGCTTGCCGCCGCACTCAACATTGCGGCTGGCGAATGGAGCGGGGCCGTCGACGTCGTCACCAAGCGGCTGGAGATCGCCGACGACCTGCCGACGATGGAACTGACGATCCGCCAGCGCAACGGGCTTTCGGCAGAAGCGCGCGTGTTCCTGTGCAATCGCAAGATCCAGGGTGGCGTGTTCAAGCGGCAGCTCGATACGGCGCTCGCCTCGATGGGCGGCAAGAGCTGTTTCATCCTCAGGGCTTCGGACTATCCGCCGAACACCAAGAGCCAGGCGGCGCAATCCATGCGCAAGTTCCGCGAAGGCGGCGGACGCGCGCTCACCGTGCCGATCGCCGAATGGGAACGCATGATGACGGTGCGCGAGTTCCATGCGCACCACAAGAACGATCCGGGGTTCGGCAATTGGTTCGCCGAGGCGAAGCTGTTGTCCAACCTGATCGTCATCATCCAGCTGTTGCGCCTCGACCTGCTGGGACGTCTGCTGCCGCGCGTCATCAACGGCAATCCCGATGCACGCGCCACCACACCGGCCGTCGCGCAGCAGCCCTCGACGTCGTCGTGGCAAGAGGCGAGCCCTGCGGCGACAGGCTACGCGACAGCCTTCGACGGCGGTGGCGCCATCGATGCCAACGTCGCCGACTTCTATTCGGAGATGTGGAACCAGAGCGGCTCCGGCTCGAATGGAGCATCGGCCGGCAACGATGTCGACGAGCTGCCGCTGTCGGTGATCCTCGACGAGAATGGCATCGCCAGCGGCTCCATCTTTGCGGGCCGCGAGCTGATCGGGCGCCGCCGGCCGGTGACGCTCAACCCGAGCGTGATGAAGCGGCATGCGGCGGTGCTGGGCGGCTCCGGCTCGGGCAAGACGACGCTGGCGCTTTCATTGATCGAGCAGCTCCTGCAGCGTGGCATCCCCGCTGTTCTGATCGACCGCAAAGGCGATCTTTGCAGCTATGCCAATCCGGAGGTCTGGCGGGCGGACGACGACGATGACGCGCAGCGGCGGGCGCAGCGCGAGAAGCTTGCCGATGCCATCGACGTGGCGGTCTACACGCCTGGACGCGCATCCGGCCGGCCGATCTCCATCACGCTGCTGCCCAACGGCATCAACGAATTGCCCGAGCACGAGCAGCAGCTGCTCGCCAACCTTTCGGCCGCCGCGCTCGGCGACATGCTGCATCTGAAGAACTCGGCGACGCACCAGAAGCAGTCGGGCACGCTGTCGGTGGCGCTGCGCATCCTGGGTTCGCGTCACAGCCGCGAGGTGACGCTTGCCGATCTCATCCATCTGCTGGAGGACGAGGATCCCGAGCTCAGCGATCTGACGCAGCGCATGGATCCGTCGGGCAAGCTCAGACGCGATCTCGTCGCGCAGCTCGACTCGCTCAGGCACCGCAACGCCGCGCTGTTCGAGATCGGCGGCGAGACCATGTCGATGGAGCGCTTCCTGGGTCTTGGCCAGCACGCGCGCGAAGGCCGCACGCGGCTGTCGATCATCTACACAGGATTCCTCGGCGACAACGAGAACATCTTGTTCTGGGTGTCGCAGTTCCTGTCGGAGGCGCTGCGCTTCTGCCAGCGCAATCCGAACGACGACCTGCAGGCCGTCGTCATGTTCGACGAGGCGGACCTTTACATCCCCGCCAACGCCAAGCCGGCGACGGCAGAGCCGCTGCAGAGCCTGCTCAAGCGTGCACGCTCGGCCGGCCTCGGCCTGATGCTGGCGACGCAGTCGCCAGGCGATCTCGACTACAAGAGCCGCGACCAGATCACGAGTTGGTTCATCGGGCGCGTACGTGAGGACACGGCACTGAGGAAGCTGAAGGCTGCGTTCCAGTCGGAGTCGGGACTCGACCCGGCGGCAGTGCTGCCGCACCAGACGGTCGGCGAATTCCATCTCGTGCAAGAGGGCTACGTGCGCGCGATGAAAGCGCAGCGGTCACTCATTCTGGCCGACCAGGTGCCGTTCGACCGCATCGAGCAGCTGGCGGCCGAGACGCGCGGACAGGATGAGAAGCAGCTCAGGTTGTTCGACCGCAGGTGACGCGAGAGCTGGCTTCTACCTTGGGTTTTTATCCGAAGCCCCCGTGTCCCACATGCAACGCCGATGAAAATCCGGTCGGCAAACAGCCGATGACGGTTGGTTTTTGCGGGAGCGAACGGGATTTCCAAGCCGCTTTTCGGCCGTCCCTCGCCGATTTATCCCATTGAAAATATGTATAAAATAATCTTGGGCTATTGACAGGATTACGGCATTCAACGGGCCGATTTCGCAGGCGCGAACCGATACGCGCCAAAATTGCATTTCGTGCGTGTGCGTTATTGCCGTTTGCTATAAAGTGACTCTCGAGTTCGTCGGAAGGTAGAGGGACCGGCGAGCTGCGCAAGGGGGGGCTTTTCCAGTCCTAATTGCGTCGCGTCTGCGGGGTAGTGTTATGGTTGCGAAGTCGTTCGTCATGATGGTGCTCGCTACGCTGCTTGGTCCAGCGGTCGGCATTGGTCTTTTTGTTCTTATGAACGCGATGTGAGCAGCGCTCAATTGTGTTCGACCGGGGCTCTAGATTTTGAGCCTGTCGTCGTATCGTTTGCAGACTCTTCTCTGGCGCCTTCGGTTCAACCGACAGGCGCCGTTGTCGTTTCACGATGGTCTTGGTTCGAACCTGACACCGTGCGTGCGGCCAGTTCCAATTGTGGTGCGCACGCGCTCTATCTCCTTCAATTGAGCATGTTATTCACGCTGAACCGCTCACACTTCAGCTAAACATGCTCTAAACAGGCCCGATAGGACCCTGTGCTAGCCAGCGCTGTTGCAGTCGCCAAGCTGCTCATGGGCGTCGACACATCGCGCTCGCTCAATGCGTGACTTCAGAAGAGCCATGCCGAAAAAGCTTCTCGACGACTGTTTCCTTCACGACAAGGACCGGCTGCGCCACGACGATGCGATTGCGATCCTGCGCGAGCGTATCGCGCCTGTCACGGGACAGGAGCGGGTGGCGATTGCCGAGGCTTCAGGGCGCGTGCTGGCGAAGCCTGCCGTCGCTGTGCGTCCGGTCCCGGCGCATACAAATTCTGCGGTCGACGGCTATGCCGTTTCGTCCTCGCGTTACGATCGCGACAAAGGCGGCCGGTTCCGCATCTCGGCGCGAGCGGCCGCCGGACGGCCAGTTGCCGTTGCGGCGGCATCCGACACCGCAGTTCGAATCTTTACCGGTGCGGTTCTGCCGGCGGGGTTCGATACCGTCGCCATGCAGGAGGACTGCACCACCGAGACGGTGAGCGACGGAGGCGAACCGACGCATGTGACGATCCCTGCCGGCCTGAAGACGGGTGCGAACGTGCGCCGCGCCGGCGAAGACGTGGCGGCGGGCGAAACGCTGTTTGAGGCTGGCGCACTCATCCGTCCGCAGGATGCCGCGGCATTGGCGTCGATCGGGCTTGCGGAGGTTCTGTGCCGCGGGCGGGTGCGAACGGCGATCGTTTCAACCGGCGACGAAGTCATCCGGGCCGGCAGCCGTGCCCTGCAAGAGGGCGAGGTGTTCGACGCCAATGCGCCGATGCTGACCGCGCTGGCGCGAGCGGCAGGTGCCCACGTCACGGACCTTGGCGTTTGGCCCGACGATGCCGAAGAGATCCAGCGGCGGCTTGGCGACGCGGCGGCGCGGTTCGACCTGATCCTGACATCGGGAGGCGCCAGCCGCGGCGAGGAAGATCACATCCTGTCGGCGCTCGATGCGCTTGGAAAGCGGCACATGTGGCAGCTCGCGATAAAGCCTGGGCGACCGCTGATGTTCGGGCAGATCGGCGATGCGCTGATGGTCGGGCTGCCCGGCAACCCGGTCGCAGTGTTCGTGTGCTTCCTGATGTACGTCTATCCAATGCTGCGCCGCATGGGTGGCGGGATATGGCCCGAGCCGCGCCGCTTCATGCTGCCGGCCGCTTTTGAAATCCCAAACCGCAAGACCGGGCGGCGCGAATTCCTGCGCGGCATCCTGCGCGGCAATGGCGCGGACCTGCGTGTCGAAAAATATCCGCGTGACGGCTCGGGACTGATCGCCGGGCTGCGCGCGGCACAGGGGCTCATCGAGATCGGCGAAGACGTGGCGAGCGTGGCGCCTGGCGAGAAGGTTGCCTTCATTCCATTTACGGAGTTTGGAATCCTGGAGGCGTGATGATCGCGGGATTGCCACCTTCGAGTCGCTGCCGCGCCACAAAATCCCACTAGCGAGTTGACAGCACTGCTGCGGCCGCGTTCGCGCCACCGCGAGTTGCATCGACATTTCCTGCGTCCGGTCCGGCGTTTTCATGCTCGCACTCTTCCGCCTCATCACGCGCATCATCGAGATCATCGTCACGCTGCCGGTGCGCGCGGTGCGTTTTCTCACCGACTGGGTCGCATTCAATCCCCGCCTTGGTCCACTGCGCCACGTGGCGAGTGCGGCCATCCTCTATGTGATATTCGCGTTTTTGCTGGTCTACGTCGTGGCGCCGATCCGCGGACTGGCGGGCAGCACCTACATGGCCGACAAGCTGCGCTACGACGCCGAGCGCTGGCTCGCTACCGCCATCTACGACAGCCGCGGCAGCTTCGTCGGCACGTTCGATGCGCGGCTCGACAGCCAGCGCGACGTCAACTACACGGACGCGGCCATCGAACTGGGTGGCTACACGGCAAACCCCGACCACAAGTCGATCCCTGTGCGCGAAGTGCCGGAGAACTACTGGCAATGCCTCCTCTATCACGAGGACCGCCATTCGGGCGGGCTGCTCAACCCGTTCGGCATCGATCTGACGGGCGTGCTCAAGATCCCGTATTCGACTCTGAAGCGTTCGATCGCATTGAAACGGCCAAGTCTGGGCATCGGCGGCTCGACACTGCCGATGCAGCTGGCCCGCGTCATCTACAAGACACCTCCGCGCGATAATGAAGGCGCGCTGGAAAAGCTGAAGCGAAAGCTGGCGGAATGGTGGCTCGCTCCCGTCATCTACCAGACGCTGACCACGAAGGGCGACGACTGGCCGCTCAAGTCGTGGGCGGCCAATCATCTGTGGCTGGCGCAGCGAACCGGCGGCGCACCCTTGCATGGCGTCGAGGTGACGAGCCGTATCGTGTTCGGCAAGGAGGCGAAGGATCTTTCGGTTGCCGAGCAGTTCGTGCTCGCCTCCGCCGTCAACAAGCCGATCATCCTGCTGGAGGGTTCGGAGCGTCTCAACGAGGTGCGGCTCGACCGCTGGCGCTACATCACCGAGGTGAGGGCACGGACCTGCGCGGAAAAGCTGGTGCGCGATCCGGATATGCAAAAGCAGGTCCTGTTCGACCTCGTCAAGCTTGCCGGTGGACCACCCGATCCGCATGTCAAGCCCCGACTGCAGCAGGCACTCGACACCTATTCGCCCGACCTTGCGCGGCGTGCACAAGCCAACCCCGCGATCCGCGCGAACGTGCTGCTGCCGGCAGCGCGGTTCGGACTGCGCGAGGAGATGAAGCAGCGCTTCGGATTTGGCTGGCGCGATTATGTGCGCGGCGTCACGACCACGTTCGATGCGGCGGAAAATCTCGCCTTCCATGCCAAGGTCGATGCTGCATTGGCGACGTTGCAGTCGAAAGTGTCGGCGAAGCTTGCACCTGGCTACGTGCTCGATCCCGCGAAGTCCGGTGCTGCTGGACAGCTACCCAACATCATCCTGGTTGCCGCCAACGCCAACGGCGAAATCGTGCGCTATTTCGAGACCGGCGAGACCGCGGCCTACTTCGGCTCGATCTCGGCACGTAGCGAGACGACCGGCATCTATGACTCAAAGCGCGAACCGCGCATGATCGCATCGACCGGCAAGATTCTGGCTGCAGTTGCGATCGCCAACCAGCTCACCGACACGCCGCACAGTCTTTATCTCGACACCGACGCGCCGGCTTCGGGGCTGGAAACGTGCAGCCACGGCGGTGGGCAGCGCCACGGCCGTCCGGCGATTGTCGCATTCGCCTGTTCGCTCAACAACCCGGTCGGAAATCGCACGGCGCGCATCGGACAGGCGCGCATCAAGACGCTCATCGACCAGTTCGGCTTCACGATGCCGCCAGCGGGGCCGAACGGCGAAGGCACGCCGCCATCTACGGCTGTGGTGCTTGGCCAGATAACAGGCTCTCCGCGCCGCGTGCATCGCATGTCGAGCCTGATCCTGTCGGCACTCGTCGGCCAGCACGGCCAGCTCATTCACGACCCCACTCTGATCAAGACCTATGACCACACGACGCGCGACATACCGGCGAACGCCGTACCAGCGGAGCCGGACAGGATCCGTCCGCGCCAAGTGATCAGGCGCGGGGCGACCGGTCTCATTCAAACCTTGCTGTCTGCGCCGCTGTGCTACTCCGCCCACAAGACGTCGCACGGAACGCTGAAGTCCCTGTCGCACTGGTGCGCGGCCCGCAAAGCCAACTTGCGGCTGCACTTTGCAAAGACGGGCACGCAGGTGACGCAGGATGCCGATGCCAGCGTCGATACCTGGATCACGGGAGGTCTGCAGTTCGTTAATGGTGCAGCCTATTCGTATGTCGTCGTGGTCGGCACCGGTTCGGTGCGCGAGCCGTTCGCGCGAAAGCTGCATGGGGCCGACATCACGCCGCTTGCCGAAGTGTTGCTCGGAGAACTGGAGCAACATGCGAAAGCAAACCCCGCTCCGCGGTTGCTGCCACCGCCGCCGCCGTCGCCTCCGCCGGCCACAGCGCCGGTCGCTTCGACTATTGTGAAGTCGGAGAAAGTTGCCACGGGTTCGCCTGTGAAACGCGGCGCACAAACTCCTGCCGACCTCGTGCAGCGCTCGCTTTCAGTGCAATGATGCACTGCCGCTGCCGTGCTGTGCGCGCACGACATGTCCTTGTGTTTGCACACTTCGATATACATTTGACATTGCACACCATCGCACTTCATCCACAGCAACATTGGCACGTCGCGGTTGGGCCACACGCACGCCCCACTGACGACATGAACGATCGCTACCCGTGGTGGCGGATCACAAATGACCGGGGCAGATCGGTCGTCAGAAACAAGATTGCCGCACATGTTGCTGGAATAGGCGATGAGTTCAGGCTCGTAGAGCCCAAATAATACATGCGATTGCACGGCAGAGTCAGGTCGTCCCATGGCGTATTCCCACCACGATTCCCGCCTGCAAACTGCCAGCACGCGATCACGCGACATAGATTTGTCCGGCGGCGACGGCGACTGGCCCGATGAGGCCGCAGCCAAGCGCGATTGGAAAAAGCTCGTCTTAGTGATCGGGCTTGGTGCCTTGTCGTGGGTCGCAACCTACATCGGCATGCTGGAATTGATCGAGGCCAACATGGGCGATCTGCCGCTCATGCACAAGGCCATCATCGGCTTCTCGGTTGCCATGCTGATGACGATGATCATCTGGCTTCTCGACCAGATGTTCGCGCCGATCCCGCCCGCCACCAAGCTCGCCTATGTCGCGGGCTACGTTTTTCTCACGCTCATTTCGGTCGGCTTCGGCTTCGGCTTCTACTGGAAGGTCCTCGAGAGCCGCTCGGAGTCCTCGCGCTCAGCGGAATCGGCGGTGACACAGGTGCAATCAGCCTTGCATGGCGCATCAACGCGCATGGTGCAATTGTCGACAACGCTCGATCAGCTCAACCAGCTGTCGACGGAGAAGGCGGAGCTCGAGCGCGTCAAGGGTGCCTCGTGCCCCAACAGCCGGCCGGGCGACGGACCGCGTCGGAAGCTGCGCGATGAGGATGCACAGCGGTTCGGATTCGCAGCCAACTTCGTCAAGACCCGTGTGGATGGGATTAAGAGCGAGCTTGGCGCGCTCGACGGCGACCTCGCCAAGGTTGTCAGCGACGACAAGTCGACGGTCGATGCGGCGTCTGGAACGCGCAATGATTTCATGCGGTCGCTGGGCCGCAAGCTCGACATCACGGTCACCGGCTTCAACGCCTTCCGCACCGATCCGCAGCTCAAGCAGTTGCGCGCGGATCTCGCCGAGCGGTCGGAAAAGACTTCGTTCGCCGATAGCCATGGCGGCACGTTCGCGTGCCCGGATCCGCAGCTGCAGCAGGCGCTGAAGGGCGTCGTTCGGGCGATCGACCAGTTGCCCAATCTGGAAAAGCCGAAGATTGCCGCGGTCGAAGGTTCCGAAGCGACAATCGAAGCCTTCCGCCGGTTGACGACGACGTTCTACGGCGCGCTGTCATTCAAGCTGCCGCCGTCGGCCGACGAACTGCGCGACCTGCAGAAGAAGGCCGTGCAGTCGGTCGAGGCGACACCTGCCGTATCCAGAGCCCTGTCGAGTGAGGCTGCGGTCGGCCTGTCGAAGCGCGACTACATTCCGCTCGCCATCGCCGTGTTCGTCGATCTTTGCCTGCTGCTTGTCTCGATGGGACGGCCGATGAACCGACTGCATGGTCTGGTGCCGAAGATGCGCGCCGCGGAACGCGGTCCGATCATCCAGATCCTGTCGCGCTTCAACGAGATCCATCGCGACGACGAGATCCGGCAGAACTTCGAGGTGTTCCGTCACGTCGTGTTCGATTTCCACGGCGCCTACTACGTCGCCGTGCCGCTCGATGCGCCCTACAAGCCCAGCGGACCCTACACGAAGGCCTATTCGACGGAGGACATCCAGGATCTGCGGCTGGAGGCGCACCTTCTCGCGAACCTGTTCACGAGCTTCGAGAAAGAGCGGATCTTCACCCGCGTCTACTCGCCGCTGCTGACAACGCGCGCCGTGAAAAAGAAGCTGTTGCGCCAGGGCAGCAAGTTCGCTCACGCCGATGCGTTCCGCGTTTACAGGTTCCGCGATGGCGCCTGGTCGGAGATCATCCTGGGTGCGGTGATGGGCGCTGCCCGGCGGGTCGAGGCGGAGAAGAAGAAGCGGCGTCTGGAAGAGCAGTTGTTCAACAAGTACGAGCCGACACTGGCGCCGGCGAACGACACGCTACAAGTCGATCCAATCGTTTCGCACGACCAGAAGGAGCCCGAGCTTCAGCTGGAGAAGACCGATCAGGTCGAGACCAAGCTTGCGGCAGTGCCAGAGACCGTGAGCCGGAGCGGGCGTGGCGGGTTCCTTTCGAGACGTGCAGCGATGCGCGCTGCTGCAAAGGCGACACAATCTCCTGCGTCCGAGCCGACGCCGAGCAACAGCGCAACCGGAACGGTCAATGTTGCGGAGTACGGGCCTTATGCGGCACGAGCCTCACGCGAGATCGCCGCAGAGCGCTACCGGGCAGCGCTGCCGACACTGCGAGGCGAGGACGGCGTGCTCGACCGACCGAGACGGCGTCGCACTGCGGATCGCAGTGCCGAAACGGAAGGCGAAAGCGCATCGGAACATCCGGCTGGCGAGGTCGTGCTGTTTGCGATACCCGGCGGTGGGCCGGAGACTCCCACTGCGACCGCGTCGGTCCCGATGGTTGCAGATCCCGCCGCGGATGGCGCGGGAGCTGTCATGCGCGCCAATCCTGAGCCCACCACTGCTGCCACCGCGGCTACGCCCGCCGATGCGCGGGTTGCCGGGCCTCGGATCGGCGTCATCCTGAGGCGTGAGAGCGCAGAATTCACGTTGCCGGCGAGCGAAGCCCGAATACCGGACGCACTGCTTCGCGGGGATCTGGACTTGCTTGAAGGCGTATCGAAGTCAGTCAAGACCACACCCGCCTTAACCGTTGCGGCCAATGTTGCGCCAGCAATAGCGCTGGCCGGCATTCAGACGCTGCCGGACGCCAACGAGGCTCTATCCGAAGCCGATCCGGACTTCGACGAAGATGATCCCGAGCCTTTGTACGATGAGCCGGATATCGAAATCCACGTGGAGGACATCACCCGGCGGTTCCGGCCTCCGGCCGCCGAGTAAACCATTCGTTAGGAGTAGCCCCTGTGCAGTTGCGTTCATTCCAAATTGAGTCTCGTAGCAACCCTTGCTTAACCGTCGTCGGTCCACAATGAGAAGGAAAGCCAAGCAGAAAAGTGCGGTCGGCTCAGCGCCGATCAGTGCTCAAGAGGGTGACAATATGCGCTTCAAAACTCTCCCTTCCTTTACGGTCATCAAGAAGGAGGAGAAGGAAGGCAAGCTGAAGCGATTCATATTGGGTCACCTCGCCCGCGCCGAATTGGCGGCGCAGGGACAGATCAACGAGCACTCCTACCTGCTGATCGCGCGCTCCCTCCATAGTCCGGTCGTTCGTGCGCTCACCAGCGCGATCGCGGAAGCTGCAAACCGCGCCGTGCGCATCAAGGCGGTTGTCCTGCTGTCCGGCCATGACACCGGCAGCGGCTGGCCCATCGAACTAGCCCCCAACGCTGAATTGCGGATCTTGAGTGACATGCGGCTTCTCGAGTGTCACGAGCAACTGTGGCTCGACGGCGCAACCGCCTGGATCGGCGACTGCATGCGGCGCGAGCCCGACAAGCGCGATGCCTACGAGTGTTACGCCGACGGCTGCACCGAGACGGCACGATCCGTCGAATTGTCGTTCAGGCGGCTGTGGGGCAAGGTCAGCGCGACGCCGGTGGTGACGGACGAACCGGGCAACGTGGCGGCAGACGCCATCGACCCGCATCTGGCCAGCATCGCCGCTGGCGACAACCCGCCGCCAACGGCATCGACGCGGCATTAAGATTCTGCCGCCTGCAAATGCGAATGACCGGCCCAGCGGGCCGGTCATTTTGTTTTCTGTGCTCGTCGTGAGAGAGGGTTGTATCACCCTTCGATTCTGTTGCGAGCCTCAGTTCTGAAGGAAGAAGGCGTCGACACGCATTCCCGGACGCAATGCCGTCTGGCCTTCGAGATCGATCGTCACCTCGAGAACGTCGACATCGGTGGGCCGGCGCGGTCCGCGACCGCTCAGCCTGGGCGCGGCGAGCAACGGCGAGATCTCGGAAACCTTGCCCTTGAACTCCTGCCCCGGGAAAGCGATCGTCTTTACGTAAGCCCTCTGGCCAACCTTGATCTTGGAGACATCGGCCTCGCTGACCTCGGTCTTGACGCGCAAGGCGGACAAGTCACCGATGACGATCAGCGGCGTGTCGGGCGAGGGGGCGACGATCTCTCCGTCCTTGGCGTTGAGCTCAAGCACGGTGCCTGAGCGTGGCGCGCGAATACGCGTCTTGTCGAGCATCGCATCGGCAATCGCCACTTCCGACCTGGCCGCACTCAAGGCCGATTCGATCCGGCTCGGCTCGCCGATGTTGGCCTTTGACTGCGCCTTGGCCAAGCTGACGCGATCCTTCTTCAGTCGGGCCTGAGCGTCGGCGAGACGGCGGCGGGCGTCGTCCACATCGCGTGCGTTGACCTCGCCCTTGCGCTTCGCCTTCAACATCGAGTCGAGCTCGATGCGCGCACCGGTCACTGCCCGCTCGGCATCGTAGAGCTCGTCCTCGGCCTTGCGCACGTCGGTACGCGACGAGGCCAGGCTGGCACTGTCACGCTCGCGCTGGCGCGATCCGGTCTCGGTCTCCGCAGCGGCAAGCTTGGCGCGGAACTCGGCGTCGTCGAGGCGCGTGAGAAGCTCGCCCTCCTCGATCTTGTCGTTGACCGCGACAAGCACCTCGGAGACGCGACCGACCTGGGGCGCGCCGATGCGGATCAGGCCTTCCTTCGGCTCGACGCGACCCGGGGCGGCGGCAACCCAACGCCCGTTGTCAGCCGGGGCTGCGGCCTTGACTTCTGCGGGAGATGCGGCATCGGCCTTGGCGACGTTGTGGGCGGACTTGGTGCCGTCGAAGATCTTCGAGCCACTGACGAGGTAGCCAGCGGTGCCGGCTGCGGCCAGTGCAAGGACGGCAAGAAGGCTGAGGGTCAGCTTGCCGGGACCACTGCCCGATCGCCCGTAAGAATTCGATGCATTGTTAGGCTGCTGCGGCGACATGGATGTCCCCTTCCTTCGTAGAGCCGTTCTCGGCGCGGCGCTGGTCGACGATGCGACCGTCCTCAATTCTGATGATGCGGTCGGCGTAGGCAAGCGTGCGGTGATCGTGGGTGACGGCCAGCACGGCGCGCGTCGGATCCTTGGCGACCTCGGACAGCAATGCCATCACGGCCGCACCATTCTCACTGTCGAGCGCGGCGGTCGGCTCGTCGGCCAGAATGACCGCAGGAGTTCCGGCAAGCGCGCGGGCAATGGCGACGCGCTGCTTTTCACCACCGGACAGCTTTTTGGGATAGGCGTTGAGACGATGGCCGAGGCCGACCGCCCGCAGCGCCGCTTCCGCCTGCCTGACGGCATCGCCGCGGCAAGCGCGGACGTCGAGCGCCAGCATGACGTTCTCCAAGGCCGTCAACGTCGGAAAAAGATTGTAAGACTGGAAGACGAAGCCAACCTCGGTGCGACGCAGGTCGGCAAGACCTTCCGCGTTGCGGCCCCTGGTCGACTGGCCGTTGATGACCAGCTCTCCTTCGGTCGGCGACAGGATGCAGCCGAGGATGGAAAGGAGAGTCGTCTTGCCGGAGCCGGACGGCCCCATCAGCAAGGTCAGCTCGCCCGGGCGCAATTGCATATCGACGCCCTTCAGCACCTTGATCTCGGTGTCGCCGGAGCCGAATACCTTGGTGATGCCCGTGGCTTGAAGGATCGGCGGCAGCTCGGGACTGGCCGCTGAATTCTGCTTGTTCGTTTGTGTCATCGCACGCTCCTGAATGGTCCGCCCGTCGCGGATCGCTATGGTCAGGAGAGTGCCCGCAAGCGGCAGCTGGCGCTGTTCCGAGGGAGACATGTCTGAAATTTCCCAAAGGGCCTGAAATGGCACGTCAATCCGTCAAGACTAGCGCACGCGCCGCGATTGCGACAGGTCGGGTCGGATCGCGGTAAAGGGTAAGGCAACGAATCGAAGTCGGCCGCTTGGCGATTGCTCGACGTGGCAAACTCGCAGAACGAGGACGGCAAACGAAGCAGCGGCCGGAACTGGTCCGACCGCTGTGCATTAACCTACACGCAAGGGCTATCCTCGATCGGGCCTGCACTTATCTGCTGAATACACCGGCCGGATCGATGCGGGTCACCTTGAAGATGGCGGATACCGCGGCGATGGCGCACATGCCGATGGTGACGGCGAACAGCAGGGCCGCCAACTCCGGCGTCATGACGATATTGAGTGTGGTATCGCGCGACGACCAGATCACCAAGAGCGACAGGGCCAAGCCGATCGAGTAGCCGATCAGCGCGCTGATCATCGCCTGCATCAGGATCACCTGGTGGATGTAGCTGCCCGAGGCACCCAGCGCGCGCAAGGTGGCGAACTCGTTCAAGTGATCCTTGGTGCTGGAATAGAGCGTCTGGGCAACGATGACCACGCCGACGATCAGGCCCAAGAGTGCCCCGGCAATGAGGGCCGCGCCGGCACCGGTCTGGAACAGCCAGTAGTTCAGGCTGCGCTTGCGGAATTCGCCACGCAAGAGAACCTCCGCGTCGGGCAAGCGGCGCTGCAGTTCATCGCGCACCTGCTCGACGTCGGCGCCGGCAGCGACGGTGACGAGCGTATAGGACGCTTCCTGCGCACCGGCGCCAAGCAGACTCAACGCCGTCTCACGCTTGGTGAACACGTAAGGCAGCGTGGTGAAAGAGCGGATGCCTTTGTTGACGGCGGCGACACGAATCTTGCTGCCATTGATCTCGGCGATGTCGTCGATTGCGCCGATGCCTAGATCCTTGAAGTAGCTCTTGTCGACCGACACGGTGAAGGGGGCCTGCAGGTCGTTCAACTCGCCCTCGATGATGTTCCAGGGCGCGAGGCCGCCGTCAGCCCAATCCGAGCCGACCAGCAGAATGGTGGTGGTGCCGCCGGCGGGCTTGCGCCACTTGGAGAAGCCAACCAGCAGGTTCTCCACGCTTTCGACGCCGGGAACCGACAGAGACGCATACTTTTCCTGGCCGTTCATCTGCGAGGGGTCATCGAAACTCTTGGTGCCGAGCGGCACGATCCAGATCTGACCCTGGGTTTGATCGATGACGCGGGCAATGGTGCGTTCCGAGCCCAGATAGAGCCCGCACTGGACCGCCACCAGCACGACCGAGAAGACGATACCGGTCAGCGTGACGATCAGGCTCAGGCGATCGTGGAACAGGTTGCGGTAGGCGAGCTTGGGCGCCATGCGGATGGCGCGCTTGAGGTCACCGCCGGCTCCTGCGGCCGCGGCCAGCTCCGCCATCAGCACCTCATTGGCGGTCTTATCGGTCTCGCTCATGTCGTCCGTCTCCCGCCTGCGGATTGCAGGCCTCCAGCATGAAAGTTTCGGTGTTGGCGCGCAATCGGCGATGTCGCGCAATGGTCAAGAACAGCTCATTGGCTTGGTGCCCGACGTGGTCCGGCCGGCTCGCGTGTTGCGGCCGGCCGGTGTTCAAGTTGGTTACTGGCAGGGCACCGTGATGGTGAGGCCGGCGCTCGGCACGAACTTCTTGCAGTCGAGAGGCTTTGCCGGAGCATCGGCCTTGTTGATGACGGTGGCCGGAGCGGGCTTGGCGGCCGCTGGCGTCGTCGCAGGCGCGGCAACTGGCGCATCCGGAGCAACGGCGACCCTGTTCGTGGCCTTGTCCGCCGGCTTGTCTGCTGCCTTGTCATTGACGATCACCTTGGGCTCGCCGACGGTCACTTCGGGCTGAGCGGCTGGCGCGGCGACGACAGAAGCGGGTGTTTCCGCGTCAGCCTTGGCGACCTTCTTTTCCTCGCGCTCTCTGCGCAGGCGCGCTTCGCGGCGGGCCTCGGCAGCCTTTTCGCGACGTGCTTCCTCGATGGCTTCGCGGCGGGTCTCGGCGGCCTTCTCACGACGGGCTTCTGCGATCGCCTCGCGGCGGGCCTCGGCGGCCTTCTCGCGGCGCGCTTCCTCGATCGCCTCGCGGCGGGCTTCGGCGCGGGCGGCGGCACGACGCTGGGCGGCGCGGTAGTCATAGGACTCATGGTGACCGTACGAGCCGCCGCAGCTGCCGCACGGGCGGGCCACGAACGAGCCCAGCGGGTAGCCGAAGTGGAGGCGCATACCGCCGGCCTCAGCGACCGGAGCTGAAGATGTACCGGCGACGATGAGCGTCGCGGCGGCGGCGAAGAGGGCGAGGGTCTTGTTCATGGTTGGTCTCCTGATGGACTGGTGCGCCGTGGGGCGGTGTTCGTTGCTTGGTCGGACGGGCCGCATGCCCTGACTTGAGTTCGAGGATGCCGTCTCAATGGCCGGTTCGCTGTTCCAGCAGGAACACCGGCGAAAATAGTTGCAACCGTCTGTTATTGTTTGTTTTTATATGTATGCCGCAGCGCCTTAAGGGCGCTGCGGCTGGTCCGGTAGCAAGATTGCTTGGACGGCCTGCTTACTGGTCGGCTTACTGGTCGGCCTCGCCGTCAAGCTTTCACGGTCGACAGCTTGACCGGGCCGGCGGCGGTCTGGCGGCCTGAGAATGCCTGTGCCAGCCGGTCGGCGAAGCCAACCATGCGTTCGACAACGACGTGGCGCTGACGGTCGACGGTGACGATGTGATAGCTGTCGTCGAGCACGACCATGTCGACCATGCCCTTCAAATTCTTCTGCAAGTACCAAGCGTTGTTGAGGTTCGCATAGTCGTCGTCGCGGGGATGGACGATGAGGGCAGGCTGGTCGATGCGGCCGAGTTCCTTCTTCAAGGCCTTGACCAGCCGGTGGTGTTCGAGCACCGCCCCGCCGGGGGTTACGGGAAGGCCTGCAACGGAGGTATCGCCGCTCGTCAGCGCCTTGCGGATGAAATCGCGGATGCGGTCGTCCTTGATGCCGTGCGGTTCGATATCCGGGAAGCTGATCAGATTGGCGACCCAGGTGTGACGGACCAGCTTGAAGAGCCGGGCGTACCAGGGGATCAGCCAGCCGTTGAGCCACAGCGTCGGGGCCAGCAGCGCCGTCGCCTGCACCTTATCGGGGTGCCGGGCGGCCAGCATCAGGCTCAGCAGCGCGCCGGTGGAGAGGCCGGAGCAGATGACGACGTCGCACTCCTTGCGCAGCTCGTCGAGTGCCGTCGCTGCGCTCTGCAGCCAATCCTGCCAGGAGGAAGCCTTGATCAGCTCATCGGAGCCACCATGTCCGGCAATCAAGGGGCAGTGCACCGTATAGCCGGCACGGGCCAAGCCATGCGCGACGTAACGCATTTCGACCGGGGTGCCGCACAGTCCATGCATCAGCAGCACGCCAACGCGGCCACCCTTGATCCGGTACGTGGTGTCAGCCGTCTTTGTCATTGCCCGCACTCCAGCTCGAGGTTGATGCTGGACCGTAGGCGGTGCGCGGAACTGGCGCTGTTCCGGCCGGTACACTGCCGGAATTGGATCAATATTCGGCTGGTCGTTAACACATTCAAACGAGCTTGCCGGCGATCAGGCGGATGGATCCCAATACGATCAAGGCCGCCGCCACCAGAAGCAAGGCGGCGCGCAACAGCGGCCGCTCGACGCGGTGCTGGGCCGAGCCTGCGTCCTCATAGTCGGCGGCCGGCTTGCGGCCGGTGATCATGGCGGGGATGAGCGGCTCCTTCTTCACCAGGCCGTAAAGGAGGTTTGCGGCGATGTGGATTGCGAAGAGCGGCAGCAGCAGGCGATGGAACGTGTGGTGGTGCCAAGCGGTCGCCGCCTTGGCCGAATTGGCGCTCAACAGCCGCGAGAAGGGACCGCCCGTCAGCCCGTTGTCATCGACGGAGAACAGTCCCAATGCGGCGTGCAAGACGAGTGCGCACAGCAGCGCGATGACCATCAGGCCGCCGAGTGGGTTGTGGCCGAGAAAGCGTCGGTGGCGGTCGGAGAAAAGATCGCGGCCATAAGCGAGTGCTGCTGATGGACCTTTGACGAAACTGGAAAAACGCGCGGTGGGTGGGCCAGCAAGTCCCCACAAGATGCGCCAGGCGAGCAGCGTCAGGATCGCCAGCCCGTTCCAACGATGCCACTTCAGGAGATAGTCGCCGAAGCTTTCGGAAAAGCGAAAGCTGACCCAGGCCGCCACCACCAGCGCGACAAGCAGCCAATGAAACAGGCGCGTCGGCAGATCCCAGGCGGTCACCGAACCTCTTTCCGCGGTGTCCATTGCGGGCTTCGTCATTCGATCTCCCTCAAGGCGCCGACCTTGATCGTGGTGAAGCATTGCCGCTGCCAGTTTCTACCGATCGGCACGTCGAACATGAGGCGAATCGGACACGCACGGAAAGGAACCGTGGGAACGTGGCGGGTATGCCGCAATTCGGTCCGCAGGCTCGGCAATTCATTCCGGTGACGCCGGCCCGGGGCATTATCTTGGGCCGGCTGGCGTGTTGATGCCCTTGGACGTGCCGGAGTTTCCATGCTGAAGACGATTTTTCCGCCGCGCGCGGGAGCGCGCAAGAAGGGGCGAGCGAAGAAACCGGCAACTCCTCGACCGCAGAACCCACCGAAGCCACGTCCGCAGCGCTACATGCGCCTTTATCTCGAGCAGGAAGGGCTGTGCTTCTATTGCCGGCAGCCGATGGACCTGCCCAATCCCGACAACGTCAGGGCACCGTTGCCGCCAAACCGCGTCACGCTCGAACATCTGTTTGCCGCCTCGAGCGATCGAAGGACGCGAAAGTTCGTGGTCGCCGCCTGCCATGCCTGCAATCAGGAGCGTGGCTCGAACTACCACTGGCGCGACTTCATGATCCGCAAGATCGAGCACTATTGGCGACCATAGAAGTCGTTCACTCTTCTTGGAAACACGAACGTGTTCTAGATCTTTGTTTTGGAGCATGTTTTTCACGCTGAACCGCTTACACTTCAGCTAAACATGCTCTAGCCGCACGATAGGCGGTCGGCCGAAGCCGCACCGCATCTACCTGGTAGTCATAGGCGTGCCCGAGCGAACTCTGCAGCAATGCGGACTCGTCAGCGCTTGGCGCCTGCTGCCCCGGCCGGCGCTGCCTTGGCCAACATGATGTCCAGAGCCATCTTCCAGCGGGCGTGCTTCTCGCGCTCCTGCAGCCAATACTTGCGCAGCGCGTCGCCCGACAGGTAGTCACCGCTGAGGCTGTTCTTCTTGCGATAGTCCTGCCAGGCCGGTGAAGCAAAGAAGCGCTTGAACAGATCCTGGTAGTAGGCCTCCGCGGGCTTCGTCATGCCCGGTGCACCCACGACCGAACGCTGCATGAAATACTGGAAGTCCATGCCGGTTTCGCGCAATGCCGGTGTCTTCGGGTAGCTTGCCAGGCGCTTTGGCGTGAATACCACCAGCGGCTTGGTGATGCCTTTGGGATAGAAATCGTCCTGCTCGGAAGGGTTGTTGACGGTGGAGTCGGCGCGCTTTTCAGCGAGCTCCTTGGCGACCTCGCCACCGCCCTTGAACGACTTGTACGACATCCTGAGGCCGTAGGTGGCGTTGAGGAAATCCGTCAACATGGAGTCCTCCGCCCCGGTTCCCGTACCGGCCATAACCCAGTCTTTGCCCTTCTGCTTGGCTGCCCTGACGAAATCGTCGATCGTCTTGATGTCGGTACGATCGGAGTGCACCCACAGCAGGAAGACGTCCTCGGCCAGGCGGCCGACAGGCGTGAAGGTGGAGATGTCGACGCCGAGTTCGGGCTGCTCGAGCGGAGTGGTGTAGTAGCTGTTCAGCGTGAACATGATGGTATAGTCGTTGCCCTTGCGAGACTTCAGATACGCCATTGCCTCGCCGCCCGACTTGCCGGCTTTGTTGACCACGTTGATCGGCACGGGCACGAGCTTCGTGTCAGACATCACCTTGGCCATGAAGCGCACCGCCTTGTCGGCGCCGCCGCCTTCTCCAGCCATGACGATGAACTCAATCGGCTTGGTAGGTGCCCATTGCGCGAATGCACGCGCTTGCGGGAACACCACAACGACCGCAGAGAAAAACACCGCCCAAAAACGCACTACGACGACCGGTTTCATAGTCTCAAATCCTCGCGTATCGACGGCGGGTTTGCAACGCCGCGCTTCGCTTGTCAAATTCAGCTACCGACTTTTGATCACGATACGGATGGTTGGTAGACTCGCATCATTGTCTCCGCTAATCAAATAATTTGATCAATAAAGCCAAACCTCGACCCGCCGATTGAATTCCCGACCGACATCGTTGTCGTTGCATGCAACCGGAGCGAGTTCGCTGAACCCCTTGGACTGAACGCGGTTTGCAAACTGCTTGTTGAGAGCAAGCAGCCCCTTGCGGACAGTATCTGCGCGGGCGGTGGCGAGCGCCTGGTTCTTCTGGAAGTCGCCGCGCGAGTCGGCAAACCCTAGCAGCAACACCTTCTTGTTCTTGTTGTCTGGCAGGTCGAGATATGCGGCGAGACGCGTGACGTCCTGATTGGCCTTCGTGTCCAGACGGAACGAATTGGTCTCGAAGCGGAACGTGGTCGTCAAGCGGCGCCCGTCGGTGATATCGGTAATCAACTGCCGCATCATGTTGAAGTCGAAGTCCTCAGCCGGGACGTTCAGCGCATAGGCGATGCGTGTTCCCTGCTCGCGGAATTCCAGCAGTTCGGGCGACTGGTCGACGAAGTTTGCGGAGGCCAAAACCTGCTGGCCCTCGGGAGACAGGGCAAAGTCGAGCAGGTCTTGCGCCAACCGGCTCTTTGGGCGACCACGCGTGTAGAAATATAGACGACGCGCCATCGGGAACTCTTCCGTCTTGGTGGAGAATGTGGTGGGCACCGAGACGAGACCGCAAGGCGCTTCGATGTTGAGCGCACGCGCGTTGCGGATGTAACCGATGAAGTTGAAGCTTATTCCCATGGGATCGGTGGCGACTTTATCCGACCATTCCACCACCGTGCCGAGCCGCGTGGCATCGTCCCTGACTTTGAGCTTGCGCGGCGTCAGGATGGTATTGTTGAAGTGCATCAACAGACCCATGCCTTCAACGGGCGCATAGACATTGATCTTGCCGGCCGGAAGACCGAGTTCAGACCAGTCCGAGATCTGGCCGGAATAGATCTTTGCTACGTTCTCTTCCGAAATCGAAACCGCCGGGTTGTCGTTGGCGACAAGCACCACCATCGAATCGAGGGCAAAGACGTGTTCGCTGCCTGCTACTCTCAGGTCCGGCACGCCGGCTGCGGTCATCGACTGCGCCTGCTGATCCGTCATCCGTGCGCTCGTCCAAACGAGTTCAACTTCGCCCTTGGCGAGATTGGCGTAGCCCTCCGACACGCCCCTGCGACGTACGTTGAACTGGCCGACGGGCTGGCCGTTGGCACCGAGCAACTTGAACTCGATATCGCGCTGATCCGCACCCAAGGCGCGCTCCACCGTCAGGTTGCGGGCCTGGGCATATGCCTTGACCAGATGCGGCATGTAATCGGTACCTATACCGCTTCCACCTTCCCAGTTGGTTGTGCCGAGGTCCCCCGTAGCGGCGGGCGCGGGCGGCTTGCCGGCCGGTGCGCCGGATGCGGCGGGTGGCGCAGCGATTGGCCCGGTCGGGCAAGCCCCTGAGATGCAATCAAAGCGTTCGCGCTCCAGCGTCATCATGCCGAGAACCTTGGATTCGATGACATAGCGCTGACCGTCGAAGGACTTCACATCGCCAGTGACCTCAAAGCCTCCGGCTTTGAAGCGTAGCGTTGCCTCAGCGGCGGATACATGAGGGCTCGTTGCAATCACCGATCCCATCGCCACGATCACGGCCCCTAACCGGCGGCGCCCCGAACTCCACATCGATACTCTCCTGTCGTAATGAGCTGGTAAAATGCAAGACCTCATCCCCGAGCCACCAAATCACCCAACAAGTCTCTGTTGAAGCGCGTTGCCTCGGGGACTTTCTGACCGCACGGCACTGCGCCGAACCGGACTGTTTCCTTCTCGACGCGGCCTCCGGGCCGCAAGCGGACAACCTGAACCTCGATGCGTGCCAGATCTCCGTCACCACAATATCTGCCTGAGGGAACATCGCCACGCGTCTCATAGTCGATAATCAGTGTCACGGAACCGTTGCGCTGGTTGGGATTGTGCAGGAACGAATAGACCTCCGCGTGCGTGCCTTCGCCTTGACCATCGTCTGACATGCCGATGAAGCCGCGGGCCTTGTTGCCGTCACGTGCTGCCGCCTGCGATTGATCGAGGCTGCCGGGTGAATTCGCCCACACGTGACCGGGGCTACCACGCGATGCCAAGTATTCCTGCGCATGAAGGTCAAGATTGACCGGGGTACTCCACAACACCGCAACCTTGGAGACACCCTTGAAATCGACGCCCGATAGGTCGACAGGAGTCGTCGCCCCGTCGGGCAGCTTCAGAGCAAGAGGTGCTGCGCCTTCGAACAGGTCGAGCACGAATTGCAACTCTCCGTTGGATCCCACAGCGCGCACGAACTGGTGAGAGGCGTAAGTGAACGTCACGTTCCTGCCGCTCAGGCAAAGAGACTTCAAGTTGATTTCAATGCGGCCGGCGGGCAGCGCCTTGCTGTTGAGTTGTACATCCGAGCATGAGGTGCCACCACTTGCCGACATGCGCTGCGCAATGCTGCCTGCAGCCGCCTTGCGCTTTGCTTCAGCTTCCTGGCGGGCGCGGGATTCCTCCTCGGCCTTGCGACGTTGCGCTTCCTCATCTTCGGCCTTGCGCTTTGCTTCTGCGGCATCGCGAGCGCGCACTTCATCCTCGGCTTTGCGGCGCGCAGCCTCTTCGTCCGCTCTGCGTCTTGCCTCCGCAGCTTGACGGGCGCGGGTTTCTTCTTCGGCCTTGCGGCGAACTGCTTCCTCTTCCTCGGCCTTGCGCTTGGCCTCTGCGGCCTGGCGAGCGCGGGTTTCCTCTTCGGCCTTGCGGCGGGCGGCCTCTTCCTGCTCAGCCTTGCGGCGAGCCGCTTCCTCTTCCTCGGCTTTGCGTTTTGCCTCTGCGGCCTGGCGGGCGCGAGTCTCTTCTTCAGCCTTGCGACGTGCGACTTCCTCCTGCTCGGCCTTGCGGCGAGCCGCCTCTTCTTCCTCGGCCTTGCGCTTTGCCTCTGCGGCCTGGCGGGCGCGGGCTTCCTCTTCAGCCTTGCGGCGTACCGCTTCCTCCTCTTCGGCCTTGCGCTTTGCTTCTGCGGCTTGGTTGACGCGCGCTTCCTCCTCCTCAGCCTTGCGCTTGGCTTCCGCAGCTTGCTTGGCTTGATCCTCTTCGAGCTTCTTGCGCGCGGCTTCCTCCTCGGCCTTCATGCGCGCTTCGGTTTCAGCCGACAGACGCTGCCGCAGGCGCTCCGATTCAGTCTTCAAACGCTCAATCGCCTCCTGCGACTGGCGCTTGTTGGCCTCATCTTCAGATTTCTGCGGCAGACGGCGCTCGTCGATGAATGACGGCTGATCGCTACCGCTTTGCGCACGCGTAGGCGTCGCCTGGCCCGTCGCAAGAACGGCAGACGCCAAGCCGAGGCAGTATGCGAATGAGCTCCTTCGCGCCACTCGCGTCATTGTCCAACCTTTGTCAGCCTCGCAATGGCCTGGTCGACGTTGCGGCACCCGCCTTTGGCCTTGGCGGTGCGGTAGAGCTTGAGTGCCTGCGCCGTATCCTGGGCCTGGCCCAGTCCATACTCATAGAGCGAAGCGAGGAAGCACATCGCAATGGGATCGCCTTGAGCGGCCGCGAGCTGCCACAGCGTGCTGGCCGCCGCGTAATCGGGGGCACCGTTGGCTGGTGCGGCGTAAAGCGTTCCCAGCTGCGTCATGGCCCAGATCAGGCGCTGATCACCAAGTCCAAGTGCCAGCGACTTGCGCAGCCAGTACTTGGCCTCGGCCTTCTCTTCGGGTGTCGCTCCGACGAGGCCCTGATCGGCATTCTTGAGGGCGTCGGTAAGGTTGGCACCCTGGCTTGATGCCCCCTGGTCCGAGCGATCGGGAAGCGTCAAAATCGAACTCAGCTCGTTCATCGTCACAGGGGCTGCGGCAGCCGACAGGTCCGCCATCCTCGATGACTGTGACAGCAGTCCTGCTACGTCACCGCGCAGGGCGAATGACGATGCCAGTGCCAACACGGCCGCAACCAGGAAACCCAGACCGAACGCGCGCTGGAACGTGCGGACATTTTCTGGGTTCTCGGAGGTGCGGGTCAAAAACCGCGGACTATGAGCGGGCAGGTAGTTCGCCAACGCGTTCTGGCTTGCCGGCATCGCGTGGGAATGCGCCATGGATCGTGCGGGAAGCGACGGCGGGCGACCCGACGACGGCGCCATCAACGGAGCCGGCTGAGGGTTGGAATGCATCGATGGGTAGAAGTCAGGCAGCGGCGGATCCTGGAACGCGCCCGGTGGCGGCTGTCCGGAGTAGGAGCCGGGCGTGGGATGCGATGCGTAGGACGGCACACGTGGCGGTATTGCGGGCGGCAGCGGCGGGGGAACCAGCGACGTCAGCGCCGCCGCGGTCACGGGCGGTGAGAACGGGGCCGGCGGTGGCGGCGGCATGGGCGGCGGCTCATCCCGCTTGTGCTCAGGCGGCGGCTCGGGAGGTGCCACCTGGGGCATCGCGGCCTTGGGCGCGGCACTCGGCTCGCCGTTTGACGCAACCAGCTTCATGTTGCCCTTGCGCTTTACCTCGAGACGCGACAGACCTTCGCCAACGGCGATCGCGGATGACTGGTCGACCACCTCGTTCTCTACGGCGGCGGCATTGGCCTCGGCCGCCAGCCGCACGGCTGCCATGCTTTCAAGCTCGGCGCGTCGTGCCTTGGCGCGTGCCGCTATTTCCGCGCGGCGCTTCTCGGCACTGACGACGACCATGCTTCTTTGTACTTTGCGAACGGCAGGAAGACTCGGCCAGCGCAGCTCCTGCTTGATCGACGCCGACGGTATGGTGATGACGACGGGCGTTCCCGGCAGCAATGCAGGTGCGTCGACGACCTGCTGATCGATCAGCATCTCGACGCCGGTCGTGCCCACACGCATCTTGCTTGCGGTCAGATCACCCGCAGGCCAGCCCGGCTGCTGCTCGAGACTGGCATCCTCGTCCAGCGGGCCGATCCTGAAAATCGGCTTCTCCGGCAGCTCGAATACGTCGACCAGTCGAAGGACGGCATCGCCTTCGCTGAAATCCGACTCGTCCCTGACGATCTCAATCTTTGCGCCCTTCACGACTCAACCTCGAATCGGCTTTGTGGAAACTCCGACAACAAACGCGCCAGGTCGGCAGTGGCATCGGTGGCCGACCAATTGCGTGCTGAGCCAATATTGGCCCTGATGAATGCAGAAAGCGCCAGGCGCCATGATTCCGACAAGGGCGCTGGCACTTCGGTGGCCGAAGGTTCGTCCTTGTCGTTCGCCTCGGCGGCGTCAAAGTTGCCGGCCGCGCCGGAAGCTGGATCGCCGGCGCGTCTGGGCCGCGCAGTGTCGAGATCGAACCGCTCCAGAAAGCCGTGCAACACTGCGCCGACCGAGCTGGAAAACGACCGTTCGCCGCCGTGTGTGCGCGCCACTGCCGTCTCGATCACCTCGGCGACGCGGCGCACGAGCCCCAGACGGACGGCGCCAATGCCGATCTCATCGACGAGGTGCTCGATCAGCCAGCCCTGCAGACCGATCTCACGACACAGGCGCTCGGACCACGCAGCACGCCGCATGGCGGCGAACCAGTAGCCAATCACCGTTTCTGCCAGGGTGATCGCAAGCGTCCGGGGAATTGGTGGCGTGCCGGCGCCGCGACCTTCCGCATCCGCTGCCGCATCGACGATCTGGCGTGCGGGCGAGCGCAGGCGCGCTTCGATGGCCGCCAGCTCTGAGCGCCGATAGATCGCGACCAGTTCGTTCTCGTCGATGCTCAGGCAAGACAACAACAATCCCAGCCGATTGCGCGCCGCGACGGCCTCAAGCCTGTGATCGAGGACTGCTGCAATCCGCTGCCGCCAGTCATTGAGGCCGGTCGGATCTTCGTCCTGGTGATAGCGGACCAGTCGCCCGCGCACGCGGCGATGCAGGTCGGCAAGCTGGCGGCGCAACTGACGTTGCTTGGCGCCATCCTTTGCCACCTCGGAGACACGCCGCAGGAACCTCTCAGCCTCCGCTCGCGTGCCGATCGGCGTGCACGGCAGGACGATGCCATCGTCCGCGTGACGCCCTGCCGACGTTTCGAAGTGCGATCCGTTGGTGGCGCCGTCAGCCTTGCGATCCTCGCCCGTGCCGATGAGCTGTCGTGCCGTTGCGGCGGCTGGATCGCTGCTTCGATCGAGGCGCATGGTGAATGTGTTCGTGAACGGGCGGCCCGGCGTCCACTCGCCCAGCCACGCGGATGAACCGGCGATTGAGCTGGCAATACGAGTACTCACATGGGCACACGAAGCCTCGCCGACACCGTTTGCGCCGATCGCCGGCTGCGAGTGATCGGCGTGGTCCGCCGCGACGACGAACAATCCCATCTGGCTGCGCTCGCGTTCGTGCGGCTCATCGCCCTGAACCAGCTCGATCCAGTCGCCGACCACGCCGGGCAACACGTCGGTTGGCTCGCTATCAGGCTCGACACATGCAACGAGGCAGGTCAGACCATGGCAATAGCAGGCGCGGTCCAGCAGATGCAGCGTCTTGACGTGAGCAAACACGCCGAGGAGTTCAGACTCGGATGGCCCTGCCGCAGCGAAGTGGCGCTTGCCCTTGCGCGGCATCATGACGGTCAGATCGGCAGGGAGATCGACGGTGGGGAAGTCGACGACATCGACGCCGGCCAAGACTGCCGCTGCCGGCATCGGGATCGCAATTGTCAGGTCGGTCGTCAGCGCGGCAACGAGCGATCGCCTCAAGGTACCGGGATTGCCATAACGGCCGACCACGCGCACACCGGTATCCTTGCGATCGGCCAGGCACTGCACGGTTCGCGCGTCGAGGATGCTTTCGTCGTGGGCGGCGAACGTTCCCGATGCCGGTCCGCGCTCGACGAACGCTTCATGTGTGCAGAACGCCTCGTTGACGTAGCCCAATCGAGCCAGGCTTTCGACCATGTCCCGGAACAACATTGTCAGGTCGGGTTGGCCCGACCACAATATCGACAACACCTTGATCCGCTCGGAATCGGAGATATGCGCTGCGACCTCGGCGAGGTCATCCCAGTAATCGGAAGCCGCAAGCAGCTTCAGAGCGGGCACGTCAGGATAAAGCCGGTCAAACGTATCCTTCAGCCGATATACGTCGGCCTGGGTGAAACCCGGGAGCGTGGCGGGCCTGACCTTGTCTGCGACCTCCTCACGGATTTCCTCCAGGCGGGCAAGCGTGGCCTTCACGTCAAAAGCGTGCGGGAAGCAGATCTGGTGCACGCGCGTCATGATGGCCGCAAGATCGGCGATGTTCAGCAAGCCAAGGCGATAGGGGTGATCCTGCGTCGGAGCGACAGGCGCGTCGGCGAGGCGATAGCGGACGGCAACGGCGCGGTGCATGGCGCTTCCCGCCGCCTGCATCTGCTTGAGAATCGCCGCGTCGTCGCTGCCGACTTCCTGCGCCGACGACTTGGCGTCGCGCGTAAGCGTCAGCGCCCTCACCATTTCCGCGCGCAGTTTGCAGGACTCGCCCACAACGGCGATGCCGGGAGGCAAATCCACCGCCTGCTGCAAGGTATGATAGCGCACGGTCAGCATCTTCAAGACCTGGCGCAGGCCCGTCTCGCATTCACCGATCGAGGGTCGATTGCGCTGCAGCCAATGCGACAGGTGGCCGACCCGTTGAATCGACTGATTGACGTCAATGGTCAGTTTCTGCTGGGGCGTCATTCGGCGCCCTCCGTCACGACGTCGGGTTCGCTTGTGCTTGTGGCGTCTGGTTTCAATGACAGGACGCCGGTGGAAACCGCGGGTTCGTTGGACAGATCTCCCAGCGCCTGGGCGGTGTCGCTGTCCCAGGCGGAGAAATGAGCGCGATCGTCACCCTCGCGGGTGTCCTTTTCGAACGCCGCCCGGCCGGCACGCGGCGGCTCGATCTGCTTGAGCTCGGACGCCACCGCGCCGATGCGATTGAACTGACCATTGGTACCAAAGCTGCACTGGGAGGCACGCACCAAGGTTGCCATTCGCGTACCCGCCGCGTCCGCCTGGTCGCCGTCTTCCGCGTCGTCCCTGACACGTGAATTCATGCTGATGATCCGGTGCGGTGCCAGCGGCAGCTGCTGGTGCAGAAGTCCCTTCACCTCGGCGAGCTCTGCATAGTGTCCATTCAATATCAGCACGTCGGCGCCGCTCAGGCGGATCGCCTCGCTTGCCCGCTGCAACAACGCGCGAAGATGCTTCGACATGGTTTGCGAGAATTCGTGCGAGCGAAGATTGACGCCGACAGCGCCGAGGCGGAAATTGCGTGCGCCTCCCGCGGCAGCCAGACTTTCGAACTTCTTGTCAAGCGGTCCCATGCGTCCGTCCCCCAGGCGTACGAGGCGATCGATCGTCAAGCGGCGCGCGGAAGTGCCGGCGATCGTGCCTACCATCGCCTGATGCACGTCGATCAATGCCGACGCCGCGGGCATAAGCACCTTGCGCAGAAAACGAGCCGAAAAGTGGCGGCCAAGCAATACTCCCTCGGAGCCCAAAGAATTTCCGAGACGGGAAATCAGCCCAACACCGTTGGGATGTCCTGCAGCTTCAAGCGCCGTCGCAATGGCTGGTAGAATGTGTGCCTTGGTTACCGCTTCTGTGAGGCTGTCGCCGCAAATGTCTGTGCGGTCAGCCATCTCTGCTTCTGGGATGAGTTGCCCTTCGGCGCCCAATCGATAGTTGACGATCGACAGACTGCTGGCATGTCCGGAGATGTCGAGCGCGGCGATGCGCAGACCGTTGGATTTGCCGTTTCCTGAGCGTCCGAGCAGCGAAACAAACTGGCGCGCGCTGCCTGCGTAGCGATTCTGAATTTCATCGTGGAGGAATGCGACCTGGGCGGACAGTCCGGCATCCAAGTGCAAGACCACTTCGGGGCGTGGCGGCGCGATCGCGTCATCATCGGTCCAGCCGAAGGCGGTCCAGATGAGATCAAGCGCGTCCTCGACGCGCTTCTTCAGCAGCTCGCGCTCGTCGGGAGGTGCGGAAAATGGGCATGTGAGCAGGACACGGTTCAATCGCTGAACCTGGGCGTTCGCACTCACCTGGTTGGGATCGTTGATCTGAGCGATGGCGTGCAGAAGGCATTCGGCAACGAACATCGAGATGATCGATGAGGGCGAGAAATGCGGGCGCAGTGCCGGCGCGGGCACGACGTCGCCGACATTGCAGGCGCCGATCACCGCACCATCCTCTGCAATATGCGAGAGCAGCAGGCCGGAGACCATGGACCCTGCCTCCTCGGCCTCGCCGTTGGCATGACCGAACCTCCAGACGCCTTCGAGTGGCGCTGTCTGGCGCAGGCCGCGCAGCAGACTGTGCAATCCGGTCTGGCCAGGAGCGGCGCTGGCGGCATTGGAAAGGCGCAGCCCCTCCGTTCCTACGCGCACCAGACTCGGCCAGAAGAAGGCATTGGAGCGGCCGGACAGCATCGATGAGCGGTCGTCGCCGAAATTGGGCGCTGCGAACTCGGCCAGGGTGCGGAATGGACCCGTGTGCGTTAGGGTCGGCCGCGACAGATCGCGGATCCTCAGCGGCTCGGATGACTTGCCTCGGTCGGGGCTGGCGGATTCGCCGCTGGCGATGATGGCAGCTTCGGTGTCCGGCGAGTCGATGTCGAGCAGCAGGTCGACGGCGGTGTGCCGCGTGCGCCAATGCGCCGACCTGACATCGACGAACTGCAGCTGCGGCATCACGGTGTCGATGTCGAGCACGTTCAACAGCGTCAGGTAGCGGGCGACGCGCTCCAGGGTGATGGGATCGCCGGTCCGCGCGTCGTTGTGGCCGGCAGGCTTGGAAGCGTCCTTGCCGCGGTCTGCCTCGTAGCGCGTGAAGAGGCGCGTCAGCCAGGCGTCGAACCATTGGGCACTCAGAAAATCGTCCAAATGGATCGAGTCGGTCGCCAACTTGAAGGTCGGTGCAAAGACGACGTCATCGAGGTTTGGCGCGACATAGTCGGACTGCTCAATGCGGCTGCGGCTGTCTACTTGCGTGTCGATAGCAAGCACCGCCTTGAGCGCTTTGATGTCACGCAAGTCCTTTTGCGGGCGTTCGACATAGAGCCGCGCCCAGTTCGCCGGTCCTACATCGAAGCGCGGCTCGCCATCCTCGTTGCGACCGAGGAATCTGAAATAGGGAAGAGGAATCCACGAGCCGAGGAAGGGTTCGAGCGCATCGTGGCCGCTCAGCCAGAGCGCCTGATTTGGCCCGAGCCGCTCATCCGTTATGGGGTGCCATTCGATACCGTCCTTGTCGGGCTGCTCGACGAGCGGCACCAGCAGCGGACCATGATCAGGATCGTCATCCTCGACAAACCTGCCGCGCGTCGCGGATAGCGCGCTCGCATCGATGCGCAAGTCGATGAACTGGATACCTGAGCGCGGAATGAGCCTGGACACGGTTGCGATCAACGGGTTCGCGCCCGCTGAACCTGGACCTGCAATCGACGTACTTTCTCTTACCGCGCGCTGCTCGGCGTTCGACATTCCCGGTTACTCATACGCAAGTTCAAGCACTACCCCCCGACTCCGGGCAATGACACCCGAACTTCCCCCGAGAAACAGATTGCAGTCCGATGCCCCGGACTTCGCGTCGATTTTCCCCCATCTCTAATGTCGCCCTGCCCCACCCGAAAAAATTGGCACGGCGCCTGATCGTTCTAAACCTCAAGTAGAATATCAAGTGTTCAGTTGCGTGCCAACCGTTGCGGCCAGCATAAGCCCCGATGCTTATTGCCTATTCTCCGGCTCGATCAGAACGACCAACGTAGCCGCAGAGGCGGGCCATACGATGGCAAGTAATGAAACATCGTTATCAACGGCGCGGGTAATCGCTGGGGGATTCTGCTCAAGGTTGAGCTAAGTCTCGATCTACGGCGTCGTAACCGTTGGCGCGCGCATGATGCATGGTGCGCGAGAGGAAATGAGTGTCGTGTGCTTGATCGACCTTCGCAATGTGCCGCGTCGATCACCCGAGCCGATCACTTGCGCTGATGATGGTCGATGGTGCTGGGAGTTCGGAACAGCGCGCTGCATTTTGCCTTGCGACTTCAGGACCGCGTCAGGATGGCTCGGTTCGCATGACGAGATGACGGTAGGCGAGCGAGAAAAACGCGACCCAGATGAGGCCGGATGCGCAAGTCATGGTCGTCAAGATGGCTTCTTTCGCGACGTATTCGACGCGATTTTCGTCCTCGAGGCCCAACATTGCAATTGCAATGGCAGTAGCAACGATCAAAGGCCAATAGCCGAGGAACCCACCCCAGAATAACGGCCAGAAATGGCCGCGCGTCGTAGGCCATGCTTCTGCGAGTATTCGCTTTGGACTGGCTATCGCGGTGGCGGGAAGGATCATAGCGAGGCGCGTCGGAATGTAGGCCGCCGGGATAATGAGCGCGACCAACATGGCGGTGTAGAGCGTGTCGAGCGCCCCCCATTCAGATTCGGCGCTACCATTAGAAGCGCCAAACATTCCGGACACCCAACCAGACAGCGAAAGGATCATAAATGCGCCCAGGGCCAGCGGGACGAGCAGGAAAAATCCAAGCGCGAGCCATCGCGCGAGATAGCCGAATAGGAGTTGAAGAGGTGGCACGATAGGGTTCGGCTGCATGTCTTCGGCGAGAAGGATTCGGCGATGTATGCGAACGTAGACAATTGCACCTATGACCATCGGCAGGAGCATTACTGCAAGACCGTGAAGCAGATCGGGCCAAACTACGGACGGATCCTTGATCTGCGAGCGCGGAAAATAGACCCAATTCAAAACGGCATCTGCGACGACAAGCAGCACAAACCACGGCAATGCGTAGCGCGCGAGCGTTGCGCGATCGCACCACAGCAGGCGATGCGCTTCTATGAAGGTCGGCCAAAAATGGAGTTTGGTTTGAAGCGGGCCCGACATTCGATTTCCAACATTGATCAGGGTTTGGTCGATGTCACGCCGGCATTACCTTCAGACGATTGAATCAAGTGTCGGTAGGAGAGTGAGAAGAACGCGACCCAGATGAGGCCGGCAATCAAGCCCGCGAGCGCGACGGCAGAATTGGTAGCGGCGTACTGTACGCGCGATTCGGCAGTGAGAAGTGTCCGGGCAAGCGCCACGCAAAGCACAACGTAAACCGGCCAACCACTCAGCACGCTACCCCAGAAGAGCCGCCAGAAGTTGCGTCGGGTCGCCTTCCAGGATTCCGCAAAGCTGTTGCGCGACTTTCCAACTGCGGTGGCTGGCAACGCGAGTCCGAAGCGGGTCGGCAGGTAGGCGAATAGAACAATCAACGGAAGTAAGATTGCAGCGACGATTGCCAAGCACATGCAAGCGCCGCCTACCGACGGGAGCAGCTCTTCGGGCAACGCCGTTTGCGGCAGAGGCGCTTGCCCCTCGGCAAACGCGTCATCGCCGGGTTGTGATTGCGTCACAGCCTGCAGCGACAGCTCCAACTGCGGCACCTCCGCGTCTGCCATCTGCTTCAGCTCTTGTGAAGCGAACGTCGCCGCTAGTGCGAACAGAGCGAACGGCGCGCAAACCATCGCGCTGAGAAGGAGATTCCGCCAGAGATACGAGGTCACGATTGGCATCGGCGCTTGCGCCCCCGGAACGCTGTCGCGTCCAGAAATGAGAATGCGGCGGTGAAGAAACACGGAGACGATCGCGCTCACCAGCATCGGCACCAAGGTGGCAATGGCGTAATAGGCAATGTCGACGTGGTTGATTTCTGCCGAGGTCTGCTGAGAGCGCGGGAAATACATCCAATCCAAGACTGCGGTCGTCGCGAGGGACAGAACAAGCCACGGCCATGCAAAGCGGAGCAGGGCTTTGCGCTCTGCCCAAAGCGCTCGGTGCGCGCCGGCTACCGTCGACCACAGCGGAAGCTTGCGTGGCGACTCATTGGCGGTGACTGACATCGACCAACCCCATCTGGCTCAATTCGAGGAATGGTTGGTCAAGTACGGTTAAAGATCAGACAGCAAATTAGTTTGGCTTTATGAGACGTCGGGAATGCGCCGGAACGTGGTTTCCAATGTCTTGTCGCCGGTTGCGAATCGGAAGCGGGATTGCCCTTGCGAAAACAAAAAACGCCGCCGGGGCGGGGCCCAGGCGGCGTTCGAGATCCCCGAAGGGAATTCCCAATTCGTGTAGAGGGTTCATGACTTCTTGGTTCGGCAAATCGCGTTGCAATCGCGCTTCGCTTCTCTTCCAGAGCTCACACGGCTCGGCAGACCTGGCAACGACCTACTCTCCCGCGTCTTAAGACGAAGTACCATCGGCGCTGGGGCGTTTCACGGCCGAGTTCGGAATGGGATCGGGTGCAGCCACCCCGCCATAATCACCAGGTCGGCGGAGACGTGTGAGACTTCTGGTTTGGTCTTTCTGCTGTTCTCACGCCCATCGTTCCTCGCACCATCTGCGCCCGCTAGAGCGCAAGCGTCCGAGCGGACGCCGGTACGAGTGCCGCCCTCGCGAAGCCGCCGGCGCGGGAGCGCGCCGAAGAGCAGCGTGAGCGAAAACGATGAGCATTGCTAAATGAGAGCAATCAAGCCGTTCGAGCTATTAGTACCGGTAAGCTACATGCATTGCTGCACTTCCACACCCGGCCTATCAACGTGGTGGTCTTCCACGGCTCTCAAGGGAGAACTCGTTTCGAGGTGGGTTTCCCGCTTAGATGCCTTCAGCGGTTATCCCGTCCGCACATAGCTACCCTGCTGTGCCGCTGGCGCGACAACAGGTCCACCAGAGGTGCGTCCATCCCGGTCCTCTCGTACTAGGGACAGATCCTCTCAATTCTCCGACACCTACGGCAGATAGGGACCGAACTGTCTCGCGACGTTCTGAACCCAGCTCACGTACCTCTTTAAATGGCG
>JBGANK010000079.1:12830-13073 GCA_044222395.1 Hyphomicrobiaceae bacterium | reverse complement strand
TGCATTCTCGGCGGCCGAAGCGATGGCGATCGGTACGGCGGGCTATACGGCGATGCTCGCCGTCCTGGCGCTTGAAGACCATGGCGTGACGCCGTCGTCAGGCCCGGTGCTGGTGACGGGTGCGGCAGGTGGCGTCGGCAGCGTGGCGGTATCGGTGCTGGCCAAGCTCGGGCATCACGTGATGGCTTCGACTGGTCGGCCTGAAGAGAAGGGTTTCCTCGAAGGACTCGGCGCCAAGGAGAT
>JBGANK010000079.1:0-12820 GCA_044222395.1 Hyphomicrobiaceae bacterium | reverse complement strand
CGCGCGCGAAGAGCTTGCCGGTGCGCCACGCCCGCTCGGCAAGGAACGCTGGGCCGGTGTCGTCGATGTCGCCGGGTCCAATACGCTTGCCAATGCGATCTCGCAGACCAAGCTGCACGGCGCGGTTGCCGCGTGCGGTCTGGCGCAGGGCATGGATCTCAACACCTCGGTGGCGCCGTTCATCCTGCGCGGCGTGACGCTGGCCGGCATCGACAGCGTCATGGCTCCGAAGGCGCGCCGTGTGCTGGCGTGGGACCGGCTGGCCCGGGATCTCGACAAGGCCAAGCTCAAGGCACTGACGGTGACCAAGCCGATCGCGGAGGTGCAATCGCTGGCGTCTCAGATCATCGCTGGCAAGGTGCGTGGTCGCGTCGTGCTGGAGGTAGGCTGAACGGCATCGAGGCCGCGGTGAGCCTCAGATGAGCCGCTTGCGCAGCAAGATCTCGCTTTCGCTGTCGTCGATGAGGCCCGGCATATTGGCAATCGGCACAAAGCCGTGGCGCTGGTAGAGATCCAGTCCGCGCGCGTTGAATGCTGATGCGACGACGAACAGATTGCGCTCGCCGTTGTCGCGTGCCCTGGCTTCCAGCCAGTCGAGTGCGGAGCGGCCGATGCCGCGGCCCTGGTGCGCAGGAAGCACGGCTAGCAGATTGAGGTAGGTGCCGAACATCCAGCCGAGCTTCAGGGTGATAAGGCCGGCGACGGCGTCGCCATCCAGGAGCAGGTAGCGAGGGGCTGTATCGCCGGCCGGGTACAACGATGACTCGATGCGATCGGCAGCGATGGCATAGCGACGCCAGGGATCCATGGCGGCGATGGCTTTGGAGACGGATTCGATGAGCGCCTGATCTAGGCGATCGGTAATGTGGGCGAGCGTGATCGTGCCTCCATCGGGCAGCGGCAGGCTGGCAACGGTGGTCAGGGCATTGAGGGAGGTGATGATAGTCGCGTCGCTGGGCATGGGGACGGCTTGAATCTTTATTGCTCGGTTCGCGTCGCGCGCCGGCATGTTGCTACTCGTGCACGGACTAGGGCGGTGAGACGGATGGTTGCCAGGATGACGGGTCGGGCGCGGCGGGCTTGGTGGATGGGTTACGCTTGGTTGCAGGCGATCGAGATACCGTGGCCTGGGACGGCTTCACCTGAGTTGTGGCTTGATCGGCTGTGACGCCGCCTGAAATCTTTGCCGGAGCCAGATTGCGGCGGAATGCGGTGGCCAAGTTATCGTAGCGATCGGTATCGCCGGGCTTGATGTTGTAGCAGGTGGCAACGATCTCAGGCGTGCCGGCGGCCAGGAGTTCGCTCACCGTGACGAATTCGTAGCCTTGCGCCTTGAGCTTGGGAATGGCGAGCGGCAGCGCGGCTGCGGTGTTGACGCCGCGGCCGTTGGCGTGGCCGATGATGATCGATCCGGGACGGGTCGCTTGCAGGATCTCGCGGGCGATGGCCGTGGCGGATTGTGCGGGAGTAGGATCGCCGGTCGCCACATCCCACTGAATCACCAGAAGGCCCGCATCGTTGACGGCATTCAAGGCGGCTTCGTTGCAGGCGCCGAACGGAAAGCGGAAGAGCGTCATGCGCTCGGGCACGCTCTGCCAGGACTTCTGATCGGCCATCACGCACTGTGACTTCGCGAACGCTTCGTGGATCGCCTCGTAGGCCCGCTGCGGTGCCTCGACTTCCTCGGTCAAACGCTGGCCGGTGAGCAGGCGCAGATTGCGATGGGCAGCGGAGTGATTGGCGATCTCGAACAGCGGATCGATGATGAGCTGATGCGTGCGCCGCTCGTGGGAACGCAGCCACTTGCCGCCGACGAACAGCGTCGCCTTGATGCCTTCGCGTCTGAGATAGTCGAAAATGCCGCCGTCGTAGCCGGCGATCTCGCCGGGCTGCTCGCACAGGTCGAGCGTCAAGGCGACGAGCTTGCGGCCGGGCGGCAGCTTGACGCGGCGGATGGCTCCGCGCAGCGTTGGCGGTACTGGCTGGTAGGGTTTCAACTGACGCGGCGGCTCACTACGATCGAATTGGCGCTTGCCCTTGGTCGGCGATTTCTCATTGGATTGGGTTGCGAGATCGGCAGGCGGAAAGCATGCATCGAGCAGCGCGCGGGTGCGCGGCGTCGGGTCCGCATGGACGCGCAGCGTCATGACGCAGGCAAGCAAAAGGCTTGCGGCGAGTATTGTGACGGTGCTGTCGAGGGCGCGGCGACCAGTCATATCCCTGTCGATTGCGACGCAGTTTTCGTCAAGGTGGGTCCTAGCACGTCGGGCCGTTCGGCGACTGCGACCTTTGGGTGCCGCCCACATTATGGATGTGTCTGCAACCTGTTTGCGGCGTTTCGGCGGGGCGTAGGTAACAGGTCGCAGGGCGGGCACGGCGAAAATATTCGGTTGATACGGTGATTTGGCGGAAACCCGTGCCGCGGCAGCCCAATGGCGGTGGTGTTGGCCTTTTTTCGTGCGATGAGTCGCGGCCTCGTCTAGATTGTAAACCGTTCCGATACAACATGGTCCGAGTGTGTCTTGGTCCAGCGGCAAGTGTGCCGAGTACCGGAATTGGGAATTTTTGAGTCTTCCCGGTGTCGGGTCCGGGGCGGGTGCAGGCGTGCTGCCAGCCCAAGTGATCCTGGCGCCGTCGAGATTTTGAAGGAGTGCAACATGGCCCAGAGGCGTACGTCGCCAGAGCCTCGCGGTGTCGTCGAAACCGTCGATCCGATCTGGCAGGCAATCCGCGTCGAAGCGGAACAGGCAATGCAAGTCGAGCCGGCGCTCGGCAGCTTCGTGTTCGCCACCATCCTCAGTCACGACAGTCTGGAAGAAGCCGTCTGCCACCGGCTGGCGCGCAGATTGGACAATGCGGATGTTGATGTTCATCTGATCTCGCGGCTGTTCGCGCAGGTGCTCGAAAAGCACCCCGAGATCGGTACCGCCTTCCGCGCCGACCTTGCCGCCGTGCGCGACCGCGATCCCGCCTGCAACCGCTACCTCGAGCCGCTGCTCTACTTCAAAGGGTTCCACGCGGTGGCCACGCACCGCTTCGCGCATGAGCTATGGCTGCAGGGGCACCGCGATTTCGCATTCTTCCTGCAGAGCCTTGGATCGCAGTTCTTCAGCGTCGACATTCACCCGGCCGCCCGGTTCGGCAAGGGCATCATGCTCGATCACGCCTCGGGGTTCGTGGTCGGCGAGACGGCGGTGGTGGGTGACAACTGCTCATTCCTCCATGGCGTGACGCTGGGCGGCAGCGGCAAGGAATCCGGTGACCGGCATCCAAAGCTCGGCAACAACGTGCTCATCGGTGCTGGCGCCAAGGTGCTCGGCAACATTCGCGTCGGCAATTGCTCGCGCGTCGCGGCGGGCTCGGTCGTGCTTTCGGACGTGCCGCCCAATACGACCGTTGCGGGTGTGCCGGCCAAAGTGGTAGGCCCTGCAGGCTGCTCGGAGCCGGCGCGGAACATGGACCAGAGCCTCGGACCCGACGATTGCGGCTGCGAGTGAGCCGTTGCAATTGGGCGGTCTACTCAGATGCGGTCGTCTGTCGGCGCTCGCTCGCGCGGCTACCCTATAAACCACCTGGAGCATTTGTGACGTGACCAAGGACGAACTCGCCCGCCTGCAATCCTACCTGAGGAAGACCTTCGGTTCGGCAAACCTCGAGGTGAAGGCGCAGCCGAAGAAGACCGACATGGCCGAGATCTTCATCAATGGCGATTTCATCGCCACGCTCTACCGCATCGAGGAGGACGGCGAGGTCGAGTATCAGGTGCAGATGGCGATCCTGGAGATGGACCTGGAGGAAGCGTGAGGCGCGGCTCTTGGACCAATCGGGAAGACGCTCATGAGCAGCTTTAGCCTCGATGGTGTCGGCGTTCGCACGCCTGCAAACGGACGGTTCTGGATCGCACCTACAGCGGTGGTGATCGGCAATGTGGTGCTGGAAGAGGACGCTAGCGTCTGGTTCGGCACCTCGATCCGTGGCGACAACGAAGAGATCAGGATCGGTGCGCGCTCCAACATCCAAGAGGGCTGCGTGCTGCATACCGATCCCGGCTTTCCGATGACGATCGGACCTGATGTCACGGTGGGGCACATGGTCATGCTGCACGGTTGCACGATCGGCGCGCGCGCGCTGATCGGTATCGGCTCGATCATTCTCAACGGGGCGGAGGTCGGCGAGGGTTCGCTGATCGGTGCCAATACGCTGATCCCGGAGGGCAAGGTCATTCCGCCGCGCTCGATGGTGCTGGGCTCGCCCGGCCGCGTGGTGCGTGAGCTCAGCGAAGAAGACGTGGTGCGGTTCAGCGCGGCTGCCGGCCGCTATGTCGAGAACTGGCAGCGTTTCAAGGCGGGGATGAAGCCGCAATCGGTGTGACAGAGCCGGTCTGTCGCAGCGGGAGAGCAAATCAGCTTTGCCGAAGACCTGCAGCAACAACTGTCCCGCAAGGCGAAGGCCTCGCGGGACGAGTCAGAACTGTCCTCAATTGTGAGGCGGGGAAACGCCCGCAATCGTAGCCGGACGCGTTGGCTCGCCGGTTTCGAGGGCGACCCAGACCTTCGGATTGAGATAGGACTGGCGCATCACAAACTGATAGGGCGTCTGATACCAGATCTTGACGGTGTCGACCTTGTTGTCGAGGACGTAGTCGCCCTGTGCGGTGCGTGCCGTCAGAACGGCGTGTCCTTCGCCACGCTCGTCGCGAACGACCGTCATCAGCAGCGAACTCGCCGGCCAGCCCTTCTGCATCAGGTTGTGACGCTTGAGCAGAGCGTAGTCCTCGCAATCGCCGGCAGTCGTGGGAAGCGTCCAATATTCGGTGACGCCATAGATCTCGAGATCGGTCAGAGGCTTGATGGCGTGGTTGATGGTGCGGTTGATGGCATCGAGTTCGGCCAGACGCTCTGGTGTCGCATCGAGCCGTGCTTCTTCGCGTCCGTCTGGCGCGCACTCTGCCGCAGTGGCCTCGCAGAAGCGGATAAAGCCATACGGTGCCTGGGATAACCCGTAGACACGCATGAACGCGGACTGCAGTCCTGCCACCCCGCGCGTAACGGGCTCGGCCTGAACTTTTTCGGACGCGGACGCACCGAGCAGCGCGACCATTGTCACTGCAACATACCAACGCAACATCACATACCCCGTACCACTCTGCCTAGAGTAACCAAATTCGTTGGATTTCGCCTCAACGAAGTTCATCGGATTTGAGTCAATTTCCTAACCTGTCAGCGCTCTGCCACCCCGTGTTCCAAGCGATTGAGCTTTCAACTGAATGTGCTCGAAAGCGTGTCTAGGTCCTGGACTTCGACGAAACGTACGCCGATGCCGCGGTCGTGGTGGCGGACCACCCTTGCCGGCAGCTTGCCGAGCAGAACTTCGGCGCCAATTTGCGGCCGTGCCTCGGTGGCAATGTTGGCTCCGGACGCCGAGACGTCGATGACATGGACCTGAAGCGTGACGTCCTCGGACAACTTCAGCGTGTTGGAGTTGCGGCCAGGGGGCGTGCGGTCGTGCGCACGCATTTCGGCGTCACTGATTTCGTGCCTGTTGAGCAGCCAGATGATACGGGCGGCCAGCTTTTCGCGCCGGTGCCGCGTTGCCTTCAATGTCAGCGCAAATCCGCCATCGAAAGTCCGGGCAACGACGCCTTCAAGGCCGCCCAGTTCGTCGATATAGACGATGATGCTCTCGCCCATCTCCGGAATGACCGGCGAGGAAACGGCAATGCCGCCCACCGAAATGTCGATCAACTGGCACGCGAATTCATGGCGGTCGGCGCGCATGAAGCGGCCAACAAGTTTGAGGGGATAGCGCTTGTGGAGACGCCGCTCGGGTGCCGCAACGATGCGCTGGCCGGTATTCGTGGTTGCAGCCCGCGTAGCTTGCATCGACATGAGCACATCCTGAAGCGCCGAATCCCGAGGACTTGCACAACCAGAAGCGGTGAACGCACGGTCACAAGCGCCCAGGAGTGCAGCTTGGGTAAGTATGAGGGGCGTGCATTAATGAGTGACTAACCACGGGGTTCTTTTTGGGACATTCAGGTGGCAGCCGGGAGGCGCCGCTACTTTCCTGGGGATTACTCGAGGGGCGTGCAGAGCCGCACTTGGCTTTTCCAACGAATCTTCGTCGAGCGCCGTTTTCGGGTCCGGTCAGGCGTCCTCGAACCCCGATTTGCCCAGTCCACCTTCGTAGACGCGGAACTGCCTACGGTCGGCGCGGACGATCCTTGCGTTTCGCACATGCGGCATGAGCGGAATCTGGCGCTGGTGGCTCATCATGACGGAGTGCGGCCTGCCGTCCGGCCAAATGACTTCGGCGTTGCGGAGCCGGCGGAACGCCAGGCGCTCATCGGCGGCAGTCGTGGCGCCCGCAATTCGCGTCAGGGCGCCGAGGAAGCGATCGACCGTGTCGCGCGTGTGGATGAGGGGGAGCAGGAGGCACTCGAATGTCTGAAGCCCGTCCGACGGTGTCTTGGCCTCGAAGGTCAATAGTCCGACGCCGCCCTGCTGGGTCAGGCTCTGCAAATGGCGGCTCAGGGTGATGTGGTCGTCTGCGGTCCAGCCGTCGAGAAAATTCGTTCCGCGGAATTCGAAGCCGAAATCCTCGCAAATACGAGTTCCTGCCAGCCGGTAGCGATAGGTCTCGCTGTCGAGGCGTTCCAGTACGAACGTCTCCGGCAGGATTGCAGTGATGCGCGATGGCTCGATCTCGAACCGTCGCGGCGCGAGCCGGTTCTGGCGAACATCGTTCCAATACGAAAACAGCAATATGCTCGTCTTTGATTTCATGCCAACACGGTCCGTGCCCGATAGCGCTGTCCCAATCAGAGGCGCGACGGCTTGTCCGAGGTGTCCAACCGCGGACGCGACCCCACCGACTCGCGATCCAACGTTGAAACAGCATCTTCCGTGCCAAGCGCCGGGCCGATGGCATGGTCGTTTGCTGTTGTCGTTGAAGCGGCAAGGCGTTAACCGTTCTGGCGACGACAATGGGCGGCGGGAATTTCAGCGGTGACCAATCGAAACGAGCCGATGTTCAACGTGCCATCGAGCGTGCTGGTGGTGCTGGGACTGCTGGCGGCAATTCATCTCGCACGCGTGCTGCTGCCGGTTGATGCGGACACCTGGTTGACGCTGGCGACGGCCTTCATCCCGTCCCGGTACGCGGGGGACGCGCAATTGCTGCCCGGCGGCGCGATCGCGATGGCGACGTCGCCGCTGAGCTATCAGTTGGTGCACGGAAACCTGACCCACCTGATGTTCAACGGTCTGTGGCTGCTGGCGTTTGGCGGGGCCATAGCGCTCAGGGCAGGAGCGGTCAGGTTCGTGCTCTTCGCGCTGGTCTGCGGGGTGATCGCCGCAGGAGCGTTTCTGGCGTTCAACTGGGGCGCACGATTGCCGGTGATCGGCGCATCGGGTGCCGTCGCGGGGCTGATGGGCGGCACCATGAGGTTCTTGTTCTCGGCACTGGACATGGGCGGGATATGGCGATTGAGGGAAGCGCCGCGTTCGGTGCCGCTGATGCCGCTCGGCGTCGCCCTGCGGGACCGGCGGGTCCTTGCGGCGACTGCGATCCTCATCGGCATCAATCTGCTCGCCTTCATTGGCGTCGGCCTTGGCGGAACGGGCATGGGTGCGGCTGGTATCGCTTGGGAATCCCACATTGGCGGATACCTGGCAGGACTTTTCCTGTTTGGCTTATTCGATGCAAAGGTGCCGCGCGCCCCCAAGCGACCGGATCTTCGGGTGGTTCCGACCATTCACTAACCACGTTACGGCAACGACCTAGCCTCCAAATCTCGCTGCCAAGATCAATTCAGGCACTCGCTATGCCGCGTTGCGGAATAGAGCAGCAGCAAAACCGGACGAGTAGGGAAAGATTGCCGTTCAGCTTGCGCGCGGCGGCGGTTTGTCGCACCATGACCCCGGGTGCCTCATTGTTCGCATGTCGGTTGTCGGTTGCGGGCGCCTGGACGGTGCAGCCGCTGGTATGGGGAAAAGCAGAAGTCGGCTTGCCTCCCGCCAGACGGTGCCACGACTTGGCGGCTTGAGACCGCGCCACACCACCGCGTGCAGCTTGCAAGTGGGCTGTTGCCACCTGCAACGGGCGAAGATCTGGAGGATCGGCAAATGAATGTTGCTTCAATTCTGAAGGTGAAGGGCAAGTCGGTTGCCACCGCGCGTCCCGACGATACGGTCGAGGGCGTCGCGCAGAAGCTGTCGGCGCGCAAGATCGGCGCAATCGTCGTGGTCGGCGATTCCGGGCACGTGGTCGGCATCATTTCGGAGCGCGACATCATCAGGGCGATTGCAGATCATGGTGCCGCCGCGCTGCAGCAGCCGGTCAGCACCTTGATGACCAAGAACGTGATGTCGTGCACACAGGCCAGCACCATCGAAGAGATGATGGCGGTCATGACGCAAGGCCGCTTCCGCCACGTGCCGGTGATCGAGGACAATTCGCTCGTCGGCATCATCTCAATCGGAGATGTGGTGAAGCACCATATTGCCGAGGTGGAGATGGAAGTGACGGCGATGCGCGACTATCTCGCGACCGGCTGAAGCTCAGGCCAAGTGCATTGTGATTAGATTGAGGCTCGGGAAGCCATGCGCTGGCGTGTGCGTGCGGCTCTTCCGGGCCTCGATGTCTTGGCGCGGTGCGTGACGCTTCAAACCTGATGGTCCAGAGCTGAGGCAGACGCAAGTCGCGCTCAGTCGCACGTCGAGACGAGTTCGTCTTCGGGCTACATCACAGATACGGCAAGCTGCTGCTGCTTGCGGCGGGCGTCGATCTCGTGGACGAGGTCGTCGAGTTCGCGCTTGGCTGCGGCTTCGCCAGCCTTGATCAGCTCGTCGGCGCGATGGAAATCGAACAGGCCGACGCCGCCGATGCGCGGGGAGATCATCGCATCGGGCGGATCACCGGCAAGGCGCGAGCGCGCGATGCGGTCCTGGACGATATTGAAAGCATCGACCATCACGGTCGAAATGCCCGGGCTGTCGTCACCCTTGCCGAACATCTGTCGCTGGAGCAGGCGGCGCATGGCATTCTTGGCGCGGCCACCGGCGGTCTGTTCGGCGGGCTCGAGCGTTTCGGCTTCCTCGGGCGGCAACTGCGGGAAATGATCCAGGTGCGGCATGACGGTGCCGCGGGCGCAGGAGTCGTTGTTGAGATTGACGGCAATCACGTAGCGCGCGCCAAGCGCGCGGCAGACAGTGACGGGAATCGGATTGACGAGCGCGCCATCGAACAGCCAGCGGCCATCGACCTTGACGGGGCGGAAGATGCCAGGCAGCGCATAGGACGCGCGCATGGCGGTGACCAGCGGGCCGCGCGACAGCCAGACCTCGTGACCGGTGCCGATCTCGGTCGCTACCGCTGTGAAGCGACGCTGCAGATTGTCGATGGAGAAGCCTTGCAGGTGCGCTTCGAGGCGTTCGCACAGGCGCTGCCCGGAGATCAGGCCGGTGCCAGCGAAATTGAAGTCGAGGTACCCGAAGACGCGGCGGACGGTGAGTTCCCTGGCGAAGTGTTCGAGCTGATCGAGATGACCGGCGGCATAGCAGCCACCCACGACGGCGCCGATCGAGGTGCCGGCAATGATGTCGGGCCTGATGCCAACAGCCTCGAGCGCGCGGATCACACCGATGTGTGCCCAGCCACGCGCCGCGCCGCCGCCCAGAGCCAATCCGATCTTGCCTGTCGCCGTGCCATTAGCCGCCATTGCGGTCCTCATTCCCCGGAGCCGTAAACGTCGTGGCCACCTCTGCGCTTCGTGCCCTGCAATGCACGTGCCGGATGCGTATCCGCCCGCCTTTCGCACGCTTGCTTGTCATATCGTGAGGCGCTGCGCTTGCGCGAAACCATTCCAACTCATTCACCCGGCACCGCGCAACGACTCAATCCACCATAGTTAATTGATGTTAGTCCGCGGATATTAAAGGGGAGCTACCGAAAGCGTGATGCGCAGCCGCAATTCGTTGCTGCGCTGCCGTGATGGCTGGCGGTGTTGTTCGCATTTGCAGCACATCTGGATTTGGGTTGCGAAGCTTGTCGACTATTTCGATGTCGCCAGCACGCCGGGCAGCGTTGCCCATACCATCTCAGATTAAACTTCAATGACTATTTGCGCCGAGCGAGTGTGGCGCCAGTCGGATCATCGGGGTCGGACGTAATGCTGCGATAGAAGCAACTCCGGGCGCCGGTGTGACACGCAACTCCGTTGCCGGCGACGCTGACGCGCAGCCAGAGCACGTCTTGATCGCAATCGGTGGCCAACTCGACGATCTCAAGCACGTTGCCGCTCTCTTCGCCCTTCTTCCAGATGCGCTTGCGCGAGCGGCTCCAGAAATGCGCGGTTCCCGTCTTGAGCGTAGCGGCAAGGGCGGTGGCGTTCATCCAGGCGAACATGAGCACCTCGCCCGACTTCGCATCCGTGACGATGGCCGGGACGAGGCCGTTGGCGTCGAAGCGTGGGGTGAAGCGGAGGCCCATTTCCAGCTCCTCGGTGGTGCCGGCGACTGGAAATACTGGGGCGGGGTCGGCCATGGGATTTGTTTCCGGTTGAGCTTTGACCATCGGACAGCAAGGGCAAAGCATGGGCTGCCCTTCGCGGTCGACAAGTCCTATATAGACGGACGAAGTCCATCAAGCCTGCCAATCGGGGCGGGTCTCCTGGGCCAATGTGAAGCCGGCTGCGGATTGCGATGACCGAACTCGATGCCATCTACAACACGAGAATTCTGGAGCTGTCGGCGGCGATGCCGCGTACGAAGCGGCTGGCGCATCCTGATGCCACTGCCACGTCGCATTCCAAACTGTGCGGGTCAACGGTGACGGTCGATCTCATGGTCACGGGCGACCGCATCACGGACTACGGCCAGAGCGTCAAGGCGTGCCTGCTGGGGCAGACGGCGGCATCGGTGGTCGGCCGCGAGATCGTTGGCACGTCGACGGCTGAAATCCGCGCGGTGGGCGAGGCCATGCGGGCGATGCTGAAGCAGGGCGGGCCACCGCCCAGCGGGCGCTGGGCGGACCTTGCCGTGCTGGAGCCGGTGCGCAATTACAAGGCGCGGATCACATCGACGCTCTTGGTGTTCGAGGCGATCGACAAGGCGCTCACCGAGATCGAGGCGAGGCGTGTCCGCGCTGGCGCGGCACAGTAAGGCGATCAGGAAAGCCATGCCAGTCATCCACGATCCCATGCGTGTGCCGGGCCGCCGCGGCACGATTTATCCCAAGCCGCTCGATGAAGGTTTCGAGGGGCGCATCAAGCGTGCGCTGACCGAGCGCCTCGGCCTGACACAGTTCGGCGTCAACCTGACGACTCTGGAACCGGGAGCGCAGTCCTCGCACCGGCACTGGCACGCGAAGGAGGACGAGTTCATCTACGTGCTCGCTGGTGAACTCACGCTGGTCACCATGGGCGGCGAGCAAATCCTGCGGCCCGCGATGGCGGCTGGCTTCCCAGCGGGCGACAAGAACGGCCATCACCTCATCAATCACGGCTCGGTGCCTGCCACCTATCTGGAGATCGGCACGCGCTCGTCCGAAGAGGACGCGACTTATCCCGATGTCGACTTGAGGATGGAGAAGCGCGACGGTGTCTTTCGCTTCTTTCACAAGGACGGCACGCCCTATGAGTGACGGGGTGATCGGGAGCGTTGCCGAGTGGTTGCTCAAGGCGCCGATCCATCTCTATCGGTGGACGCTGAAGCCGCTAATGGGCATGGAATGCCGGCACCTGCCGACCTGCTCGGAGTATGGGCTGGAGGCGATCGACAAGAACGGGGCGTGGCGCGGCTTCTGGCTGACGCTGTCACGCGTGTTGCGTTGTCATCCCTGGGGCTCGTCGGGCTACGATCCGGCACCCGACATTCGCGCGCAGCGGCATCCGCTGGCGCCGTGGCGCTACGGCCGGTGGACGGGACGGCATATCGCGTCGCCAAGTGCGAGCCTGAATGGTGACGCAGAGAGTCACGGTGCTTGCGGCGCCAAGCCTCACGCGGCGAGCGGGCCATCGAGCAGAGACTCCCGTTAGAGCTTGTTCGCTTTTGAAAGAATCGCGGACGCGCTCTAGAGCGCGTTCGCCTCAGATAGAATCGCGATCGCGTTCTATCTCCTTCATTTGAGCATGTTTTTCACGGCTCGACCGCTTACACTCCAGCTAACCATGCTCTCGCAGCCAACGTCCCGACCAGTCTGCGAACCGCGCCGTTCGAGATTGACGATGTCACAATCGATATGTCGGCGTCGGGTCGTCAGACGGTCATTACTTGGGTAGATGCGCAGCGGCGTTGCTGGCGCCGACGGCGCCCAGGGCCTCGGCCCGCATATACCAATGGCGGGCGCGCTCCGGGTCGCCCTTCAGTCCGAGTATGCCTCGCGTCCTCAGCCGCGCGGGATCATAGGTCTCAGCCAGATGAAGTGCGGCTTCGGCACTGCCGTTCTCGGCGGCGCGGGTGAGCAGGAGGCGGGCCGCCGAGAGGTCGCCAGCGGCAACCAGCTTGATGGCACGCGCGATCATGCCCGAGCTGCGCGGGTCCGACGGCATCCGTGCTGCGGGTGGGGCGACCGCCGGAGGTGGTTGCTGCGCCGCGGGCAATCTGCCGGTTGGTGCGGGCGGCTGAGCGCGCGTTTCCTCCACGCCGCCGAGGGCGGCGGTCTTGGTCGCAGCCGAACCGGCCGATTTTGCGCCAGCAGCTGAAGCTGCGGACTGGAGATCTGGAGAAGGAAAAGAAGTATTTGCAGAAATCCCTCCAGATGGCCCAGGAGCAACTCGACGCGCTTGCGGCCATCCAGAAGGAGGACGAAGACAACCTCG
>JBGANK010000078.1:0-13178 GCA_044222395.1 Hyphomicrobiaceae bacterium | reverse complement strand
TTTCCGGGCCTGGCCGTGACCGAGGGATCGGGCGTCTGGCGGGGACTGGAAGTTGACTTCTGCCGGGCGGTTGCGGCGGCGGTGCTCGGCAGCGCCTCCAAGGCCGTCATCAAGCCATTCCCGCATAGCGCCGGCTTTCGCGCGCTGGCGAGTGGCGAGATCGACCTGCTGGTCCAGAATGCATCGTGGACCTTGAGCCGCGACACCGAATTCAAGATCCACTTCGTCGGTATGTTGCTCCACGATGGACAGGGGTTCCTGGTTCCGCGCAGCCTCGGACTTTCGAGCGCGCTTGAGCTGTCGGGGGCGACAATCTGCGTCGTATCTGGAACGCGTGCGGAGGAGGCTTTGGCGGGCTTCTTCGCCCGCAACCGGATGCGCTACCGGGTGATTGCCAGCGTCGACATGAACGATCTCGTCACCGCCTACAAGGCAGGCAGCTGCATGGCATTGACCGGCGACGTCACCCGTCTCGCCGCGGTCAGAAACAGCATCGGTTCGAAGGACGCGCATTTGATTTTGCCCGAGTTCATCACCAAGGAGCCGCTGGGTCCGGCGGTGAGGGCTGGCGACGAAGACTGGTTCGCGATCGTGCGCTGGGTGCTGATGGCGCTGATCGAGGCCGAAGAGCTTGGCGTCGACAGCAGCAACGTGAATGCAAAAAGCGGATCACCCATGGACGATGTCCGGCGCCTTCTGGGCTCGGGCAGCAATCTCGGCCAAACACTCGGGCTGGAAGCCGACTGGGTACGCTCGATCCTCCGCAGCGTCGGCAACTATGGCGAGATCTACGAGCGCAATCTCGGAGCCGGCTCCCCGTTCCAGCTCGATCGCGGATACAACAAGCTGTGGTCGCGCGGTGGGCTCATGTATGCTGCGCCATTGCGCTGAGGCACGCATGTTGCGCGAAATGCGCAAAATGGGACGTACGTATGTGATTTGTGCGCGGGGGCGAGCATGGTGCTGACGACACTGATCGATCTCAATGGGCCGGCCGGATGGGTGGCGATGCTGCTGCCGATGCTGCTTCTTGCGGTGGTCGTGATAGGCGTGGTCGTGAGCCGCGACCGGGCGCCGGTAGAGGCCGAGTCTGCAAACATATCCGCAGCGCGGGCCGGTTCAACAGCGATGCCAGCATCTGCACCGGCACGAAGTCCGTCCTCGACTGCAGCCACCGAAGCGGCGCCGAGGCGGACGCTCAAGGCGGCGCTGGCAGCCCAGCAGGCCACGGCTCCAGCATCACCTTCCGTGATCGAAGAAGCGGCAGCTCCCCCGTTTAGCACCACCTCGCCCACGGCCACGGCCGATGCCAGCGATGCCTCGGCGATTGCCGTGCTGGAATCGCAGCTTGTCCAGGCCGAGAAGCGCTTCGATGACGCAGCCGTGGCAAGGTACTCCTTCGAGTTGGCGCGCGGCATCATCGCCAATCAGGGTCCGAGCAGGGAGGTGCAAACCCATTTGCGACGGGCAATCATCCTGGCCACGCGCCTCAAGGATGACGCGACACATGCGGCTGCGCGCTTGGAGCTCGGCGATCTGCTTGGTAAGGAGGGCGACATGACGTCCGCGTGCGAACATTGGCAGATCGCTCGTCAGATCTTCTGGGACTCAAAGCAGACGGAGCCGCTCGCCGACGTCGACAAGCGCATGGTGGCGAACGGCTGTCCCACCGATTGGGTCTTGAACGACTTCTGATCAAACAGCAGCCAGGGGCCTGCGGTGCCCGGCAATGTTGGTGCCAGCCGGTGGTACTTCGTCGGTGACGCCGGCAAGCGAATCTCGAAGCGCTACTCCTTGAGAACCTCGACCTGGACCGACTCGCCGTCAGCAACCGCAAACTCGCGCCGGTAGACCTGTCCCAGCGATTTTGCGACGGCGAAGTAGGTGCCGGGAGCTACAATGTGCGTGGGAAGCGCGCCGACGCTGGATTTGATCGTCCGCCCGTCCTTGGTGAGCACGCTCCACTGCGTATCGGCCTGCGCCTCACCACCCTGACGATCGACGAGCTTCAAGGTGACACGAGCGGCCTTGATCGACAGCGTCGCCTCGGTGAGCTTTCCCGCTTCCACCGTGAGATCGGATTCGATGCTGGCATTGGCATCGCCGAGTGTTGAGACCACATGATAGATGCCGGAATTGAGGCGAATGACGACACCCGGCTTGGCGCCAGCCAGAATGCTGCGCCGCTGCCCGTTCTGGTCGCGCTCATCGGCAAGGATGTCGAAGACGGCCTTGGTTCCATCCATTTTCTCGGCAGTGGATGCAATCTTGATCCGCAACCCTCCGGCGTTGAGCACGAACTGCTCCGTCGCCTCCGCGCCCGCCGTCACCGTGAACCGCCGCGTCAGGTTTGCGCGCCCGAAAGCGGCATTGACCGTGTAGGTTCCGGCCTTGAGATCGACGACCGGCGCCGGCGCGACATGAGTGGCAATGAGCTTGCCAGCGTTCCCCGCTTCCGTGCCGGGCTCGAAGATGCGCCAGACGAGATCCCGTTCGACGGGCTGGCCGTCCGCTGTGAGCTTGGCAACCAGTCGGATCCTCCCGGCATCTGCCGGCACCGGGCCTTGCGGGGTCTTCTTCTTGACGACGGTTGTGCCCATGCCCTGTTGCGGACCCTCCGACGGTTTGGTGGCCGGAGGTGTGGTCAGCTGCTTGTTGATGTCGAAATCCGTCGACCAGTTGCCGCTCATCTGCGCCAGCGCGCCACTTGGCATCACGCACGTGAGAAGCTGGGCCGCTGCCAGAATGACAATGGCAAGCGTGGAGGCTCGCGCTGATGGAATGTGCCCAGCGGCATCGGCGGTGCACCTGGCCCGCACCCGGCTGGGCATCGAGTTCATGCGCACCGTCGCGTTGTCTTGATAGTTCGATGTTCTGGCACCAGGCCTCATGGCATCGTGTTCCAGTTTCGTGAGGAGCGGCTCTCGACGATCATGATGTCGCCACGCGATCGGACTGCAAGCTGTCAGTGTGACGAGAAGATGTTGCAAACGATTGTTCCACGGCAAAACGCGACGCTCACTTCGCAAATGGCTTGATGCTGGCGACATCGCCTGCAGCCACGGTGATCGCAGCCTCGCGCACCGTTTCGCCGACCCGGCAGCGTAGCGCAAAACTACCCGGTTCGACGAGGATGCGCGGCTTTACCTCCACGCTGCGCCAGAGAACAATGCCGTCGCTGGACTTGAGTTCGCACACCGCACCCCGCGCAGCGCCATCAGGCCCCGCCATGTCGAACTGCAACTCGGCTGTCCTCAGATCCAGCGTGATACGCTGCGCGTCGCCTGCTGCAACAGTGACGTCTTGTCTGAGGCGAGCGCCGCTCAGTCCGTGTTGCAGCGTGATGCGATAGGTGCCGGCCCTGACTTCGACCGGGCGTCCGAGTGGAATGAGTCTCTCCGGTTCGCCCGCCTCCTTGCCGGGACCAGGCTTCGGCGCAAGCAGAACCTCGAGCGGAGCCTGTCCCGGCGCCGCACCATTGAGGCGCGCGCTCACCTCGAGGCTCGCCAGATCGAATGCAAAATCTTCTCGCGTCACCTCGCCCGAGCGCACCGTCACCGAGCGGCGGATTTGCGATGTGCCGGAGGTTGCGGTCACATAGTAGGCACCGGTAGAAAGCACGAATGCCGGCGTCGGATGAGCCGTGCGCGCAATTTCGCGTCGGCCATCGGGATGCTCCGTGTCATCGACGGCAATGCGATACGTGACAGAGGCACGCCCTGCAGGCGCCGTCGATATTTCGAGCCGTCCCGCTTCGAGCGGCAGCGCCAGGTTCAGCACGGCGCCAGCGGCGACCGCGACCGTCGCGGTGGCTCTCGCCAGCCCGTACTCGGCGACCGCGCGATATTCGCCGGGCGGCAGCAGCGCCTCGATCGCCTTGCCGCGCGCGATCCACAGCGGAGCCGGATTTCTCGATGTCGGCGCGCCGGACTCGTTGGCAGCCGCTTCGCCGATGGCCGCCAGCCGGATCAGCGGCTCGTCGGCATCGCTGGCAAGCTTCTTCGCCCCCGTATCGAAGCGGACGATGCCGGCATTGAGGACGACGTCGACCGCAGTGTCTCCCTGTGCGGCGATCTTGGCGTCGCGACGCACCTTGACCCGGCCGCTGCTGACCTCGATTCCCACCTGCCCCTCCGGCAGAGGAACCGACAGCGCCGGCGCAACCGCCTCGTGCAACACCTTGCCGGCATCGGCCGACGTGATGCGCCAAGACACGGGTGTCGTGATGACCGCCCCGCCATCCGTCAGTCGAGCGGATGCAACAAGGCGTGGCGGGCCCACCTTCGCCGGCTCGGGTTCGGGCGGCGGCTTTGACGGGGCCGCGATCTGCTCCGGACTTGCCGGCTTGCCGATCGTGGCTGCGATTTCATCGAGCGCGAGCAGCAGACCGGCTGGATCGTCGGCAGTGAGCGCGCGCCCGCCTGTCGCCTTCGAAACGCAGGCAATGGCAGCGACTTCACCAGGCCCCATGCCGAGCGAGATCGTGCTGACCTTGACGGAGGGGTTGAACTGATGAAGCGAGCTTGCCGCCGCGCACGCATCTTCCCCGCAATTGTCGAGACCATCATGGATCAGCACGATCGCGCCCGGACCTTTGTCACCGAACGCGCCCGCCGCAGCTTTGAGGCCAGCACTGAGCGGACCCTTGCCGCGCGGATTGAAGCGCGCAAGCGGTGCGACCACCGCTGTTGCGTCGGCGCCATCCGGCACCATCGCGAGTTCGGCGGAGCGGCAGCCTGGTCCGAACGTCGCCAGTCCGAGCTTGTGGGTGCTGCCGAGTCGCGGCAGCACGGCACTGAGCGTATCGCGCGCTGCTGCGAGTTTGGAAACGCCCTGGCGGCCGAGCCCTCCCCACATCGAGCCGGATCCGTCGACGACCGCGATGAGCGTGGGCTTCGTCTCCTCAGCCGTGGTCGCGCCCGCCGGTAACATCAGCACCAGCGCGGCCGCGGCGCTAAGTCCCAACGCCCGCCAGCGCTCTGATCGCACCGGGCGGATCGACATCTCGATGGACCTTGTGTGTCGGTGCCAGCCACTGTTTCCGCAGGTCATGATCAACTCTTCTTGAGGGCAGATAGCTTCCGGGCAGGCCTGATGCGGCCGGCCGGTTCAAGATCTTCCCGCCTCGCGCTACAGCCATCGATACCATGCATTGTAACAGATGCTGAATTGCGATAGCGAGGGCCGCAACCCCCAGGTACAGGACTCGCCGCATGGATCGCAACACCATCGAACTCTTGAAAAGGCGCCGCTCGGTCAAGCCCGACCTGATGACCGAACCGGGCCCTGACACCGCGCAGCTGACGGAGATCCTCACGGTGGCCGCGCGCGTGCCCGATCACAAGAAGCTGGTGCCGTGGCGGTACATCGTTTTCGAGGGCGACGCGCGGCGTGCATTTGGCGAGCACATCGCAGCCGCCTGCAAGGCCGAAGACACGATGGAGCCGTCGCCGATCAGGCTGGAGACGGAGCGCAAGCGGTTCATGCGCGCGCCCGTCGTCGTGGCGGTCGTCTCTCGCGTCAATCCCAAACCCGGCGCGCCCGAATGGGAGCAGATCCTGTCCGCAGGCGCTTCCGCGATGAATATGTGCATTGCTGCAAACGCGCTCGGCTTTGCGACCTGCTGGCTCACCGAGTGGATCGCCTACAGCCCGCGCGTTCGCACCGCGCTGGGCCTTGCCGAAAACGAGCGCGTGGTCGGCTTCATCTACATCGGCACCGCGCGTGCAGCACCCGAGGAACGTCCGCGACCCGCGCTTGCCGATGTGGTGACCCGCTGGCAGGGGTGAGCGACCATCGCTGTTGGAGGCTCTGACCAATGGCGCGCGTCGCGCGCTGAGGATTGTCCTGTTGCCAACACAGCGATTAACTCCGCTTTCACCATAACCAACTAACCTGGCGAAAGGAACCTCAGGCGGCCGCCCGCGGCCCCGGAGTGGACCATGTAGCGTCTGCGTCCCAGTCCAGCTGCGGAGTGAGGCTCGTGAGTCCCGCTGTTGAAATTCCCCTGCAATTGCTTCTCGTGTTGTTGGCGGCGCTGACCGGCTCGCAGGCGGGCGTCTCCGCACTCGATGAGCCGCTCGCGCAAAGCGCCAGTCAGCAAGCCGTCACGGTCTCTCCCGATCCCTATCGGTTCGCGCCCCAGGCCTTTTTCGATGCGCTGGCGGGCTTGCGCCAGGATCCAAGATTTCAACGCTATTCGCGCCGCGTCTTCAAGACGTCGTCTGGAGTGGCGTATGTTCCCAATGCCAGCGAAGCGCAGGCGATCTTGGCACTACGTCACGACGCAACCATCGCGCGCCACGTCGCCGAGCACTATGCCCGCGCCAACGCTCGCGCGCTTTCCGCTGCATTGGGGCGCGACGTCGGCGTTGCCGAGCTCTATCTCGCCCATCGTGTTGGCTTGCGTCTGGCGATCGATCTGCTGAGGCTCGAACAAAAGTCTCCGCAAGCGAAGGTCGCGCTCGCCTTGCCCGAACTCGACGAGGTTGCTCCAGAACTCGTGTTCCGCGGCGAGCGGGCGATGACGATTTCCGACATCCGGGCCTTGGTCGAAAACACTGTGGCGCGCGCCCGGGCCAATGCCGGACCGGGCCTGCAAGCGCCACGGACACCAGGTCGGCGCGCAGCACGCTCCGCCAAGTCCACGCGCGTCAATCCCGACGAGCGTGAAGCACAGATCATGGGGTGGCACACTGAGATTGCCCGTGGCGATGGCGCCAGGTGAGGCGGTCGCAAACGCCACTGCACAGCCACTCCACAGCGACGCGAACAATCAGCGCGCCCCCGGCATCATGAACGGATGCGACATCAGAACTGGAACTGCTCGCTGAGCACGCGCTCGTCCAGATCGTGGCCCGCGTCGAACATCATGAAGAGATCGATGTCGTGGGCCTGCGCGATCTCGACGCGCAGAACTTCGCGCGTTTCGAAGTGGTCGGCGGTGGCACTGACCGGACGCTTCTCCGGCTCGATCACCGTGATATCGAAATGTGCTGCGTTCGACAGCAGCGCGCCAGGCCACCGCCGCGGCCGGAACGGACTGATGGGAGTGAGTGCCAGCAGCGGCGCGAAGATTGGCAGCAATGGCCCGCCGGCCGAGAGATTGTAGGCGGTTGAGCCCGCAGGCGTCGACACCAGCAAGCCGTCGCAGATGAGCTCGTGCAGCCGCACCGTGCCATTGATCGCGATCTGCAGCTTGGCCGCCTGGAACCGTTCGCGAAATACCGACACCTCGTTGATCGCGAGGGATTTGTGAGTCTTGCCCTCGCGATCATGCGCCACCATTGCCAGCGGATGGATGCGCGTGATCTCCGCCGCGGCGAGGCGCTCGCAAAGGTTCTCTTCGCAATATTCGTTCATCAGGAATCCGACCGAGCCGCGGTTCATCCCATAGATCGGGATCTGCTCGGTCATGTGCGCGTGCAGTGTCTGCAGCATCAAGCCGTCGCCACCCAGGGCCACGATCGCATCCGCGTCGCGGGGCTCGACGCTGCCATAGTGCTGGCTGAGCCGCTTCATGGCACGCTGCGCCTCCACGCCGTCGCTGGCGACGAACGCGATCTTCTTGAACTCTCGAGGCTGGCCTCGTTTCTGTGGCGGGTGTGGCGGCATGATCTGCGTTATGGATTGCGGATGGGAAGCTTTCGTTGCTACGTGTGGGCGCCTGGAGGATCGACGAAATGGCCGCGCATGATAAGCCGGTATTGGTCTACGCTACGTTTCCCGACCGCGACACGGCCTTGAGAATTGCTGGTGAATTGGTCGATGGCAAGCTCGCTGCCTGCGTCAATGTGCTGGGCGAGCTGACGTCGATCTACAACTGGCAGCAAAAGCGCCATGTCGATACCGAGCTGGCGGCCCTGATCAAGACCAGATCTGGGCTGGTCGACGAAGTCGTGGCGAGAGTGCGCGCGCTGCACCCCTACGAGAATCCGGCGCTGGTGGCGCTACCCGTAGTGGGCGGCTCGGACATCTTCCTCGACTGGATCCTGTCGGAAACCAGCGCATCAAAACAAAATGGGTCGTGAAACCGACAATGCGCTTGAGGCAGCCCAACACTCCCTGGCGGTCGGGGCGAATTGGCCAAGAACGGTTCTGCTATGTAACTTAGAGCACGCCACCCAGACTGAGCATCAAGTTGTGCTGCGGCGAGCCGCGCCGCACGCGGCCAACCGTCGTGCGGACAGTGCCCGGATCTGAGCGCGCGCTCCAACTTTCAACCCTTGGGCTGGCGCGGCGATCCGAAGCGTAAGACTTCGACGGTGCAGCGCTCTTATTCATGCGGCGCTCTGCGCGAGGTTTGTGGAGCTGCTTGCGCACATGAGGACCGGAAGCTGGAAGCCCTGAAGGTGGCACCACGGCAGTCTGTGGTGTCAATACGGGTGGTCCCGCTTCACTATGGATGTTGGCAACGCGCGGCGCCTTCTGAGCCGCGGGCGCTGCTGTCGGAGCAGCAGCTGCTGCTGGACGTGAAGGCGTGGTCCGCAGCAGTTCACCGACAGCATCAACGTCGGCTGGAATTGGCGCGCCTACAGCCATGCGACCGGGCAATGGTTCGACCCGTCGGGCGACGACCTCCTGTGAAGCAGCGGCATCTGCGGTGTCAGCAGCAGCCGCAGCAGCGGTATCACCTGTCGTGCCCTGGCCGCTGCTACCCGCCTTGGTCACCGAAAGACCCTGCTCAGGTCGGTGAGCAGCGGCAATCGTCGAATTGGATGCCGGGACGGCAGCCGCACGGGGCGGCGTGGCGTGGGCCGCCAACTTGTCACGGCTTTCCGTTACGCTGACGACGTTGCGCGATGAGCTGCCGGTCTGCTTGGTTCCATGTCCGGCAACGACATTCGCGACACATCGTCCATCGGCAGCCAACCCTTGGCCGCTCGGGCATTCCACCCCGCAAGCCCGGTCGACGTGACCCTGGATCAGTGTCAGCAGGATGTAGTCGGGCGTATCGGTCGGTAGCGTTGCGTTCACCTTGTGCAGGAATTCCGTGATGGCACGCTTTGACGCCGCGCCCCAGTCGCCATCGACTTCGCCGACATAGCAGCCCACGCGCTTCAACTCGGTTTGCAGATTGCGTACGAGCTTGGCGCGAGCATCGTAATCACCCTTCGACGGCGTCACCTGCCTCACCGTAGCGTGTCCCGAACCACTGCTTCCGCTCACCACAGCTTTCCACGGTTGTGCTGCGTCGGCGGGTGCAGGGCTTGGCTGCGTGGCTCCTGCCGTAGCACCGCTCGCGGACGGCTGTGCCTGCTCACCGGATGGCGCTTGCGACCCCGGCGACACGAGCCCCATCGCCCGGCCCAATCGACGGAATACGGAATCCTGGCTTGTGTCCTGCTGATCCGATGTCACCACCTCGCTCGGCGCGCTGGCTTTGGCGTCCTGAGCAGGTGTCGCCTGGATCAGAACGATTTCGGCGAATCGACCATCGTGAGGGTGAGACAATGGAAAGTAGGCATATGCGCCGACGCTGAGCGCGCCGACCAGGAAGAACAAGCTGCCGAGGAACCGCATGAGCCCAACTCCTTCCCACGAACGACGCCCCGCGTGGGCCGGCTATCTTGCGGCGTCACAAGCAAGTGCAACTCACTTCTTGCCGCGCGGAGTCTCGGGCTGCGCCAGACCCGAACATCTCAATTGACGCTGGCGGTCGCTGCGGAGGCCACTCGTCGACGTCACGTCGCGGTCGTGCGGGCTGGCTCAACATTGAGCCACCTCTCACGAGACCGACTAACCGCACGTAAAATTCCACGGCGACGACAGCATGCGAGATCGCACGGCGTCCGCTGTTAACCTTTCACGAACGACTGGCTCATGCAACCTATGAGTACTGATACCCCTCCGCCGTGCCAGAAATGCTACAGGAGTTTGCACAGTCGCCGCCGCAACTCCTGGTGTCGAGCTCTCCTTAGGTCGCTTGATGCGCCCACCCCGCCCGCACATTCCACTCAACAGCTAGACGCAACTTTGCGTCAACGCGCTACATCTAGTGGATATATGTCGATCAGCTTGTGGATTGCCTGTGCATCTTTTCGGCCATCATGTGGAAAAGCTATGCACTACCCCCGGGCGAGCATCCCCGACACATCCGACACAATCTTTCAGAGTGTTTGATAGCCAACTGAATTTCTTAACGAATCGCATTAGCCTCGGTCGCGAGGGGCGTATTCTCAGCGTATCACTTGTTATCCCTGGCCCTTAACGATGGGTTCTGCACAGCCTCGGTCGAGCGGCGATCGGAGCGGTGCATTGCATCGAAGGCTAGCCAGGGGCTCCAGCTCTCATGTGTGTTGAGCCCGTAACGCAAAGTCGTCTGCCGGATGCCGTTGGGGAATGGCACCGGATGCTCACAGATCAGGCTTCAGCGTTCCGAATCCATTTTTTGGCTCTGCACGCAAAGGTTGCGCGTGAGGGACGGAAGCCTTCCCCTCCAGGCTGACAAGATCGCAAGCCGGTGTCGGTCCGACATCGGCTGTCCGCACAAGGAGAGGGTCCTATGAGACATGCTCTAGGCGTGTTAGGCGTCCTCGCAGCGGGAGTGCTGTTGGCAGTCTCCGCTGCGATGAATTGGCGATTTGGACTAAGTCTCGGGAAAACCGAGCTCGACGGTCAGATCTATGGAGCGGCAAGTGCTGCCGCCGACTGCCTCAAGGCACTGATACCGTTCTTCCTTTTCGCAGCAATCAAGAACAAGATGTGGTCGCAGGCGGCGGCTTCTGCCGTCGTTTGGGTCGTCGTCACGAGCTATTCGCTGACCTCGGCCTTCGGTCACGCGGCGTTGAACCGGCTCGACTCGGCCGGCCAGCGCAAAGTCGCGGCTCAGACCTACACGGATCTGAGGGCGGATCTGCAACGGGCTCAGGAGCAGTTGTCCTGGGTACCGCAGCATCGGCCAGCCGCCACGGTCAAGAGCGACATGGAAGCGGCCAAGAACGACCGCGCATGGGGCTGGACCGACGGCTGCGCAAAGACCACGGGCAAGTCCCAGCGAACGTTCTGCGACAAGTATCATGCACTGGCGGCTGAGCTTGGCTCTGCCGAGCAGCGCACGGCACTTGAGGCTCGCATCGCCGAGACGCAGTCGAAGCTCGGCAAAGCCGGCGGCGGCAGCGTGATGGCGGAAGCCGATCCGCAGGCCGCGGTGCTTGCTCAAGTGTTCGGACTGGAAGTCGACAAGGTCCAGATGGCGCTGACCGCGTTCATCGCGATCCTGCTCGAGATCGGTTCGGGCTTCGGCATGTACATAGCGTTCTCGACCTGGCGGATTGACCAGCGTCTCGCACCGACTGCGCCGGCCATGGCGCGTCTGCGCGAAACCGCACCGGTCCGGCCCGCGACGGCTGCCATGCCGGAGCGTACCGTCGAGGCCATTGCGGCTCCTCGAGTTGAGGAGATCAATAGCAGCGAGATCACGGACGATGAGTCCGATCTCGACACCGCCGCGGCAGCGGTGGCGGACGTCACGGCCCTCGTGCCGACGCCCGTTGCGATCGAACCGCCGCGTTCCGGCGCCAACGACAACAAGTCGGCGCCTGTTGCCCAGCCCCAGCGGCTCGTGGCACCCGAGACTGACGTTGAACGCTTCTACAAGGAGAGAATCGACACTCAGGATGGTTCAAGTCTGACTGCAACAACACTCTACGAAGACTATTGTGCCTGGTGTGAGGAGCAGAACAAGGAGCCTCTCGCACTGCCGACCTTCGGTAGGGAATTTGGTGAGCTTGGCGTTCAGAAGGCCAAGATCGCAGGCAGAGTTCGGTACATCGGCATCGCGCTGAAGTCCGAAATGGACCAGACGGAGGATAAGAACGCGCCGGCCTTCAGCTCCGAGGCCGCCTGATAAAGGCAACTGCAAGGGCCGCCGCAAGGCGGCCTTTCGCTTTGATAGAGGTTTGTGTGACGATGACATTGAGGAAGGGCGGCGCTGGCCGCCCTTTTTTGTTTGTTTAGCGCTTGCCAACGTGCCACGGGAATTCAGCTGGTTCGGGTGCGCTGCGCGAGCCGGTACCGTCAGACCCTGGATCGAGTGAGAAGCGAGCCGCGAACGTGACATCCGCGACGTCACCTGTTGTGATCGAGAAGATCATGACGCTATCTGCCGCCGAGTTCGCCAAGAGCCTTGCCGCATTTGCCGGCGCCGATGTTGTGATTTCCGATGGCCGCGCGAAGCTTGCCTTGGGCGCGGCAGGCGGCATCGCTGAGATCGCTTACAAGCCGCTGCCGCCACGCCGTATCGGTGGCGGCCTGCTTGAGCTGCCGCAGGCCAAGGTCGCGATCACGCTGACGGGTGTGCCGGCAAACGAGGCTGAAGCCTTCCTGCGCCGCTTCGACATCGCGTTTCAACGCGGCGGCGGATGAACGACATGCGACCTGCCACCGATGGCTCGCACGTCACGCCATAGCATTCAGGCGGCGCATGGCCATGACACCGAACGCCGGCCCGATGGCCAGCAACGCCAGCACTGGCGGCCAGCCGAAGAATGACGCGAGCACGGGGGTTGCCTGCACCGTGACGATCGTCAGGGCAAATCCGAGCGCCGTCTGCAGCGTCATTAGGCTGCCGGCCATCCCTACTGGCGCATGATCGGCAACGAGAGCTGAGAACTGGGCCGAATCCGGCACGATGGCAATGCCCCATATGATGACCACGAGCATCGTCAGCCACGCCGGGCCACCGAACGTTACGGCTGTCAGTATCGCGGCCGTACCACTCACCAGCATGGCGATGATCGTGACGTTGGCCTTGCCGATGCGATCGGCGGCCAGTCCTGCCACGGCACAGGCGATGCCACCGGCTGCGATGGCGGAGAACGCGGTCAACTTGGCAAGTTGCTCGGCGGCGGGTTGGGCCATCGTCGCCTGGAACGATTGCGAGCAGGCCAGCGCCACCCAGGCCCACATCGCATAAAGCTCCCACATGTGGCCGAGATAGCCGGCGATGGCGAGCCTCACCTTGCGGTTGGTCCAGGCGATTGCAATGGCTTTGGCATCGAACGTCGCGGCTCTGGTGTGGAGTGGGCCGATCTTCACTCCGAGGCAGAGCAAGCCAGCCGCAATTGCGGCAATCGAGGCGATGGAGACGGTAACGCGCCAGTCGGCGCCGCCACCAAGCGAGATGAGATGTGGCAAGGCTGATCCGAGCGTCAAGGCGCCGACGAGGGCCCCGACCA
>JBGANK010000077.1:0-13585 GCA_044222395.1 Hyphomicrobiaceae bacterium | reverse complement strand
TTTTTTTTTTTTGTTTTTGTGGTCCTTGGATTTCTTTTGTGCGGGGGTGTGCTCCAAATCCAACCCCCCCCCCCCCCCCCCCCCCCCACTAGTGGATAGTCGGGGACACGCCGAGCCCTTGCGTATCGGAGCACGCCGTCATGAGCTCTCGCGAGAGTGTTGTAGTGAGCCGTTCCGGTCTTCAGGCGCTCATTGATGCGCTCGTGACACGTGGCTATCGCGTCATCGGTCCGACGGTTCACGACGCTGCGATCGTCTATGACACGATCACTTCGACAGCCAATCTGCCAGCGGGCTGGACCGACCAACAGGAAGCCGGTCGCTACCGGCTCCAGCGGCGCACGGACGAAGCCTTGTTCGGCTACGCCGTTGGATCCCACACGTGGAAGCAGTTCCTGCGTCCGCCGGTCGAGACCATCGCGAGGGTGCGCAAGCACGACACGTCGCTGCAGTTCGAGCAGATCGAGCCAGACTCGCAGAAGCTCGCCTTTCTCGGCGTGCGATCCTGCGAGCTACATGCCACGGCAATCCAGGATCGCGTCCTGGGCCAGGAGCCTTACGCGGAGCCGGGCTACCTCAGACGCCGCGCCAATTCATTCATCATCGCAGTCAACTGCGGCGTGCCTGGGGGCACGTGCTTTTGCGTTTCCATGGGCACGGGGCCCGAAGCGCAGAGTGGTTTCGACATCGTCTTGACCGAGATGGTCGACAACAGTCGGCACGAGTTCCTGGCGAAAGCAGGCAGCGATGAGGGCGCCCAGGTGCTGGCCGCCGCGTCGCCTCGACCGGCGAACGAGGCCGACCTTGCAGCGGGCGCCGCCGTGATCGAAACCGCTTCACGCAACATGGGCCGCCATCTTCGAACCGATGGCTTGAAGGAGCTGCTGCAGGCCAATCCAGAGCATCCACGCTGGCAGCAGGTCTCGGAACGGTGCCTGTCGTGCTGCAACTGCACGATGGTCTGTCCCACATGCTTCTGCACGACAGTCAAAGACCACAGCGATCTGACAATGGATGCCGCGGAGCGTGTGCGGGTGTGGGACTCGTGCTTCTCCCTCGATTTCTCCTACTTGCACGGCGGCAGCGTGCGAACTTCGGCGAAGTCCCGCTACCGACAGTGGATGACGCACAAGCTGGCGCACTGGATCGACCAGTTCGGTACATCGGGATGCGTCGGTTGCGGGCGTTGCATCACATGGTGCCCGACCGGCATCGACATCACCGAGGAGGCCGCAGCCATTCGTGGTGCGGCAGGTGCCAACGGAGACAGTTCATGAAAGGCATCGATGAGATCTTGGGCGAGCATCCGTTTTTCGCTGGTCTCGCACCAGAGCACCGGCAATTCATTGCCGGCTGCGCGCGCAATCACCGCTTCGACGCCGGCGAGTACCTGTTGAAGGAAGGGTCGCCAGCAGACGAGTTCTTCCTCATTCGCCACGGCCGCGTCGCACTGCAGATCTCAGCGCCAGGGCGCGAGCCTGTGACGGTGACGACGCTCAATGCCGGGGACATCGTCGGTGCCTCCTGGCTGGCGCCGCCCTACCGCTGGACGTTCGACGCGCGAGCGCTCGAACTGACCCGGGCGATCGGCATGGACGCTGCTTGTCTGCGCGGTAAGTGCGAGCAGGACCACCACCTCGGCTATGACATGATGAAGCGGTTCGTGCCCATCCTCATCAGCCGGCTGCAGGCGACGCGACTGCAGGTGCTCGATGTCTATGGAAAGGGTTGACTTGGCCATGGCGCAATCGACAACGGTGAACCCGTGGCAGCCCGCACCTTACCGGGTCGTTGCAGTCCGCAACGAGCTTGCTGATACCATTACGCTCGATCTGCGCCCCGTCGCCGGTTCATTGCCGGCGTTCGAGCCCGGGCAGTTCAACATGCTCTATGCCTTCGGCGTCGGCGAGGCCGCGATCAGCCTCAGCGGTGCAAGCGGGAGCAGCGACTGCTTCACCCATACGGTGCGGCGGGTCGGCGCCGTCTCCAGAGCGCTCGCCGGCAGCGCGGTCGGAGCGGAGGTCGGCGTGCGCGGCCCGTTCGGCTCGAGCTGGCCGGTGACGCAGGCGGAAGGAGCCGATGTCGTGATCGTGGCAGGCGGGCTCGGACTTGCGCCTCTGCGTCCAGCGATCCTTGCAATTCTCGAGCGGCGAAAACGCTATGGCCGGGTTTCCATTCTGGTGGGCAGCCGCCATCCCGCCGACATTCTCTTTCGTCACGAGCTCGAGCAATGGCGCCAGCGCCTCGACATCGACATCGTCGTGACGGTCGACCACGCCGATAAGGAATGGCATGGCAATGTCGGGGTCGTGACGGATCTCGTCGCACGTGCCGCATTTGATCCGGCCGAGACGATCGCGCTCGTCTGTGGACCAGAGGTCATGATGCGCTTCACCGCGTACGCGTTGCTCGACGCCGGCGTGGCTGCGCATAAGATCTACGTGTCCATGGAGCGAAACATGAAGTGCGCGATCGGTCAATGCGGTCATTGCCAGCTGGGACCTGAGTTCGTGTGCAAGGATGGACCTGTCTTTAGCTACGACAGGATGGCCGGCCTTCTTTCGGTCCGCGAGGTCTGAGATGAGCAACGCGCAGCCCCGGCCCCGTCTGGCGGTCTGGAAATTTGCATCCTGCGACGGCTGCCAGCTGTCGCTGCTGGATTGCGAGGACGAGCTTCTCGCTATCGCAGGACGCATCGAGATCGCGAATTTTCCCGAAGCGTCCAGCGCGGTGTCACCTGGCCCCTACGACGTATCGCTGGTCGAGGGCTCGATCACGACGCCCCACGACGCGAAGCGCATCAAGGACGTTCGCCAGCAGTCACGCATTCTGATCACCATCGGCGCCTGCGCGACGGCTGGCGGCATCCAGGCCCTGCGCAACTTCGCCGACCTCGACGCCTACGTGGCAGCGGTGTACGCCTCGCCGCAATATATCGAGACCCTGGCGACGTCGACGCCGATCTCTGCGCACGTTCCCGTCGACATGGAGCTGCGCGGCTGTCCGGTCAACAAGGACCAGCTCGTCGAGGTGATCTCGGCGCTGCTTGCCGGTCGCAAGCCGGCGATCGCAAGCCACAGCGTGTGCGTGGAGTGCAAGCTGCGCGGTACGGTGTGCGTCATGGTGCAGGGCACTCCCTGCCTTGGACCAGTTACGCATGCGGGATGCGGCGCGATCTGTCCGTCGTACCGGCGCGGATGCTATGGCTGCTTCGGCCCGATGGAAACGCCGAACACGGCTGCGCTGGCCCGTGAATGGCAGCTGCTTGGCGCGACGCGGCGCGACATCACCCGCGCCTACCGCAGCTTCAATGCAGCAGCGGAAGCGTTTTCCAAGGAGAGCCTCGCTCATGACGACTAGGAGCATCAGCGTCGATATCCTCGCGCGCGTCGAAGGTGAGGGTGCGCTCGACCTTGTCATCAGCAACGGCAAGGTGGCGTCGGCCCAACTGCGGATCTACGAGCCGCCGCGGTTCTTCGAGGCCTTGCTGAAGGGACGCAGCTACCTGGAGGTGCCGGACATCGTCGCGAGGATCTGCGGCATCTGCCCGATCGCATACCAGATGGGCGCGGCGCATGCGATCGAGCAGGCCTTCGGGGTTCAGGTCGATGGCCAGCTCCGTGCATTGCGGCGGCTCATCTACTGTGGCGAATGGATCGAGAGCCACGGCCTGCATGTGGTCATGCTGCATGCGCCGGACTTTCTCGGGTTCCCGGATGGCATTACGATGGCATCAAAGCATGGCGATGCCGTGCGCAGCGGCCTAGCATTGAAGAAGGTCGGAAACGACATCCTGCGTTTGCTTGGCGGCCGGGAGATTCATCCCGTCAATGTGCGGCCAGGTGGATTCTACCGTGTTCCGACACGCTCCGAATTTGCGCCGCTGGCCGAGAGCCTGAAGCGCGCCAATGATCAGGCGATCGGGCTGTTGCGCTGGGTGTCGCGGTTCCCGTTTCCGGAGGTCGAGCAGGACTACGAGTTCGTGGCGTTGCGTCATGCGGACGAATATCCGTTGAATGAAGGCCGGCTGGTATCGAGCCGCGGCATCGACATCGACATCACCGAATTCGACAATGAGTTCGAGGAAATCCACGTCGCTCATTCGACGGCGCTGCATGCGCGCGTCAAGCGCCGCGGAGCCTATCTGGTCGGGCCGCTGGCGCGCTTCGCGCTCAATTTCGACCGGCTGCCGGCCGAGGTGCAGGCGCTGGCCCGCGAGGTGGGTCAGCAGCCGACGTGCAAGAACCCGTTCCGCAGCATCGTCGTCAGGGCACTCGAGATCGTCTTCGCATGCCAGGAAGCGTTGCGGATCATCGCCGAATACGAGCCGCCGGCAAGCGCGTCGGCTGCCTTCGAGCCGCGGGCGGGCGTCGGATTTGGTTGCACCGAGGCACCGCGCGGCATCTGCTGGCACCGCTACGAGCTCGACAACGACGGCACGGTCCTCGACGCCCGCATCGTCCCACCCACTTCGCAGAACCAGCCGAGCATCGAAGCCGATCTGCACGTTGTTGCGAGCGGCCTTATCGACGAGACCGATGACGTGATCCGCGGACGATGCGAGCATGCGATCCGCAATCACGACCCGTGCATCTCGTGCTCGACGCACTTCCTGAAGCTTTCGGTCACGCGCGAGTGAGCCAGACGACCGATGGCCAGCGGAGCCTCCTCAGGGCGGATCATGGTGATCGGGATCGGCAATCCGGATCGGGGCGATGATGCAGTCGGGCTCGTGGCGGCCCGATTGTTGCGCGACAGGCTTCCCGCCGAGGTCGAAGTCGCCACCCGCAGCGGCAATATGCTGTCCTTGCTCGACGACTGGCAAGGCTGCGACACGGTCGTATGCATTGACGCCGCGGCACCGTGCGGGACACCCGGGCGGTTGCATTGCCTCGATCTCGATGCCGCAGAACTGCCCACAGGCTCGCGGCCTGCCGCGTGTCACGGGCTCGGACTGGATCACGCCATTGCGCTCGGCCGGGCACTCGGGTGCGTCCCGCGGTGCATCGTGATCTACGCGATCGAGGGCGCTTCTTTCGAGATGGGCGCTTCACTGACGCCGGCGGTTTCCGCAGCGCTCGCGCCCGCGCTCGAGGCCATCGTCGCGCACATTGAGGACCTGCATCTGAGCGGCGCCGGCTTGGGCGGCGCTTCCGCTTGAAAAATCCCGATTCTGCCGTGCGCGAGGTGACACTCCCGATCACCGAGGGCTCACGTCCGGGCGAATATGAGGTCCTGGTCTCTTTCGACAAGCCGGGTGAGACACCGGTCGTCGGTGCAGCGGCGCCCCGGAAGAAGGGGTAGGGGCGGGCTCCGATCGACCGGCCGGTGGCGGTGGTGGATGGCGTGGGTGGTGCGAGCCCCGCGACGTACTACGTCCACACCGCCCCGGGTTCGACGATTGCCGTTGCCACGTTCGAACCTGCCGCGGCGGGTTACGGAGCTCGAAAATCGTGCCGAAATTCTGCGCGCCTAACCCGCCTTACATTGCGTCACTTTTGCGCTGCCGATTCGCGCCGAAGCGTGAGCTTCGCTCTGGCGCCGCCGATTCACGCTTCACGCAAGAAGGGCGCGAAGCGATCGCGGCGCGGCGGCCCGCTTCGCTTGACCCGCCCTACCGCCTGCGCCCCCGGCCCACCCCCCGTTGACAAAAAGGTCAGCAGGGTTGACATATCGGCCGCCGCAATAGCCGCACCACGGGTTGCGGCGGGCCCTCGCGGCTCCAGTCCCGGCAGAGTCCTGGCAGAGGTCGATCGATGTACGAGCCGCGCTATGCGAGACGGGCGGAGGGCATGCGCGCTTCCGAGATCCGCGAGCTGCTGAAGCTTCTGGAAAAGCCCGGTATCATCTCGTTCGCGGGCGGCATTCCCGATCCGGCACTGTTTCCCAAGGATGCGATCGATCAGGCCTACCACCGCATCCTCACGGATCGCGGGCTGGCGAGCCAGGCTTTGCAGTATTCGGTGTCGGAGGGTTTCCAGCCGCTCCGGGAGTGGATCGCGCGGCACATGGGGACGCTCGGTGTTCCCGCGACGCCCGACAACATCCTCGTCACGTCGGGTTCGCAGCAGGCGCTGGAGTTCCTGGGCAAGCTCTTCATCACCGCGGGCGATACGGTGCTGGTGACGGCGCCCACGTATCTCGGCGCGCTGCAAGCGTTCTCGGCCTACGAGCCGCGCTACGACACGCTGCGGCCGGAGAGCGGCAACCGCACGCCCAATTCCTACCGCGAGGCGGCGGCGATGAACGGCGGAAGCGTGAAGTTCGCCTACGTGGTGCCCGACTTCGCCAATCCGACCGGCGAGACGCTGTCGGCGGACGCGCGCAATGGTCTCATCGATCTGTGCGAGCAGCTGGACTGTCCCATCTTCGAGGACACCGCCTATGTCGACCTGCGTTTCGAGGGAGAAAGCGTGCCGGCGATCCAGGCGCTCGACGTAGCGCGGCATGGCGGCGATCTCAATTCCTCGCGCGTGATCTATTGCGGCACGTTTTCCAAGACGCTGACGCCGGGTTTGCGGATCGGCTGGGTGTGCGCGGCCGAGAGCGTCGTGCGGCGGCTGACGCTCATCAAGCAGGCGTCCGACCTCAATTCGTCGCTGATCAACCAGATGGTGATGTGGCGCATCGCTGTCGATACGTTCGCCGATCAGGTCGAGAAGGCGGCAGTGCACTACCGCGCGCGGCGCGATGCGATGCTGGCGGCGCTTGAAGCGCACATGCCCAAGGGCGTGACCTGGACGCGGCCGGAAGGCGGGCTCTTCATCTGGGTGGTGTTGCCGAAGTCGATGGACGGCGCGGAGCTGTTGCGGCGGGCGATCGCGGAGGCGGGCGTGGCGTTCGTGCCGGGGGGCGCTTTCTTCACCGACGGCACGGGGCGCAATACGATCCGCTTGAGCTATTCGCTGCCGAGCGAGGTGCAGATCGCCGAGGGCATTGCGCGGCTGGGGAAGCTGGTGGCTCTTTCTTGATTGACTCAAGTTGCGCGAAGCGTCGCCAAATCTGACGCTTTGCGCGTTGAGGTCCGGCGCACTGGCGCCGGGCGGCCTTGCCGCCTGTGCCGCTGGCGCGGCTGGGCCAGATTGATTGCTGCCACCTGACGCGCGCGGCGTGATCCGGACCTAGCGATCGCCTTCAGTCTATGGCGTCATCCCGACGAAGGTCGGGATCCACGTTGCTCCCGGCGAGCAGAGCAAGCGCGGTGAACCACTACTAAGTGCTGCACGCACCAGCCAGATTTCAGACAGAGCACCTGTTGCGGCTGGCGTGGGTGCCGGCCTTCGCCGGCATTTGAGATACGCCGATCGCGGAGCTTGCGATGCTGGTCGCAGCCATGGTGTCGGCGGTTGTTGCGCGCAGCAAAGCGTGAAGAGTGCACCGACATGACGACGAATGTTGGCGCAACATCCCCCGCGCGGAGGGGATGCTGCGTTGGGTGTGTGCTCGGCCGTGCCGCGCTGCGGGCACGAATATCTCGCATCGCCTAGTCGATTAACCACCAATCATAACAGTTCCTTAGAAGCATTGGCAGAAATTGGATGCGGCAAATTGCGAACAGGGAGCATCCATAATGTCGAGCTTCACATTCAAGTCGGTTCTAGTTGCACTGAGCTTGCTCGGAGCGTCTGCAGTCGTTACCGATGTGGAGGCCAGACCGCGCCGCGGTGGGTGGGACTACAACGGTCCACGCTCGAACGACAATGCGAACAGTGCTGTCATTTTGCCCGGCGCCGCCGTCGATCTTCCCGCAAATCGCAAGCGCGCAGCGAAGCCGGCCCGCGGCGGTTGGGACTTTAACGGCCCGGATCTGACCGGTACGCGCCGGTAGTCTGGCGATCGCCATGTTGGCTGCGCTCCGTCTGACACCGTTCGTCGTGCTTGCCGCCCTGGCGAGCACGACGCACGCCGAGCCGGCCAGGATTGCGTCGGCGGCCGGGCATTTCGTGGTCGGCGACGGCAAGGGGCAGCTTGTGCGTGGAGCCGCGCTGAAGGGCGCGGTGCTCACGACACGAGGTTCCGCCGGAGGCATTCTGGAGATTCGCATCGACGCGGTGGAGTCCGGCCCGCATAGCGACATCGAGCTGTACAGTCTCTCTGTTCGCGATCACTCCGCACGTGGCGGCTGGCGTGCCTATTGCTCGAAAGGGCAAGATGGGCGTGCGCGCGGCTTCCCCATTCCCACCACCGACGACGCGACGGGCGCGCAGTCCTACACTCTGGTCTGCACCGCCGGCGCGCAGGGCAAATGCGTGATGCGCGGGTACCGTCCCTGGGGCGCAGCACTCGATGGAACGCCGCTTTCACCGCTGTTCGAAGCCTGTGTCCGCATGATGCGTGCCGACTATTGCGGCGATGGCACTCCTTTCACGCGCGCCGGCATCCGCCTTCTGTCCTGGGATCGCGTCGGCATTCACACGCGGCCTAAGCAAGCCCCGCATTTCGAGGCGGCCTGGGGACCCGCGGGCGCCATATGCCTGACCCGCCCACGCGTCCCGAGCATCGCGCCGCTCGAACGCATCATCGCGCATTGCCCTTCCATTGCCGAACGCGTACGCGAGGACTGCGCAGCGTACTCCGCTGCGCCTGAGGTTGGCGCGGTTCTGTGGAATGCCGTGGATCGCAGGCATCGCTGACGCCCAACTGAATGCGAAGCCGCAACTTAACGTCATACCCGCATTGAGTGGTCCCCCTTTCCACGCGCCGATCGGCAATGGCGCGATCGAAAGCATTTTGATGGCGGCTTTCAGGACGAGTTGCATTTGTGAGACGCGCCATTCGAGAAATCGCGTTTGTTCCGTGGCCCAATGCCGACATGCCGTCCGACCACCCAAATACGAAAGGCCCAGAGGCGATGCCTCCGGGCTCGATGTTTCGCGCGGCGTGTTCGCCCAATTGGTGGTGGTGAAGGCAGCGCGGGCCGCGCCGCCGCTCAGTTCAGCTTCGCCTTGATGTCCGCAAGCGACTGCTTGATGAGGTCGTCGGACTTGGAACCCGTCACCTTGCCGGCGAGGATCTTCTCGGCGGCCTTCAAGGCAGCGTCCACGGCGGAGCCGCGCACCTCGGCGATCGCCTGCGCCTCGGCGCGGGCGATCTTGTCCTCTGCCATCTTGGAGCGGCGGGCGACGGAGTCGGCGAGCTGCTTCTCGGTCTCGGCGGCCAGCGTCTCGGCTTCGCGGCGCGCCTGGTCGATGATGCTTTTCGCCTCTTCCTCGGCCTCGCGGCTCTTCTTCTGGTAATCGGCGAGCAGGTCCTGCGCCTCCTCGCGCAGCTTGCGGGCCTCGTCGAGCTCCTTCTTGATGGCGTCGGCGCGGGCGTCGAGCGCGCCCGTCAGCTGGGCCGGCACCTTCATGTAGAAGACGACGGCGAAGAACGCCAGGAACGCCATCAGCACCCAGAACTCGGCGGCAGACGGATCGAAGATCGCGGGCATGGCGCTGTTGCTCCCAGGTGCCTGTCAGAGGTGCTTCTTGGCTTCGTCGGCGGAGACGTCCTCGCCGATGAGCTTGCCGACGATGGCGCTGGCGGTGTCGGCGGCGATGTCGTGGACGCTCTTTAACGCATTGGTCTTCATCGCCGAGATGCGCGATTCGGCCTCGGCGATCTTGGCCTTGACCTCAGCGTCGCTGGCGTGGCGCTTGGCATCGGTTTCGGCGGCGAGCTTCTCGCGCGTCTCGCGGGCGATGCCGCTCGCCTTGGAGCGGGCGTCGGTCAGTGACTGCTCGTAGCCGCGAAGCGCGCGCTCGGTCTCGGCCTTCAAGGCCTCAGCCGCATCGATGTCGCGCTGGATGCGGTCACGGCGCTCCTCGATCACCTCGCCGATGCGGGGCAGGGCGACCTTCGACAGCAGCCAGTAGAGGATTGCAAACGTGATGGCGAGCCAGATTATCTGCGGCGCGAAGTTCTTCGGGTCCAGGGGCGGAAACGCCCCCTTGTGGCCGGCCTCGTGCGGTACGCCGGTTTCGGTGTTGTGCGGTTGAGCCATGGCCTTACCGGTTCTCGATGAAGTGTGCAGGTTACGGCTGCGTCACGGGCAGGGTGCGATGGACCCCGCGCCGCGATGCAAGCGTCGGCCGATGCGACGGGATCAGGTGAACAGCAGCAGGAAGGCGATGAGCAGCGCGAAGATGCCCAGAGCTTCCGTCACCGCGAAACCGAAGATCAGGCGGCCGAACTGGCCATCGGAGGCGGAAGGATTGCGCAGCGCACCCTGCAGGAACTGGCCGAACAGGTTGCCGACGCCGATGGCTGCGGCGCCCGTGCCGATGGCAGCAAGACCGGCGCCGATGAGCTTGGCGGAAGCGGGATCCATGGTTGTTCTCCTTGACGGTTTGGATGGGTCGGAATGCGTTGAACGGGTTGTTTGCTTGTCGAGATCAGTGGCCCGGGTGGAGCGCGTCGTTCAGGTACATGCAGGTCAGCATGGCGAACACGTAGGCCTGCAGGAACGCGACCAGGAATTCCAGCGCAGTGAGTGCAGTCGCCATCGTGAACGGCAGAATCGACAGGATGCCATAGGCACCGCCTGCGCCCAGCAGCATGATGATGAAGCCGGCGAACACCTTGAGCGTGATGTGGCCGGCCAGCATGTTGGCGAACAGACGCACCGAGTGCGAGATGGGGCGCGACAGGAACGAGATGATCTCGATCATGACCACCAACGGCAGCACGTAGATCGGCACGCCGGAAGGCACGAACAGCTTGAGGAAGCCGAAACCATTCTTGGCGAAGCCGACGATCAAGACCGTGACGAACACGAGGAGCGCCAGGCCCGCCGTCACCGCCAGATGGCTGGTGGAGGTGAAGAAGCCCGGTATCATGCCCAGCATGTTGAGCGTCAGGATGAAGATGAAGATGGTGAAGACCAGCGGGAAGAACTTCATGTAGCCGTGGTCGTGGCCATGCCCGTGGCCGTCGTCGTGGCTGTGGCCGCCCATGGTGTCGCGGACCATGTTGGCGACGAACTCGTAGAGCATCTCGGCGAGCGACTGCAGGCGCGTCGGCACCAGCGAGCGGCCCTGCATGGAGAAGATCAGGAAGCCGGCGATCAGCAGCGCGGCCAGCAGCATGAACAGCGCCGAATTTGTGAAGGTGGCGTCGAAACCGAACATTTCGAGCGGGACGAGCCGCTTGATCTCGAACTGGTGGATCGGGTCGGGCATGCCGCCGCCACCGCCATGGGATTGTGCTGCCACGTTTCAAACCCCCAGGGTTCAGTCGTCGTCGTTGTCCGGCAGGTCTCTGCCGATCTTGCCGCCGGTCTCGCGCTTGATGTCGCTGTCCAATTGCTTGTAACCGCGCATCACGTTGAGCACCCCGGCGGCGAAGCCCAACACGAAGAACAACAACAGCAGCCACGGCTTGGTGCCAAGCAAGTGGTCCAGGCCGTAACCGATCGCCGCGCCCACAAGAATGGCCCCGACGAACTCGGAGCCGATCTTGAAGCCGTAACTCATGCCGCGACTGCCCAGAGCCGAACCGCCGCGGGCGTCCGCTTCGGCCTCGGCTGCCCGCTCGGCGCGCACCTTGCCGAGCTTGTTATTGAGCTCGGAGACACGGCGCTCGAATTGAGCTTGGTCCTGAGGGCTAAGCTTTCCGCTGCCCTTGTCCTGACCATCCGTGGAATTCGGCATTGCGGGCAAGATCCTGGCAGCAAGAAATCCGGGCCTCTGCCAAGGTCCGAACCGGCCGCACATTAGTTGCGGGCCCTGGGGGTGTCAAGGAAGCGGCCCCCCGACAAAAGGCGTGATTCCAAGCGGAATCCAAGGCGTGGCGAGCATAGGTGGAGACGTGAAATCGAGGCGGTGGAGCGTGCTGCCTGCGGAAATGCGGTGAGGAAAGGTGAGTGTGCGGAACGGTGCGGCGGCGAGGGTAGGCCCGCGGCTTCAATGGCGCGCCAACGAACGCATTAGATTACTGCGGGCCTGGGCCTCGTATTTGGCGCGAAAATGGGGTGTCGTGTAAATCGTCGGCCGGTCGAGGAACGAGCGCAGCACTTGGCCTCTCGCGGCGTTGAATACGGGCGTCGGCACCCAGTCGTATTCCTGACGCACATCGGCCTCGTAGGCATCGAACCTCGGCTCGGGCTGGCCGAGGATGGCGAGATCGATGTCGACCAACAATTGTGCATCGGCGTCGGTCGGAATGGCATCGTGCCTGGTGGCGAGGATAAGATCCGCCACCCTTTGCGCCAGCTCGCCGGGGAGCTTTGCAATCTCGATTGCTTCTCTTGCCATGGCGGCGCTTTGCTCTTCGCTGTCCTTGCGTCGCGTATCGTAGATGGCGTCGTGGAACCACAATGCCAGCTCGATGACGGCGGGTGCCGATGCAAGCTGGCGCACCTCGTCGAGCTCGGCCAGGCAGTGCTGGAGGTGGGCGAGGTTGTGATACTTGCGTTGCGGCTCGCTGTAGCGCGCGAGGAGGTCATCGCAGATGGAGCGGCCATCACCTGACGCTCCAAGCCGCTGCCAAAGTGCCGTCCAGCGATCCTGCGTGCTCATGTCCGCCTCCAACGTCGAGGTATTATGGCGATCTCGACGCGGGGTGCCAACGGTTCGAGCATTTGGAAGTTGTGACGCGTGAGTGACGACTTGCTCAAGAAGAGAGTATCGGCCGTCGCGAGGGCAGCCGCCGCGCCTCAGCTCGCCTGCAGGTAGCTGTGCGCTGTCTCGAGGTTGACGGAGACGAGCTGGGAGACGCCCATCTCGGCCATCGTCACACCGAACAGGCGGTTCATGCGCGACATCGTCATCGGGTGGTGGGTGATGACGAGGAAGCGCGTCGCGGTCTCGGCCGCCATCTTCTCCATCAACGTGCAGAAGCGGTCGACGTTGGCATCGTCGAGCGGCGCGTCGACTTCGTCGAGAACGCAGATCGGCGACGGGTTGGTGAGGAACACCGCGAAGATCAGCGACAAGGCGGTCAACGACTGCTCGCCGCCCGAGAGCAGGGAGAGCGTGGCGGGCTTCTTTCCCGGGGGCTTGGCGATGATCTCCAGGCCGCCTTCCAGCGGATCCTCGCCCTCGATCATCTCGAGTCGCGCCTCGCCGCCGCCGAACAGCGTCGTGAAGAGGCGTGTGAAGTGGCCGTTGACGGTGTGGAAGGCCTCGTCGAGACGCTTCTTGGCCTCGCGGTTGAGCTGCCCAATCGCGCCGCGCAGCTTGGCGATCGCTTCCTCGACGTCACGGCGCTCGGCGTCGAGCGTTTCGAACTGCTCGGCCATCGTCGTCAGCTCGTCGTCGGCGGCGAGGTTGACGCCGCCGAGGCGATCGCGGTCAGTTTTCAACTTGGCCAACTGGCGGTCGACCTCCTCGAGCTGCGGCAGCTGTTGGCCCGGCTCGAAGCCGGCGAGCGGCAAACAGCCTTCCGGGATCACGCCCAGGTTCTCGCGGATGCGGCGGGATTCTTCCTGACGACGCTGGCGGGCGTTCTCCAGGTGGGCCTCGAGGCGGGCGCGCCCCTCGCGCGCGTTCGATACATTGCCCTGCGTGGCGCGCAGGGTCTTTTGCGCCTCTTGCAGGGCATTCTCGGCTTCGGCCAGTGCGTCCGCCGCTTTCTGGCGCTCGCGTTCGGCCGCTGCGACCGTGTC
>JBGANK010000076.1:0-13722 GCA_044222395.1 Hyphomicrobiaceae bacterium | reverse complement strand
GGTCGATCACCACGTAGCGCCGCATCATCTCGTGATCCTCGTGCGAGAGGATATGGCAGTGATAGACGTACTCGCCGATCCGGTGGAAGTTCGCCACCTGTTAGGCCCCGGGCTCATCGCGGAAGACCTGCCGGAGACCCTGCCGCAGGTGCTCGGCCGGCTCCACGCCGCGCAGAAGGAGACGGGCGCCTGAGGCCATAGCCCGGCGCCCGTGACAAACTCTGCATCTGCAGCTTGTGGCGTGCGTGATCTGCCAGAGGACACTGTTGTGTCGTTCAGATAGCGACTGCCCTTCCGTTCAACTGAGTGGCCGAGCCCCTACATGTCGCCGAGGTAGGACTTGGCCTCCTCGCCCGGATTGGGCAGGCCGGCAACACGCCATGCAACGAGGCAATAGCCGAACAGCTCGTTGACTGCGCTGCGGTCGATGCCCGCCTGGTGACAGACGTTGCGGATGGACGAGACCGCGGACAGGCGCTGGTATTCGTTGCGCAGCGCGCGGATGACCTGCCAATGGCCGTCGCGTAGCTCGGCGATGCCTTCCTCTTGCGCCAACTCGCGGGCGAGGTCCTCGGTCCAGAAGGAAAAGTCCGTGATAAGGCCGTCCTCGTCGAGGAGAGTGGGCTCGTCTTGCTTGCGGGCAAGGGCGGTCATGCTCGGTTCCTTTCGCAAAACGCGATGCGCCATAGGGGCTCAGCGGCAATGAGGGCAGCCTACAGCCTCTAGAAAAATTTTTCTCTGATTAAGCGCATTCCTGGATAAATAAGAATGCCATACCCATGAAGTCAATTTTCTGGAATTTTATTGTAAATCATCCAGAGCGCTGGGCAGCGCGTTTCAATTCATCGTCGGCTTTGAGGAAGGCTTCAACCTCGGGAGTGAGTGGCGGGCTTGGGGCATCGACGCCAGCCTCGCGCATCAGCTCCGCTACGGGCACGAACTTGCCGGTTTGCCGATTGTAAAGGCCGCCCTTGAACAGGGCGTGCGCAGCGAGCTGGCCGGATTTGGGTCCGCCGAGGAAGAGAAACTGCTGCTCCATCACGGCGGTGGTCGAATCCCAGGCAATAATGCGCGTCACGATCTCGAAGCGCTGAAACAGGCGAAGCTCACGGCGGAAGCGGATTTTGATGGCGCTGGCGACCGGCGTCCATCGGTGGCGCAGTACCGCCCGCCAGAGGCCGCTGCCGACAAGGATGTCGAGGCGGCCGTGGTCCATCAGCGTCAGATAGCGGCCGTTATTCATGTGCAGTGAGGTATCAAGATCGTGTGGCCACACGCGGAAGGCTAGGCGCGATGTGCCACCTGGCATCGTGATGGGCGGGCGCCGCCAAGCCGTCAGCGCGTACCACAGAAGACGCAACCACAGGTTCATGGAGCGGGCTCCCTGGTTGTCGGGCGAGCTCAACTGCATTTTGCAGTCACTTGACGTAAACGTCAAGTATTTGGCTGTGGAGGTGGCGCTGTGCTGCAACGCCAGACGCTTGGCAAGGCGCCTTCGGCTGGTATCGAGGACGATGCGTCCTGGGCGGATTGCGACTTGGCGAGTGACGGGTTCGCCCGGAGGCCATATTCCCCTAGTATCGCCATGCTGGCGATTCACGACCGGCGGCTTGAAGGGAAACCGCGTTTGGAAAACGGCAGGCAGACGAACCGGCTTATTGCGATGCGCAGCTCGCTGCTGGTTGCGGTTTTCGCATGGGGTGCGTCGGCATTGTTCGGTGCCGGCAGCGCGCTTGCCGATAACGCCTCGCCAGAAACCGCGCGTCAGGGTGCGGCGGCTCTGGTTCGTGGCGACACCGGGCAGGCCATCACGCACTACACGACCGCGCTTGCCGACAAGTCGCTGGCCAACGACCGGCGGGCGATGATCCTCAATGATCGCGCTGTTGCATACGCGCGGCTCGGCAACACGAAGCAGGCGTTCGACGACTTCAACGAGGCTGTGCAGCTGTTCCCGGAGTATGCGGCCCTTTACAACAATCGTGGCAACCTTCTGCTTGCGCTCGGACTCCAGAAGGAGGCGATCAAGGATTTCGATCGGGCTCTCGTGCTGTCGCCCGGTTACGCGGCAGCCTACAATAATCGCGCCGGCGCGCGCATGAAGGCAGGCGAGCATCAAAGCGCCATCCAGGACTACACGCATGCGATACGACTGCTGCCATCGGCGGCGGCCGCGCTTTCGGGGCGCGGGCTCGCATCACTCGAACTCGGGCGTCCTCATGCTGCGATCCGTGACTTCTCGCGGGCGGTCAATTCGGATGCGAGCTTTGCCGCCGGCTATCGTAATCGCGCCGAGGCCAAGATCGCCGTCGGCCACTACGAAGAGGCGATTGAGGATCTGTCGCGCGCGGTTGCCTTCGACATCAACAACGGTGAGATGTACAGGATGCGCGGTCACGCCTATCTCGTGACGGGCAACGCGGAAGCGGCGATCAAGGATCTGTCGCGCGCCATCGAACTGAAGCCGAACGACGCGGCTCTGCATGCCGAGCGGGGGCTGGCACACGGGCGCGGCGGCAACAACGAAGAGGCGCTGGCCGACCTCGGCTTTGCAATCGAACACGATCCGCGCTCAGCGGTGGCATTCGCCTATCGCGCTTACGTCTACAAGGAAGCCAAGCAGGCCGATGTCGGCATGAAGGATATCGATCGCGCGCTCAAGCTTGCACCGGATAGCCCCGAGGTGCTGTGGGCCAAGGCGGAGCTGGAGGAGGCGATGGGGCAGCGCGATCAGGCGATTGCCGATTTCAGACGGGCGCTCTATCTGCAGCCGAACATGAAGCTTGCCGCAGACGCGCTGGAGCGTCTGGACGGTGATGCTGTGCAGGCGGAAGAGAAGCCGGTGCCCGGGCTCGGACGCGACGGTTGGGAGGTGGTGGCGCGCGGCAAGCGGTTCTTTGCCGTCAACAGCTCCTATCGCAGGCTTTCGGTGCCGCTGGAAATGTTCGGCGAGGGCAGCCCCAGGATCGTTTCCTGGGACATGCGTGAATCGAAGCTCCGGAATATTGGGGTGCTGATTTTTTCCGCTGGTTCCGTGAAGAGTGGAACTGCTGAGGAGGAGACACAGTTTGCGGCCATCCTCAACGTCGACACCAACAGCGTGATCGCAATCGAGCCGCACCGGCAAGGCGACAAGGTCTCGACGTGGACGTGGGGCGAGGACAAGGTGACCATCGCCAGCGTCGATGGCGTAACCGACGAGTTCGTGCTGCGCGGAGACAAGGCGGCTTCCGCCGCCGCCGGCGGCAAGCGCCGCAAGTATACGGACTCATCGGGCTCATCTGGAGTATCGGGAACCGCGGGTGAAGAGGGCTGGACGGATCCGTGGGGAGTGTCGAGGCCACGCACGCGGCGCAACAGCAGCGGCAACAGCGGCTCACGGCCACCCCGGCACCGGCCGAAGACGCTGTTCGAGCTGCTGTTCAACTAGGCGAGAGTGGATTTGTGCATGGGCGACATCGGCATGAGCGCGATGTCTCATGACGGTCGGTGGCGCGTCGGGCGATCATTTGCACACATCAGCGCATCAATTTCATCATGGCGTACGCAGCCTCCGGTCCTGACGGAGGCGTGCTCACGATGACTCCGTCCAAGAAGAAGACGAAGGCTGCAAGCGCCAATCCGGGACCGGCTGCCCATACCATCATGTGGTTCCGCAATGATCTGAGGCTCCATGACAACGCAGCGCTTGCTGCTGCGCTCGACGCTGCGGAGACGTCCGGCGGACATGTCGTTCCGGTCTTCATCCTCGATGAGGACGCAGCGGGCAAATGGAAGCCCGGTGGTGCTTCAGGATGGTGGCTGCATCATAGTCTGGGGTCGCTGGCGTCGTCGCTGGAGCGCAAGGGCAGCCGGCTTATCTTGAGGCGCGGTGCGGCGGCTTCGGTCCTGGCGGAGTTCGCCGAGCAGTGCGGGGTGACGTCGGTCTACTGCAGCCGCCGGTACGAACCGTGGGCGGTGCGGCAGGAAGAGACTTGCCGGGTGGGACTTGCCCAACAGGGTGTCGAGCTCAAGCGCTATGGCGGCGGCTTGCTGGTCGAACCGGAAAAGCTGGCGACGAAATCGGGCGAGCCGTTCAAGGTCTACACGCCGTTCTGGCGTGCGTTGGCGAAAGACTATGTGCCGAGCCGGCCATCGCCACTTCCGCAAAGGCTTGCGGCGCCGACATCGTGGCCGGCTTCGGAGCGGATCGAAGACTGGCGGCTGATACCGACGCGGCCGGACTGGGCGCGAGGCTTCGCGGAGCATTGGACTCCCGGTGAGGATGGTGCGCGGCATCAGCTGGAAGGTTTCCTCGCTGGTCCCGTCACCACATATGCGGAGGATCGCAATCGCCCCGACCTCACGGGAACGTCGCGCTTGTCGCCGCATCTGGCACATGGCGAGATTTCGCCGCGGCTGATCTGGTGGCAGGTGGAAGCGGCCCGGAGCGAAGGCTCAACGGCACACACGGGGCTCGAAACATTCCTGAAGGAGCTCGTGTGGCGTGAATTCTCCTACCACCTGCTGTTGCATTTTCCGGACCTGCCCGAAGCTCCCTTCCGCAAGGACTTCGGTCAGTTTCAATGGCGCAAGAATCCGGCCGGGCTCAGAGCGTGGCAGCGCGGCTTGACTGGCTATCCGATCGTCGATGCGGGTATGCGCGAGCTATGGGCCACGGGCTGGATGCACAACCGCGTGCGCATGATCGTCGCCTCGTTCCTGGTCAAGGACCTGCTGCTGCCATGGCAGGAGGGCGAGCGCTGGTTCTGGGATACGCTGGTGGATGCCGACCTCGCCAACAATGCCGCGAGCTGGCAGTGGGTGGCAGGATCGGGCGCGGATGCGGCTCCCTATTTCCGGATCTTCAATCCGGTGACGCAAGGCGAGAAGTTCGATCCTGCGGGCGACTACGTGCGCCGATGGGTGCCGGAGATCGCGAGACTCCCCGACCGGTTCGTGCATCGCCCGTTTGATGCCGACGCGGCCACTCTCGCAGCGGCAGATTTGCGTCTTGGCGACACCTATCCGGCGCCGATCGTGGTGCACGCTGAAGCGCGCGCCGCCGCGCTGGCCGCCTTCGAAGGGCTACGGAAAAGCCGCAGTTCTCAATCACGATAGAACACGGACCGGGTGTGGCGAGCGGCCATAAGCTTCAAAACGATACACGCGTTAATCGATGCCTACTCATGCGATTAAGCGTTTCGCATGACAGCTCGAGGTATAACAAGCAGAGCCATTCGCCGGGTTTGAAATTGTAGTGCGGGGAGTCTTGTAGATGAAGCTTTCGAATGTGACGTCAGCTGTCGCGATTGGACTTTGCGTCCTTTTCAGCGGCAGCGTGGTGGAAGCGGGCACACTCAAGATCAGCATCGATCTTTCCAAGCAGCGCCTGCATGTCGTGGAAAACGGCAGTTCGCTGCACTCGTGGCCGATCTCATCGGGTGTCGAGGGGCACCGTACGATCACCGGCACGTTCAAGCCGCAGTGGATGACGCGGATGCATTATTCGCGCAAGTACGATGACGCGCCGATGCCCAATGCGATCTTCTTTCGCGACGGCTTTGCCATTCATGGAACCTACTCGACGGGCAGGCTAGGGAGCCCCGCGTCGCACGGCTGCGTGAGGCTGTCTCCAGGCAATGCGAAGACACTCTATGAGCTCGTCTCCAGGCACGGCCGCGATCAGACGACGATCTCGGTCTACGGCAGTGCGCCAAGCGCGCCGAAGGTTGCAAGTCATCAGTCGCGCCATCGCCTGACGGCGAGCCGTTATGAAGCGCCGCCACGTTTGAGCAGGCCCCGCCCTCGCAGCTACAGCAGCTACGATCGGTATGACGGCCGCCCGCCCAGAATCATCTATCGTGACGGGCTGTCGTATGTCTATGTCGGTCGCGAAGCCGCGCGCCGCTACTACGCGCGGCCTCGCTATCCAAGCTATTACGACTACTACTGAGGCGCACGCGGCGCGCATTGCAGTCCGCGCATTATTCCAAGGGAGGCAGCGATGCCTCCCTTGTTGACTTTTCAGCGATGTTGCGCCGGAAGAGATGGAGTGCAAGCTCGCGCGGTCAGAACGGGTTCCAAGTGCTCTGGGTGGTGAAGCGCAGGTAGCCGATATTGGCTCCAAGGCGGAGACCGACTCCGGTACGGATCGGTGCCATCAGGACAGGGCCGCCCTTCAGCACGGTGAGACCGACGCCGCCCAGGACGTAGGCCGAGCCGTCGACACCGGCATAGGCGCGGAACAGCTCATCGGCGTCCTGCAGCTTGTAAATCAGGAACAGCGTGCGCGAGCCTTCGGCGCCGACGTCATAGCCGACCGACGGGCCATGCCAGTAGACCTTGCGACGCTCGCCTGAGCGCATGTACAGATCGCCTTTGCCATAGCGCGCTCCAGCGAGAAAGGCGCCGCCGCCTTCACTGCCGAGCACATATCCGGTGGGACGGCCAAAGTTGGAGAAGGCGTATTCGATAACGCTCGCCAGGTTGGTCGAGATGGTGCCGAAGAAGCCGCGCGAGGCAGCCTTGATCTCGTCAATGGTGTAGCCGGCCTCGCCGCCATCCGCCGTCAGGTCTTGAGCATGGGTTGCTGGCGGTGGCCGATACGCATCGTTTTGTGGAACTGGTGGAGATGGCGGTGTGTAGCTGTCATTCGGCGGCCTGGTGGCCGTGTTCCATTCGCCTGTCCTTGCTGGCGAGGGTGCGGCGGCGATGGCTTCCTGTTTGCGAGGCCGCTCCACGGGCTTGGCCTGCTCGACGGGCTTTGACTGCTCGGCCGGCTTGACCGGCTTGGCTGGCGGTTCTTCAACCGCCTGATTGATGCGCTCAGGAATTCTTGGTGGCGCTGGCTTCTCGGCTTGAGATGGCTCCGGCACGCCTGGCTTTGGACCGGCATCGGTGGTCTCCGCTGCGCCCATGGCGGCGGCGATCTTGGTTTGAGTGAGCTCGGATTTCGCCTGCATGGTCGAGAGCAGATCGCGACCGGCCTGCTCGAGATCCTTCAAACGCTTGCAGTCGGGTGCCGCTCCCCTTTCGATCTCGCCCAGCGTATCGATCCTGGCCAGGAGTTCGTTGGTCTTGCGGTCGAGCGCGACAACCTTGTCGTCGTGCAGGAATGCAGCGGCCTTGTCCTCGAACTCGGAGTCGCTCCAGCCGCGCTTCTTCTGCAGCGTCTTGAGAGATACGGTGACTTGTGGCGCGTGCTTGGCGTTGAATTCGCGCAAGGCGGCGCCAGCGCGGTCGACCGCGGCGGCAAAATCTTCGGCTGTACAGGAGGGGGCCGCATTCGTCGGGAGCGTTGAAGCCATCAGGACGAGCCAGTGCAGGACCAAGGCGCCGAGGAGCGGGGCCAAGCGGCCTGCCGAGGGGGATGTTTTCGCGAGCAGATGTTGGCGCGGTCTCATTGAGCTCATGTCCTCGTCGATGGCACGTGGGGTGGCAGCCCGGGTGCGGTGGCGCCGCCGCTCGCAATTGGCGCCAAGCGCACTGGAATTTGGCGCGGCCAGTCCGGATTCCTGCATCGGTGCTGGAGTATATGGCGCAATCGTGGCCCCGGCCGTAAAGTGGCGCTTTATCTCATCCGATGACCTTAAATGTCGATCGCCGGCTGGTTAACCCGGTCCTCCGCGACCCTCAAGAATTGAAGTTTCTGGCGCCTGTTACTGGCGGAACAGCGGACTTTCGCGGGCAGGCCTAAGGTCAGTGTCATCAGATCCGGGGCGACGAACCCGACCGATACCCTGAAGGAGGACACCATGACCATCAACAAGCTCTTCAAGACGATCTTCACCACGGCATTCGCACTTGGGCTGGCAGGCTCGACGATGCTCATTTCAGATCAGGCCGAGGCGCGTCGCGGCGGCAAGGAATTCTTCGTCAAGCAGTACGACATGGACAAGCCGCTGCATGGATATGAGGGCCACGCCGGACGCGGCTACTATTGTTCCTACAAGCGCCTGCCGAAGCGCGAATGCAGCTGGAACGGCTCGAGCGAGAAGTGCCGCGTGGTTGGGTGGACGCTGGAGCAGACGTGTTATTGAACGACGACTTTGAACGACATTCATTCTCGAACCTCTCAAGGGCGGCTCTGGAGCACCTTCCAGGGCCGCTTCATTTTGCCCGATTTGCTCAGCGGCAATTCCTGCCAAGACATGGTGTGTATTGCACGAGAGGCATTCGACGGACGCTGGTGCGATCGGTTTGCAAGGCGCGGCTTCTGCACTTTTGGTCGTTCAAGCTTTTGGTCGTTCAATTGGCGCTGCAGGGACACTTGTGAGGGGTGCGATGTCGATCTGTGACACTGCCGGAACAACGGCGGCAGGTGCTGGAGGTCGTATATGACGATCGACGAATTCCTCTCAAAATCCCTCGAGTGTGCATCGATGGAAGAGCTGGGCAACTGCTTTGCCCAAGGTGTGGCAACTGCAGGCTTTCAGAATGTATCGCTCGTGCGCTTCGATCCGCGCATTGCACTCGATGTGTCCTTTCTGGCAATGCCGGAAGATTTCCTGACCACCTACATCGAACAGAATTGCATTCTCAACGATCCCGTTATCAATCGGGCGTTATCGACGGTAGCGCCGTTTCTCTGGAACGATCTGGCGGCAACCGACAAGCTGTCGAAAGCGGAGTTGAACACGCTTGAAGTTTGTCGCGACGTTGGCGTGCATTCCGGTCTTTCCATTCCGTTTCATTGTCCGGATGGAAAAGTCGACCTGATTGGTGTCAGTCTGCGAGACCAACGAGATTTCGATCCCAATGCGATTGGCCGAGTCGTGACGCTCGCGTCGATCACGCGGTGGCGCTTCTGGCAACTTCGCAACAAGGGCATTCATGGTCAGCTGCCAGCGAACTTCCCCCATACAGGTGGCCTGCCTAGTATGACTGCGGGGCATTGCCGGGCGATGGTGCTGATTGATGTGTCGGCGCGACGGCGGCAGATGGGATTGGAGCAATTCAGCCGAACGCTCACGGCCTATGTGGCCGAGGCCGATCTGGAATTCCTGTTGAGCTGGGGGTACGTCGTCGAGCATCCCGACGACAGCATGTTCCGCTACTGGTACGAGTTGTCGCCACTTGGTGCGCGGCACATTGCAACTTGTGCCTATGCCATTGAGCAACGTCGATCCGTGTGGGATGGAGACGTGCCGCGCCATGAGCGACCTGTTGCACACAGCCGATAGCTCAGCGGCTCGACGGACCGATGTTCAAAGCGATATCGTGCGCAGCCGAACGCCAGCGCGTTACTTTCCCAGTCTTGATTCAGTTGGTGCTTGGCGGCGCCTGATCTCAGCGCCGCTCGCGGTCGCGCTGCCAGTAGACGAACAGCACCGTGACGATGGCGGTCAAAATTATGGTGCCAAGAATATCGGAACGGCGAATGAAGGCGTACCAGGCATCGAAGCCCTGGGTGAAGCCGCTGCGCGCCGTCAGCACATTATTCAGCATCAGGATGACGAGGGCGGACAATGCCGTCAGCCCCGCAGAGATCACCATTTGCAACGCGCGTTTCGTCAAGCGCGTGACTGAGAACGTGCTGCGTCCAACAGCAAGCTGGGTCCGGTCGGACATGACGGGCGTCTCCCACGTTGCCAAAGCAAGCTGCAAGTGTAGCCGATTCTGGGTGGCGACACGAAGGCGATACAACCTCAGGCGGTCGGGAGGTGGAGAACGCGCGGCGAGCAATCGCGGGTTATCTGCTCGCGATGTTCGCGAGCTGTGGCATTTTGGTTTCGCGCGCGGGCGCCGAACAAGGACTCCCGATGCGGAAAATCGCAAATGTTCAGAGGGTTACGTTGCCGGCTTGGCATAACGCCCGGGTTGGAAACGAGGCCTGGGTTGTCTATAGTGCCAATCCAGGGTCGCCATGGCGGCTCTTGATGCAAGCACATGCGGGGATCGCGCGTGCCGCGTTGGGCGCGACGATGGTGCTTGTGTCGGGTGCTGTGGGTTTGGTGGGGTTCAATTGCGCGACTTGAGCCGTTGGCGCGGCGTGCAACAAGCTTGGTTCGACTTTGCCGGTTGCCAAGCTCGTCGATTGTCGGAAACCGCAGGCGGCGGCTTGCGAATGTCTATTCGCCCGATGGTCGCCGCACGGCACGGGCTCAGGGGAGGGTTGCGCACGACGGGGAGCATGTCCGCATAGCGATCAAGCCAAGTCGGGACATCGATGCCGACAAGGGAGGATCGCTGATCTGGCGCGGTGTTTGGTTGCAGGGAAGTCTCCAACCTTGCAGCCGGTCCGAAAAGGGGCGCCATAACGTGGACAATCGTGGTGTGCAGCGTCAGCCAAACGTGGTGGCGTTGAGGGATTGGATCTGTGGGGAGCGAGAGCAGAATGAGGTGCAATCCGTGGCGATGGCTGTGGGGGCTCATCCCGATCGCGATCCTGACGTTCCTCACCGTTCAGTGGGAGCATGACCGGATCGAGACCGACCTGCGTTCGCGCGCGGAGACGGCACTCAAGGCGGCCGGCCTGCAATGGGCTGTGACCGCATTCGATGGCCGGGACGGCCTGATCACCGGACAGGCCAGCACGGATGAAGCGCCGGTCCGCGCGCTTGGCGTGGTGCGCGATGTGTGGGGTGTCAGGATTTCCGATCAACGTACGCATCTGCTGCAGCGGATCGAGCCCTATATCTGGTCGGCCCTGCTGCGCGGTGAGCGTGTCAAACTGGTCGGCTACGTGCCGACCGATGAGGTCCGCTCGACTGTGCTTGGACTGGCACAGGCGGTTTTCCCAAACTTGAACGTCGAGGACCGGCTGGAGCTTGCACGCGGTGCGCCGGACCAGAATGTCTGGCTCGGCGGAATCAGCTTCGGCATGAAGCAGCTTGCCTTGCTGAAGACCGGGTCGGTCAACTTCAACGATGTCGGCATGACGATCGAGGGCGAGGCGGAAGATCTTGCGCGCTTCAAGAGCATCAAGGGTGCGTTGCGCAACAATCTGCCGGACGGCATCAAGTTGGTTGCAGAGAAGGTGACGGCGCCAGCGATCTCACCATACACATGGGTAGTGCGGCGCAAGGGCAATCAGATTCAGCTCGACGGCTATGTGAACGAAGAGGCGTTGCGCGAGCAGATCTTCGCGCTCGCAAAGAAGACCTTCCCGCGTCATGCGATCGTCGACCGGATGGAAGTGGGTGCGGGTGCGCCCGCAGGCCTGCCTGGCGTCACGCGGGCCGCGATCGAGCAATTGGCGCGGCTTGAGGAAGGCGAGGTTACCGTTTCCGACAACAAGGTTCGGATTGCAGGGCGAGCGCCCGATCAAGCGACCGCGCACGCTTCGGCCAATGCGCTGCGCGGGGCGGCCGAGGGCTTCCAGGTTACCGACGCGATCACGTACCCGCCGCCGGCACCGGCGCCGGTCACGCCCTATGTCATCAAGATCGAGCACGGCGGCGGCTTCGTGACGCTGACGGGTCACGTGCCGAGCGAGGAAGCTCGCGGCGCGTTGATTGGAGCAGTTCGCAAGCGCTTTGCAGAGCGCAGTGTGCGAGACGGGCTGCAGCTGGCGTCGGGCGAGCCATCACAGTGGCTCAATTGCGCGCAGGCCGGGCTGTCCGCGCTTGCCGCGCTCGACAGCGGTGCGTTCACGATCACCGATACGCGGCTGGCACTGAATGGAAGAACGCGCGACGAGTCCCTGAAGGACAAGGTGCCGGCCGATCTTCGTGCAGAAGCCAATCGTGCTTGCGAGACGATGGCGGAGGTGATCTTCGACGCGCCGCCGGAGCCGATGCTGACGTGGCGGGCCTTCTATGACGGCGAAAAGACCGTCACGATGGAAGGGGAAGTGATCGATGCACGGACGCGTGCGGCGCTGGTGCAGGCGGCAACGCGCTATTTTGCCAATGCTCAAGTCCAGGACCGCATGACGATCAAGAACGCGACGTCGTCCAAGTGGCCGCTCACCGCCGAGCTCGGGTTGAAGCTGATCTCGCTCTTGCGCAAAGGCGAGGCGGTTCTCAGTGGCCAGGAATTGCTGATCCGAGGCGAGGCAAAGGATACCGGTATTCAGACGGGCGTGCGTGATCAGCTCGCTCGAAGCGTTCCCAAGGGCTATTCCGGACGCGATCTCATTGAGGTGAAATCGGATGCGATGATCTGGGCCGATCAGGAGGCCAAGCGCAAGGCTGCCGAGCAGGCTGCAAAGGAGCAGGCGGCGCAAAAGAAGGCCGTGGAGGAGGCTCAGCCAAAGCCGGAGGCGATCAAACGGCGCGAGGAGGCAGATACGTGCCAACGCATGCTGCGTGAGGTCGCCACTTCAGGGATCATCCAGTTCGAATGGGCGAGCGCCACTCTCGATCGCGCCTCCAAGCCGACGCTCGACAAGCTTGCAGACGTGGCGCGCGCGTGTCCCAGATCCAAGATCGAGATCGAGGGCCACACCGACGCTGAAGGCACGCCGGAGCGAAACAAGGCGCTGTCGGAGCGGCGGGCCAAGTCCGTCGCCGACTACCTGGCGAAGGCGGGCGTTGGTGCGGACCGGCTGAGCGCGGTCGGCTATGGCGAGACGCAACCCGTCGCGCCCAACGACACCGTCATCAATCGCGCCAAAAATCGGCGTATCGAATTCAGCGTCTCGCCGGAGTGAATGCGGCTGGCCCGTGAATGATCGGCATTGGTAGCCGGGTTGGGAAGTGTGACATGGATTATCTGTTCGTGAAGCTGTTCTGGTACCTGGTCGTGGCTTTCCTGATCGGGATCGCGATGGGGTGGCTGACATGCAGCCGTCGAACCGAAGATTAGGTTTCGCCGGTGTGCGTGAAGCCGGATCGCCGGCAAGGAGTAGAGTGCCATGACGTTTCTGTTGTTCCAGGCCTTCCTGCTGATGGCGGCGTCCTATTTCCTCGGGGCGTTCCTGGGATGCTGGTGGCGGCGCACGTTCTATCAGAATGCCGACGCGAAGCCGACGCGCTCGCGTGGAGCTGCCGTAGCGACTGCGGGGGCTGGCGTTGGTTCGCATTCTCGTGACGTGCCGCTGTCGGAAGCGGTTCCCGTGCAGCCGCGTATCGAATACGTCGCGACACCTGATGGCATCTCGGACGCCACGCGGTTCGAACGGGCTCTTTCTGGCGTGGGTGGTGCTTTGCAGCAGCCGCCACCGGTGCGCGACAGCGGTGTTGCGGCAGGGCCAGCGCCGGGCGCGCCGCCCGCCAAGCCGGCGCCATCACCGATCGAGGAGCAGCGGTTTGCGGTGGAGCCGCGCAAGGATGTGCCTCCACCACCTCCACCAGTCTTCGAAGCTCCGCCCGTTCCACGGGCGCCGGAAGCCGCCAAGACCACCGATGCAGCGGTTGCCGCCGCCGCTGCTGCAGCCGCCGCTGCCATGACGCTGGGCGGGCGGCAACTGCCGCCAGTGCTGCCTCAGGCTGAGACGACGGCCCGGGCGGTGTCGACCAAACCCTTGCCTCAACCCCAGCCCAAACCGGAGCCTCAGCCTCAGCCGCAGACGCCGATCGCTGCCGGGTCGGGCATGGCTGGCGTGGCGGCAGATGTTCGCACGCAGCCGCACTTGCCTCCCGACCGACAGGATCTGAAGATGATCCGCGGCATCGATGCCAACACCGAGCGGACGCTCAACGGGCTTGGGATCTGGCGCTACGGCGACATTGCGCGCTGGGGGCGTGAGGATGTCGAGGTCGCCAATCACACGCTCGAAGCTCACAACAGGGTCGAGCGCGAGAACTGGATCGAGCAGGCAACACTTCGGGCGGGCGGCGGCCTGACCGATTTCGC
>JBGANK010000075.1:0-14138 GCA_044222395.1 Hyphomicrobiaceae bacterium | reverse complement strand
AGCAGGGCGGGAAGGTTGCGCTCGACGAAATGTTGCGTTTGACGAGAGGCGTCCGGCATGAACGATCAAAGCGAGATGAGCGGCGAACCGAACATCGATGCCCTGCGGTGGGCGGCGATCGCGCGCGATCTTGACCTGTTGGCTGTCCTCAACGATCGCGAGCCGACGCAGGAACTTCTCGAACAGCTGCGGGCGGTCAAGGTCCACGACTGGTTCGGGTTCGTGGCCACATCCGAGGTCGCAAGTTGCGCGCGTGCGCTGATGGATGAGGCGCTGTCGGCGCTGCCTCCCGACATCAGCTCGGCGACGCTCGACGAACTGGCTGCAGATTTTGCCAACATCTACCTGATCCATTCCTACCGCGCACCGCCGACGGAGTCACCGTGGATCGACAAGGACCAGCTCGAGCGGCAAGAGCCGATGTTCGAGGTTGCTTCCTGGTATCGGCGCCATGGGCTTGCCACCGAGGACAGGCAGCGGCGCTCCGAAGACCATCTGGTTCTGCAGCTTCAATTCCTATCGCACCTGTTCGGCAAGGCTGCGCTCAACGTGCCGCAGCGGGCCACGGAGGCGGCTGAGTTCATGGATGCGCACCTGCTGCGGTGGATCGGACAGTTCGCCGAGCGTGTTGCAGCGCGCTGCATGACGCCCTACTTCTGTTCGGTGGTTACTCTAACGCACGGGTATCTCGAGGACGTTCGCAGCCTTCTTGCCCAGCGTTTCGACCTGCCGAGAAAGCAACCGGCAGCGCCGAAGACGGATGCCATTGCTGCTGCGCCTGATGCTGGGGCGGAGCGCTATCTGCCGGGCGTGGCGCCGAGCTGGTAGAAGCGCAAGCGGGCAATCGGGCATGCTGATCGCGGCGGCGCGGCGTGTCATGGTGGCGGCTCCCCGTCCTGTTGCCCCGCGTAAGAGAGCGCCCATGCCGGACTCGCATACCACTACCGCCGACCTGCACGAGATCGTCTATCCTGGGGTTCTTGCCGAACGCTGCGTGCATGGACGCAGTCCTATAGCGCAGTGCAGCGCCTGTGTGAGTGCATGTCCGCTGGGTGCCTTTACTCTCAACGACGAGGGCTTGGACATCGACCAGGCCAACTGCGACGGCTGCACGCTATGTGCGGCCAGTTGCCCGGAGGCGGCGATCGAAATCGGCCAGGCAGTTCGACTCTTGAAGCCGAAACTCAGCGGCGCGACCAGTGCATTTGCCGCATGTGAGCGGGTCTTGGCGCGAGGCGAGCCGGGGCATGTCACATGCCTGCACGCGCTGACGTCTGGCGACCTTGCGCGCTTCTACAGCGATGGCGGCCGTAGTGTCGTCGTCGCCAAGGCCCCGTGCGACGTCTGCGCGCGTGGCCGCGGGACGCCGCTCGAAGAACGGGTTGCCGGTATCAATCGCCTGCTCGAGGACCGGGGCCTACGAAGGCTCGAAGTGCAGCAACTCGACATCTCGAGCTGGCGTGAAGATCGCGATGATCAAAGCCGGATCAGCCGGCGGTCTTTGTTCGGCTTTGCGCGGCGGGGTGATGAGGTTGACACAAGTTCTGGCGCGAGGAACGCAGCCGATCCGAGCGGCATCGCGCCGGGTGCCCTTCTGCCGGAAGTTGGCAAGGCTCAACTCGCTGCGGTCGGCCCCTCGCTCGATCGGGATTCCTGCACGGCGTGCGGGGCCTGCATCGCGATCTGCCCTCACCGCGTCCTGACGCTGGTCCGGCGGCAGGGCGGCCATCCGCGTTATGAGTTCGACGCCACGGGTTGCACAGGCTGCGGCCTGTGCGTTGACGTGTGCGACGTCAACGCCATTGCGTTAACCTATTGGACGGCCGCACGACCGGCTGCCGTCGAGCTCATCGAAGCACGCTGCCCGTCCTGCGCCAGCCCGTTTCGTGCAATACTCGGGCGCGAAGACCCATCCGGATTATGCGCTATCTGCGCGAGCAAGCCCCGCAAGAACATGCTGTTTCAGAAGCTGCCATGACTGCATCACCACCTGGACTTGGTACCTGGCTCACGCCCGTCGGCAATGCACTCGCCCAAACCGGACGGGCTGGCGGTTATCTGATCGTGTTCGAGACCTACCGGCCCGACGCCGTCAAGATGATGGCGCACGCCCTGCAGCTCAGCTTCCTCGACTTCCGCGCGCTACACATGGCGCCGTTGGGCAGCAAGGCCGCCCAGCTGCCGCTTTCGCGCATCCAGGAGGTGATCGTCGCGGAGATCACGGCCGGAGCGGGAGCCGCGCCGCACGGTGATCAGGTTGCCGCCACACAAACGCGCGATGAAGAGCCGGAAACGGTCTGTAACGGTCTTGTCCTGCATAACGTCGAGGCGCTCCTGGCGACGCGGGCGGAAGCGGAACGCAGGGCCTGGCTCAGCGCCTTTCTTGCGCATCCCTACTCTCGTCCGGTGCTTGTTCCCTTGAGTATATTTTCCGCGGAGGCGCCAGCCAAACCGGAACGCGTCATCGTGATCGATCCAGTGCTGTTGCCGCCTGAAAAACTGCTGTTGAGATTGGCATCGCAATGATCGGCTCACTTCGCCAATGGGCATTGTCGACGCTTTCGCGGCAGCTGTTCCTGGCACTCGCGGTCACGCTCACGCTTCTGTCAATCTCGTTCCTGGCACTGTTCGTCGGCTACTACCGGGGACGGCTGGTGGAGGAGCGGGCGCGCACATCGGCTGAGATCAACGACATGCTGCAGGTGGCGCTCGAGAACGCGATGTTGAAGCGCGACATTCTCGGCCTGCAGGAGATCGTAACGCGGCTCGGCACCCGCAAGACCGTCAAGAATGTCATGATCCTCAACCGGGCCGGTGAGGTGCGGTTTGCTTCGACGTCCGCGCAGCTCGGCCGGCGCTACGAATTTGGTGCCGAGAACTTCTGCCCGGGATGCGACATGACCGTCGGAGGCAAGAAGGCGGCCACGTTCATCAGTGACGAGCAGGCGGGGGGCTTGCTCCGCAGCGTCAACGCAGTCGCCAACCGCGAGCCGTGCCAACCGTGTCACGGCGATGCCTCCTCGCATCCGGTGAACGGCATCCTTGTGGTCGACTACGACGCCGGCGAGATCAAGCGCGATGCGCTGACAATGGGACTGGCGATGACGGGAGCCGGTGTGCTGGTGCTGTTGGCCGGGACCGCAGCAATCGGCTGGGTATTGCAACGCTCGGTGATCAAGCCGGTGCACGCCCTGCAAAGGGCAAGCGCGGCGCTCTCGGAGGGGCGATTCGATGCGGTCGTCGACATCGACGGACACGACGAGCTGGCGCAGCTGGGCGAGACTTTCCGCAAGGCGAGCCGCGAACTGCAGGCCCAGCAGAAGGAGCTAGCGGAGCGCGAGCGTTTCCTGCAGGACCTGATCGACGCGGCGCCCGACGGCATCCGCGTGATCAGCCCGGATTTCAAGGTGGTCAAGGTCAACGAGGCCTTCTGCCACCAAGTCGGACTCGATCGAGCGAAGGTGCTGGCAAGTCCATGCTATGCGTCGAGCCACCAGCTTTCCGAACCGTGCGCACCCACTCTGGTGACCTGTCCGCTGCATGAAATCGGCAAGGGCCGCAAGGCTCTGACTTGCCGGCACACGCATCGGCGCGGCGATGGCAGCGAACTCGTCGTCGAGGTATCGGCGGCACCGCTGGAGCTTGTCGTCAACGGCGAACGCAAGACGGCTGTGGTGGAGGCGATCCGCGACTTGAGCGGGGACATCCAGCATTCGCAGGAGCAGCGGCTTTCCGAGATCGGCCAGCTGGCCGCCGGCGTGGCCCACGAGATCCGCAATCCGCTGTCCTCGATCCACCTGACGCTGCAGGCCATGCGCAAGAAGCCCGTGCAAGAAACGGCAAGCGCATTTCCCGATCATCTCGACGTGATGGACGGGGAGATTGATCGCTGTATCCAGGTCACCAACAGGCTGTTGCGGCTGTCGGCCCCGCCGGCCGAGCTGCCCGAGCTGGTCGCTCTTGATGTCGTGATCCCGGAGGTCATCTCGCTGTTGAGGGCCGAGGCGCTGCACAAGGGCAGCGAGATCTCGCTCGAGCTCGACGGCTCGCTGAGGGTCATCGCCAGCGACAGCGACATTCGCATGCTGGTGCTCAACCTGGTGCAGAACGCCTTCCATGCCATGCCCCGCGGCGGCAAATTGCAGATCCGTGGCTACTGCAGCCAAGACCAGGTCGTCGTCGAGTTCGCCGACGCCGGTTGTGGCATTGCGGACGACGATCTGCCGCGAATTTTCCAGCCATTCTGGAGCCGCCGAGCCGATGGCGCGCAAGGCACCGGACTTGGCCTGCCAATCTGCCGCGAGATCGTTCGGCGGCATGGAGGTAAGATCACGGTGAGAAGCCGTATCGGCGAGGGCTCGACATTCGTGGTCACGCTACCGTGGGCGGAGGCGTCAATCGAAAAGCAATGAACATTCGTCGCAAACGCATACTCGTGGTGGAGGACGACAAGACGCTGTGTCGGCTGCTCTCCGAGCAGCTGCAGGCCATGGGATACTCCGTTACCAATGCGCATTCGTGGGCCGAGGCACGGGCGGCGCTGGTCGATGTCGACCCTTCGCTGGCGCTGCTCGACATCCGACTGCCCGACGCCGACGGGCTGAAGTGCCTGCCGGAGTTGTCGGCACATTGTCCCGTGATCGTGCTCACCGCGTTCAGCTCGATCAAGCACGCCGTCATCGCGATGCGTGCAGGCGCGGCCGAGTACCTCGCCAAGCCGGTCAACCCGGCCGAACTGGAATTGGCCGTGACGCGCACGCTGTCGGCGGATTCACTGCGGCGAAAGTACGAATACTGCCGCAACCAGCTCACGCCTGCAATCGCAGAGGACATGGTCGGATCGAGCAAGGCGTTCCGGGATCTGGTCAGCCTGATCGAACTGGTGGCGCCCAGCGATGCAACGGTGCTGATCGAGGGCGAAAGCGGTGTCGGCAAGGAACTCGTGGCGCAGAGCATCCACCAGATGTCGTCGCGTGCGCAGAGCACATTCGTGCCGGTCGACTGCTGCACCTTGCAAGAGAGCCTTTTCGAGTCGGAGCTGTTCGGCCATGAGAAGGGAGCCTTCACCGGCGCGGACAAACGCAAGCAGGGGCTGATCGAGGTTGCCGAGGGCGGAACGGTATTTCTCGACGAGATCGGCGAGCTGCCGGCGTCGCTGCAGGCCAAGTTGCTGCGCCTTCTCGAGACGGGGGAATATCGAAGGCTCGGCGGTACACAAGGATTCTCCGCCGACAGCCGCTTTGTCGCGGCGACCAACAGGGATCTGAGGTCGCTCAGTGACGAGGGAAAGTTCAGGCGCGATCTTTATTTCCGCCTGGCGACCGTGGTGATCCGCGTGCCGTCGCTGCGAGAGCGGCGCGAGGACATCCCGCTGCTGGCAGAACACTTCATGGAAACGCGGACCTTCCAGCGAGGCGTCAAGAAGCAGCTCACGGATACCGCGCTTGGAGCTCTCACCACCTACGACTGGCCAGGCAACATACGCGAGCTGCGCAATGTCATCGAGCGCGCGATCCTGGTTTCGGGTCATCGGCCAACCGTCGAGGCGAGAGATCTGGCACTTCCGGCGTCAGGCGAAGCGCCGCCGCAGCAGCGTATCAGCAACGGCCCGGAGTTCGGCTTCGATCAGGAGCCGACGCTGGAGGAGATCAAGGAGAAATACCTGAGCTATCTGATTTCGAGGCATCAGGGCCACCGCGGCCGCATTGCCAATATCCTCGGCGTCAGCGAGCGCAACACCTACCGGATGGTCAAGAAGTTCGGGCTGGAAGGCAAGTAGAGTGCATGTGCCTTTGCGCGCGCAGATCGATGAGATCTGCGCGCTTGTCGATGTCACGGATCACGAAGCGATCGGGCACCTCGATCTCGCGAACCGGGTGTGCGTCAAGGATCGACTTGGCGCCGAAATCACCGCGCAGAGCGGCAAGCTCGGGCAGGAGTTCGGCCCGGAACAGCACTGGATGACCGCGCCGGCGTTCGAACACGGGTACGAAGGCCTTGAATACAGAATCATCGTCACGTTCCATTGCGGCGGCGAGCGCGCGGAAGGTCGCGGCGCTGACGAGGGGAACATCGGCAAGGTGGATGAAAAGCCCGCGTGCGCGCGCCTTCAAGGCCGTGACACCCGTGGCGATCGAATGTCCCATGCCATCGGTGTAGCGTGCATTGTGCATCGGCGTGAGCTTGTGTTGAATGGCCAGGAATTCCATGGTGGCGTTGTTGTGACCGGTGATGACGATGCCCTCTGCGAGACCGAGGCCGGCGACAGTTTCGAAGGCATGACTGGCGAGCGGGCGGCCGTCTAACGGCTGAAGCAGCTTGTTCCCTCCACCCCAGCGCCGCGAACGTCCGGCAGCGAGCACGATAGCCGAGAAGTCGCGCATGGCCGTCATGACTTGTGGCCCTCATGACGGCGAGCGGCGACGATCTGTGCGGCAACGGCAAGCGCGATTTCGGGTGGCGTTGCAGCACCAATGTCGAGACCGACGGGCCCGCAAATGCGGTCCAAGGCTTCTCGAGAAACGCCCATTGCGCCAAGCTGCGCCTGACGCTGGCGCTGTGTTGCCCGGCTGCCGAGCGCGCCGACGTAGAAGCCCGGGCGCGCCAAGACTTGTTTGAGGATCGCAGGCTCCCAGTCGTGGTCATGAAACAGCAGCACAGTCGCGGTCCATGCGTCGATCAATTTGGCGTCGAAGTGCGCGGCGCACGTCATCCAGCGGGTGGCGGAGCAGTCAGCCCGATGGCGCGCGATCAATTGCGGATCAGGTGTGGCGAGGCAGACATCCCAATCCAGTCCTGTGGCAAAGGAGATCAATGCAGACGTGCAGGCGCCGCGACCGAGGACGAGCAAACGCGTGCGCGGCCAGTAGTGGCGTGCGATGAGGCCATCGCCCAGCTCCAGCACAGACCCTTCGTTACGCCGCTCGCTGTCGTTCTCCTTGAGATGGTGGGTATGATCGATACGGCTTTGCTGCGGCATGGGAGCATGGAGGGTGACGGGCCTGCGCAACTGCATTGTCCGCTCGATGTCGACCATGACATCGAGCGGTATCGTGGGATCAAAATGGATGTCCAGTCCCGATCCGCAAGGCAGACGCACATCGAGATACTGCGAGCCGCGGCCGAAGCGTACCGTGCGAGGCGATCCCGCAGCGATCGCATCCAGGGCTTCCCTGGCAATCGCCGCCTCGGCGCAATGCGAAGAGATCTGTCCCGTCCACTGTCCGGTTTCGGCGACGGCCAGCTGGCTGCCGAGTGGCCGTGGCGAGGAGCCCTCGACGCCAACAAGCGTGACGAGGCACGTCTTCAGACCTGATCGGGCCCATTGCAACTGCTGTGGCAAAACGTTCTCGACGAAGCCTGCGGGCGGACTGAGCTCGCGCGCTTCTGCACCTTTCACCTGTTGGTGAAGCGCCGAGCCTGCCTTAAGCCGCTCGCGCTGCACACGATCGGCGGGTATCTCCCGGAGCCGCATGCCGCCGCCCTCCTCGCCTGGCTCGTGAAGGCGGGGTGACAATGCTGTGGTGGTATTACTTTGCACGTCCGTCACCCTCACGCTTCAGGCGAACTTGACGCCGCTTTCGGTCATCGGCAAACGCGTCACACGCTTGCCGATCGCGGCGTGGATCGCGTTCGCGAGTGCAGGCCCAAGTGGCGGCACGCCCGGCTCGCCGACGCCGGTTGGCGGCTCCGTCGACGGCACGATGTGAACCTCGATTGCCGGCATGTCGGTGATGAGCAAAGGCTCGTAGTCGGTGAAATTGGATTGCACCACCTCGCCATTCTTCAGCGTGATCTGGTTGCGCATGATGGCACCCAGCGCAAAGCCGATGCCGCCTTCCATCTGGGCGCGTATGACGTCTGGATTGATTGGCACGCCGCAATCGACGGCGCACGTTACTTTCTCAACCTTCACGGCGCCGTTGTTGAGGGAAATCTCGACAACCTCGGCGACGCACGTGTTGAAGGAGCGGTGAACGGCGACGCCCTGGAAGCGGCCGGACTGTGGCTTGCCCCAGCCGGCCTTGTCGGCGGCAAGCTTGAGGACACCGGCAAGCCGCTTTTTCTCCTTGCCGTCGCCCGCTAACAATTCCAAGCGCATGGCGACCGGATCGGCCTTGGCGGCCTCGGCGACCATATCGATCAGGCACTCCATCGCGTAGGCGGTATGCGTGTGTCCGACGGAGCGCCACCACAGGATCGGCATCGGCGTCTCGGCGGCCGTCACGCCGACCGAGAGCGACGGGATGGTGTAGTGCGTGTCGTTGACGCCCTCGACCGTCGTTGGATCGACACCGCTCTTCTTGACTTCCTCGCTGGCGAAGGGTGTTTCCAGCAAGATCGGCTTGCCAGCGAGCCTGTGATCCCAGGCAACGATCTTGCCACCCTTCAAACCGATGCGGGCGCGGTGCACGGCCATTGGGCGGTAGAAGCCACCTCGGATGTCGTCCTCGCGGGTCCAGACGAGCTGGATCGGCGTCTTGCCGCCGTAGAGCGCAAAGGCCATTGCCGCTTCGGACTGGTAGTCGGACGGTGGCGTCGCGCGACGTCCGAAAGAGCCGCCTGCGTAAACAGTGCGCACTTCGACGTTCTTGGGGTCGAGCTTGAGGATGGCTGCGGCGGCGAACTGGACGCTGCTCGGAAACTGGCAGCCATCGTGGAAGCGGACACCCTTTTCGGTGGGCTCGACGACGCAGTTGAGCGGCTCCATGGGAGCGTGGGCCAACAGCGGGAAGACGAACTCGCCTTCGACGACCTTTTCCGCACCTGCCAGCGCGGCTTCCGTGGCGGCGAGATCACCACCCTTGGCGGCCTGCTTGGCGGGCTTGGCGAGCAGACCAAGATGGTAGGCGATCAACTCGTCGGTCGAGCGGTTCTCGCTCTTGGAGAAATCCCACTCGGCGGTGACGGCTTCGCGTGCCTTGATCGCCGACCAGGTGTCATTGGCGTAGATGACGACGCCCGCCCCAGTCGGCAGCGGCTTGGCATCGAGGTAGCCCGGCACTTGCTTTGCCGCCTGGGCGTCGAACTTGGCGAGCTTGCCGCCGAAGCGCGGGGCTCGCATCACGACTGCGCGGACCATGCCGGGCAGCTTGACGTCGAGCGCGAAGGTCGCCTTGCCGGTCGTCTTGTCTGGCGTGTCCTTGCGCGAGACGCCCTCCTTGCCGATCAGGCGGAACTGGGAGGGATCCTTGAGCGGCGGTTCGGCCGAGGGTTCGATCGTCCCGGCCTTGGCGACCATCTCGCCGAAGTGGGCGGAGTGGTTGCCGGACTTCAAGACGCCCTTCTCGATCGCAATCGAGGACTCCGGCACACCCCAGGTTGCAGCAGCAGCCTTGACCAGGACCTCGCGCGCCGCGGCTCCGGCCTTGCGGTATTGCAGGTAGCTGTTGGCGATGGCGGTGGAGCCGCCGGTGCCCTGCACGCCGAAGAACAGATTCTTGTAGCGGTCCTTGTCGGCGGGCGCGAAGTCCATCCTGACGCGATCCCAATCGGCGTCGAGTTCCTCGGCGATCAGCGTGGCAAGGCCGGTCGTCGTCCCCTGCCCCATCTCGAAATGCTTGATCACGACTTCGACCGTTCCATCAGCGCCAATGCGCACGAACGGATTGATCTCGAATTCGGTGGCGGCGGCGGTGATGCTGCCGTCCGGCTTCAGGCCGACGACGAGGACAGCGCCGGTCGCGGCAGCCGATTGCAGGAACGAACGGCGGGTTGTCGTTACGGGCATGGCTCAACCCTCCATGATCTTGGCTGCGTGATGGATGGCGGCGCGGATGCGCACATAGGTAGCGCAGCGGCAGGCGTTGCCTGCCATCGCCGTGTCGATGTCGGCATCGGTCGGCTTGGGATTCTCCGCCAGCAGGCTAATGGCCGACATTATCTGTCCCGACTGGCAATAACCGCATTGCACGACGTCGAGCTTTTGCCAGGCGGCCTGAACAGCCCTGGCCGCCTTGCCTGATATACCCTCGATGGTGGTGACGCTGGCGCCGTCAACGTCCTCGATGAAGGTCTGACATGACCGCACCGGCTTGCCGTTGACGTGAACCGTGCACGCGCCGCACGCGGCCACTCCGCAGCCGAACTTGGTGCCGGTCTTGCCCAATTCATCGCGCAACACCCATAGAAGGGGCGTGCCCTTCGCGGCGTCGACGCTCACTGTTTCACCATTGACGTTGAGCTTGATTGCCATTGTCACACTCCTGCCCGCAACCAACGATCGTGCTCGCAACCGACGATCGCAGCGCGTCCTTAGACTTGTTTGATCTCGATCAGGACAGGCTGCTTCAGCAAATGGGCCAAACTGAGCCCGGCTTGGCGGCAATGCACACGTCATCCAGCAGGCATGGCAGTCTCTTGAATGTGGCGTGCCAGCCAAGGCCGTTCAAAACAGCGCTTGACATCCGCACGCAACTATCGGGAGCACATTCGTCCGGACAGCACGGCGTGCGCTGCACAACACTTGCAGCCCGCAAGCGACGCTTGCTCGATGGTGCTTCCTCTTGCTGTCGGGTTGACATAGGATCACGCCTGCGCAGCCATTCGATGTCTCAAGTCAGATACTGCGCGGGGACGAGATGACAGCAGATTCCGCAGACATCGACGACCTGCGCAGGCGCCGCGAGGCGGCCCTCGCCTGCGGGGGCATCGACAAGATCGCAGAGCGCCATGCAAAAGGCTTGCTGTCGGCCCGCGAACGGCTCGACCTGCTATTTGCCGAAGGCACGTTCCAGGAAATCGGCATGCACGTGCGGCATGGCGCGGGCTATGCCGGAATTGGCGACAAAGAGATTCCTGCGGACGGCGTCGTCACGGGAACCGGTTTCGCCGGCGGCAAGATGGTGGCCGCCTATGCGCAGGATTTCACGGCCATGGCCGGCACGCTGGGCAAGGCGCACGCGGGCAAGATCGTGCGTCTAATGCGCCATGCCTTGAAAAACGGCACGCCGATCGTGTCGATGCAGGATTCGGGTGGCGCTCGCATCCAGGAGGGCGTCGATGCCCTGTCGGGATATGGCGAAGTCTTCTATTGCAACGTCCTGGCCTCGGGCGTGGTTCCGCAGATTGCGCTCGTGCTAGGCCCATGTGCCGGTGGCGCGGCCTATTCCCCGGCACTCAATGATTTCATCATCATGACGCGCGCCAACGCGCACATGTTCATAACGGGACCCGAGGTCATCAAGGCGGTGACCGGACACGCCACTTCGATGGACGATGTCGGCAGTGCCAGCATGCACGCCTGCATCAGCGGCAATGTGCACATCCTCGCCGAGGACGACGGGCATGCCGTGGCGCTGGCCAACAGGCTGCTTTCCTATCTGCCCTCCAACAACGAGGAGGACCCGCCGCACGAGCCGACGAGTGACATCGAGCTGGTGTGCGACACGGAAATGGAAATGCTCGTGCCTACCGACGCGGCGCAGCCGCTCGACATGCGTGCGGTGATTGCCCGCCTGGTCGATGGCGGCGAACTGTTCGAGATCCATGCCGGTTTCGCGCGCAACATCATCGTCGGGTTCGCCCGCATCGAGGGCATCATCGTCGGCATCATCGCCAATCAGCCGATGGAGAAGGCAGGCGCACTCGATATCGATGCCTCCGACAAAGGAGCCCGCTTCATCCGCTTCTGCAACGCCTTCAACATTCCCGTGGTGACGCTCGTCGACGTTCCTGGCTTCCTGCCGGGCATCGAGCAGGAGCGCGGCGGCATCATCCGGCATGGGGCCAAGCTGCTGTATTCCTATGCATCGTGCACGACGCCGAAGATCACGCTGATCGTGCGCAAGGCCTATGGCGGATCTTACTTGGCCATGTGCAGCCAGGAGATGGGCGCCGACTACGTGTTCGCATGGCCGTGCGCGGAAATCGCGGTGATGGGCGCGCAAGGAGCCGTCAAACTGCTCTACCGCAAGGAACTGGCCGCGGCGAGCGACGCCAAGGCCAAGTCGCAGGAGCTCATCGCGCGCTATCGCGCCGAGGTCGCCTCGCCCTACCTGTCCGCGGCCAAGGGCTACATCAGCGACGTGATCGAGCCGTCGGAGACGCGCAGCGCGATCGCGCTGGCCTTGCGCATGACGCTCAACAAGCGCGAGCTGCGCCCGACCAAGAAGCACGGAAACATTCCCTTGTGAGGCGTGGAGGCGTGGATGGAGGGACTTTGGATCAAGACGCTCGCCATCTACGCGATGGCTGCGGTCGTCTCGATGCTGGTTGCCGTCGTCATCAAGGGAATTGTTGTCGCTCTGCAGGCGCTCGAGGGTGCAAATGCCCGCGTGGCGCCGCCCGAGCCGGTCCATCCGGGCCTGGCTGACCTGCCGCCTGCCATTCCGCCCGAACACATCGCGGCCATCGGTGCGGCCGTGCATGCCATGATGGGCAGCTATCGCATCATCCACATCGAGGACCCGCGGCGGCGCTCAGCCTGGGTGGACAGCGGGCGACTTGCACATCATAGCTCGCATGCACCGACAACCCACGGGCATCACAGACGTTGACCGCATGACGGTCGAAGACGGCAGATCGGAGGATGACGCATGGAGAGGAAGTTCCGGATCACCGTCGATGGCCATGCCTACTCCGTGACGGTGGAGGAAATGCTGCCGATCGCCACTGCGCCCCATGTCGGCAATGATGCGGGTGTTGCAGCTCCTGCACCTGCCGTGAGCGCGCCACCGGTGGCAGCACCGCAAGCACACAGGGCAACGGCCCAGACCGCGGCCTCGCCCGGCGACGTGCTGGCGACGCTCGCGGGCGTGGTGGAGTCGGTTCCCGTCAGCGTCGGCGACAGTGTCGAGATGGGCCAGCCGATCGTCATCGTCGAAGCCATGAAGATGAAGTCGCCGATGGTTGCGCCGCGATCCGGCAAGGTGAGTGCGATCGCCGTCAAGGTCGGGCAAGGTGTCGACCCTGGCCAGATTCTCGCCAGCATCGCCTGAAGGAAAGCTGCACACATGGCGGGCGCGGAAGCAGGACTCCTCGATATATTCCAGGGCGTGGCAACGCTCGTCAACGCGGAGCCGAAGATCGCGGCCGGGCGCGTCGGGCTGATGCTGCTTGGCTTCACGCTTGTCTATCTGGGGCGCAAGGGCGTTCTGGAGGCCCTCCTGATGATCCCGATGGGGCTCGGCATGGCCGCCATCAACGCGAGCGTGATGTACATGGACGAGGGCCGGACGGGCACGCTGTTCGTTGATCCCCTCGTGTCGGGCACTGATGCCACGATGAGTATCCTGCAGATCGACTGGCTGCAGCCGATCTATACCTTCATGTTCTCCAACGGCCTCATCGCGTGCCTGCTGTTCATGGGGATCGGGGTGCTGCTCGATGTCGGCTACGTGATGCAGCGGCCGTTCCAGAGCATGGTGATCGCAATCTGCGCGGAGCTGGGAACGGTGCTGACCTTCCCGATCGCCGTGACATTCGGGCTGACGCCACGCGAGGCGGCTTCCGTCGCCATGATCGGCGGCGCGGACGGGCCAATGGTGATGTTCGCCTCGCTCATTCTCGCCAAGGACCTGTTCGTGCCGATCACCATCGTCGGCTACCTCTATCTCGGCCTCACCTATGGCGGCTATCCCTACCTCATCCGCCTGCTGATCCCTAAGGAACTGCGCGGTATCGCCATGCCGATGGAGAAAGTGCGTACGATCACCTCGACGCAGAAGCTCATATTCGCGGTCGTCGTGTGCACGCTGCTATGCCTGCTGTTCCCGGTGGCGGCGCCGCTGTTCCTGTCTTTGTTCGTCGGTGTCGCGGTGCGCGAGAGCGGGCTCAAGAATTTCGAAAAGCTGTTGGGTGAGACCGTGCTCTACGGAGCGACCTTCTTCATCGGCCTGACGCTCGGCATCTTGTGCGAAGCGAGCGTGATCCTCAATCCGGTCGTGCTGAAGCTGCTGCTGCTCGGCATCATGGCGCTGACGTTGAGCGCGCTCGGCGGGATCGCCGGTGGGTACCTGCTCTACTGGTGGTACGGCGGCAAGTACAATCCCATGATCGGGGTGGCTGGTGTCAGCTGCGTGCCCACCACGGCCGACGGCAAGTTCACCATCAGCACCGATGGCTCGGGCGTCTGCATTCCGCAGCAGGCCACCACCGCGACCGAGGGCCAGCCCTGCGCCGAGCAGGACTCCTTCAAG
>JBGANK010000074.1:0-15103 GCA_044222395.1 Hyphomicrobiaceae bacterium | reverse complement strand
GACGAGGATCGAGATCGTGATGAACGAAAAATATTTCCCTGAAGAGATTGAAGAGAAACAACAGGCGCGCTGGGCCGAGAAAGGCGTCTTCGAAGTCAGCCCCGACCCGGCGCGCAAGAAGTTCTACTGCCTTGAGATGCTGCCCTACCCTTCCGGTCGCATCCACATGGGCCACGTCCGCAACTACACCATGGGCGACGTCTTCGCCCGCTACAAGCGCGCCCGCGGTTTCAACGTGCTGCATCCGATGGGCTGGGACGCCTTCGGCATGCCTGCTGAAAACGCCGCGATGGAGCGCAAGACGCACCCGGGCAAGTGGACCTACGCCAACATCGACACCATGAAGGGCCAGTTGAAATCGATGGGCCTGGCACTCGATTGGGACCGCGAGATCGCCACCTGCTCGCCCGACTACTATCGCCATCAGCAGAAGCTGTTCCTCGACCTGTTGCAGAAGGGGCTCGCCTACCGCCGTTCCGCCAAGGTCAACTGGGACCCCGTCGACATGACCGTGCTCGCCAACGAGCAGGTGATCGACGGCCGCGGCTGGCGCTCAGGCGCGCTCGTCGAGCAGCGCGAGCTGACCCAATGGTTCTTCAAGATCACGCACTATTCCGAGGAGCTGCTCGAAGCGCTCGCCACGCTCGACAAGTGGCCCGAGAAGGTCCGCCTGATGCAGGCCAACTGGATCGGCCGCTCCGAAGGTATGCTCGTCCGCTGGGCGCTCGAGAAAGGCACCGCTCCCAAGGGCCACGACGAGCTGCAGGTCTACACGACCCGACCCGACACGCTGTTTGGCGCCTCCTTCATGGCGGTGGCCGCCGATCATCCCTTGGCCAGGGCCGCCGCGGAGAAAAATCCCGCACTCGCTGAGTTCTGCGAGGAATGCCGCCGCATGGGCACCTCCGTAGCGGACTTGGAAACGGCAGAAAAAAAAGGCTTCGACACCGGCATTCGCGCCATCCATCCGCTCGATCCTGACTGGAAGCTGCCGGTCTACGTCGCCAACTTCGTGCTGATGGACTACGGCACCGGCGCCATCTTCGCCTGTCCCTCGGGCGACCAGCGCGACCTCGACTTCGCCCGCAAATATGACCTCCCCGTCGTCCCGGTCATCCTGCCTCCGGGGAAGGACAAGGCCACTTTCGCCATCGGCAAGGAGGCCTACGACGGCGACGGCACCATGATCAACTCGCGCTTCCTCGACGGCCTCGACACCAAGGCCGCATTCGACGAGGTGGCCACGCGCCTGGAGAAGGCGTCACTTGCCGGCAAGCCTGTCGGCGAACGCAAGGTCAACTTCCGCCTGCGCGACTGGGGCATCTCGCGCCAGCGCTATTGGGGCTGCCCGATCCCCATCATCCATTGCGAGGCCTGCGGTGTCGTGCCGGTGCCGGACACGAACCTGCCTGTGAAGCTTCCCGAGGATGCCTCCTTCGACAAACCGGGCAACCCGCTCGAGCGCCATCCGACCTGGAAGCACGTCGACTGCCCCAAGTGCGGAGCCAAGGCGCGCCGCGAAACCGACACCATGGACACCTTCGTTGACTCGTCGTGGTACTACGCGCGCTTCACCAATCCGCACGCCGCCGAGCCGATCGACAAGGACGCCGTAGCCTACTGGTTGCCCGTCGACCAGTACATCGGCGGCATCGAGCACGCGATCCTGCACCTGCTCTATTCGCGCTTCTTCTTCCGCGCGATTTCAGATGCCGGTCACGCCGCGAAAAATCTGCGCGAGCCGTTCGCGGCGCTCTTCACGCAGGGCATGGTCACGCACGAAACCTATTTCAAGCGCGACGCCGACAACAAACCGATCTGGTTCGAGCCCGACAAGATCAAGATCGAGGGAGAAGGCAATTCCCGACGCGCCAACGTGATCGCCACGGGCGAGTCTGTCGAGATTGGCGACATCATCAAGATGTCGAAGTCGAAAAAGAACATCGTCGACCCTGATGAGATCATCGCTCACTTTGGAGCCGATTGCGCGCGCTGGTTCATGCTCTCCGACTCACCCCCCGAGCGCGATGTGCAATGGACCGACGAAGGCATCGCCGCCGCCGGCCGTTTCATGCAACGCGTCTGGCGCCTGATCGACGAAGCCGCCGACAAGGCCGCACCATTGGGACAAAAAATGCCGGCCTCGTTGTCGCCCGAAGCGACCGCATTGCGCCGCGCCACGCACAAGGCGCTCGACCAATCGGGCCGCAACATCGAAGGCCTTCGTTTCAACGTTGCAGTCGCCGGACTCTACGAGCTCACCAACACATTTTCGCAGGCTCTTTCAAAGTCCGGCGAAGGGCTCGATTGGACCATAAGAGAGACCGCCGAAATCATTGTTCAGATGCTCGCCCCGATGATGCCGCACTTGGCGGAAGAATGCTGGCAGCGGCTCGGTTACAACACCCTCGTCTCCAATCAGCCCTGGCCTGCGGCCGATCCGGGCTTGCTCGTTGACGATACTGTAACCGTTGCCGTACAGGTGAACGGCAAGCGCCGTGATGAGCTGACCATCGCCCGCACGGCCAGCAACGAGGATGTCGAGGCTGCAGCGCTCGCGCTTGAGTCCGTCCAAAGGGCTCTCGACGGCAAAAAGCCAAAGAAAGTCATCGTTGTACCGCAGAGGATCGTGAATGTTGTGGGCTGAGACGCCGAACGGCAGGGCCGAAACGCCGGCACGGGCAGTGATTCGCCGCCCGGCGCGGGTGCTCGGCTTCGCCACCGCGCTCATCGCTGCGGCATTCGCTGCTGGGTGCGCCGACACCGGCTTCCGCCCGCTCTACGGCACGGCTTCGCTCGGCGGTGCCGCTGCCAACGAGAAGCTCGCTCAGGTCGAGATCGCGCCGATCCCTGGCCGCGTCGGACAGCAGATCCGCAACGAGGTCATCTTCCAGACCACGGGTGGTGGACGGCCATTGCCGCCAGCCTATCGGCTCGAGGTCGCCGTCAGGGAATCGATCGTATCGACCCTGGTCAAAGCGAGCGGCGACGCCTCTGGCTCGGTCTACAACCTCGATGCCGATTTCCGCTTGATCCGCGTCTCCGACAAGCAAGTCGTCCTACAGGGCAAGAGCGCCAGCCGCGCCGCCTTCGAGCGCTTTACTTCCGTTTTCGCCAACGTCCGTGCCCGCAACGATGCTGAAAATCGTGCCGCGGTGACCATTGGCCAGGACCTGAAGACGCGCATCGCAGCATACCTCGCCCAATCGGCTTGACGCGCTACCCCACACCAGCTGGGCTAGAATTGCTCACCCCTCGCATCTCAAAATCGTTGCGACCCCAATTTCTCTCCCCGCCCGACCCGTGTTATGGCCCCAAGGCTGCACACGCATTTATCCTCCTTGCCGCCGACCCCTGAGCGAGCACCATGGTCGCCGTCAAAGCCCATTTGGCCGAAAAGTTCCTGAGCGCAACCGACAAGACGCTGCAGGCTTTCCTGCTTTTCGGCACAGACGCCGGCCAGGTCAGCGAGCGCGCACAATTGGCCGCTTCGCGCATTGCCGCCCGCGAGACACCGCCCGGAGAGATCATCCGTCTCGACGATGCCGACCTCGATACAGATCGCGATCGGCTCGCCGTCGAGCTGCGCACGCTACCGATGTTCGGCGGCCGCAAGGTCGTGCGCGTCACCACCGGCCGCATCATCAACGCTGCCATGCTGAAAGAACTGGTCGAGCCCGGTGATCTCGCCGGCACGCTCATCGTCGAGGCCGGCAACCTCAAGCCCACCGATAGCCTCCGCGCGACATTCGAAAAGCTGCCACACGCAGCAGCCATCGCCTGCTATGGCGACGAGGGTCGCGACCTCAACGGACTCGTTGCAGAAGTGCTCGACGCCGCGGGTTTGCGCATCACCAGCGAAGCACGCGCCCTGCTAGTTTCCCGACTCGGCGCCGACCGCGCCTTGTCGCGCGCCGAAGTCGAAAAGCTCGCACTTTATGCGCGCGGGCGACAGCAGATCGAGGCCGACGACGTCGACGCCATCGTCGGCGACGCCTCGGAACTCACCATCGACCGCATCATCAACGCCGCTGCATCAGGCGATGCCGCCGCCGCCGTCAACGAATTCGCGCGCGCCATCAACGCCGGAGAGAACGCGCAGATGGTGATTACCGCCATGCTGCGGCACCTGCAGAAGCTGCATCGCGTCCGCGCCGAACTCGACCGCGGCTCCAACGTCGCCGACGCCATCCGCCAACTCCGCCCGCCGGTGCACTTCAAGCAGCACGATGCCTTCACCGGCCAGTGCCGGCGCTGGAGCCGGCCCGCGCTTGATCGCGCATTGCTAGCCAGCGCGGAAGCCTTGAAGACCGCCCGCCGCAACAGCGCCATCGAGGACATCGTCGCCGAACGGTTGCTGTTATCGCTCGCATCCCATGCCGGCTGATTGGCGATTGCCCAGGTGCGCCCTTTGCGCCGGCGACGCGCACTTGCCTCATTGTCCGCGATTCCTATAGTGCGCCACCAAAGGCCGAAAGACCCAAAAAGGAAAGATCCATGAGCCACACCCGCCACGACGTCGTCGGCATCGGCAACGCCATCGTCGACATTCTCGGCCGCTGCGATGATGCATTCCTGGCGCGGCACGGCGCCCCCAAGGGGCACATGCGCCTCGTCGACAACGACACCATCTCCGCGCTCTACAATGCGATGGGCCCGAGCATGGAAATTTCCGGTGGATCCGCTGCCAACACGCTGGTCGGCGTCGCCTCCTTCGGCGGTCGCGCAGCCTTTATCGGCAAGGTCGCCGACGACGAGTTCGGCCGCATCTTCGCTCACGACATCAAGGCAGCCGATGTCGCCTTCGCTTCGAGCCCGGTTGCCGGCAAGGCACCCACATCACGCTCTTTGATCCTCGTCACGCCCGATGGCGAGCGCACCATGAATACGTTCCTCGGAATTTCCACCGACCTCGACCAAGGCGAGATCGATGCATCGCTCATTTCGTCGTCGTCGATCGTCTATCTGGAAGGCTATTTGTTCGATCGTGACGAGGCCAAATCAGCATTTCGCCAGGCGGTGAAAATCGCCAAAGCCGCAGGTCGACAGGTCGCACTCACGCTGTCGGATTCCTTCTGCGTCGATCGCCATCGCCCGGAGTTCATCGACCTCATTCGCAACGGTGTCGACATTCTTTTCGCCAACGAAAGTGAAATCACATCGCTCTACGAAACTGACGACTTTGAGCTCGCCGCAGCAAACGCGGCGCGCGATACGCGGCTTGCCGCATTGACGCGCAGCGCCAAGGGATCAGCCATTCTCTACGAAGGCCGCCGTCTTGAGATCCCTGTCGATCCCGTCGAGAAAGTAGTCGATTCCACCGGCGCTGGCGATCTTTACGCAGCCGGCTTTCTCTACGGCTTGAGCACCGGCTTGGGGCTGGAAACAGCCGGCCGTCTCGGCAGTCTCGCCGCTGCTGAGGTCATTTCACATATGGGAGCCCGTCCCAATTCACCGCTCGATAAGCTCGCGCGCGCCCGCAATCTGCTCGCCTGAAACTCGATTGAAACCACTTCATTTGGACTTCGCGGCGAAATTCGAAGTTTCGGAATTTCGCCGGATAATCCTTTTCCCGTGCAATTCGATCCGATGTATCATTGCCACAGATGCATATACCCATCGGCTTTTTCAAAAGCCGCCGATTTATTTTCCTTGGAATTGTCGGATCGTTTCCGACAATGAAAGCCAAGCCGATTCGATTGAGCGAAGGTTGTTCGAATGTCCACCACAAGGGCCGGCCGCGGTAGACCCAAAGGCAGCGGCATCGACGACCGCCACAGCCTCGATGCCATAGCCCGGCTGATTGCGTTGAACCCGGCCATGCGGCCGACCACCGCGATCCGCAGCTTGGGCATTTCCGATCCGTCGGTGATCCGCCGCCTGCGTGACAAGTTCTCGTCCGTCCGCACCGACCTGATGAGCGAGCTGCAGGCCACCGCTCGGTCGCCGGCATCGGCCAAGGCGCACGCCGCGCTTGCTACGCGCGCGCCCGCCACTCTGAACAAGACCGGCCAGATGCCATCCGCCAATGAAAGCAAAAGAGAGCGCGCCCGATCCATGGCTGCTTCCAGCGGTCGCTCGCCGACCCGCGTGGGCAAGAGCGCCGCTGCTGAAACGCTGCCCAGCCGCGCAACTCAGGCCGCACCACGCTCGCCCCGATCGCCCAGCCGCAGTGCATCCGCGGCCACGAACACGCAAGTCATCGCCGATGACGACAGCCACAGTCGTCGCCCCGGCACCAGCCTCGCCAGCGAAACCCAAGGACTGATAGCCACTTTGATGAGTACCGGTATTGCCGCAACCAATTCGTTCCTGGCCGCCCAAGCCAGCTTTTCTGCCCAACTTGTGCAATTGCCCGTCGTGACGATGGCATTGCGCCAACAGCTCGCATTCAACGAATGGGCCGTTGGCCTGATGCCAAGCTTCCACTACCCGCCCAAATCGCTCAACTGATCGTCTCCAGCATCCTCTCCGCGAACGAGACGTCGTTGCGGGCCGCCGACCCCGGGCGGCCCATTTTTTTGTCTTGATGCGTTCTGATTCCGAAACGTAGCGCTTCCAATTACGAACTGATCGAGACGCTCCGATCAGAGCCGCCGCAGCGACACCATCTCGATCGAATGGTTCCGCGTCTTGCGCAGAATGAGGCTCGCGCGCTGCCGCGTCGGCAGGATGTTCTCGTTGAGGTTTTTCAGATTGATCGTGCGCCAGATCGACAGCGCGCGTTGTTCCGCCTCGTCGTTGGTCAATTTCGAATAGCGATGGAAATAGGCTGCCGGATCGCGAAACGCCGTCGTCCTCAAACGCATGAACCGCGTCACATACCACTGCTGGATCAGCTCCGGCTCGGCATCGATATAAATCGAGAAATCGAAGAAATCGGAAACGAACGGTATCGCCTCGCCGTCCATCGGCAATCGCGCCGGCTGCAGCACATTGAGACCTTCCACGATGAGAATATCGGGCTTCTCGATCCGCGCCGTCTGACCAGAAATGATGTCGTAATGGAAATGCGAGTAGACGGGAGCTTCGGCGGTCGCGACACCGGATTTCACATCGCCCAGGAAATTCAACAGCCGCGCCGTGTCGAAGCTCTCCGGAAATCCCTTGCGGTCCATGATGCCGCGCCGTTCCAGCTCCGCATTCGGAAACAGGAAGCCGTCTGTCGTCAATAAATCGACGCGTGGATGGTCTGGCCAACGCGCCAGCAGCGCACGCAGCACACGCGCTGTCGTACTCTTACCGACCGCAACCGACCCGGCCACACCGATGATGAATGGCACCTTGCCCTCGCGCCGCCCGAGGAACTTCGACGTCACCGCGTGCAGTTCCTGCGCCGCCGCGACGTAAAGATTGAGCAACCGCGACAGCGGCAGATAGATCGTTTCGACTTCCTCGATCGACAACTCTTCGATGAGACCGGACAACTGCTCCAATTCCGTCGACGATAGCGTCATGGGAGTGTCGGCGCGCAACCGCGACCACTCCTCGCGACTGAATTGCCGGTAGGGTGAGAATTGCAGATCCGTTTTCGCCAAGGCAGGCGAATTTCGCGAAAGCGCCGCCAATCTTTCCAGGATCTCATTCATTTGCTGCGCGCCGCCTTCTCGTCGAGCCCCGAGACGCCCTTGCGTTTCTGAAGCACCGCCAGCACGCGCGCGAAATCAATATTGCGCGATTCCAGCAGCACAAGCAGATGATAGATCACGTCGGCCGACTCGTTGCACAGCGCCTCGTCGTTCTGACCGATCGCGGCGATCACCGCCTCGATGGCCTCTTCGCCGAATTTCCTGGCACATCGCTCAACCCCATGGTCGAGCAGTTGGCGTGTATAGGATCCATCCGCCGGGGCATTACGCCGCAAGCGGATTGTATCTGCAAGCTCCGCCAACACGTCCCCGCCCATGCGACCGTACTCCACTCGACCCGACCGGGCCTGACGCCCGCAGCCGCGAATGCAGCAATTGCCTAGTGTCGCGTCAAGGGTGCGGAGCAATAGCTCTAAAGAAAAGCGGCCCGAAACCAAGTCTCAGGCCGAATTGAGTTTGAAACACCCCACCAACACCCTGATTGGCAAGGTTCATTGCTCGAATCACAGGGGTCACGGAGCCTGCGTAGGGCCGCTCAATGCACCCTTACGAGCCCATCCCCGTCAGCCGCATCCGGATGTAGTCGAGCTGGTCGTAGTTGCCGTACTTGATGATCAGATTGCCGCTTTCTCCAGAGCCCCGTTTGATCTCCACTTTCAGCCCCAGGGCGTCCGCGAGCTCCTTCTCGAAAGCACGCGTGTCGGCATCCTTTTCCCGGGCCTTGCGCTTCGAGCCGGGCGCACCGACCGGACCGATATTCTCCTGCACCAGCGCCTCGACCTCGCGCACGGTCAGGTCTTCCGCGATGATCCGCTGCGCGAATGCCTCGGCATCCTCCCGACCGATCAGCGCGCGCGCGTGGCCAGCGTCGAGCTTTCCCAACTGCACCATTTCCTGCACGCTCACCGGCAGCCGCAGCAGCCGCAGCGTATTGGCCACATGGCTGCGGCTCTTGCCGATGATCTCCGCCAGCTGCTCCTGCGTATAGTTGAACCGCTCGACCAGGTCGCGATAGCCGCCTGCCTCCTCGATGGCGTTGAGATCGGCGCGCTGAACGTTCTCGATGATCGCCAGCTCGAGGACTTCCCGATCATCCAATTCGCGCACGATCACCGGCACCTGATAGACGCCGGCCTTTTGCGCCGCCCGCCAGCGCCGCTCGCCTGCCACGATCTCGTAGGTGCCCTGCTGATGAGGATTGGGCCGCGCCACGATCGGCTGAACCAATCCCTTCTGCCGGATCGACTCGGCCAGCTCCGCCAGATCTTCCTCGCGGAAATCCTTTCGCGGATTGAAGCGCCCACCCTTCAGCTGCTCGATCCCGATCATGCGCTGTTCGCCCTCCGGCGGCAGCCGCGTCTGCATGTCCGACGGCTCTCCGATCAGCGATGCCAACCCGCGTCCGAGACGGTTCTTATGCATTGGTGCAGTCATGTGATTATCGAGCCCCCTCTTGCTCTAAGAATTCGGGTTGTTCAAACAACTCTAAGTTCTGCGGACTTGACCGGCAGTGGCACCCCAAACAACCGCGTTACGCGGCCTTGTACCGCCGCTCCCGCTCGATGATCTCAGTTGCCAGCCGTATGTAGGCTTGGCTACCGGCACAATCGTAGTCGTAGAGCAGGATCGGCTTGCCGTGCGACGGAGCCTCGGCAACACGGGTGTTACGTGGGATCATTGTTTCGTACACCTTCGATCCGAAGAACGCGCGCACGTTGTCGGCGACCTCGCGCGACAGGTGCGTGCGCGCATCGTGCATCGTCAGCACCACGCCCTGGATCTCGAGCGCCGGATTGAGCGAGCCGCGGATTTGATCGATGGTCGCCTTGAGCTGCGAAATTCCTTCAAGCGCGAAGAACTCGCACTGCACCGGAACCAGCACTGCATTTGCCGACGTCATGGCGTTCAGCGTCAGCAGGTTGAGCGACGGCGGGCAGTCGATCAGCATGTAGGAGAACTGCTGATCCGCCGGCCAGGTTCGCGCCTCCGCATCGAGACGCATTAGCGCATCGCGCAACCGGAAAGCCCGGTTCTGATCGTTCATCAGCTCGCTTTCGAGCCCGACCAGATCAGAGTTCGCCGGCACCACGTAAAGCCCCGGCACCGCCGTCGGCAGCACCGATTCCGACAGCGTCGCCGCGCCCGCCAGCACGTCGTATGACGTGCGCTGCCGGTCGGAAGGCACGATTCCAAGGCCGGTCGAAGCGTTGCCCTGCGGATCGAGATCCATCACCAGCACCCGCTCGCCGATTGCCGCCAGCGCCGTGCCGAGATTGATCGTCGTCGTCGTCTTACCGACCCCACCCTTTTGATTGGCGACGGCAAGCACGCGCAGGCGTTGTCTACCTCCCTTATCTGTGGTCACGGGATCACCCCTCCCTTTTTCGGTTTCAAGTCGCGAACCACCACAAGACTCGCTTTATCTTCCGTGAGGCTGGGCACCAGCTCGGAGAAAAAATCCCAAGCCGCCACAGCCTCCTGCAATTCCGCATCAGCCGACCGCCCCTTGAGGAACAACGCCACCGAATGCGGCTGGAACAGCGGCTGAACCAGTTCCAGGAGCCTGATCAAGGGAGCCAGCGCGCGCGACGTGAAAACATCGATTGGCGCGACATTAGCTGATTTCACGATGGTTTCGATTCGCGACGGCATGATGTCCACAGCGATACCGGTCTTTCGAGCAACTTCCCGCATGAAGGCTGCCTTGCGGGTATCGCTTTCGACCAACGTCACCCGCAATCCCTGCTGCAGTCCGAGTTTGGGGCCAAGGTCCACAGCCAGGATCGCCAGCACCAATCCCGGAAAGCCGCCTCCCGATCCCAGATCCATGACGTGAGCTGCGGTGGAAGGGATATGCCGAAAGACCTGCGCACTGTCTGCGAAATGCCGATGCCAGACGTCGTCGACGGTCTTCGGTGCCACCAGATTTATGGTCCGCTGCCACTGCCGCAGCAGATCGCCATAGACTTCGAGCTTGCTCACCGTTTCACGTGAAACGTCGAAAGCTGCCTGAAAGTCGTTCGGGCCGCTGATCAACAACGACGGCTCTCCTGTTTCACGTGAATCAACGGAGACGAGATCGGCCCCAGGGATATCGCGGACCGGGTTCGAGCACCAAGGCACAGACAATCGGGTTTCACGTGAATCACGACCGGCGATCCAGGTCCAGCGCAGGCGCCGGCCTCCACCAGATGTTTCACGTGAAACGGCAACTGGACAAGCGTCTGCTCTGTGCACGAGCCAACTGCATTTAAGCGCGCCGCCGTGCCTTTCGCGCCGCCTTGAGATGCGCCAGTAGCAGCATGATCGCTGCCGGCGTGACACCATCGATGCGGCCCGCCTGGGCCAGCGTGCCCGGACGTTGCCGTATCAACTTTTGCCGGATCTCAGTGGACAGTCCGGGCAGCGCCGCATAGTCGAAACCGGCTGGAATGATCTCGGCTTCGTCCCGCCGCAGTATGGCGACGTCGTCCTCCTGCCGCCGCACGTAGGCGGCGTAGCGAGCGTCGGTTTCAATCTGCGCCGCCACGGCCGCCGGTATGGCGCCAAGCTCGGGCCAGATCCCCTTGAGACACACGAGATTGACACTCGGATATGACAACAGCTCGAACGCCGATCGCCGCCGCCCATCCCGATTGATGTCGAGCCCATGCCGTCTAGCTTCGGTCGGCGACAAGGTCAGGGTTTCCAATTGCGCGGTTGCCTGCGCCAGCGCCTTCGCCTTCGCCGAGTAAGCCTGCGATCGCTCCGACCCGACGCATCCTAAAGCCAAGCCAACCGGCGTCAGCCGCTGATCGGCGTTGTCCGCCCGGAGCTTCAACCGGAACTCCGCCCGCGAGGTGAACATCCGATAGGGCTCGCTGACCCCGCGAGTCACCAGGTCGTCGATCATGACGCCCAGATAGCCATCGGCCCGCGACACCACGAACGAACGATCGAGCGATCCCGAGCCGACCCCGGCGCCATTCCTTGGCCGGGGCTGACCGCCCATCGCGCCTGCCTTCAGAGCAGCATTGATACCCGCGGCCAAACCTTGCGCGGCCGCCTCTTCGTAGCCGGTCGTTCCATTGATCTGCCCAGCAAGAAATAGCCCGGGCAGCGTTTTGACCTCCAAAGCCGTGCTCAGAGACCTGGGATCGACAAAGTCGTATTCGATCGCGTAGCCGGGTCGCTTGATGACCGCCTTCTCGAGCCCCGGGAGGGTGCGCATGAATGAGTCCTGGACATCCTCAGGCAGCGAGGTCGAAACGCCGTTGGGATAAACCGTATCGTCGTCGAGCCCCTCCGGCTCCAGAAAGACCTGATGACCAGCCCGGTCTGCAAAGCGCACGACCTTGTCCTCGATCGACGGGCAGTAGCGTGGGCCGACGCTTGAGATCTGCCCGGAATACATCGGTGAGCGCGCAAGATTGGCGCGGATGATGGCGTGGGTCGCCGGCGTTGTCGTGGTGATTCCGCACGCGATCTGTGGATTGCAAATTCGCTCGGTCAAAAACGAGAACGGCACTGGATCGTCATCGGCCGGCTGCATCTCCAGACCGGCCCAGTCGATCGAGCTTGAAAGCAGCCGCGCCGGCGTACCGGTCTTGAGCCGGCCCATGGGCAACCCCAAACCATAAAGGCGCTCGGACAGCTTCAGCGCCGGTGCCGCTCCCATGCGCCCGGCCGGAATCCGAGTCTCACCCAGGTGGATCAGACCGTTGAGAAAGGTGCCCGTGGTCAGCACCACCGCGCCCGCGCGCATTTCCCGGCCATCCGCCACAGCGACGCCGCAAACCTCAGAACCGCTGGTCAGCAGATCCTCGACCGCCCCCTCGACGATTGCCAGACCGGCCTGCCCATCGAGAGCCCGCTGCATGGCTCGCTTGTAGAGCTTGCGGTCCGCCTGCGCTCGTGGTCCCTGGACCGCTGGCCCCTTCGACCGGTTCAGTAACCGGAACTGGATTCCCGCGGCATCAGCCACACGACCCATCAGCCCGTCGAGTGCGTCGACCTCGCGAACTAGGTGCCCCTTGCCCAGCCCGCCGATGGCCGGATTGCACGACATCTCACCGATGGTCGCGGCCTTGTGGGTCACGAGCGCCGTGCGTGCTCCCATCCGCGCAGCGGCCGCAGCCGCTTCACAGCCGGCATGGCCGCCGCCGACAACGATGACGTCATAGCTCATTGCAGACATCGGTTGGAACCAGATCTGGGCGCTCCGCTCGGCCATCAAACCGGCGGTTAGCAATTGCCGCGAACATAATCATGCTCCCGCGACGGGTCAAAGTCGTTTCACGTGAAACGCGGCGTTGTATGAGCCATCAGGCCAAGAACCCTCGCGCTACTGTTTCACGTGAATCATAGGGGAATCTGTTGCATAACCAAGTTGTTGAAACAACTCTGTGATTCACGTGAAACACGACGCAGGCAACGTCCGTACCCATGGCCCCCGTTGCTGCGTCGCGCGGCCACGCTACTTGCCGACGCAGAACCGGGCGAACACCTGGTCCAGGACATCCTCCACGTCGATCCTCCCCGTGATCCTCCCGATCCCGACCGCAGCTCTGCGGAGGTCCTCCGCGCGGATCTCCGTCTGGTTCGGATCGCCTGCGAGGAATGTCATGAGATCCTCCACGACATCCACCAGGAGCCTCCTGTGCCGGTCTTGGGTCAATGCGGGAGCTTCTTCCGGCCCAATCCTCTCCTGAGCGATCTCCGCCAGGCGCTGCGTCAGGACATCGAGCCCGGCCCCCGTCTTCACCGATATCGCGATCATGTCGTCGGGAAGCACCGGCTGCTCGCCCTCCGGCGCCAGATCTGTCTTGTTGACCACCAAGAGCGTCCGGTCCGCCATCGCTCTCAGGTCCTTGGGCAGGGCCGGCTCGGGCGCATGGATGTCCGTCAGCCAGATGATGAGATCGGCGTCGCTTGCCCGCGCCACCGACCGCCGGATCCCCTCCTGCTCGACAGGCGCCGCCGTCTCGCGGATGCCTGCCGTATCGGACACCAACACCGGCAGGCCGGCCAAGTCCATCCGCACCTCGATCACGTCGCGGGTCGTCCCGGCCTCCTCCGAAACGATCGCCGCATCGCGCCGGGCCAGAGCATTGAGCAGTGAGGACTTGCCAACGTTCGGCGGCCCAGCCAGCACCACCTGGAAGCCCGACCTGAGGATCTCGCCGCGGCGATGGTCGTCGAGATGCCGGCGGATCTGTTTGCCCAACTCCTCGACGATCGTCCGCCCCTGAGCGAAGGCGTCGCCCGCAACATCGGTCTCGTCCGAAAAGTCGATCGAGGCCTCCACCAGCCCGGCCGCCTCGATCAGCGTCTGCCGCCAGCTCTCGTAGAGCTGGGACAAGGCTCCCTGGGATTGACGCAGGGCCTGCTGCCTCTGCCCCTCGGTCTCCGCGTCAATCAGATCCGCGAGCCCCTCCGCCTCCACCAGATCGATCTTGCCGTTATCGAAAGCCCGCCGCGCGAACTCGCCTGGATCCGCCGGTCGGCAGCCGGGGATCAGTGCCAGCGCCGCCAGCACCGCTCGCACCACCGCCACCGATCCGTGCAGATGAAGCTCGGCCGCGTCCTCGCCAGTAAAGCTCTTGGGCCCCGGAAACCAGATGACGATGCCGCGGTCGAGCAGCTCGCCGGAGGTCGGATGGAGGATTCTCCTCCCCGCCGCTTCGCGCGGTTTCGGCCGCTTGGGCGCCATCACGTTAAGCACCATCCCGGCGTTGGGACCTGAAACCCGGACCACTGCCACGCCCGACCGCCCGGGCGCGGAAGAAAGGGCGAAGATGGTGGAGTTGCTCGACACGCTGGCTCGGTGCGGGCAGCCGATCCTAGGGCGTCATACCCTGGGGGAGGCGCGAGAAGATTTCGACCAGATGGCCCTTAATCTCAGAAACTTCGGACTTCACCACGGCCACGTCCGACTTCAGCGAAGCGACGTCGGATTTGACTGTGCCGAGGTCGATAGCGAGACTATTCACCTTCGCGTCGAGCGTCGTGAACCTCTGCGTGTGCAGCGTCTGCGCCTCTCGGATTGTCGCAAGCTTCACGTCCACACCGGCGAACCTGGCGTTCAGGTCCTCCGGCAGGTGCGCGACGATATATTCGAGGTGCTCGACCCGCTTTTCCAGGGTGGCCATGACAATGCTCTCGGCGACGAAGAAAAAGGGGCGGTACACCGCCCCTTATCCGTCATCCTAGCTCATGTATTCATGGATGAGAAGAAGTCGGAGTTGGTCTTGGTCGACTTCAGCTTGTCGATCAGGAACTCGATCGCATCCATGGTGCCCATGGGGTTCAGGATGCGTCGCAGGACATAGACCTTCTTGAGCTGGTCCTTCGGCACCAGCAGGTCTTCCTTGCGGGTGCCCGAGCGGGCCACGTCGATCGCCGGGAACACGCGCTTGTCGGACACCTTGCGGTCGAGGATGATTTCCGAGTTACCGGTGCCCTTGAACTCTTCGAAGATGACCTCGTCCATACGGCTGCCGGTGTCGATGAGCGCGGTCGCGATGATGGTCAGC
>JBGANK010000073.1:0-15279 GCA_044222395.1 Hyphomicrobiaceae bacterium | reverse complement strand
CTTGACCTCGCTGATTGCCAGACGCTCCGCCCGTCGGCGATAAAACGGCGCTACCAGCAGGACGATGAATCCTGCGGCAAGGACGCCCAGCGCCACGAGCATAGCCGACTGGATCGTGATCACGCGTGCATCATTCCCGAACCTAGAGCCAAGCCGGCTGCACGTCACAGCCCTTTGCCGCGCCCACTTCCCTCTCCCGGCCAATCCGCATGAAGCTACCTGCGCCCTTGCGCGCCCGGCAGGGCGTCAAGCCGCCGCCAAGCGACCGGCGCGCAGCCTGACATTCGCACCGCGCAAGCCGGCAGGGAACGCACCGTCAGAATGGGTTCCAGGTCGGTGTGCGCGTGTATTTCAAATACCCGACATTGGCACCCAGGCGCAAACCCACTCCCGCCCGGATCGGAGCCATGACCACATCGCCGTACTTCTGGAACTGGATGGAGACGCCGCCGACCAGATAGGCGGAACCCTCCACCCCCCCATAGCGATGATAGACCTCTGAAGGGTCTCGCAGATTATAGACGAGTATCATCGTCTTGGCGCCAGCGCCACCGAAGTCATAACCGATCGACGGGCCTTGCCAGTAGACCTTGTGGTTGCCGGCATCCTTTGTATAGAGACGACCCTCGCCATAGCGCAATCCGGCGACGAACGCACCACCGGCATCCTCGCCGAGTATGTATCCGTTCGGCCGGCCGGCCTTCTTGAAGGCATGTTCGATGACACTCGCCAATCCCTGGCTGATTGAACCGAAGAACCCATGCCCCGCAGCGATGATCTCGTTCTTGGAGTAGTACTTGTTGTCATCGTACTCGTCCGGCCCGCGCGGCTCGGGATAGCCGTTGAAGTCGTGCCGGCTGGCGGTTTCCTCTGACGGCGGCGCGTAGGGCGAACCGTAACCGCCGCTCGGCGGCGCCGTGCGCCCGCGGTAGGCGTCGCTCGGCCCTGCATCATCGCGGTAATGCCGATCACCATTCGGGTACGGCGCCGGACCGCTGTTGTAGGCGCTGTCGGAGCCGTAGCCGTCGCCCCTGTAGGGTGGCCGGTAGGCATCGTCGACACGCCGTGTCGATGGCGCATAGCTATCGCCATTGCGCGAGCCGTAGCGCTGTTCGTCGGGCCGGTAGACACCGGTCTGTGCTGAAGCTCCATAATCTTCGTCGGCGCGATAGGCATCCTGTTGCGCGAGACGAACGATAGATTGAGGCTTGCCCAACGCGTCCGTCGGCACGGCTTGCGATGACACAGCCTGCGAACCTGCCACATCAGGCGACGTGGCCAATCCTGGCCGCGATGTCGTTGCTCCCATCGTAGCCGCAAGCACCGCTGCGATGGCGAGCCTCCAAACCGGTCGCATATCCGTAATCCCTCGCTTGTCACCGCAACTTGCGCGGCCACGTTGGCGCGCAGCTTGTTCGGTGCTCTGTGCCTTCGTTTGCTGTCCTGGATCCCAACCGCACAACACACAACGCGGCGCGCGACTCAAGACACGCCACCCCAGAGGCACTTCGTCCTCCCACGAATTGGCCCCTACGGCAACAGCCCACAGGCCCGGAATCTCGCGTGCAACTGTCGCCAAAGTGTGGCCTGATCACGCACACATTGTATCGTGACTTTGCCTAGTGTGATGATCGAGAAGACCGCTACATACTTTGCGGCCGGGTTGCCAGGCGAACTTCTCGATCTGAATCACAATAGCTCCTTGAATTTGCTAGTGTCGTTCAGATCGCGAAATTCGTTCGGAGGGCGCTGCAGAATGAGACGAATTTCGCGATCACGACACTAGCGGCGCGTTGCATCACGGCCCCAACCAACAATGAAAGCAACAGACTACACCTGATGTGCCCGTTACGCCCCTTGGCATCCTCCAGCACCCACGTGTATCAACTTGTAGCATTATTTCGTCGCGAACTCCCGCGGCCCCTGTCTGCTCGCGTCCTCTTATCGCGCTTCTGAGCAGCCGCGCTTCCGACGTTCCGCCACCAGAGGGGCCTCCATGGGCGAACACGCGCAGCCGACAGACCTTGAACTTGCTGCACTTATTTCAAGCAAAATATGCCACGACGTGATCGGTCCCGTCGGTGCGATCTACAACGGCCTGGAGATTCTCGACGAGGACGAGGGCGCCGAATCGAGGAACTACGCACTCGACGTGATTCGCAATGTCACCGAGCAGGCGTCGGCCCGACTGCAGTTTGCGCGATTCGCATTTGGCGCAGCAGGTTCCGCAGGTGCCATGATCGACCTGGGCACGGCCGAACAGATCTCGCGCGGCTTCGTCGGCACCGGCAAGCACAAACTCAACTGGCGCGGACTGCCCGGCTACATGGCCAAGGACAAGGTCAAGTTGCTGCTCAATCTCATCGCAGCCTCCACAACCGCACTGCCACGCGGCGGTGACATCGATGTCTTGATGGGTGGCACGCTCGAGGAGCCGAGCTTCGTCATCCGTTGCCGCGGCACGGCGGCGCGTCCGCCCCAGTACCTCACCGATTTCGTCGGCGGCAGCAAGGCACCTGAGCTCGATGCGTTGTCGATCCAGGCCTACTACACGTGGCGGCTCGCCGGCTCGGCCAAGATGCGCCTGGAGATCCTGAAGGACGGCGCCGACATCCTGCTGACGGCAAAGCCATTCGCTTGAGGCCAGCTGAGCGCCGATGCCAAGGGCCGTGACCCGAACCTTTCCAACACGCGCCCGACGTCGCACACCTAGCGACAGTTGCGTGTCGAACAACGCTCACTTCGGCAATTCAACCAGCGTGTAGCCAAGAGCACGCGGCAGCGAATTGTCCCGCCGCCACGCATCGGTTTACCGCCCCTTAACCTCGCCCCTCCAAGCTGCTGCATTGTCGGCCATTCCCGCCGAGATCAGCGGCGGGGCCGAAACGGTTTGCGGGTGGAGCCAAATCCGATGAAGCATTGCCTGGTGGTTGACGATTCCGACGTGGTCCGCAAAGTCGCCCGCGTCTTTCTCGAGCAGCTTGGCTACTCGGTCTCCGAAGCAGGCAGCGGCGATGAGGCCATCACCCGCGCCGAACTCGGAATGCCCGACCTGATCCTGATCGACTGGCACATGCCAGGCCTGCCGACACGCTTCACCATAGAGCAGCTACGCCGGATCCAAGCCAAGCTGCGCCCGTTCGTCGTCTACATGACCACCGAGCATGACATCGACGATATTGCCAACGCCAAGTTTTCGGGCGCCGACGATTATCTCCTGAAACCATTCGACCGGGTGGCATTCGAAGGCAAGATCAACGAAATCGCGCTGCACGCCTGAAATCACCCACACGTCTGTCGACATTCTCGCGGTTGTGCAATGCTTTGCTCGCATTGCTTGACACCATGGACCGCGCCCGGCACGGCTGCTAAAGCCTTGTTCTGAGCATAGTCCGGATTTTCCGGGCAGCACGGGGAAAGTGGGCAAGCCGTTGCTTCGCGTCGAGCAGCTTTCAATTTCCGGATTGCCGAACCTGACCTTTGAGGTTGGCGAAGGAACGTGCCTTGCCATCGAAGGTCCGTCCGGCATCGGCAAGACGCGCCTGCTGCGCGCCATCGCCGATCTCGACGACGTGCCGGGCCAGGTTTTCCTGGATGGTGCGGAGCGGCACGAAATGCCCGCTTGGCAATGGAGAAAGCAGGTGCGTTACGCGGCGGCCGAACCGGGCTGGTGGGGCGACACCCCACGGCAATCGCTCACCGAAACCTCTGGAGAAGGCAGCCGCATCGAAAAGATGACGGCCGATCTCGGCCTCCCGCCTGCCATCCTCGACCGCCCGATCGTCCAGCTTTCCACCGGCGAGCGTCTGCGCCTAGCCCTTGTGCGCGCGTTGTCCGATCAGCCACGCGTCGTGCTGCTCGACGAACCGACAGGTGCCCTCGACAAGGCATCGGCGGCTTTGGCCGAGGAACTCATTCGCTATCAGATCCTTGCCGGCCGCACCGTTGTCCTCGTCAGCCACGACACCGGCCAGATCGAGCGGCTGGCAGATATGCGCCTGCAGCTTGCCGCCCCTGCCGCACGCGCGTCTGCAGCATGAGCAACAGGTCATGAGCTACGTTTCCCTGACACCTCTTGATCTCGCCGTTGCGGCCCTGCTCATCCTGATCAATGCCGGAGTCTCGCTCGCTTTCCAGCTTGGCCTTGAGCGTACGCTGCTGCTGAACACAGCTCGCATGGTTGCCCAGCTGAGCCTGATTGGCCTCGTGCTCAAGTGGATCTTCCAGCAGACATCGCCAATCTGGACCCTGCTCTTGGCGGCCATCATGATCGCCGCCGCCGGTCACGAGGCGATCTCGCGCCAGGATCGCCGCATCTCCGGCTGGCTCACCTACGGGCTTGGTGCCGGCACGCTGCTTCTGGTCGGCAGTTTCGCGACCCTGTTCGCCGTCGCCGGCGTGATCGCCCCCGACCCCTGGTACGCGCCGCGTTACGTCCTGCCGATACTTGGCATGGTACTCGGCAATTCGTTGACCGGCATCGCGCTGGCGCTCGACACGCTGACGGCCAACACCTGGCAGGATCGCGCCATCATCGAAAGCCGGCTCGCCATCGGAATGCCGCGCTTCGCAGCCTTGCGCGATACCACCAAACGCGCCTTGAAGACGGGCATGACGCCAATCCTCAATTCGATGGCCGCATCAGGCATCGTCGCGCTGCCCGGCATGATGACCGGCCAGATCCTCGCCGGCGTCGATCCCGTCGAAGCCACGAAGTATCAGATCTTGATCATGTTCCTGATCGCCGGATCGACCGCTCTTGGCGTGCTTATGGCGACCTTCGGAGGCGTGTTGCTGATCACCGACGACCGCCATCGCCTGCGCCTCGACCGGCTATCCGCGAAAGAGCCGAGCAAGACGCCCTGATCCACCCGCACAGTTGCGCCGGGATTGCTTTCGAAATACGTGCACCTGATCGCGAACGAAGTAATTACTGCGCCGGCTTGGCCGCAGGCTTCGCGATCGTACCAGTTGTGAGGTCTGAATCTGGAGTCTTCACACTCGTCGCCGACTTCGACGGATTGCCGCCCGTCCCAGGCTCGCCCCAGCACACATCGGCTTCCGCGCGGCACGTGTGTTCATCAAAGACGATGAAGTTGAGGAAAAGCTCGCAATTAACCGACTTCTTGCTCGTGCGATAGCCCTTGATCCCGCGCTCGGCGGCCCACGAGGCGATGTACTTGTCGAGCAGCGCTTGCGCGTCCTTGGTTGGCCCATCCTTGCCGTAGTCATTGACCGAGAAGCCAAGCCGCGTGCACTTCGCGTGTGCAGGCAGGGCTACAGCAGTGCTGAGCATGGCGGCAGTGGCGGCGGCAAAAAGCACACGTTGCATCATGGAGCGCTCCCTCGGGTCTGGCGCGTTTATCTCTCGCCCACCTATAGCGGTCGCCCATTCCCCTGCCTACCCTGCCTCTCCAACAGCAATGCAACGTGTTGCGGGCGCGCTCCACTTGGAAGCGCGCCCGCTCAAATCGAAAAATTCTCTTCGGATACCGTTGGTTCCCGCGTCCCGCTCAATGCAGAGCTGGACCGAACTCAGTTCATGTAGGGCGAGTCGCCGCCACGCGGCCCCATGGGAGAATTGAAGAAGAACCCGTGATCGAACGGACCCGAGCGCGTTTGCGTGTCCATCGACGGATCCCGGAGGCTGTTGGCGGCGCCGAACCGACCGCGCGCATCACCATACGTGTTGATGGTGTCTTCTTTCGTGTAGGAATAACCGCCGCGGCGCTTGACGTAACCGCGAACTTCCGAACGCCCACGATAGTAGGACGACTTGGGGTGCACACCGTCGGTTTCGACAGCGGCACGATCACGATAGCGATATCCACCAGCCTCGGCGGGCGCCAACCCGGCCACAGCCGAAAAAAGTACCGCAGACACTGCTGTCGCAAACAACCGCTTCATGTCGTATAGCCTCTCTCTGTTCCCCCTGAGCATGGTCTGCAGCATAGGACAAAACGTCAACGAAACGTTTAAGAATCGGTAAGCGCGCTCCGGCTTTGCCACAATGCTGTCACCGCCCGGCAACTGCCTAGACTGACGCATCCGCTTGTTCTGCAAGCCGAAATAACTCTTTTTCTCAAGCGCCTGCATAGGTGGCACTCAAGCGACGTGCTATAGCTCCGCCTGCCTTCCAACCAATGCGAAGGTTGCGCTGCTCGACCAACGCCATCGCGCGTGAGGCTCGTCCAGCCAAGGAACACAACCAGGGAGCTCATCATGGATCCGGTATCACTGATCATTCAGCTACTTAGCGGTGCCGTTGGCGGCAACGTCGTCGGCGCGCTCGTCAAGAAGATCAGCCTCGGTCTGCTTGGCAACTCACTGGCAGGCATACTTGGCGGCGGCCTTGGCGGCCAGATTCTGGGCGGTATGCTCGGCCTGCCGACCGGCGGTGGCGGCGGTCTCGATATCGGCTCGATCCTTGGTCAGGTCGCCAGTGGCGGCGCCGGTGGTGGCATCGTGATGGTCATCATCGGTCTTCTGAAGAGCATGCTCTCCGGCAACCGCTGATGTCCCGCAGGTCCGACGACCTGACCAGCTCTCGACCTGCATTGCCAGAAAGTGGGCGCCAGTCGGACCTACTTCGAAACTGGGCATCCAAATGCAAACGCCCACGCGTCCAGGGATGCGTGGGCATTTGACTTCGCGGCTCAATCTCCACGACGGGCACTGCGCTTGGCGCGCCAACGCATTCGAAACTTCAAGTCACTTGCATGCACGCTGCTTCGACACGCATGTCGTCAACACGACATCGGTTTTGCAGCTTTGCGAGATCTTGCCGGAGGGCTTCATGCCCTTGGCCTCGATCGAATTCTTGAGAGCGGCATTGGCCATGAACTTGGCGATGTCGGGCAGCACGTTCGACCCTTCACCGCCTGCCCGCACACACTTGCCTTTGGCGGCGACCGGAGCAGCAAAGCTCACGGCCAGAACTGCGGCGGCCGCAACCGCTCCACACGTCCGAATAATCGACATGACATGATCTCCTCACTTGGCGCGATGCCCAGCCGGCACAGGCACGAGCGCAATGAATTTTCGATGGCGTCGAGCGCCGTTCTTGAAATTGCAGTTCGCGGCGCCCGAGTTCACTCCGGCAATTACTGCCTCGCTCGCGCTGCGACCTCACGACGATCGCATTACATCCGCGAGCCGGTTCTCAATTGCGTTATTTCTTGCAGATCTTGGCCTGGCCGCGGCACGTGACCCCTAGCCCGCCCTTGCCGCACTTGTATTTGCGTTTGCCGAAGTCGTAGCCGGGCGTCGTGCCGTTCGCCATCCAAGCGGCCCACGCACCCCAGTCGACGGCTTGCAGCAGCGCCTCGTCGACTTGGAACTTGGCAGCCTTCTCGTCCGAGCCGGTGCCCTCGGCGGCCTTGACCACGCACGACGATTTCGCTTCAGCGCCGGCCACCGAGCCGAGCAGCATGAGAACGGCGAGCGAAGTGACCGAATAGCGGGCAATTGAAAACAGCATTGCGCATCTCTCCCATGTGGTAACAGACCGCCGGAGAGTGCCCGAATTGGCGCGCGCCAGCCATCATCCCGGCTGGGCTCTCGACAAATTCGGGGCTGATGTTGCCGACCGGTGACGATACACTTTGAGCATCGCCAAAATGCATGACGCGAGAAGAAATCCGCGCATTGGCTTCGCATTGCGGCTGTCCGCACTGCCCCGCGTCCAATCGCAAAATCGTGTCGGATCAAGCTTCGACTTTCAGCTCGACAGCTTTCGGCCCCTTGCCCCGCTTGTCAGGTTCGGTCTCGAAAGAAATCCGCATACCCTCGTTGAGCGGTCCAATTCCCGAACGCTCGACCGCGGTCACGTGCACGAACACGTCCTTCCCGCCGTCATCCGGGGTGATGAAGCCATAGCCCTTCTGCGTATTGAAGAATTTCACGATGCCGGTCTGGCGCATCAATTCTCTCCTGAGAGCCCCAACATGGGTAACCGGCCATCGCTCCGAGTTCCGTCTTCTGACGGAGCCGCGTAGCAGTCTCGTCGTGCAATAGGGGGGATCACAATTTGCGCAGACTTCAAATGCATTGCGCGCGACACGGATCTCATGCAGGGACAGCCGTCACCTCCGACCTGACTGCGTCAAATCGAAGCGCATCGAGTATCGACCAAAGTAGAAGTCTTCGCAAGTTTGAAGAAACACCATGGCCGCAACGACTTAGTTGTCGATTTTACGATCACTGACGGTCTTTCCGAGGCTGTCTCGGGTTTTACGGGCCTGCTGCATCCCAACTCTCGTGATCGGGATAGCCCAATTCACCGCTCTCTGCGGTGTTCAATTCGCGCGACCGGCGCCGGTCTCCTCGACAATCCAGCGGACCTGCCAGCGCGATCCTGCACCCGTTTCGAGCACGTCCGCCAGAACCGGCAAGGCCGCCGACATTTGCTCGGCCAATGTATGCGGGGGATTGACAACCACAAGGCCAGCGGCGACCAGCCCCTTACCAACCTCAGGCTGTGAAGCAACCTGGAATTCAATCGCCAGCGCCTTGGCGAGCCCGACCTCGGACAGCTCCTGATAAAAACGCTCGACCTCTCCGCTGCTCTTGATCGGAAACCAGAGCACAAGAATGACGGAAGCAAACCGCCGCTGCGCCGCCGCTGCGGCACCGGCGAGCCGGTCGAACTCGCCTGCAACCTCGAATGGTGGATCGACCAGCACCACGCCGCGCCGCTCCTTTGGCGGCAGCAGCGCCTTCAAAGCCGTATAGCCGTCCAATCCCATGACCTTCGTTTGCCGATCACGGTGAAAGAGATCAGCCAGATGCTCCCGGTCTTCCGGATGCAGTTCGTTGACCACCATGCGATCTTGGGCACGCAGCATGCGCCGCGCGATCAGCGGACTGCCCGGATAACGCGCCAAACGGGCAAGCCCCTGCTCGTCTGTGATGCAGTCGCTGTCGAGCAGCTCCAGATAGGGGGCAAGTATATCCTGGACATTGGTCGGCAAACGAAGGTCAGGCGCGAACAGTCTTCCGATGCCTTCCCGCCATTCGCCCGTCTTTGTTGCTTCGGTGCCGGCGAGATCATAAAGGCCTCGCCCGGCGTGCGTATCGATAAAACGGAACGGCGCTTCCTTCCGCTTCAGGTGCGCGAGGACCAGACAAAGCACCAGATGCTTCACCACATCGGCAAAGTTCCCTGCATGATAGGCGTGCCGATAGTTCATCGCAGGCCGCTCAAGCCTTCTTCTGCCAACGACCGTCGGCACCCTGCTGCCAATACGTGACCGAACAGCCCGCAGTACGTGCCGCGCTCCATTGCTGTCGTGCGGCTGCGACCGCCTCCGGGTCATTGCCGTCAAACAGGAAGACGATACGTGAGAAACCGTCGAACGTATCGGCCTTCGCACCGTCGACGAGAAAGCGCACCCCCGCGCCGTTGGGCGTCTCAGATCCGGTCGTCAGATAGATGGGCTGGTGCTCGCCATGTCCATCCTTGCGGGTTCCGTGGGCGAGAAAACTATCCTCGCGATAAGTCCAAAGCGTGAGATCGAGCGCCTCCAACCGTTCCTGCGAGCCCGACTGAACGACCGCGCGCCAACCACGAGCGACCGTCTTTTCGAGCAGGCTCGGCAACACGCGCTCCAGCGGCTGCCGCTCGAGATGATAGAACAGCACCTCTGTCGTATCCGCTGTCATCGATTGTCAGCTCCTTCGCACGAACACGGGCTTCCTGCACAACGAAGACGTCGCCGTCGTTGTTCGCTCGCCGCCTACATGAGCCGCACAAAACATTGCGTTCATTCTCTTCCGTCACCATGCGTGATCACGATTGACGCACGCGACCAATCGCTGCTTGCATGCGGCAGAGCGAAAGCCTATATCCCGCAGTCCGGAGCGGCGCCATACCTATGGTTGACGCCCGTGCGGGCGGTGAGTGTTGCGGCCTCTTCGGGTTCGTCGCAATGCTCCCGCCCGCTGCGATTCTCGAGCAGGTCTGATCTTGATGAATTCGCGCCAGCCGCCATGGGCCGCTTTAGGTCAGATTGATTGGCACCTTCGCTGAAATCACAAGTGGTTCGATCTCAGCCGATCAGACTCCAGGGCGTCGTCCGAAAAGTTAACGAGCCCGAAACCAACGAAGGCCGACTGTGAAGCCGGCCTTCTGGTTTTCCGTCTCACCATGCATGCGCTTGGGGGAAACGCACAGCGAAATCCGGTGATACGGATACATGTGTGCAGGCAAAGCGCGCATTTCAAGCGTTCACGACGAACAAAGCCAACTGGCCACACAGACCATCTTGCATTTGGTCAATGAGCTGCCGGCGCACGCTCTGCATCGGCGGCCGACCTGGTGACCGCCTTTTGCACCTTCTCGAACGCGCGCACCTCGATCTGGCGGATACGCTCGCGGCTGACGCCGAATTCCGCCGAAAGATCCTCCAGCGTCATCGGCTCTTCCGCCAGCCTGCGTGCCTCGAAGATGCGCCGCTCGCGCTCGTTGAGCGTGGAGAGCGCCGAACTCAGGTAGTTGCGACGACGCGCAAGCTCTTCGGACTCCGCAAGCATCTCCTCCTGGTCGGGCGTCTCATCCACCAGCCAGTCCTGCCACTCGCCCGATTCCGCCTCCGCACGGATCGGCGCGTTGAGCGAAGCGTCCCCGCCCAAACGACGGTTCATGGAAACGACGTCGTCCTCGCTGACACCCAGCTTCTTGGCGATCTTGGTCACGTGGTCGGGCTTCAGGTCACCCTCATCGAGCGCCTGCAACTGCCCCTTCACGCGGCGCAAGTTGAAGAACAGCTTCTTCTGCGCTGCCGTGGTGCCCATCTTGACGAGGCTCCATGAGCGCAGGATGTATTCCTGGATCGAAGCACGGATCCACCACATCGCATAGGTCGCCAGGCGGAAGCCCTTGTCGGGCTCGAAGCGCTTGACGGCCTGCATGAGACCCACGTTTCCCTCGGAAATGACCTCACCGATCGGCAGGCCATAGCCCCGATAGCCCATCGCGATGCGGGCAACCAGCCTGAGGTGCGACGTGACGAGCTTGTGCGCGGCTTCGGTGTCGCCGTGCTCCTGCCAGCTCTTGGCCAGCATGTACTCCTCGTCCGGCTCCAGCATTGGGAACCGACGGATTTCCTCCAGATAGCGAGCGAGCCCACCAGATCCGGAAGCAACGGTTGGCAGTGCTTTGGTCGTCATCTCATCCCTCAGTCATTCGCACGCCAACATCGCGACACAGCGGCTTGACATGCTCCAGCGAAAGTTAAGTTCGGCGCGAAGCCAACGGTTCCAAGCCCGGCGCCCTATTCCTCCTACCGTTCACTTTCGTTACATGTCCCGGTCTAAAACCCGAACCCAGCCCTACCTGTAGAGGCCCTACCCATAGTTGCAGGGCCAGCCTGCCGGCCCAACCTGATGCCACCGCAACACCCAAGAAACGTCTCAACATTCCTGTTTCCGTCTGGGCATCTGGCAGCCGGACTCGCTTAGGTAATAAGCCGACCTCACAGTTCAAGATTATCTCACAAACATTCCTTCGCGAGAACGCAACTTGCCACACGTCACCGTGCGCATCACGTTACAATGTTGCAATCAACCCGGGCATCGAAACGCTGAGAATTCGCAAATTTTTAGTAAGCACTTCAGAAGCATAGCCCAAGATCGGCTGACCCCGATTGTCACCGATCGGCATTCTGAACACGATTTAGTGAAGCTGCCTCCGCAGCTGTCCGGGGTGCCCAAATCTTTCGATCGACACAACATCTGTATGGAGCAGAGTATTGGCTGCACACGGTATCGCCGCCGCCATCTCTCAGGCTTTCAGCCAAGAATTGGCAAGGCTATTCGTTGTCGGCCTTGTCGAATTCGATACGGTCACCCCAATTGGCGCCACCCATCGAGCGATCGACGCGCTCGGTCCGCGAGCTGTTCGGCCACAAGGCGATGATCGAGAACAGCGCCAGCAGCGCCAGCGCGGCAAGCACCGCATGATAGGAGTCGAAAAGCTTGAGGCTCTCCTCTTGAGCCAGCAGCAGTACAATGATGAATACGACCGACAGAACCTTGAAACGAATGGGCATTCGGGTTCCTCCCACAGCCAATCCGAGCGGTTGTATCAGAATTCGATTAAGGAAGGCCTGATTCGCGGGAAACAAATGCAGCCAGTTTGCGAGGACGCGCTGATTACCGCTGGCGCAGGGCGTTAACCAGGCGCTGCATGTCATTGGGCAGCGGGCTTTCAAACACCATCTGGTCCCCGCGAACCGGATGCTCGAAGCCGAGCACGGCAGCGTGCAGCGCCTGCCGCCCGAGCGCTTCGAGTGCAGCTGCCTGCTCCGCCGAAAGAAGTCGGGCGCTCGCGCGAAATCCAGCACCATAAAGAGTGTCGCCCAGCACCGGATGGCCGATGTGCGCAAGATGCACGCGAATCTGATGTGTCCGCCCGGTTTCCAGATCGAGCCGCAACAATGCTGCAAGCGGCGGCTTGCCGCCGGATACCGGCGCAAGCGGCACAACCGACTTTCGCTTCCGGCCTGATCCGCCGCCAATTCGCCCTGCGCTGTCATCACCACCGAACACTTCGAGGACTTCATAGTGCGTCACCGCTTCGCGCGCGTCGGAAGATTCGGCACCGCTGCGCACGGCGATCTTGGTCCGGTTCTGCATCGAACGTGCGAGCGGCGCGTCGATCGTGCCTTTGGCTCGCTCCGGCGCACGCCAGCACACCGCGAGATAGGAACGCACCAAGCGACCATCGCGCCCATGCGCGGCGAACTGTTCCGACAGCGCGCGATGCGCGACATCGGTCTTGGCAACGACCAGAAGACCGGAGGTGTCCTTGTCGAGGCGGTGCACGATCCCAGGTCGCCGCACCCCGCCAATTCCCGAAAGCGAATGACCGCAATGAGCGATGAGCGCATTGACCAGCGTACCACTGTCGTGTCCGGCTGCAGGATGCACGACCAGCCCTGCCGGCTTGTCGATGACGATCAGCTGATCATCCTCGTAGACGATCGCCAGCGGAATCGCCTCGCCCGCGGGCAGCGGATCCCGCGCCGGCGGCACGTCAACCTCGATTGTATCGCCCGGTTTGACCCTTGCCTTCTGCTCCCCTATCGTCCGGCCACCGACGCGCACGTGACCATCGTTGATGAGGCGCTGCACATGCGCGCGGCTGAAGCCCGGCAGCCGTCGGGCGAGCACGACATCGAGCCGCTGCCCGTCATCGGCATCTTCGACTGTCACGCTCATCAACCGGTCGCCGTCAACCGACATGGAACGCGGCCTCCTGACCAAGGGACCACGCGCCGATGTCCGCCGACGACGAACAGGACATGCCGTTCCGCTGGAGTCTGTTCCTGCCGGCAGCCGGCGATTCCCCGTCCATGCGCGGGATGAAGTATGCCGTCATCGGCATGGGCGTCGTTCTCGTTCTCGGTCTTGCAACCATCATCGCCCGCATCGTGTATCTGACATCGCGCGTGGAGGCGAGCCTGCCGGCGGGGTCCGAATTATCGCTCGAGGTGCCTGCCGGCGCCGACATCAAGACCATGTCGCTCAACGGCAACCGGCTCGCGCTCTACTATACCGGTCCTGGCCCTGCCGATCGCTATGTCGCCATCCTGGATCTATCCACCGGACGCACCCTCTCGCGCGTCCGCCTTGCACCCGGTGACATGCCGCCAATTCCAGAAACCGGAAAGCGCTTACCCGCGAGATAGTTCAGGATCGTTACGCAAACAGCACGCCGTGCCATGACCGGACCCGGGCAGACCGCGGCCGCGTTGCTCGTGCCACCGCACCTGCTCGGGCAGGCGGCAGCAAACCGGTCCGCTCGCGCGCCCGAAGAATGCCGCTGGACCGGAAAAAATCCTCGGCTCGGCAAAGGCCGGCCGCGTCAGCAGAACGGGCTTGATCCCCTCACGCGCCTGACTTATAGGTTGCCGCCTTGGAGCGCTGTCCCGTTCGTCTAGTGGCCTAGGACACCAGCCTCTCACGTTGGGAACAGGGGTTCGAGTCCCCTACGGGGCGCCATCTCACTTTTCAGCCATTGAAGCAGTTTTGGGGCTCTTCGCTGCCAGCGGCTCTCGCTATTTGGGTGCGCCTCGGCATACGTCCGTCAGAAACGGTACGATACGCCCGAGTAGAGCTGAAGCTGGGGCGTGTCCCTGTTGAGGCCGAAGTTGGCACCAGCGTCGAGTTGCAGATTGGGGTGCACGGTCCAGGCCAGCGCAACGTCGGCGCTATACTGCCGAACGGTGCCATCTGGGTCATCGGTGATCTGCGACCAGATCTCGGCGGTGAATGATACGTCCTTGACGACCGGAACGGTGATGCCGGCAGCGTTGATGAAATTGCCATGGTAGCCGCCGGCAGTTGCGTCTTTGAGCCAATCGACTTCCGAGTTGAACAGCAGGCTTGCGTCACCGGGCAGGCTCACCTGCAGTGAGCCGATGAGGCCGCTCTCGGTGGCGCGGTTGCCGAGCCCTTCGGCGGCAGTCGGCGCCTTCAGCCAGGGAATGAGCGCGAACGCGGTCTTGCCGCCGTCGTTGCCCCACAGGTTCAGCTTGGCACGCAGGAACAAGTCGCCTTGGCCGCTCCAGCGTGCGTCGGTGGCAGCCACCTTGTCCTCGATACGTAGCGCCATGAAGGGCGCCAGATTGATTTGGACATCCAGGAAATTGGTGATGCCGATCTTCAGGTTGGGGTTGGGTGCCAGCAGCGATGTGGTTCGCACGCCATCGACCTTTTGCAGCGAGAATACGGCAAAGTCGGTCTCGAGCTGCACGCGGCCGGCGTCGATCGTATAAGGTCCTGTCGACTTCGCCGGACGATCCGGGCTGAAGTTGCGCAACGCGCTGTCAGGGACCGGGTTGAACAGGTGATAGCCGCTCTTGTCGGGCATGGGGTCGCCGTCGTCGGCGCGCGCGGCGCATGTCAGCAGCAGCACCGCCGCCGAGCCCCCCGCCACAGCCCTCGAGACCCTCAATGCCCTAAAGGAAAGCCCCATCGCGCATCGCATGTCTGATCTACCTTTCCGACTCTATCCCTATATGTTGCACGCGGAGATTCGTCGATCCTCCACGCTGCGGAAGCACCAGCAGATCGAAGTTTGGCAGACAGGCGTGGCACCAGAACCGCAACCCGTGCCGGTTCTAGTATCCAGCAGCCCTTGACCTGAGACCCGCAAACTCGTCCAGATTTGGGTAGAGTCCGTAACCTCGGAGAGGAGACGGACGATGCGTAAGAGTAGGTTCAGCGAGGAACAGATCATTGCGATCCTGCGCGAGCAGGAGGCGGGGCGGCCAA
>JBGANK010000072.1:0-15485 GCA_044222395.1 Hyphomicrobiaceae bacterium | reverse complement strand
CAAGATGGCCGACATCGGCTTCCGCAACGAGGGCGACCTGATCGTCGTGATCGGCCGCGAGACGGGCTGGCTCGGCCAATCGCTCTATCAGCTAATGTTCGCGGAGAAGATCGAAGGCGCGCCGCCGGAGGTCGATCTCGCCGATGAATTGAAGGCCGGCAAGCTCATTCGCTCGCTCATTCGCGAGGGCCGCGTGTCTGCCGTGCACGACTGCTCGGATGGCGGGCTGCTGGTGGCGATTGCGGAGATGGCGCTGGCGGGCGGCATCGGTGCAGAGCTGTTCCCCTACGAGGGCAAGCTTCCCAGCCACGCGATCTGGTTCGGCGAGGACCAGGGCCGCTATGTGGTGGCAGTGTCGCCCAACAAGGCGGAAGAGGTGGTCGAGCGTGCGCGTCTGCTGGCGCTGCCGGCGCGGATCGTCGGCAAGGTGACGGGCGACCGCGTTGCGCTGAAGGGCGAGAGCTTCCTGCCGCTCGACGAACTACGCGATGCGCACGAAGCCTGGCTGCCGGGGTATATGGAGAATCCGTTGGAGTAAGTGGCTGCGCGGACCGGCGCGCATCGCTGCTCTTCAGTCAACTTTTCCACGACCGCCCATCCTTCGGCAAACGCCCGTCGGGGTCGTGGACGCGGACCTTGTGCGGCAGCTTCGAACTCCATTTCCACAAGACGAGATTGTGATTGTCGACCGTGCTGCCGGGCGCGAAGGAGCGCACGAGAATTCCCGCTGCGCCTTCCGCGATCAGCTTGTCGGCGATGTGGTGCGAGGGAACGGGCTTCTTCTCCTCCTGCAACAGCAGCCAGCCGCACGCCAGATCATCTTCCGCAAGCTTGAGCGACCGGCGCACGCGCGCGTCCGTCAGGTCGACGATGTCGGCGCAATCGATCTCATAGGAGACTATGGTCAGTGGATCGACGAGCCTGTAGGGGAACCCGTGCGCGACCTCGCGCATGGCGGTGGCCATGTCGGTGGAAAGATAGAGAGCCGGCACGCCTTTGCGATTGAAGCGGCCACCGTAGAGCGCGGCACCCTCACCTGACGTTGGCGCCCAGGACCATTTCGGATTGTGGGCGCGGAACGCCGGCCCACGATAGTGCGCGTTCACTCTTTGCGGCATCGTGATCGCGCTCTATCTCTCTTCTTGAGCATGTTCTTCACGCTGAACCGCTGCGCACTTCAGCTGAACATGCTCTTTGATTTGAGCATGTTCTTCACGCTGAACCGCTGCGCACTTCAGCTGAACATACTCTTTGATTTGAGCATGTTCTTCACGCTGAACCGCTGCACACTTCAGCTGAACATGGTCGGGATCACGCGAAGCTCCCCGCCGCGATGGCGTTGAGATAGGTGCGCACATGGGCCGCCCGGTTGGTCTTCACCATCGCTTCGGCGGTCTCGTCGCCGAGCGCCGCGATGCCCTGGCTGCGATACCAGGCGAACGCCGGCCGCAAGCCTCCCGACCAGGCTTCGACACGGCTCAAGATCTCCAACAGTTCGCTCAGCCGCGACTGGGTCTTGTCGGCCATGATGCGTTCCACCCGCAGCAATGCGTCGGCCGGCAGGCCGAGGGTGTCGGCCAAATCGGATTTGCTGATGCCGAGGTCGCGGGAGATCTTCAAAGGATCGACGCCGCCGTTCTCGAGAAACGTCGACCATCTGTCGGTGGCGTCCTTGGGTGCTTCCGACCGGGCGGCACCTGCCTCAGCCTGCTTGGCCCGCGCCGGCGTCTTTTTTGCCACGCGCAGAGGTGCCTTGCCGGCCGGTGCCTTCACGACCTTCATCTTGGCCTTGCGGCGGGGGCTCGACGCGGCGCGCTTGATCGTTGCCATGACACATCTCCTTTCACATATAGATATGTGATTTTGGATGTGCTTTCAATACCGGCTCCGGAGGGCGCAAAACCGCCAGCAGAGGGCGGCCATGGCACACACGGACTTCATGCGAAATTGGCACAAGTGGACGGTTGGCCGGAGGTGCGGCGATCCCCGTTTTTCGGAGAATGGAACTCGGGCGTTCTCAGCCCTTGTTCTTGGCCGCGTTACGCTCCTTCTTTGCCACCTTGGCAGTCCGGTTCTTTTCATTTAGCGCCTTGCGCTGGCGGAGCTGGATCTTCTTGCGGCGCTGGTTGGACATCGTCGGCATGGGTGTCACTCCGGTTGTTTGGCATTGTTCGGGGGTGTGAATTGCGCAGAATGGCCCGCAAAGTCAACTCGCACAACGCAGGGGCATAAATCGATGGCATATCGCGGCGGCGCCACCTTCGCCTGGCAGTCGGACTATGCGCAGTTCTATCTCGTCGATGCTGATCACGAGGCGTTCGTGGCGCCCATCGACATCACGGCCGAGATGATGGCGCAAAGCTTTGCGGTTTGCCCAAACGGCCTTGTCATCTACACCGAGGATTGCCTGCGGCAGCTGATCGAGGTGCGGCTGTTCGATGCCGAGGCAAAAGCAGAGCCCGGCGACTGGCGCAGCGACCGTTCGTGGACGCGCATCGCCACCATCACCGTCACGTTTCCGTCGCGGCGCTTTACCGTGTCGAGCCCGTCTCGGGCGGGCACGGAGGCATGCGGACCATGGTTTGAAGCAGGTGCCAGCAAATTGAAGGCGCGGTTGCAGTGGATGGAGCTGGGTTCGGACAACTACGAGGCTGCGCGGCCACACGATGACGTTATCCGCATCGATTTATGGCCGGCGTGAGCGGGACTTTCCAACGCGCGAGCATTGCGTCGCGGCGGGTCGCACTTGGCCTCCCTTGTACAATCGGCTAGAGAGGCGGCCTGATACTCAGCTTCAGGCCAAGGAGGCCCCCATGATCCCTGGTCGGCGCGCACTTCTCGCCCTGGCTCTCGCCAGCCTCCTTGTCGCCGGTCCGGCGAACCTCGTCGTCGCCCCGCTCTCCGCACAAACCAAGGAAAAGACCATGACCACAGCTTCGGGACTGAAGATCGAGGACAGCAAGGAAGGTACCGGCGCCAGTCCCAAGACCGGCCAGACCTGCGTCATGCACTACACCGGCTGGCTCTACGAGAACGGCCAGAAGGGCAAGAAGTTCGATTCCTCGCACGACCGCAAGGAGCCGTTCGCATTCAAGATCGGTGTCGGCCAGGTGATCAAAGGCTGGGACGAAGGTGTGGCGAGCATGAAGGTCGGCGGCAAGCGCACGCTCATCATCCCGGCTCAACTGGGCTATGGCGCGCGCGGTGCTGGCGGCGTCATTCCACCCAACGCCACGTTGATCTTCGACGTCGAGCTGCTCGACATCAAGTGAAGAAGGCCGGGCAATAGGCACTGCGCTCAATTTATGGGAAGGCGCCGCGGATGGAATTCGCGGCGCGTCCTCATTTTTGCCTGCTGATGCCAGCAAGACCGCCAGCACCACCGTTACTTGAGCTTGAAACCGGGCGGCATGATGAGCTGCATCGCTTGAGCGTCCGGCGCACAGCCGATCATCAGCACCTGTCCATCGGTTGTATCGACCTTGGCCGGGCGGCCCGGCACAACGGTCATCGTGACGCGGGTGGAGGCGGCAGGGTTCATGCCTTCCATATCCGGATTGTCGCCGATCGCCAGCGTCAGCAGGCACGCGCCGTTGTCGCTCAAGAAGTGCGTGATGCCATGCTTGGTGCCGAGGTAGAAGCTGACGCCCTTGCCGGGGGTCATCACCAGCTCGTTGACGTTCTGCGCATGTACTGGGGAGGGGATGGCAAGAGCAGCTAACAGGCTGCTGGCTGCGGCGCTTTTCATGGTTCTCATTTTTTGATCAACCCTTGTTTTGCCATTGGTCGGGGGAGGATGCGGCCGGCGCCGGGGTGGAGCCAACCGGGAAACATCGTGCGAAGATAGCCTGTGCCAGCGACGAAGTCGGTGCATTGCTGCAAAGCAAAAAGGCGTGATCTCGGGCGCAGGGCAAGCGAAACTGCTTCCAGGCTAGGTGCATACCTCGTGTGACTTGCGACGCCAGCCCTCGCCCGGTTACGGTCGACATCATGTAGCGGGTGCGAGGTCGGAGCCGCATGTCCATCGACGCCTTGGCCCTGGTCCTGCTTTCGGCTCTCATTCATCCCTTGCGCGACCTGCTGATCAAAGGGCATCCGCGACCGGAGTCGGCCTATCTGGCAATAACTGGCAGCTGGGTTTTCGTGGCCGGCTTGCACGCATTCCTCATCGGTTCGGGGATCGGCCTGCCGGACAACGTGCGGGGGCTCGCCATCATCTCCGCGGCGTGCCTCACCGCCTATTACTACGGGACCATGGCGTCGCTGAAAACGGGCGATTTGTCGATCTACTATCCCATAATCAGATCTTCACCCCTGTTGATCGTAGGCCTGTCGTGGGCAGTGGGAGGTGCAGTCTACCCAGCCAACGTACTGATTGGAATCGTTGTCATTGTGGTCGCGGGATTTGCATTGCAGTGGCACCCAGGACGCCTCGTTTCGAGCCCAAGGGCAGCGTTGATGGCGCTCGTGGCAATGGCGGGGTCGGCGGGCTACACGATGGCCGATGCGCAGGCACTTGGTGGCCATGCGGCGGCGGCTCAGACGACGGTCACGCCCGCGGCGTTTCTGTTCTGGGTCTATTTGATGGTAACGCCCCTTTATGCGCTGCTGGCCGTCTGGTTCAAGCCTGCTGAAATCAGCACCGGCACGCTGCTGTTCGGCGGCTTGGGCGTGACACCTTGGAAGTTGGCGGCGGCGAGCCTCATCTCGTATGCGTCCTACAGCTGCATTCTGACCGCATTTTCGATCGGGGCGGGGGCCGCGGAAACCGCTGCTGTAAGGCAAACGTCGATTCCCGTTTCGGTCATATTGGCGGCGGCGCTGCTCGGAGAGACGCGGTTCTTGCATCGACTCGGCTGGGCCAGCTTGATCGCGGTCGGCATCGTCCTGATTGCGGTGTCGAGGTGAGCTGCTAGCGAACCCGGGCCGGGGACGAGTTGTCACTCCGACCCGAGGGCTGCGCTCCATGTGCCTCCAAGATGTTCAAGCGAGGCCTACTGGTGCCATTCGCCTACTTCTTGCCTGAAGGCTGCGTGCCCCAGGAGTCGCGCATCTTGATGAGCTCTTGTACCGACGTCGTGGGCAGTGCCGGACGGCCGGCGACTTCATTGGCCGAGGCCGAGGTGGCAATCGTCAGGGGCATGGCCGCGGCGAGCGAGGTCGTTATCGCGGTGACGAGCATGATACGCTGCATGTTGGTCCTCCTTGCAGGGTTTCGTTCGGCGAACCTTCCGGTTAGGCGGATGGTTCGGATCGGTGCGCCGGGGTAAGCTGGCGCGGCCGTGTGGCACAGCTATTCATTGTCGGGGGACTTCGGTAGCCCGTGATCTCGGACTTTTGATCCACGGTGATCGGTCGGCCGAGGTCGCGGGAATTGGAAAGGGGTGGACGTCGGCGCGTGGCGATGTGCGGCCTTGTCCCTGCTGTCGATGGCTTTAGTGTTGGTACAGGGACCGCGGCGCGCCTCGCTTGCCGCGAGGAGGGGCCGACGCCCGGCCCCCACATTTGGAGACACAACCCCCATGCCGATGACGGCCCAGCAGATTGAATCGATGATCAAGGCGGGAATCCCCGATGCCACGGTCGAGCTTAAGGATTTGGCCGGTGACAATGACCACTGGGCGGCGCACGTCGTCTCGGCAAGCTTCAAGGGCAAGTCCCGCGTGCAACAGCACCAGATGGTTTACGCGGCGCTGGGCGGCAACATGGGTGACGTCCTGCACGCCCTGGCGCTGACGACGGGCGTACCTCCCGGCACCTGAAATATCAGCAGCTTGGCAGGGAAAATCCCATAATCGCGACGTGTCATTGACAGCCGAGTTGGGTGCTCCCATCTTGCGCATACGCGACCACCCATCATAACCCGGCGCGGTGCAACAACGGGCTGCGCCCGAGGAAGGAAATCGCCATGAGCCAGCAGGAAATTCACGACTGGATCCGCAAGCAGATCGCCAGCAATGACGTCGTCTTGTTCATGAAGGGCAGCCAGCAATTCCCGCAGTGCGGCTTTTCCGGCCAGGTGGCGCAGATTCTCGGCTACCTCGGCGTCAAATACAAGGACGTCAACGTGCTCGACGACATGTCGGTGCGCGACGGCATCAAGAGCTACACCAACTGGCCGACCATTCCGCAGCTCTACGTGAAGGGCGAGTTTGTCGGCGGCTGCGACATCGTTCGCGAGATGTTCCAGGCAGGCGAGTTGCAGCAGCTGTTCGACCAGAAAGGCGTCGCCTACGACAAGTCGCGTATGACGGCCTGAGAGCTCGGCAGCGACGGCCACACGATGGCCTCGCATTCCACCGACGATGTTGATCTAATGATCGGGGTCCGCTCACATGGCGGGCCCCGATTGCGTTTCGTGGCTGGGATCGCGGCGGCTCGCCGGGCGCCGCGCTGAGGAGGCTCTGACGTGGAATGAGGCTTGGCGGACGGCGCTTCCTGTTGAGCTTCGCCATCATCGGAGCCAGCGTCTGCCTGGCGCTGGGCGTCAGCCTTCCCATCATCAAGCTCACCAAGTACGTGCTGTGGACGACCGAGCATTCGCTGATCTCAACGGTCTACGTGCTCATTCGCGACGGGCAGCACTTCCTGGGCATCACAGTGGCGCTGTTCTCGATCGTGTTCCCGAGCCTGAAGCTGCTTTACCTGCTGCTCATATCGACGCTGCCGTCGAGCGAGCTGGCGCGCCAGACCCGGCGGCTCAAGGCGCTCGAATGGCTCGGCAAGTGGTCGATGCACGATGTGCTGGTGCTGGCGCTGACGATCTTTTTCATCAAAAGCCAGGGCATCTACGACGCGGCGAGCCTGTCGGGCGTCTACTTCTTCACGGCCGCGGTGGTGCTGATGATCCTCGCCTATGCGTGGCTGAGGAGCGTCGACATTTCAGCGCCGGACGAGACCAGCGCGGCGGGTCCGGTGGGTGCCGCGGCACCGAGCGGGCGCATGTCGATCGTTCGCAATTTCGTGCTGTCGCTGTGCATCATCCTGGCGACCGTGTTCTTCGTGCTGGGCGTGATCCTGCCGGTGATCCGGTTCACGACGATCTACGTGTGGACCAACGAGCACTCGATCGCGACCATCATCTATGCGCTCTACAAGGACAAGGAATACTTCCTGTGCGGGGTGCTTTTTACCTTCTCGTTCCTGTTCCCGTTCCTGAAGCTGTTCTACCTGCTGACGCTCGTCACCTCGCCTGACTTGAGCCCGGAGTTTCGCGCACGCTCGATCTCGACGATGGAATGGCTCGGCCGCTATTCGATGACCGATGTGATGGTGCTGGCCTTGATGATCTTCTACGTCAATTCGTCGGGTTACACCGAAGCGATCGTGTTGCCTGGAGCCTACTTCTTCGCTGCGTCAGTGATCATGACGATGTTTGCCTATGGCTGGGCCAATACGGTGCCGCGACGGGCATCGGCGCGGGAGGTGCGTTCCCTCACGGCTGAGGATGGCGCACGGCCACGGCCAGTCGCGGCACCTCAGGGTCGGCCGAATAGGCCGGCTTGAGCGGCCGCTATTTCCAGAGGAACGCGGCGGCACCGGCGATGAGGCCGGCGAGGAGCGTGAGAATGCCGGCGATGTTGACGAAGCGGGCGATGAAGAAGCGGCCGCCGTGCTTGATGGCGGTGCGCGTCACCCCGATGCGGGCGGCGTCGGCGCGGATATTCTTGGCCTGCTCGTCGATGACTTGGCTGAGTTCGTCCTTGGCGCCCGAGGTCGAGCGCGTCTTGACCATGCGCCAGGCGGCGTCGGTGGCGATGCTGGCGGCGTCATAGCGAGAGGCCCAGCGCATCAGAAGGAAGCCGACGACGAGCAGCGTGGCGGCGATGGCGAGAAGGATCGGGTGTTGCATTTACAGGCCCTCACGCTGTCGGTTCCGTGTAAACCATCATACAGCACTTGCGGGGCCAAGTGTCCGCCTCGATCAATCAGGAGACTTGCAGCGATGAGCGTGTGTGAGCCCAAGCTGCCGTTGTAAATATCGCGACAACTCAGCGAGAGATGTCCGCTGCAAACCAAAGTGCTGCTGGCCCCGTTTCGGTCCGCCGTTAAACGCTGACACCGGAGAACTGCTTTCACTTGACAGCCGCCGAGTGCTCATAACTGATCCACGTTAAGCCGAATTGCCATTTACTCATCTTCCGTCGATTGCGGGCATTCGTGCGGAAAAGGCTCACCCCAAGCTAATGTGTCAAGGTCGAGCGTAATGCCGAGTTGAGGGTCGTTGTCGGTCATCCGGGTGTTGGGAAAAACGACACGATTCCCACGCCGAACATCGCAACCAGGATAAATGTTGATTCGGAAGCCCTTTGGTTGCTCGACGGGTAGCGGGGTAATCTTGAAGTCGCGCGTGTCTAGCCGGAGAACCACGAGGCCATTGTCTCGCTCTTGATGAAGCTTGCGATTGACGATTCCGATGATCAAGAGGTCATCATTATGTGTGAGGGTGATCGGGGTGTAAAGGCAAGGGAAAATGTCAGTCGGGTACGCGAATATGCTGATCTCGCCGGAGGCATCTTTCACGACGATGTCATTGTAAGTCCAGGGATCAGCGTACTCGTCACCGTAGTCATCCACCTTTCCGCCAATTATCAAACGTCGTCCGTCATTGAGCACCACTCGCGCCGGATCACGGCGGCGCGCCGTCCAGATTATGTCGTGTTGATGCCGCTGGAGTTTGCTTCTAGCAATGTCGCCACTTAGCCGCGACATCCAGTTATCGAAAGCAGGTGTTCCCGGCTCAGGCATCTCACTAAAATCGAGAGGATTATCGCTGAATTTCAGTTCAGGCTCTGGCGGCGCGAAATCAGAATAATGGAGCCGAGCCCTTGAGGGCGGCCAGTCGTACTTTGCCGCGGCCAGCCAGAACGGGTTTGTGATCACCTCCGGATTGGACTTTCCAAAGGCAGGCGACTTAGAGCGGTGATAGTCCTCGACCGTCACAGGGAAGATTTTTACATCCCCATGCCTGCGTCCGCTCCAAGTCATAGTCCGGATATCAAGCTCGAAGATGTTCGGGTTGTCGATGTAGTCGTCGACGGTTTGGATCTTGCCACCAACCACGATGATCTTGTCGTCACCAATCTTCTCTGCGCGATGGTCGTTGATCCACCCAGGACAGTCGCCGTTCGTCGGTATGGTCTCGACGGCGAGCGTACGAGTGTTGAGCCTTAGCACCTGCGTCGTGCCCGGACGGCGCATATCCTTATATCCAAGCGAGCCGATCAGGACGATGTCGCCGTCGACGAGCGTTGCAGTATGGAAATCGGTCGGCGGGAAGACATCTTTGGGGTAGAGGTAGAACTCTCGCTGTCCGCTTGGATATTCAACTACGACGTCGTTATAGATACAGAAATCGAAATCATAGCTGTCCTCGTGCTCGCCCGCGACGTGGATCACGCGTCCATCGGGGAGTGCCGTCGACGTACGGCCGAACCTCTGCCAGCTCCAGAAAGGGCCTGGCAAGCTATCGCGATACGATGAATGAGAATAGTCGTGACAGGCATTGTTGCCACCCACCTCATCTTTCAGTTGCTGTCGTAGATGATAGCCCGACCAGTCATTCTCTGCCGCCTCGCTCCAAAGGTCATTTTGCACAAATTCAGGGTTGGTTTTGCCGTAGCGGGTGCGGTGGCGAGGCTCATGTTTGTTCGACATAGATGATGCACATTTTCTTTATGTTTGCGGGCTAAATCTAAGATTGACCAGAATAATATCCGTCGACGTTGCATAAATTGCTAATGGCAATACCTCACGTCACGCCTCACCCGATTGTGTCTGTCGGCTCTGAAAGCAACTGCCGACAATGTGGTGTTCCAAACGCGCTTAACTGGTTTTGGTCCATAGCGTCGGCGACGAGTTGCCGGATGGCGGTTGGAAATCCAAAACGCAAGCGGCCGGGCGTGGGGCCCGGCCGCTGGAAAATCGTTCGACAGATCGTAGCGCCGACGCTTAGCGCGAATAGAACTCGACGACCAGGTTGGGTTCCATATGCACCGGATAGGGCACGTCGGACAGCGCCGGCACGCGCGTCATCTTGGCGGTCATCTTGGAGTGATCGGCCTCGATGTAGTCGGGCACGTCGCGCTCCGCACTCTTGGTGCTCTCGATCACCAGGGCCATGTCACGGGCCTTCTCGCGCAGCTCGATGACGTCGCCGACGCGGATGCGGTAGCTCGGGATCGTCACGCGCCGGCCGTTGACCTTGACGTGGCCATGGCTGACGAACTGGCGCGCGGCAAACACCGTCGGCACGAACTTGGCGCGGTAGACGAGCGCGTCGAGGCGGCGCTCGAGCAGGCCGATGATGTGCTCGGACGTCGAGCCCTTGAGGCGGGCGGCCTCGTCGTAGACGCGGCGGAACTGGCGCTCGGTGATGGAGGCGTAGTAGCCCTTCAGCTTCTGCTTGGCCTTGAGCTGCTGGCCGTAGTCGGAGGTCTTGCCCATGCGCCGCTCGCCATGCTGGCCGGGGCGGCTCTCACGCTTGTTGAGCGGGCTCTTGGGGCGGCCCCAGATGTTCTCTCCGAGGCGGCGGTCGATCTTGTGCTTGGCGCGAACGCGCTTGGTCATGTCTGGCACTCCAGCAACGGTTATATATTCCCGGAGGCTGGCGTCAGCCGTGCTCCAGGAGCTTGGAGCGCCCCCTCCTCTGTCCGGGCCCGCCCGAAGGCGGCGCTTTCCGAACCGACAGGCCCCGGGAGTTTCCGGCCCGGTGCCGCGGGTGCGCAGTAAAACGCGGGCCTTTCGGCCCGCGTGAATTGGCGTCAGATACCCCTGGTAGGCCGTGGCGTCAACCGGAAACAGCCCTACTTCTTAGGCGCGTCGGTCGCCTTGGCCGGTGCAGGGGCAGTGGTGGTGCCGGTTTCGGTCTTGGCATCGGGCTTTTCAGCGCCTGGAACGGCCATGACGGTCGAGATCGGCGGGCCTGCCTTGACGTACTCGGCGATCGCCTGCTTGACCTTCTGGGCCTGTTCAGGCGTGCAGGTCTGAACCGGCGACTTGCGCTCCTCGACGACGACCTGCTTGTCGCCCTGCTTCTCGACCAGCTTGATCTTGCCGGTCAGCAACATGACGGTCGTCAGATGCAGCTGATTGATGTAGATCATCTGCTGCTCGGTCCACTGCTTCTTGTCGACTTCCCGCTGCATCATGGAGCGGTAGTTGGAGACCTGATCCTCGGCCAAGTTGCACACTTGCGCGTGAGCCGAGATGCGGCCGACCCGGATGATCTCGCGGGCGACGTCGATCGGGACGAGCACCTCGTCCTTCTTCTTCTTGTCGACCTGGACGATCTGCCCGCTCGGCTTGGTGAACTGCGCGGGGACGAGTGACCACGCATATTCCATGAAGGTCCTGATCGATTTCTCGCTCAGATCCTTGGCCGAGGCGTCGGTCGGTGCACCTGACGTGACAATAGCCACGGCCACCGCCAGTGCCGGCCATTTCCCCAGGGTCCGCAAGTTTGCCATGTTCCGCATCTCCGTCTGCGTGCCGTGTCTGCTGGGGCTCGGATGACTCCAAGCCCTCTGCCGCCAGGTATTTAACGAATTATCGATCCGAGGACAGGACCCCGGCGCAATTCTGTCCACAGCACCGCGCGATCCGTCACACACCATCGCGTCGCATCGCTCGTCCGAAAAGGTGTCGCGAATAAGGCGGCCTATGTGGACGGTTCCTTCGGGTTGCCTACCCCACGCGTCAGCGTTGCAACTATGCCACGCAACGTCCGAACCTCCTGAGCGGTGAGATCGGCACGCAGGAACAGGGTCCGCAAATTGCGAACCGTGACGTGACGGCGCTCGGGGGGTGTAAAGAAGCCGCGAGCCTCAAGTTCGGCCTCGATATGCTGAAAGAATCGTTCGATTTCCTCATGCTTTGCTGGCACGTCGTGGCCCAGGTGCAGCCCAGGTGAGATGAGGCGATCGTTGCGGGTCTTGCGGCCGAGAGTTGCCTGCGACCCTGACCGCATCCACGCATACCCCTGGAGAAGGACGGCCTGAGCGAGGTTCAGGGAGGCAAACTTGGCGTTCACCGGGATCATAACCACCGCATCGCAGCTGGCGACCTCATGAGTCTCCAGCCCGTTCCTCTCGCGGCCGAACAGAAATGCACACCGCTGACCTTCACCAATCCGACGCCGGATCTCTGCCGCTGCTTCCTCGGGCGTCAGGATCGGCTTGCGCAGATCGCGCTGCCTCGCGGTGGTGGCCACCACATAGTGGAGGTCGGAGATGGCGGCAGAGAGCGTGTCACGCAGGCCGGCGCCATCGACGATCGCAGCCGCACCTGACGCCACCGCACGCGCCTTCTCGGAGGGCCAGCCGTCGCGCGGGTTGATGACGCGCAATTCGTCGAGGCCGAAGTTGGCCATGGCGCGTGCGATCATGCCGACGTTCTCGGCGATCTGCGGCTCCATCAGAATGACAGCGGGACCGGTGCGGTCGGTGAAAGCCGGATCGAACAGCGTTTCAGTGGTGCGCAACCCGTAGCGCACCTTGCGCAGGACACGCCGCGCCCAGAACCAGTACTCCTCGCCCATGAAAGTCCGCGCCAGATGATCGAGCGAGGGCACGGTTGCGCTGGTTTGGCCATGGCCACCGCTGATGCGGAGCCCTGTATCCTCGGCGATGATCTCGTTGAAGCGCCGGCAGTGATCGTCGAGCGTGGTGATGCCGGCGCGCTGGGTCGCGAGGCGGCAGCCGGGACAGGCCGCATCGTCCGCCTCACAGCGGCGCTCGGCGCAGTAGATGAGCGCCTGCTCGAGATTGTCGCGCGTGAGGTTGGCGGGCGTGCCCGCGCCCAGCACGCTGTCGATGCCGTCCTCGTGAGCGCGATGGACGATATCGGCGAGTGAGGGAGCGTTCTTGTCCGGTGCGCCGCCCGCCGCGCTGGTTGCGGTCGGCACCTTGACGCCATTCCTGGCGGCCAGCGTTATCAACGACCCCGGCACGGCTGCATTGCTCATTCAAGAGGATCTCCCACGAAAGTCGGGCAAAAGACCATTTCTGACCGCTGGCGGCAAGTCTCAGCATGGATTGCGCTACGCCGCAGTCTGCTGCCGCGCCACGTGGGTCATCATCCCTTCCGCTGACTTGTTGCGTTGCGGCAACCTGTCTATGGTTCCGGCCGCTTCACCCCATGTTCCGCCGACAATTCGAGGTAGACCCATGCAGAAAATCAAGGTGGCCGGTACCGTCGTTGAGATGGACGGCGACGAGATGACCCGCATCATCTGGCAGCTCATCAAGGACAAGCTGATCCATCCCTACCTCGACATCAACCTGGAGTACTACGACCTTGGCGTGGAAAACCGCGACAAAACAAACGATCAGGTGACGATCGACTCGGCCAACGCCACCAAGAAGCATGGCGTCGCCGTCAAATGCGCAACCATCACGCCCGACGAGGCGCGCGTCAAAGAATTCAACCTGAAGGAAATGTGGAAGAGCCCGAACGGCACGATCCGCAATATTTTGGGCGGCGTCATCTTCCGCGAGCCCATCATCTGCCGCAATGTGCCGCGCCTGGTGCCGGGCTGGACGCAGCCGATCGTTATCGGCCGCCACGCGTTCGGCGACCAGTACCGCGCCACCGATTTCAAGTTCCCGAGCAAGGGCACGCTGACGATCAAGTTCGTCGGCGAAGACGGCAACGTGATCGAGAAGGAAGTGTTCAAGGCACCGGGCGGCGGCGTCGCGATGGCCATGTACAATCTCGACGACTCGATCCGCGAGTTCGCTCGCGCGTCGTTGAACTACGGCCTCCTGAAGAACTACCCGGTCTACCTGTCGACCAAGAATACCATTCTCAAGGCCTACGACGGCCGCTTCAAGGACATCTTCCAGGAGGTCTACGAGAAGGAATTCAAGGCCGAGTTCGAAAAGCGCAAGCTTGTCTACGAGCACCGCCTGATCGACGACATGGTTGCGTCGGCGCTGAAGTGGTCGGGCGGTTACGTGTGGGCGTGCAAGAACTACGACGGCGATGTGCAGTCCGATACCGTGGCGCAGGGCTTCGGTTCGCTGGGCCTGATGACCTCGGTGCTGATGACGCCGGACGGCAAGACGGTGGAAGCGGAAGCCGCGCATGGCACGGTCACACGCCACTACCGCGAACACCAGAAGGGCAAGGAGACGTCGACCAACTCGATCGCCTCGATCTTCGCCTGGACGCGCGGACTTGCTCATCGCGCCAAGCTCGACGGCAACGATGCGCTGAAAAAGTTTGCAGACACGCTGGAGAAGGTGTGCGTCGATACCGTCGAGGCCGGGCACATGACGAAGGATCTCGCCCTGCTGGTCGGTGCAGACCAGAAGTGGCTGTCGACCACCGGCTTCCTCGACAAGGTCGACGAGAACCTGAAGAAGGCGATGGGCGCGGCGTAGCCGACCCAATCGGCTCGCGACCAAGTCACTACGACTATAAACGCCCGGAAGCCCACGGCTTCCGGGCGTTGCTCATGATCCGACAGGAAATAGTGTGAGGACGTGCGCGCCAGGCGATCCGTAACGCGCCATCCAGCACGGCCTACTTCTTCGGCGCCTTCGCGGCCTTCACGCACTCGTCCTTCTTCTTCGGGTCGGCGATCTTGGCGCAATTGGATGCATCTGCACCAAGGTTGTCGGGATGGGCAGGCTTCACGCCCGTCTGCCCCGGTGCTCCCGACATGCCACTCATGCCGGTCTGACCCGGTGCCGTGGCCTGGCCGAGGCCCTTGCCCTTGCCTTCGGCGCTCGCAACGTCGGACATGCCAACCGCCGCCATCACGGCGACCAGTGCTGCAATGCTCAGTGCCTTTTGCATGCTCGTTCTCCCTGATACCTCGCGCCATGCGAGGCGGGTCAGAGAATTGCGCCAAAGTTGGCCGAAATGAGCTCGCGCGGCGGGCGATTTATTCCCGGTCGAGCGACAAGCCAAATGGGTTTTGCGCGAAACGCAGGGTTCAACAACGCGATGATTGCTATCGCTGCGGTAATTGCGCCCGGCCTACTCCTTGGCCACGTGCGTTACTTGCGTGGGCTGGCGCGGGTAGCCAGACAACCACTGCATCCGGGTGATCTTGCCTCGTCGTGCAATGTGGAAGCGCGGCCGGTCGCCAGCTGCCCAGATTTCTACCGCCCCATTTGCAGTCCATTCATCAAAGCGCGCGATGATCAGCGAAGGTTTGTGCTGCTTCAAGTTGCGTATTCACTCATGGAAGAGCTTATTGCCTGGATTGGCGGTCTCCTGTTCCAGTTCGGCGTCGTTGCGGCGCTGGTGATCGTCATGCCCGTGTTGTATGGCCTGGTCATCGTCATGCGACGCTGGTGGCTGGTGCTCGCGATTGGGATCATTCTCCTGGGGCTCGTCGCCAAAGTCGCATTCAACACAGATATCGCCGCTGCCGTAAACGCGCTTCCTGAGGCCATGGCACCGCACACCGCCGGGTTCAGCGTGATCGCCGTCAGCTACATCGTTCTGGCGATGGTGGTGCGGCTGTCGACGCT
>JBGANK010000071.1:0-15506 GCA_044222395.1 Hyphomicrobiaceae bacterium | reverse complement strand
CAGTTTCGCCGCAGCACGGCCAACCGCGTCGCTGGCCGGCTTGTAGTGCCGCCCCAGTGGAAACACGAGGGCCCGCATGAGAACGCGCGCCGGCGTCACCGGGAAGTTGTCGATCACGCCCCCCAGCGCCTGCTGGAAGCGATAGAGTCCGTTTCGCGCCGCAAGCTCGACCAGCACGCGGTCTCCCGCAGGCTTGCCGTCGTCCTCATAGCGCTTCAAAACGCAAGACAGAACGTAAAGCTCCGCCAGCGCGTCGGCCATCCGTCCGGTGAGCCGCTGCTTGGTCTTGAGACCCCCGCCCAGCAAGGCCACCGTGAGATCGGAAACAAGCGCAAACGAACGGCTCGCCCGCCAAAGCTGCCGATACCATTCCGCCGTGCCATAGGCCTTCTCTGGAACATCGCCGAACAGTCCGCCCGTCACGTTGTGGAAGAAGGCACCTGCAATATTCGACAGCGAGAACGCGATATGCCCGTTGAAGGCAGACTCGAACGCCTTGAGTCCGGCGCGCTGATCCGGGTTCTGCGCCGCCTGCACTTCCTTGTAGAGATAGGGATGCGCCCGCAGCGCGCCTTGCGCGAACGTGATCAGCGTGCGCGTCAGGATGTTTGCGCCTTCGACCGTGATCCCGACCGGCACCATCTGGTAGGCCGACTGCAGGTAGTTGGTCGGGCCATCGCAGATCGCCCGGCCGCCATGGATGTCCATGGCGTCGTTGACCGACTGCCGCAGCCGCTCGGTCGTGTAATACTTCATGACCGCCGAGATCACCGACGGTTTCTCCCCGCGTGCCACCATCGATGCCGTGACTGCACGCGCGGCTTCGTTGGCATAGGCCGTCTCGATCATGCGCACCAGCGGCTCTTCCACGCCCTCCATGTGCGAGATGGGAAGACCGAATTGCTTGCGGATTCGCCCGTAGGCCGACGTGACGCGCAGCATCGCTTTCGCGCCCGCCGTCGCCGACGACGGCAGCGAAATGGCGCGGCCAGCCGACAGGCACTCCATCAGCATGCGCCAGCCCTGCCCCACCATCTTCTCCCCGCCGATCACGTAGTTCATCGGGATGAACACGTCCTTGGCCCAGTTGGGACCATTGGGGAACGCAGCGCCCGAAGGCAGATGCCGGCGACCGATGTTGACGCCGGGATGATTGGCCGGAATGAGCGCGACCGTAATGCCGATGTCCTCGCCCTTGCCGAGCAGGTTCTCAGGATCGAACAGCCGGAACGCGAGACCGACCAGCGTCGCATCCGGCCCGAGCGTAATGTAGCGCTTGTCCCACGACAACTTGATCCCGAGCTGCTCACTGCCGCCATGCATACCCCTCGTGACGACGCCAATATCGCGCATCGTCGCCGCGTCCGAGCCTGACGTCGGCCCGGTGAGCGAGAAGCACGGCACTTCATCGCCACGCGCCAGACGCGGCAGAAAGTGGTGCTTCTGCTCGTCTGTCCCGTACTTCTCGATGAGTTCGCCCGGACCCAGTGAGTTCGGCACCATGACGATCGTCGACACGTCGGGCGATCGCGAAGCCACCTTGCCGAGGATCAAGGATTGCGCCTGCGCCGAGAAGCCCAAGCCTCCGTGCTCCTTTGAAATCAGCATGCCAAGGAAACCGTGCTTCTTGACGAAATCCCAGATCGCATCGGGAATCTTCTTGTCGTGGAAGCGCACCTGCCAGTCATCGATCATCCGGCACAGCTCTTCCGTCGGCCCGTCGAGGAACGCGCGCTCCTCGTCGGTCAGATGGATCGCCGGAATGGCGCGCAGCTTGTTCCAATCGGGCTGGCCCGAGAACAACTCCGCGTCGAAGCCAACGGTGCCTGCGTCGAGCGCCTGCTGCTCGGTATCTGACACTCTTGGCAGGATGCCCTTCACCATCTTGAACGCGGGCTCGATGACAACCGATCGCCGGATCGCTGGAACCGACAGCAGCGCCAGCACGATCACCGGCACCCAAGCAAGCATGCCAAGCAGCCCGGGCTCCGGCACGCTGTAACGCCCATGAATGAGCCCCGACTGCCACAAGATGAGAGTGAGAGCGCCGACCGCAGCCCACAGCCACATCGGCGCGCGATGCATCGCCAGCGCAACAGCAACGAACGCTACCAGCGCCAACAAGACCACTTCAGCCATCCCGCCCCTCCTTGCGACAACTTAACCTGTGGCAATTTCCGCACATCCACGAGATGGACTAGCCTAAGTTGACGTATACGTCAACCAAATCCATCGGAAACACACGAAATTACGCGCATTTCCGGGCCTCCCACCCGTGCGGAACGATCAATCCTGACTGAGCCTACCTGCTTTCCGGCAATTGCCAAGCCGTTAACTTCAAGCAACTCTGTCGAGACAACGCACGCAGAAAACTGGCAAAGAGGCGCACTAGACTGACCCGCCTTTGTTGCGGTCCTATCGCCACGCCTCTATCGTAATGGACAATACGTCAGCCGAATCGTCGGCCGCCATCCACTCGACTGTGAAGTTCACAACAAACAAGACAAATGCCGATGAGCTGCCCCACGTCCGCCGAAGACTTCGATTTCGCCGAACCCGATGGCGATGAACTGGTCGACGGTATGCGTACTGCTGCCGGCGAGGCCACCAAGCTGCTTCGCTCGATCGGCAGCCCCCACCGCCTCATGATCCTGTGCCTGCTCATGGACGGCGAGAAGACGGTGACCGAGATCTCAGATGCAATCGGTGCGCGCCAGAGCCTCACCTCCCAGCACCTGACGCATCTGCGCCTGCATGGTCTGGTGCAGGCCGAACGTCGCGGCCATTTCGCCTACTATTCGCTGAAGCACGAAGCGGCCCGCGAGATCGTCGGCACGCTCTACAAGCACTATTGTGCCGAAGGCATGTCCGGCACCGGCAGCGAATCCTGCTGATCATTTCCAGCTGAACTCTTCGAGCCTGCAAGAACCGCATCGACGCGCGGATGCGGTTGCCTGCCGATCGACCGTCTGGGGTAGCGTGCCGCAACGGGTTCGATCGGCGCGATCGGGCGACAAAGACCACCGCTGCGACGTCAGCCTCCAGCCCAAACCCAACCTCAGCCGACTTCACATCGATTGAGCTCGGGCCGCAACTGCGCCGTTCCTCTCTTGCACCCAATCTTGAACAACCCATCCGCCAGCATGTCGGAAGTTTGAAAGCGGTGCATTTGTGCGATGCCCCACCCGCCGGCTTGCAGCACGAGCCGCAAGCGCTTGCGCGGGTGTCCTCAATCGCCTCACTGCCCTTGCATTCCGCCCATTCCCGACATGCCTTGTTGGCCACCCATTCCGGACATGCCGCTCATCCCCGACATCCCACCCATGCCGCCCATGCCTTGCTGACCGCTCATCCCGCTCATGCCACCCATTCCGGACATGCCCTGCATCCCCGACATCCCACTCATGCCGCCCATGCCTTGCTGACCACTCATCCCGCTCATGCCACCCATGCCCGACATTCCACTCATGCCGCCCATGCCCTGCATTCCGCCCATACCCGCGACGGGCGGCTCAGGCTTCTGGGCCGGCTTCTCGTCCCCTTCGTCCTCTTCACCCTCCTTGATGCCGGCCGGCAGCTTGTGCGCGACGCCCTTATGGCAATCGATGCAGGTCTGACCACGCTCGGTGGCGCGTGAATGCTTGCGCCGCGGGAACTTGCCTTGCGCTTCCATGTCCATATGCGCCAAGGAATGGCAATTGCGGCATTCGCGCGAATCCGACGCCTTCATCTTTCCCCAAACGGCCTGCGCCATCTGCAGCCGGTGTGCCTCGAACTGCTCCTTGGTGGCGATCGTGCCGACGATCTCGTGGAAGACGTCCTTGGCCGCCATCAGCTTGGCCAACATCTTCGGACCGAACTGCTTGGGCACGTGGCAGTCGGCGCAGCCTGCGTGCACGCCCGACAGATTCTTCCAGTGCTTCTTTTCCTTCAGCTCGTTGAGATTGGTCTGCATCGTATGGCACGACGTACAGAACTCGGTCGTATTGGTGTAGTCGAGCGCGACGTTGAATACGCCAGCGAACACGGCACCCGCACCGAGGACCAGCGCTGTGAACAGCACACCCTTCGACAGCATCCACCCGAAGAACCCGGTCCTGCGAGGCACGTCCGACATCAACCAATCTCCTCACCATGCTCGGCCGTCTGCTGCGCGGCCTTGATTTTTATGGGCCAGCTTTGAGGCCCTGATCTCATCTCCCGCCGACGCATGTTCCCGTCGACCAATTTGTCCGCCGCATCACATGGCGCCCGATCACCAGCGCGCTTCCCTCGCAATCCTTATCGTTCCGCCCGGGCTGTGCCTTCGGCATCGCGAAACAAGCTGAATCTCTTTGCAGGCCACCCCGATGAAGTCTCTTACCCAACCTGACAGAACCCCCAGGCGCCACTTCGCTCCAACATAAGCCAATGACGTCACGACAGCGCAGGAACCTGCAGACATGCGCAGCGGGGCCGTCAAGCCCCGCCCCGCCGTCTTGATCAACCCCTCGACATCCGCGGCATCAGCCGAAGATGTCGTCGGTGACATTGGTGAACCAGCTGTGGCCGTAGATCACCTCACGCTTGCGGAACTCGGCGTTGGCCTCCGCCGGCGATACGCCGCCCGAGCCTTTGACCGCGTCCAGCTTGCCGTCGGTGATCTTGTAGACCGCAGCAACGGAAATGCCGTAGTCCGGTCCGACCAGCGAGTAGCATGTATTGGTATAGGCAGGCGTCTGCGGTGTCGCGCCGTTGAGCGCAGCCACCACCGCCGCGGCGCAGACCTTCGCTTGCGAATTGGCCGAGTAGCCGGACTTCGGCATCGGCGACGCCGCGCAGGCATCTCCGATCACATAGACGCCGGCCTGCTTGGTCGATTCAAACGACTCCGGCTTGATCGGGCACCAGCCCTTGTCGTCGGCAAGGCCACTGTCGATGGCAATCTTGCCGGCCGACTGCGGTGGGATGATGTTGATCACCGCACCCTTGTGCTCGCCTTCCAGCTCGCCCGCATAGACCGTCATCTTGTCGACGTCGACGCGCTTCACCGCACCTTCCTTCGACACCGGAACCCACTCGATCATGTCGCCGTAGAGCTGCTTCCAGCCCGCCTTGAACAGACCTTCCTTGGCGAACTTGTCCTTGGAGTCGAGAATGAGCACTTTCGACTTGGGCTTCTTCTGCTTGAAGATGTTGGCCGCCAGGCTGGCCCGCTCGTAGGGTCCTGGCGGACAGCGGAACGGATCGGCAGGTGCGGAAATAATGAACACGCCACCGTCCGGCATGTCCTCCAGTTGCTTCCTCAGCAGCAGGGTCTGTGGTCCGGCCTTCCACGCATGCGGTAGCTTCTCGCTCGCGGCTTCCGAGTAGCCGTTGACCTTGCCGAAGTTGAGCTGCACGCCGGGCGAGACGATGCAGGCATCGAAACCGAGCGTCTCGCCGCCGTCGAGCGTCACCTTCTTGCCGGCGCCGTCGACCCCGGTCGCCATCTTGTGCACGACCTTGACGCCACGCTTGCCAAGTCCGTCATAGCCGAACTTGAGCGAGTCCATGTCACGCAGGCCGCCGACGACCTCGTTGCTCATGAAGCAGGTGTAGAACTCCTTGTTGGGCTCGACCAACGTCACTTCTGCGCTGGCATCGAACATCTTCACGTACTTGGCGGCAGTGGCACCACCGACGCCCCCGCCGACGACGACGACACGCTTGGAAGCGGCGCGCAATATGGCGGGAAATCCTGTTACACCGACTACGGTGGCAGCGGAGGAAGCGAGGCCCAGTTCGAGCAATCTGCGACGGGAAATAGTCATGATGTTCTCCTCCCTCACTTCTGACTCGCATAGAAGTGCATCAGGGCTTCCAGTCCGCCCGGATCCTTCTTTTGAACGTCTTCGACCTGGCCCTTCATCTTCTTTTCCATCTTGCGCGTGCCAGCCGTGAAGTCCTGCATTGCGTAGTTGAGGTAAGGCAGCCACTGTCCGGCGAGGATGTTGGAGCCGTCCTCGTCCTTCTTGCCGTTGTCGGCGTGGCACTTCTTGCAGAATTCATTGTGCAGCGCCTCACCCGTCTTCACCTTCGCGGCGTCGACCTGGTTGGGAGCGCGACCGAACGGCAGCTTGCCGAAATAGGCGGCGAGCCCCTTGATCTCGTCATCGGTGTATCCCTTGGCGATGCGATCCATCACGGTCGCCGGACGCGCGCCGCTCTGGAAGTCCTTCATCGCTTCAGTGAAGGTTTCCACCGCCATGCCCGCAATTGTCGGGCTTGCCGGGCCTTTGCTGGTGCCGTTCGCACCGTGGCAGCCCACGCACGTGCCTGCAATCATGCCTATCGCGTCAGGTGGCGCAGCCTGCGCGGATGCACTGAACGACAGCCCCGCCGCATACGCGAGCGCTGCAAGTGCATGTCTGGATCTCATCGGATCGGTCCTCGCTTGTTGGAACGTTGTCTCCCGTATCGGTTATTTGATCCGATTTCTTTTCTCATTGAGGCGCGGATCGAGCCGCTCCCGTGCTAATCATAATCACAAGAACAACAACCGGCCAATACACAACCTGAAAAAACTGCATTCGACGAATGCCTATAGACCGAACCGATTGGTTTGCTTTGTTCAGCTTTGCTCAAGTGCGCAATCATGACCCGCAAAGCAGTCCCGCTTGCGGACACGCGTTGCACCGCACGACAAGGCATCCTGTCTCCACCACCACCGAGAATGAAATGGCACGTCGAGTGTCATTCCGATCCTTAATACACTTCATCCAAGTGCTTGCGTCACGTGAAAATCGATTGCGTGAACCGCGGGCGCTCTACCGGGACGTGCAGTCGCGAGCGATCAGCTGGCGTGGAAAGAGAATTCGTACCGCTCTCAATCTCGCTCGAACCTATCGCCTGCAATTTGCTGCCGCACCGTGAGGGAACCAGCAAGCCTTAATTCTTAGTCAGATCGTCAGGAATAGCGTGCAGCAATTCACAAACGCAGCATCCTTTGCCGGTGCAAATCACTCGTGCATTGTTCCGGAAAAGAGAATGGCCCCGCTGCCCGCATGCATGCCCTGCTGCACACAGTATCGTTGAGACAATGACGCTCACCGGGAGCGCGGGTCGACCGTCTTGAGCGCGCCGTCGTCGGCCGCACGCGGACCATCCGCTTTGCGCATCAAGTCCGCCAGCAAGCTCCAGAAGAAGTCGGCGCCGGGGTAACCCGTGATGCGCCCGCGCTCCTGGCCGTCACTCACTAGAATGAACGTCGGCGTATAGACGATGCGCGGGAAGCGCTCCGCCTCCTTGCTGGATCGGTCGACGCGGACGAGCGGAGCCCTGCGGCCCTCCTCGCTGCGTCCGTAGCCTTCACCCACATCGATGTGCCAGCGCCGGCAAAAACCGCAACCATCCTCTTCGATCATCACCAGCGACATGCCGCTTGCCGTGGCCCGTGACAGGTCGGACGCCGCCGCCCCGCCCGCCTCGACCGCAAGTGCGCCAGCGGAGTTGGCACCCAACAGAGCGGCAGCGGCAAAGATAACGGCGATACCATTGAGCAACAGCGAGCGGAGCGTCGTCATCGCGTGTACGGACCAGAAAGCAAACTGCTGTCGGCCGCAAGTTCCGCCTTTACCATGTGCCCGCATAGCTGCTCTCTCGTCCCTGCGTTTCGCTCGAACGGATGCATTCCGCGCGACGTTTGCGTTGCCTTCGCAATCTTGAATATGCTAATGAATTCTCGGTCTGAAAAGAGGTACCGACGCAACGGCACCTTGTCACCGCTGGGCTCAGCTTCAACCGAGCAAAAGCCTGTAAAGACGATGACAGGCCAAATGGCACAAGGGTTCGCTCTTGCGCCAACTTACGTTTTCGCTGGAGACGTAGCCTTTGTTCTGGGGCAAGGAGACACACGGATGACCCAACGCGTAAAGTTGGAAGTTCTCGACCGCCGCGATTTTGTAGTCGGGGTCGGCGCAGCGGCCATGCTGGCAGCGCTGCTTGGCCGGACAGACGCTGCCACGGCGCAAGATAAGCAGCCTACATTCGAAGAAGTCCTGAAGAAGATCGTCGGTGACAAGAAGCCGGAAGAGGCGAAGATCGCCATCGAGCTTCCCGAGATCGCGGAGAACGGCAATACCGTGCCATATTCCGTCGCAGTCGAAAGCGCGATGTCAGACGCCGATTACGTCAAGTCGGTCCATATCCTTTCGAGCGGCAACCCTTCGCCCACGATTGCCACGTTCCATTTCACGCCGCTGTCTGGTGAAGCCAAGGTGTCGAGCCGCATGCGTCTTGCCAAGACACAAGACATCTATGCGGTCGCCGAGCTGTCGAACGGGTCCATGCTCGTCGGCAAGCGCACGGTAAAGGTGACGATCGGCGGCTGCGGCGGCTAACAGGAAGGCAGGCAAGACATGTCCAACAAACCGCGCATCAAGGTTCCCGACAAGGCCAAGGTCGGCGAGGTGATCGAGGTCAAGACACTCATCACCCACGTCATGGAAACCGGCTTCCGCAAGGGCAGTGATGGCAACGTCATCCCGCGCAACATCATCAACCTGTTCACCGCCACCTTCGGCGGCAAGGAGGTCTTCAAGGCCGATCTGTCGCCGGGCGTCTCTGCCAACCCCTACATCGCCTTCAAGTTCAAGGTGCCGGCCGCCGGCGATCTTGAGATGACTTGGGTCGACGACAAGGGTGAAAAGGTCGTCGAGAAGGTGCCGATCGTGGTCGGCTGAGACCGACATCGGCATGAACGGCGATAAGCTCGCCGACGCTTGTGCGGCCCACGCATCATCGCATGTGTGGGCCGTTGCCGTGAGCGCGGCTGCGTTTGCCGGGGCTCGCGCCTCGGTGCTCATGCTGCCGCAATTATCTGTCGCCCCGTTCACGTAGAATCCTGCGCCATCCTGACTTCGACACATCGATGCTTCCGGCTGTCGGGAGATTGGCTTGCGTCGCACCGCGACGGCCCTTGCCTGCACCCACCATTCCCGCTAAGGCCATGCAGCCCGAATGCCGCAAGGCTGAAACCACCGGCAGACCCGGCGGCGCCGAAATTTCCGGGCCGGCACGCCATCGACAACGCCACGCCAGGAAACGCACCCAAGGAGATACGACATGGCCGACGATCCCGTCATTGCGCAGAAAGGGCCGTTCCAGGTCGAACTCGCCGCCGGCAAGCCCTACTTCTTCTGCCGCTGCGGTCGCTCCAAGAACCAGCCCTTCTGCGACGGTTCCCACAAGGGCACCGGCATCGAACCGATGCGCTTCACGGTCGAAGAGGCCGGCACCTACAATTTGTGCGGCTGCAAGACGACCGACGACGAGCCCTTCTGCGACGGCTCCCACAACATCCTTTGACCTGGCGTCCCGCCGAGATCCTCACTCTGTTTCCCCTGTTTTGTATGGCGCCCTCGCCAACAAGCTGTGGCCGCACTGCCCCCGAAGCCCTCGACGCTTCCGGCTATCGCGGCTAACGTCCCCAGTTCGTGAGGCGGTTCGCGGAGGCAGCATCAACCAGCCGTCTCCGGCATAAACGAAGGCCGCGCTGCGGGAGGGACGATGGACTATTTTCTGCAGCAGCTCACCAACGGCCTGACGCTGGGTTCGATCTACGGCCTGATCGCCATCGGCTACACCATGGTCTACGGCATCATCGGCATGATCAACTTCGCTCATGGCGACGTCTTCATGTTGTCGACCTTCATTGCGCTCATCGTCTTCGTGCTCGTGACCTCACTGTTCGGTGCCCTCGGCCTCGGGCTCGCGCTGCTTCTCGTACTGATTGCCGGCATGGCGCTCACCGCGCTGTGGAGTTATGTCATCGAGCGCGTCGCCTACCGGCCACTGCGCGGATCATTCCGATTGGCGCCGCTCATCTCCGCCATCGGCATGTCGATCTTCCTGTCGAACTTCGTCCAGGTCGTTCAGGGCCCCAACAACCGGTCGGTGCCGCCACTGCTGCAGGGCTATATCACCGTCCCAATCGGCAGCGGCTCCTTCACCATCGCCTACAAGCAGATGTTGATCCTCTTCATTACCGCCGCGCTGTTGGCTGGCTTCTGGTTCATCGTCCAGAAGACCCCGCTCGGTCGCGGCATGCGCGCTTGCGAGCAGGACAGCAAGATGGCCTCGCTGTTGGGCGTCGACGTCGATCGCACGATCTCGCTCACCTTCGTCATCGGCGCCGCCCTCGCCGCCGTCGCCGGCGTCATGTACCTCGTGCAGTACAACGTGGTGAACTTTGCCGATGGATTCGTCCCTGGCGTGAAGGCCTTCACCGCAGCCGTCCTCGGCGGCATAGGCTCGCTGCCGGGAGCCGTCCTCGGCGGCATCCTGATCGGCCTCATCGAGACCTTTTGGTCGGCCTACTTCTCGATCGACTACAAGGACGTCGCCGCCTTCTCGATCCTCGCCATCACGCTGATCTTCATGCCTTCCGGCCTTCTCGGCCGGCCCGATGTCGAGAAGGTCTAAGGCATGCGTGCTCCTGTCAGATCAGGCATCGACAAGCCACAGGCGAGGCGCGCGGTCGACAAGGTGAGCCCGCTGGCGCACTTCAAGGACGCGCTCTCCACCGCACTCCTGGTGCTCGGACTGGGCACGCCGATCGTCCTCGTCGAGACACAGCAGTCGGGCGCCGGTGTCGGTCTTGAATGGCGCATGGGCCTGCTGGCAACACTCGCCGCGATCGCCTTTGTCGGCCGCCTCGTTCATCTCCTACTGATCAAGCCTCGCCTTGCGGCGCTACCTGCTGTCTCCCTCTCCAACCACATCTCACCAACGACCGCCAGATGGCTGAAGCGCGCCCTCTTCGCCTTCGTCGTCTTCTATCCGTTCATCGCCTTGGCACTTGCCGGCCCGGGCGGCGCCATCAAGTGGATCGACAATTTCGGCATCCAGCTCCTCATCTACGTGATGCTCGGCTGGGGCCTCAACATCGTCGTCGGCCTCGCCGGCCTCTTGGATCTGGGCTACGTCGCCTTCTATGCGGTCGGCGCCTACTCCTCCGCACTGCTTGCCAAGACCTTCGGCCTTTCGTTCTGGCTGTGCTTGCCGCTGGCGGGCATCCTGGCGGCGTTCTGGGGCATCCTGCTGGGCTTTCCCGTGCTGCGCCTGCGCGGCGACTATCTCGCCATCGTCACGCTCGCGTTCGGCGAGATCATCCGCCTCGTCCTCATCAACTGGGTCGATTTCACCGGCGGCTATGCCGGCATCTCCGGCATTCCACGCCCGACCTTCTTCGGCATCCCCTTCACCGCCAGCCCTGATGGCTTTGCCGAAACCTTCGGCTTGCAGTTCTCAGCCCTGCACCGCCTGATCTTCCTGTTCTACCTGATCCTCGCGCTCGCCCTCCTCACCAACTACGTCACCATCAAGCTGAGACGGCTGCCGATCGGACGCGCCTGGGAAGCCTTGCGCGAGGACGAGATCGCCTGCCGCTCGCTCGGCATCGATACCGTCAAGACCAAGCTCACCGCATTCGCGATGGGCGCCATGTTCGGCGGCTTCGCCGGCGCATTCTTCGCCGCACGCCAGGGCTTCATCTCGCCGGAGAGCTTCATCTTCATGGAAAGCGCGGTGATCCTGGCAATCGTCGTGCTGGGCGGCATGGGCAGCCAGATCGGCGTCGCCATCGCGGCGATCGTCATGATCGGCGGCACCGAGCTTCTTCGCGAGCTCGACTGGCTGAAGCAGATATTCGGCCCCCAATTTGACCCGACCAAATACCGCATGCTCCTGTTCGGCATTGCCATGGTCATCATGATGATCTGGAAACCGCGCGGGCTCATCTCCACACGCGAACCCTCGATCGCGCTCGGCGAGGCGAAAGCGGTGTCAGGCGCCTTCGTCAAGGAGGGGCACGGCTGATGACGGATGCCGCCACGCCGCTCCTGACCGTCGAGCACCTGACCATGCGGTTCGGTGGGCTCGTTGCCATCAACGACTTGTCCTTCACTGCCGAGCGGCGGCAGATCACCGCCCTCATCGGCCCCAATGGCGCCGGCAAGACTACGGTCTTCAATTGCATCACCGGCTTCTATAAGCCCACCATCGGCCGCATCGCCCTGGCACATGCACCCTCCGCCAGCACCCGCGACATCGCCGAGTTGACGTCGTCGGGCCGACGCTGGCGAAGGATCGACGGCGGCGGCCTCTTTCTTCTGGAGCGCATGCCCGATTACGAGATCACCGCCGACGCCAAGATCGCCCGCACGTTCCAGAACATCCGTCTCTTTTCCGGCATGACCGTGCTGGAGAACCTGATCGTCGCCCAGCACAATGAGCTGATGCGCGCCTCCGGCTGGACCATCCTCGGCCTCGTCGGCGCCCCGAGTTACCGGCGCGCCGAGGCTGAGGCCGTGGAACGCGCCCGCTTCTGGCTCGACAGGATCAACCTGACGCACCGCGCCGATGACGCTGCCGGCGAACTGCCCTATGGCGACCAGCGTCGCCTCGAGATCGCGCGCGCCATGTGTACCGGTCCGCGGCTCCTCTGCCTCGACGAGCCCGCCGCCGGTCTTAACCCGAAAGAGAGCAAGGAGCTCAATGCGCTGCTGCGCATGATCCGCGACGATCATGACACCGCGATCCTGTTGATCGAGCACGACATGAGCGTCGTGATGGAGATCTCCGACCACATCGTCGTCCTCGAATACGGCGCCAAGATCGCCGACGGCACGCCCGATGAGATCAGGAACGATCCCGCCGTCATCGCCGCCTACCTGGGCGTCGAAGAGGAAGAGGAAGCCGCCGTCGAAGCCGCCCTCGATCGCGTCACCGCTCAACAGGAGCAACGCCGGTGATGCCGGAAACCGCTCCACGTAGACTGGTACTTCCTTCTCCCTTGGGGAGAAGGTGGCTCGAAGAGCCCGATGAGGGGCTTTGCTTCAACAAGCCGCAGCGCCAGATCCAAGTCCCCCACCCGCCCTGCGGGCACCCTCTCCCGTCCCGGAAGAGGAAAGTGAAGGCCGGCATTCTTTATAGCTGCGGGGGCGCGCCATGACGGTACCTCTCCTCCAGATCCGCGGCGTCACCGCCTATTACGGTTCCATCATCGCCTTGAAAGGCGTCGACATCGATGTGCATCAAGGCGAGATCGTCACCTTGATCGGTGCCAATGGCGCCGGCAAGTCGACCTTGATGATGACCATCTTCGGCAATCCGCGCGCTCGCGACGGCGCGATCGACTACGACGGCCGCGACATCACCCGGCTTGCAACCCATGAGATTGCCCGCCTGCGCATCGCCCAGTCGCCGGAAGGCCGACGCATCTTCCCGCGCATGACGGTGATGGAAAACCTGCAGATGGGTGCAGCGATCGACAACCTCGCCCATTTCAACGACGATCTCGAGCGCGTCACCGCGCTCTTCCCGCGCCTCAAGGAGCGCCTGCATCAGCGTGGTGGCACGCTGTCGGGCGGCGAGCAGCAGATGCTCGCCATCGCCCGCGCCCTGATGGGCCGCCCGCGCCTATTGCTGCTCGACGAACCCTCGCTCGGCCTGGCGCCGCTCATCGTCAAGCAGATCTTCGACGTCATTCGCAACATCAACTCGGTCGACGGCACCACCATCTTCCTTGTCGAGCAGAACGCCTTCCACGCGCTGAAGCTTGCCCATCGGGGTTACGTCATGGTCAACGGCAACATCACCATGACGGGCACCGGACGCGAGCTGCTCGCCCGCCCCGAGATCCGCGCTGCCTATCTTGAGGGAGGTCGACATTGAACGATTTCATCGCATGGGCGCCTGCCGGGCTGTGGCCGCTTCTGATCCTTACCATCCTGCTCGGTGGTGCGGCCGCCTGGGTCACCGGCCAGACCGTCGCCGAAACCTGGAAGCCCTACTGGCAACTCGTCTGGTACATGGCTTTGCTCGCCGCCGCAGTCCGCTTTTTCCACTACGCCTTGTTCCACGAGCCGCTGCTCGACCCGGTCCACTACACAGCAAGCACTGCCTACCTGATGCTGGTCGCCGCACTTGGCCATCGCGCGGCCCGCCATCGGCAGATGCGCGAGCAGTACGGGTGGCACCGGAACGCTGGCTGATCTGGCTCGACCCAACCGGGGCTGCAAATTGCCGCTTCCAAAGACCCCGCATGCCGAACTGCCCATCTCGGACGTGACATTTGCCCCGTTTCGGGGAAACATGCCGCACCGCAGCGGACTCCAACACGCCCCGCTGCCTTCGATCCGCCAGCACGTTGGCCCTGCCACGGTCTGAAGAACAGTCTGAAGAGAGGTATTCATGCGCCAGCTTTTGAACGTGGGAGTGATGCTCGCAGCGGCCCTCGGCCTTGCCGCCTGCGACAGCGGAACACCGTCCAAGAACGAGCCCGCAAAAAAGGAAGCAGCCGCGCCTCAGCCCGGCGGCACATTGAAGGTCGCGGTCGGCGGACCCTTGACCGGCGCCAACGCGGCATTCGGCGCCCAGCTCAAGAACGGAGCCGAGCAGGCCATCGAGGACATCAACGCCGCCGGCGGCATCATGGGTAGCAAGATCGAGGTTGTCGTCGGCGATGACGTCGGCGATCCCAAGCAAGGTGTGTCGGTCGCCAACAAGTTCGCGGGCGATGGCGCCAAGTTCGTCATCGGGCACTTCAATTCGGGCGTCTCGATCCCCTCTTCCGACGTCTACGCCGAGAACGGCATCCTGCAGATCACGCCGGCATCCACCAATCCCACCTTCACCGAACGCAAGATGTGGAACGTGTTCCGCACCTGCGGCCGTGACGATCAGCAGGGCACGGTTGCCGGCAACTACATCGCCGAGCAGCAGAAGGGCAAGAAGATCGCCGTCGTCCACGACAAGACGACCTACGGCAAGGGACTCGCCGACGAGACCAAGAAGGCGATGAACGCCAAGGGCGTCACCGAGGTGCTTTATGAAGGCATCAACACCGGCGAAAAGGACTTCTCCGCACTGATTTCAAAGATCAAGGAATCGGGCGCCGACCTCGTCTACTGGGGCGGCCTGCACACCGAGGGTGGTCTCATCCTGCGCCAGATGCGCGACGCTGGTGTCAAATCCGTCATGATGGGCGCCGACGGCATCGCCACCAATGAGTTCGCGGCCGTTGCCGGACCGGGAGCGGAAGGCACGCTCATGACCTTCGCCCCAGATCCCCAGAAGCGCCCGGAGGCGAAGGCCGTGCTCGACAAGTTCGCCAAGCGCAACTTCAAGCCCGAGGCCTATACGCTTTATGCCTATGCTGCCGCCCAGATCTTGAAGCAGGCAGCCGAGCAGGCCAAGTCGCTCGATCCCAAGAAGGTCGCCGAGGTCATGCATTCGGGCGCCGCCTTCAAGACCGTGATCGGCGACATCGCCTACGACAAGAAGGGTGACATTACGCGCCTCGATTACACGATGTACACCTGGAAGAAACAGCCCGACGGCAAGATAACCTACATCCAGAACGAGTAGTCGCGGGCCGGCAACTTGAGCCAGCAGCAGGCCATCGCAACGGGGAGCAGCCGACACGGTTGCTCCCCGTCTGCCGCACTCCGACCTGGCGCACAGAGCCGATCGGAGCACGTAGC
>JBGANK010000070.1:0-15931 GCA_044222395.1 Hyphomicrobiaceae bacterium | reverse complement strand
CGACCAGGTGAAGGCGAAAAAGCCGGCGCCCGACGTTTTCCTGGCGGCGCTGGAGCGGCTCGGGCTGCCGGCGCAGTCGTGCCTTGCCTTGGAAGATTCTGTCAACGGCCTGAAGTCGGCCCGCGCCGCCGGACTGCCGGTGGTCATCACCACCAGCATCTACACCGACGATCAGGCCTTCCCCGATGCGCTTGTGACCTTGCCAGACCTTGACGCTCTTGCCGGCGCCGCAGCCCGCACGCCAGCCGCCGGCGCCGCGATCCTTAAGGCGCTTCAGGAACTGCACGGGAGCGTCGTGTAGGCCTTAGTGCATCAAGGAAGCTGCCAAGACGTCTAAGCGGTCCGGGTGCGCGCTGGTCGAGCATTTCAACAACCGTATCGAACGGCAGATCGAGCACCACGCCCAGGCCCGTCCAATGGCCCGAGTCGAGGTGCTCACCCAGGCGGCTGCCGATGAAATGCTGTGATGTGGCAGCCGCAACGGGATCACCCGACAACCGGGCGTCGATGATGCTGTGGCTGTGCGGCAGCTCGAGAATGCGCAGATTGGATTTCAAGACAAAGTCTTGATCGATTTGGTCAGCGGCAACGCCGTGCACCGAGGTCCGATCGGCTGAAACCGGAACGACCAGCAACTGGATTTCGTCCTCATCGCTGACCAGCCTATGCCGTTCGCCGATGTTGAGAACTCTCTCGATAGCGCAGTTGCAATCAAGGTCTGCGCGAACCGCTACAGCACGAGCCTTTCTGTACACCCAGGATTTGGCTCCTGCGCGATACGCGCCACGCGCAGCGGCGACTACGCACAGGGCCGCAATGAAAATTGCCAGAGCAAACCAATCGGCCGAGAGACGTGGCTCGCGAATCAGCTTGCCACCGCAGTAGACCGGCCAGAAAAGGTGATGGATCGTAGCCCACGAAATTCCGCCGAAAAGGATCGTAGGTAACAGCGCCTGACGAATGGCATATAGCAGCTGCGACTTCGGGAACGAAGCGGCGTCGCGCAGCATGGCGAGCAGTTCAGGCGGGATGTCGACGCGGGCTTCACCCATGTGTTCGGTCTCCGGCAAGGAGTAGCCCGAACATAACCTCGCCAAGTGTGCTCGAACTGAATGCGACCCGCCGAACTCGCATCACGCCTAACGGATTGCTAACGGTGGCCGCAGTGGCGCTCGCGCATCGAATTGCCGATTTGCGGCGTTTTCGTTGACCCATAGGTCAACCGGGCAGCACGCGTGCCACCCCCTCGGATCAACCCGCCGCCTACCCGTTCGGGCTGTGACCGTATCGCGCTGCAGCAAACGCAATGCTGCCGTGCAGCATGAGCACTTTTCTTAGCTGATTCATGAGACTAGATAAGCCCTCAAGCCGTTGGGCGGAGCAGCGCTCCTGCCTGTATGAGCAACATGAGCGGCTGACATGATCATGAGCCACATCGCTTTAGAAGGAGCACGACAATGACGGCTTTCAAGATGAAGGGTGTTGTCGCGGCACTGGCCTCTGCCCTGGCGCTGGCCGCACCGGCGACTTCGAGCGCTAACGAGGCGGAAGCTCTGAAGATGGCGCCGCGCCACGGTGTCAGCTTTGATGTCGGCTCCAAGCGCGCCATCAGCTATTACCTAGGCGAGGGCGGCATCTGCAACCTGACGGTGCTGGTGGCCGATAGCAACGCCCTGGACGAGGTGAAGGGCGCCGCGACCCGCGTGACGATCCCGGTCATCCCGACCAAGGCCGCGCGCATCGACACCGCCGAGGGGAAGACGTTGGAGTTCAAGTGCGCGCCGTCGGCGTCCGCCATGTCGGTCAAGGTGCTCGACCAAGTCGCCGTCGTCGTGCCGAAGGGCTGACGTCCAAGCACGATCGCATCGCCAATATTCTCTGCAACACGGGAGGGGCCGGGCAACCGGCCCCTTTCGTTCACGCAATCAAGGCGGGGGGCCCTCACCCCATCGCCTCGGCGAAGCCGACCACCGCGCTCTCGATGACGCGGCGTCCGTCTGTGCCGCCCAGCGCCATCTCGTAGAGGCGTTCGGGATGCGGCATCATGCCGACGATGCGGCCGCTGGCGTCTGAAATGCCGGCGATGCTGCGCTGGGAGCCATTGGGATTGGCGGCGTCTGTTACTTCGCCCTTGCCGTCGCAATAGCGCAGCACGACGCGGCCTTCGCCCTCCAGCCGGTCGAGCGTCTCCTCGTCGGCGAAATAGTTGCCCTCCGCATGCGCGATCGGGAAGCGCACCACCTGACCCTGGCGGTAGGCGCGGGTGAAATAGCTCTTGTCGTTGTCGATGCGCAGGAAAACATCGCGGCAGATGAACTTGAGCGAGCGGTTGCGCATCAAGACGCCCGGCAGCAGCCCCGACTCGCACAGGATCTGGAAACCGTTGCACACGCCCAGCACTGGCGTTCCCGCCTTCGCCTTGGCGATCACGTCGCGCATGATCGGCGAATGCGCCGCCATCGCCCCGCAGCGCAGATAGTCGCCATACGAGAACCCCCCCGGCAGCACGATGAAATCGGAGGCCGGCACGCTCGCATCGCCATGCCAGACCATCTTCACCGGCGTGCCCGTGACGCGCTCGATGGCGACCTTCATGTCGCGGTCGCAGTTGGAGCCGGGAAAGACGATGACGGAGGCGCGGATCATGGGCGGACTCGCTCTGAGAGCCTATTTCACCTGCTCTTTACCAGCCCCAAGGGCTTAACGGCAACTCAACCCGCGGGTGGGAGAATGGGGGATGGTGTGGATGGAGTTCATTTTTTTGAATGTTGATCAAGTTTCTGCGGCAGGCCACAACCGAATTCGCCACGCGCTTCGGCTGGCTTTTCCTGCTGGCGGGATTGATACCGCCCGGCATGGAGGCGTTCGACACGCTGACCGCCACCAAGGCAACGGCGACCGTCACGGAGGTCCGGACTGTCTGTCAGATGCAGACTAACGCCCACAGCCGCAAGCACTGGACGACATTCCCGTGCCAACAGCGAGCCGAGGTGGAGGCTGCCGGAACACCAGTCCACACCAAGGATTGGGCCAAGCTCGCGTTCACCGGCGCTGACGGCGTCGAGCGTAGTGCATGGGCCAATTTCGGCAAGCTCGAGATCAAGGAAGCGACTGTCGGCCAACAGCTGCAGATCCTCCATCGCGGCGACAAGAAGCCTTACGTGGCGCGGCCATTCGACTGGAAACTGGCAGGCTTGGGCTTGTCGTTCAGCTTGGCGGGTCTCGTGCTGCTTTGGATAGCGAGGCGCGCAGCGCCCGCCGAGGAAACCTCGGGCGAGCCCCCCAACCGGTCGGCAAAGAGGCACGATGATCGATTAAGGAGTGAGCGCCAACCCGCTCCAACCCGCGTTACCACCACGAACACGAAGCCCGTGCGCGCTGGTCTTCCCGTTCCGCAGCGCGTCGGTGTCGTGCAGCGCGAGCGCGGCTGGTTCGGCTGACCGTCGAGCGGCGACCTAAGGCCAGCCTGCGCTACTTGTCGGCATTCTGCGGAGGCGTCGCTGCCGCTGGGGCAGCAGGCGCAGCCGCATCAGGCGTCGCTGCCGCAGGGGGCTCAGCGGCGGACCCAGGCTGATCAGCGCGCTGGCAGCTGCCGCTTTCCAAAGCCTCGATCTGCTGGCCGCGGAAGGTCGAGGCCTTGAGCTGCCCCGTCGCGCTCTTGATGACAGCGACCGACAGCAGCTCATCAGGCGCCAGCTTGTCGACGCCCTTGGGTGCCGGCGCCCACAGCTGCAGATCATCGTCCTTGCCTATGTTGAAAGGGCAGCCGTCGGCACAGGTCTTGGCGTGCATCACTCCGAGCGAGGCGGCGTGCGCACCATTATCGCCAACGGGCTTCCAGCGGCCATCCTCGCCAGGATTGGACGTGCGCTCCAGCCGCAACTGTAGCGATCCATTGCTGGCGTTGGCAGCACCCGTGGCGACCAGCACGGCCTGCGTGGCGCAGACGAGAGCGACCGCCTCACCCGGCCCAAGCCGCAGCGGTGCGACGGCGGCATTCTCTTCTCCAGCCCGAGCAACGCCCCACCCTTCAATCTGGCCTAGCGCGATCACCGCAACGAACAGGGCTTCCGTAGATCGCGTACGCCTCATTTCAGCATCACCAGCGCGACGCTGACCGCCGCCAGCAGCGGCAGCACAATGAATGCCGCCACCTTGATGGCGAGAAAGCGAATCGCCCGCGAGGCTTCCGAGCCCGACTTCGTAGCGCCTTCGAGATCCAAGGGCATCGTCTGCCTCAGCCTTCCAGCTCGAAGGAATAGTTCTCGATCACCGTGTTGGCGAGCAGGTCCTTGCACATGCGCTCAACCGTATCGCGCGCCTTGGCCTCGTCCGTCTCGGCGAGTTTGACCTCGATGTATTTGCCTTGCCGGACGTCATCGATGCCGGAAAAGCCGAGACTCTCCAGCGCATGGCCGATCGCCTTGCCTTGCGGGTCGAGGACGCCGTTCTTGAGTGTGATCTTGATGCGGGCTTTCATGGAGCATCCCCCGGGGGCGGTCTGTGGTCTTCTCTCAGAAATGCTTGTGCCCGGAAACGGGGTCCGGGCACAAGGTCGGGCAACGATTTATCCGGTGCGCTCCTGGACACCGTGGCCGGCCCAGGAGCGACCAGCGCTAATTGGACTTGCCGGCGCCGTTGGACGCCACCAGCACCGGGCCTGCGCCCTTGGGCGGGCGATTCTCATTGAGCACGCCGAGGCGCTTGGCGACCTCCTGGTAGGCCTCCAGCATTCCGCCAAGATCCCTGCGGAAGCGATCCTTGTCGAGCTTCTCGCCCGACTGGATGTCCCACAGCCGGCAGCAATCCGGGCTGATCTCGTCGGCCAGCACGATCCGCACGTTCTCGTTGTCCCACATGCGCCCGAACTCGACCTTGAAGTCGACGAGCCGGATGCCGATGCCCAGGAACAGGCCGATCAGGAAGTCGTTGATCCTGAGCGCCAGCGACATGATCTCTTCGATCTCGCCCGGCGTCGCCCAACCGAAGGCCGTGATGTGTTCCTCCGAAACCATTGGATCGTTAAGCTTGTCGTCCTTGTAGTAGAACTCGATCACCGACCGCGGCAGCGCCGAGCCTTCCTCGAGGCCGAGCCGCGTCGCCAGTGAGCCCGCCGCGATGTTGCGCACGACGACCTCGAGCGGGATGATCTCGACCTCGCGGATCAGCTGCTCGCGCATGTTGATGCGCTTGATGAAGTGCGTCGGCACACCGATCTCGCCGAGCCGCTGGAAGATCACTTCCGAGATGCGGTTGTTGAGGACGCCCTTGCCTTCGATCAAGGCGTGCTTCTTTGCGTTGAACGCGGTCGCATCATCCTTGAAGTGTTGAATGAGAGTACCGGGTTCCGGTCCCTCGTAGAGTACCTTTGCCTTGCCTTCATAGACACGACGCCGCCTATTCATTGGTAGTCCTCTGATCATAGGATCCGTTCTTGTTGTCGACTGACTCAAGTATGCTGTGTGTAGGCTAGAGTGCTGGCCGGGCCGAACGTCCGTGCATGAGATGACCCTTTGAACTTTCACAAAGTTTTCTTGCTGGGGTCGGTCTCGATGCGGGCGTCGGACGCCGCTTTTTTTCGACCCCGACACTAGCCGAACGTGGGGTGGGAAACAATCTAGACAAGACAGCGGTTCATGAACCCGTTAACCGCTGCGCCAAGCCATTGATTTCGCCCGGAACGCCAGCTATTGCTCCCGTGCAACGGATGGCGGAACGGCCACACGCAACACGTTAGGGTAGTATAATTACAACAAATCGCGCCAAGGTTGCGCAAGCATGGAGGCCTGAATGACGACGTTCGAAGAGCGCCAGAAAGGGTTCGAGAAGAAGTTCGCGCACGATGCCGAGCTGAAGTTCAAGGCGGAGTCACGGCGCAACAAGATGCTGGCCGAATGGGCCGGCGCAAAGCTCGGGCTCACCGGAGCGGCGCTTGAGGATTACATCAAGGCCGTGCGCCGCGCTGACTTGCAGGAAAAGGGCGACGACGACGTGCTGCGGAAAGTGAAGGCCGATCTTGTCGCCAAGGGTGTCAGTGCGAGTGATCAGGAGATCAGAGAACTCATGGTCGAGTTCCTGGCCAAGGCGATCAAGGAGATCGAGGGAGCCAAGAGCTGAGCGCGCTGGCTTGCGCCCGCCTTGGTGCAGTTGGCTACCTCACGCCATCGGGGCCTACCATCCTGAGTCGGGCCCCGAGCCGCCTTCAGCATGTAAGCGAACGGTAAGGAAAGTTCTGCGTCAGCTGTGAAGTCGTCGCTTGCCGCCTGCCACAGCTTACCGCGCAGCCCGTGCCGCTAATGCCGCTTGGCCGAACGCGCCCGCTCCTCCGACAAGCGCTTCAGGAACCAGCCGAACCGCATCAGCCCCTCAGGCCAGGGCCCGTGGCCCGAAGCTTCGTTGATGTGCCCTGCCTCGCCTGCTGGTACCAGGGTTGAGCCCCAGGCCCCGGCCATCGCCTGGGCGCGCTCGTAGTGGCAGTACGGATCATTGGCTGAGGCAACCAGCACCGAAGGGAACGGCAGCGCTTCCATCGGCATCGGCGCAAAGCCATGGTCGGGATGATCGAAGAAGTAGCCGTTGGTCTGCGGCCAGCGATGCGAGTGGTCGACGTCGGCCGGAGCCACCAGGAACGCCCCGGCAATCAGGTGCCTAGGCAGATGCTGCGCCGCATGAACCACCAGCGCCACGCCCAGACTGTGCGCGACAAGCACAACGGGCACGTCGCTGTCGGTCTTGGCCACGGTCGAGATCAGGGTGCCGGTCCAGGCGTCGCGGTCGGGCTTCAGCCAATTGCGCTGCTCGATCCGCCGCGCAGTCTTCAAATTCCGCTGCCAGCGCGTCTGCCAATGCGCATCCCCGGAGCTGGACCAGCCCGGGATCATCAGGATATCGACCTCAGACGTCTTCATGCCTTCATGTGTTATCGGAAGTTCGCGGCTCCGGGAAGAGGCGACGTATCAACTACCTTTCCACGCAGGCTCCCGTTTGGCGAGAAACGCCTCCATGCCCTCACGGAAATCCTCCGACGTGTAGCAAAGAGCGATGAGGTCGGCGTCCTGGCCGCGGGCGTTGGGATCATGGAGACGCCGCAGAGCCTCCTTGGTGGCGCGAAGTGTCAGCGGGGCATGGCCTGCAACGAGCTTCGCCAGCTCCATGGCACGGACCATCAGCGCCGCATGGTCGGCCAGCACCTCGCTGACGAGGCCGATTGAATGCGCCTCGCCAGCTTCGATCAGCCGCGCGGTAAACAGGATCTCCTTGGTCCGCGCCGCACCGATCAAAGCGGAGAGTCGCGCCAAGTTGGTCATCGACAAGCAATTGCCGAGCGTGCGCGCGATCGGAAACCCGAAACGCATGTCCGCCGTCGCGATTCTCAAGTCGAGCACCGCCGCAATGGCAGCGCCACCGCCCGTGCACGCGCCTGCGATGGCCGCGATGGTCGGCACCGTCGTCTGCTCGATCGTCGACAGCACGCGGTCCATCTTCGCCTCGTAGTCGAGCGCGTCGTCCCGCGTCTTCATGTCCCGGAACGTGGCGATGTCGGTACCGGAGCCGAACGCCTTGGTGCCCGCGCCGGTAACAATCAACGCCTTGACAGGACCGCCCGGCACGATACCGGCACAGATCTCGGCCAGACGCTCGTACATGCCGAGTGTCAACGCGTTGCGCGCCTGCGGCCGATTGAGCGTCGCAATCGCAATGCCATCCGCGCGCACCTCGTAGAGAAGCTCGTCGGACGACGCGGGCAGCGCGCTGGGTATTGTCGAGGGCATGAGCGGACCTTTCCGAACTCGTCGTCGAAAGCCTCAACCCTTCGAACACAACTTGGAAGTGGAGGCAACCGTTTGCGGTGGCACCGCAAATGGCGGTCGCAATCACCTCTCGCGTGGACCATGCTTGCTGAGCAAGACCACGTTCCAGCAGCCCAAAAACAATGCTCCGATCAAAGCGCGGTCTTAGAACGTTGGATCACCGCAGGCATCGCGATAAGTGTGCATCCCGCCCGCAGCATCCCGCACGTTCCGCCCGCCGGTTACCGCATCGCGCTCGCCAACGTATTCGGCGCCGACCGGCACCTTGCCGTGGCCGCCAGGGATGTCGAGCACATAGGTTGGAATCGCAAGGCCCGTAAGCCTCCCGCGCAACGCAGCCATCACACGCTGCCCATGCTCCAAGGTCGTGCGCAAGTGAGCTGTGCCCGGCGCCAGGTCGCCATGGTGCAGGTAGTAGGGCTTGACGCGGCAGGCGATGAGCGCGCGCAACAGCGCTTCGAGCGTTGCCGCATCATCGTTGACGCCCTTGAGCAGCACCGTCTGGCTGACCATCGCGATGCCGTTGTCGACGAGACGGGCGATGGCGGCGCGCGCCACTCCCGTTAGCTCGCGGACGTGATTGGTATGCAGCGCCACGAACACCGCCTTGTCAGTTGCGGTGAGTGCACCGACAAGTTCATCCGTAATGCGTTCCGGCGCCACCACGGGGATGCGCGTATGCCAGCGGATCACCTGGACATGCGCGATGCCGCCGAGTGCCGCAGTCACGTCTGCAATGCGCCGGGGCGACAGCACGAGCGGATCGCCACCGGTCACGATCACCTCGAAGATCTCCGGCCGGCCGCGGATGTAGTCGAGCGCGGCGCCAAGGTGCGCTCCGCTCAAGGCCGCCTCGACGCCCCGGCCGACCGTCTCGCGCCTGAAGCAGAACCGGCAATAGACCGGGCAGACATTGGCGAGTTTCAGCAGCACGCGGTCCGGATAACGGTGGACGAGGCCGGTCAGCGGGCTCTTGGCATCATCCCCGATCGGATCGCTGAGTTCGGCGGCAGAGGTTGAAAGCTCGGCCGCGCTCGGCACGAATTGCCGCGCGATTGGGTCATCAGGATCACTCGCGTCGATTAGCGCCGTCATGGCCGGTGTGATGGCAATCGCATAGCGCTGCCCGATCAGCGCGACCTGGGCACGCGCGTCATCCGCGATCAGCCCGGCAGCAGCGAGAGCGTCCGCCGTGCGCAATGTCGTCAGCTGCTTGTTCATCGCACCACCAACGTACCTAATCCCTAATCCTCAATCCCTAGTCCCTAGAACCTGATCCCTAGAACCTAGTCCCTCACCAACGGCGTCCATATCACGTCGTCGATATGCTGCGCGCCCGCCGCCAGCATCACCAGTCGCTCGAAGCCCAGCGCACAGCCCGACGCCGCCGGCATGATCTCGAGCGCCGCCACGAACTCCTCGTCGATCGGATAGCGCTCGCCATAAAGCCGCTGCTTCTCATCCATGTCGGCGATGAAACGGCAGCGCTGCTCCTCAGGATCGGTGAGTTCGCCGAAGCCGTTGGCAAGCTCCACCCCGCACGCGTAAAGCTCGAAGCGCTCGGCGACCCGTGGGTCACGTTTCGACCGGCGCGCTAGGGCGGCCTCGGGCACCGGATAGTCGTGCAGGATCACCGCAGCATGAGGATCGTCCCCGGCTGGGCACAAGCATGGCTCGATGCGCTGCACCAGAACCCGGGTGAAGATGTCGGACCATGTATCGTCGGCCGCGATCTTGATGCCCGCCGCCGTTGCCGCCCTTGCAAAAATATCGCGATCGGCTTGCCCCTCGCGAAAGCCCTCATTCAACAGTTCGATCCCGGCATGGGCCTTGAACGCCTGATCGAGTGAGATCGCCCGTGGCGCCTGCACCGGATCGCAGCAACGCCCATGGAAATTCCATTGCGATGAACCCACCGCCTCAGCTGCGATTTTCAGGATCGCCGCGCAATCTTCCCATAGTCGCTCGTAGGGCTCGCCAACGCGATACCACTCCAACATGGTGAACTCGGGATGGTGCAGGCGGCCGCGCTCGCGGTTGCGGAACACCGGCTGGAAGGTAAAGATCTTCTCCTCGCCGGCCGCCAATAGCTTCTTGGCTGCAAATTCCGGCGAGGTGTTGAGATAAAGCGACCGTCGAGAAAGTTCGGTGCCGATCAACTCGGTCTTGAAGGCGTGCAGGTGCGTCTCGTTGCCCGGCGACACCTGCAGAACGCCGGCATCGATCTCGGCAAACCCCTGCGCTTCGAACCACGCCCGGATCGCCGACTTGATCCGTCCGCGCGCCATGAGCATCGGCCTGCGGTCCGCGTGGCGGTCCGGGTGCCACCAGGGAGAGGGGAGTGGTGTGGAAGTCATAGGCTCGCGTGGACTTTGCTTAATTGGCGATTAGGGCGGGATAGCGGGCTGGCGGCCCATCCTGCCGCACTTGGCCTGAAGCGCGAGAAAGGCTATGAACCGGCCCGAATCTGTCCGAACCGGGCCTGCCGCGCAAGTGATGCCGTGGCCACCGGCCGCCCATTTTCCGCCAATTGGAGTACGACGCCCGTGGTCAAAATCATCGCCAGCTCGGTCCGCAAGGGCAACGTCCTCGATCTCGACGGCAGGTTGGCCGTGGTCATTTCTGCCGAGAACATCCATCCCGGCAAGGGCACGCCCGTCACGCATTTGGAGCTTCGCCGCATCTCCGACGGCGTCAAGCTGGTCGAGCGCTACCGCACCACCGACCAGGTCGAGCGCGCCTTCGTCGAGGAGGTCGACTACAACTATCTCTACGAGGACGACGCCGGCTATACCTTCATGCACCCGGAGACTTACGACCAGATCCTGGTGTCCAAGGACGTCACCGGCGATCAGGCCCAGTGGCTGCAGGAAGGCATGACCTGCAAGGTGTCGCTGCACGAAGGCAACCCGATCGCCATCGAACTGCCGCAGCGCGTGACGTTGGAGATCGTCGAGGCCGACCCGGTGGTGAAGGGGCAGACGGCGTCTTCGTCCTACAAGCCGGCAATCCTGTCGAACGGAGCCCGCATCATGGTGCCGCCGCACATCGGTTCGGGCACCCGCGTCGTCGTCATGACCGCGACCGGCGAATACGTCGAGCGGGCGAAGGATTGATTTTGAGCGCGTTTAGCTGATGTGTAAGCAGTTCAGCGTGAAAAACATGCTCAATGCAAAGAGATAGAGCGCGTTCGCGATTCTAACTAAAGGGAACAAACTCTAAACTCGCCGACTTCAACGGGCTGTTCTTCGAAATGGTTCCGCCGCCCGTAACCGCCATGTGCTTGCGGTGAAGCGTCTCACAAATCCAGATCGCGCTTGACCTCGAACACTTCCATGATGCGGCAGCCGCGATGCGGACCATCGCACACGAACGTCCAGCGCCCTTCCGTGAACGTGTCGCACATCTTGACGCCCTTCACGAGGATCCAGTGGCCCTCCTTGCCCTTGTGGATGGCAAGGATGTAGTGCGCCCAGGCATTGCGCGGCTTCTGCATCCATGTCCACAGCGTCGGCCGCTCCTTGCGCGGCAGGTTCATGAACGTAGCGACCGGCTTCATCACGTAGCCGAAACGGGCCAGCGCCTCGGCAACTTCTTCCGTGTAGGTGCCCTTGACCACCGGCTTGCGTCCTGCGGGCACCTCGCGCAGGTCGCGGATCTGATCCTCCACCCTCGAGATCGGAAAGCCGGTAATGGCGGAGAGCACATAAGGTCCGCAGAACGCCACCCGGCCGGTGTCGTTGGTCGCCTCGTTGAGGCTCGAATTCAAGCGCGGCTCTTCCGCAAACAAGGACATCGGCTTCCCCCCTACAGGTCCTCCGAATCGTCCACTGCGTCGGTTAACGAAGCGTTAACCAACGGGCCGCCAGTCCGCCAACATTCCGTTAGCAGCAGCAATTCAGCCGCCCGAATGCTCCGGTCACGTGATTTGATTTTGTCACAAACCCACACGATATTCAGGCAGTTAGCCCTGTGCGCCGAAGAGATCCGCCGATGACCTCGATCAACCCCATGAACGTCTCGTTCCTGCAGGAGCTGATGGCGACGGTCGCCGAGCAGGGGCGCGCCTTGATCCCCAAGGCGCTCATCGGGGGCGAGGCCGCCAAGGACATCCGCACGCTCGCCCGCGCGCTGATCTCGAGCCGCGGCGAGGCGGCCGGTGTCGCCATCGCGCGGCAGGTTCTCGATCGATACAAGGCCTTGAAGGACGAAGAGCGCCGCACCTTCTTCGTTTTCCTGGCGGAGGAGATGCAACCCGACCGCACGCTGGTATCGGCTGCCGCTGGCGCCTACCTCAAGGCGCCCGATCCGCTGTCGCTCGCCCGCCTGCAGGCCGCAGTCGAAAGCCCGCGCCAGGAATTCTTCCGCCGTTTGAATCTGGCTCCTGGAGCCACCGCAGAGATCGTTGCCTTGCGCCACGACCTGCTGCGCATGGGCCGCGGCGATCCTGTGCTGAAGCTCGTCGACGACGACATGAAGCACTTGCTCTATTCCTGGTTCAACCGCGGATTCCTCGTTCTGAAGCGGATCGACTGGCAGACGCCCGCCGCGATCCTGGAGAAGATCATCGCCTACGAGGCCGTGCATCGCATCGAGAGCTGGGACGACCTGCGCCGCCGGCTCGATGCCAGGGATCGCCGCTGCTTCGCCTACTTCCATCCATCGCTCATCGACGATCCGCTGATCTTCGTCGAGGTGGCGCTGACCCACGAGGTTTCCGACGCCATCGCACCCTTGCTCAACGAGCCGCCCAAGTCCGCCGCCATCGATCAGCCGACCGTCGCCGTCTTCTATTCGATCTCCAACTGCCAGCAAGGATTGAAGGGCATCTCGTTCGGCCATTTCCTCATCAAGCAGGTGGTCGAGGACTTGGTGCGCGAACTGCCCAGCCTGAAGTCGTTCGTGACGCTTTCGCCGGTGCCGGGATTTGCACGCTGGCTGGCCTCATCCGAAGGCAAGGCAATCGTTGCGGCAGTCTTGAGCGAGGATGAGCGCGCGGCCCTGGCGTTGATCGACCGCCAGCGCTGGCACACCAAGGAGCGGGCTGCCACCGCACTGGAGGTGCCACTGAAGGTGATGGCCGCGGAATACTTCCTCGCCGCCAAGTCGACCGACACCAAGCCTGTCGATCCCGTCGCCCGCTTCCACCTCGGCAACGGTGCCCGCCTAGAGCGCATCAACTTCCTCGGCGATACCTCTGAGAAGGGGATCGAGCAGTCGCACGGCGTCATGGTCAATTACCGCTATGACCCGAAGGAGATCGAGAAGAACCACGAGGCCTATGCCAATCAGGGAACCGTCGCCGCCTCTCGCGCGGTGCGCAGCCTGCATCGCCCGCACGACACCGGCCCCGCATACGACGTCAGCCGCCAGCCCATGCTGGCACTTGAAGGCGGCAGGCCCGACCCCAAGTCTACGGCGTCGACCCGCGGCAAGGCTTGAATTGACCGCAGTAAGTGGACCTTGACAGCATCGGCCGCAGCCAGCTCAGTTGGTGAACGCACGTACCCATCCGCAAGCACGCTCTGGTCTTGTTTTGGGCGCCCCGGCATGTACTTATGTGCCACGAATGGCGCCGATGCGCGCCCCAAGCAATTGAATGACAGCAGGGACCACACGCTATGCGCTACGATGACCAAGATCGCGAAAGCAGCAACGTCGAGGATCGGCGCGGTCAGGGCGGCGGTTTCCCGTTCCCCGGCGGCGGCATCCAGATCCCGATCGGTGGCGGCGGCTTCAGCTTGACCACACTGCTGATCCTCGGTGCCGTCATGCTGTTCTTCGGCATCAATCCGCTCGATATCCTGATGGGCGGTGGTGGACGCGGGTTCGACGTTCCACAGCTGCCGCGCATGGAGCAGCAGCGTCCACGCCCGGCCGCCGAGCGCAATCCGTTCGACATACCGGGCTTGCCCGGCTCCAATCGGCAGGGGCCGTCGATGGGTGCTCCCGGTCAAAGCGACGAAATGGGAACCTTCGTCAAGCGCGTCCTTGCTGATACCGAGGACGTCTGGAACCGCGTTTTCAAGTCGTTTGGCAAGGACTACAGCGAGCCGCAGCTGGTGCTGTTCTCCGGGGCGACGCGCACCGCATGCGGCACCGGCATGTCGGCGATGGGACCGTTCTATTGCCCGATCGACCAGAAGATCTATGTCGATCTGACCTTCTATGAGCAGTTGAAGCGCCGCTTCCAGGCGCCGGGCGATTTCGCTCAGGCCTATGTCATCGCCCACGAGGTCGGCCACCACGTGCAAAAGCAGCTGGGCATCGCCGACAAGGTGCAAAGCCTGAAGGAGCGCATGTCGGAGCGCGACTCCAATGCGCTGCAGGTTCGCATGGAGCTGCAGGCCGACTGCCTTGCAGGCGTATGGGCGAACCTCAACCACCAGCTCAACAAGCGCCTCGAGCAGGGTGACATCGAGGAGGGTCTCAACGCCGCCAGCGCGATTGGCGACGACATGATCCAGAAGAAGACGCAAGGCCACGTCGTCCCCGACGCCTTCACGCATGGTTCCTCGGCCCAGCGCGTCCGCTGGTTCCGCAAGGGCTTCGAAGGCGGCCAGATGCAGTCCTGCGACACCTTCTCCTCCTCCGAGCTTTGATCGCGATGGTGGGCCGGCAGCGCTTGTGATGTTGATCTGAGCAGGTGGAGGCCAGAGCGATCATGGCTTCGATGGAAAAGTCGGGCGACGTGCCTGCCATTCCTGGACTTGATGGCGAGGCTCTTCGCCTGCTTGTTGGACGATATGAGCCGATCTCGGCCCCTGCTGGCGCCATCCTGTTCCAGCCGGGACAAGCCTGCGAGCGACTGGTGCTGCTCACCAAGGGGCTGGTTCGCGTCCGCATGTCGTCGGAATCCGGACGCGAGATCGAGCTCTACCGCGTCCAGCCCGGCGAGACCTGCGTCATGTCGATCGCTTGCATGATGGGCGAGCGGCCGTATCAGGCCGAGGGTGTTGCCGACACCGCGATCGAGGGTGTTGCCTTGAGCCGCGGCCTGTTCCGAGAGATGCTGGCTGCCTCAGCCCAATTCCGCGATGCAGTGCTGTTGGTGCAGACCCGGCGAATATTCGATTTGGTCTCGCTGGTCGATGAATTGGCCTTTCACCGAACCGAATCGCGCCTTGCCGCCCGCCTGCTGCAGCGGGCCGGCGACAACGACAGCGTCGCCGAGACGCATCAGGAGCTGGCGCTCGACATCGGCACCGCACGTGAGGTGGTAAGCCGCAGGTTGAAGCGCTTCGAAGCACAAGGTCTTGTGGCACTTGAACGCGGCCGCGTCAGAATCCTGAATCGTGGCGGCCTCAGCGCACTAACCGGCGTCGAGATCTGAATCCGAACGCATCCGGCGCTGAAGTTCCCAATGAGCAAAAGACTTCAGAAGCCTGTGTGCTGTGTGATTACCGTCACGGACAATAGTAAACCCCTGCGATAATGATTTTGGCAGCGCGTTTCGTTCAGTGTTCGATCGAGTTCGTTCGCGGCTTGGCATTGCGCGCAGCGCGAAACAATCATTGGAGCAGGATATGACCACCAACGTCGGAACAATTGATCGCCTCCTGAGGATCATCGTCGGCGGCGTGTTGATTGCCTTGGCACTCGGCTATTTGCCCGGCGTCCCGGCCTCTAAGTGGGGTTGGATCGGCGTCGTGCCGCTGCTGACGGCCATTCTGGGAACATGCCCGGCGTATTCGCTTCTGGGCGTATCGACCTGCCCGAAGCCGAACGCTTGAGCCGATCATCCACTAGCCTCTGCCATCGGTGCGCAAGAGTGCCGGGCCCGCGCTGTGTCTGTTGACGCCGCTTTCGCAGTCTCAAGAGCGCGCGACCGCACTCCTCTATTCCATCCCAAGAATGCGTGATGCCAACGCGAGCCGTCAGGTCACAACCTGTCGGCCGCGGTTGGCATTGCTGCCTGCATTTCGGGTGATCGAACCTGCCCTACAGCGAATTACCGCTGAACGCTTCTACTGTGCAAGGCGTCCCCTTTGCCTGCAGCGAGCCGCAACTGCGATGCGCTTCCTTCTCGTTGGCGACGGGGCCGGCCATCAGTGAATAAGGGGAGGAGGGCGTGCTGCCGGCCAAGTATCGCGGTTGCAGCCCCGACAATTCGGCGCTGT